>NZ_CP054856.1:2043641-2692283 GCF_018417475.1 Novosphingobium decolorationis
GCGCATGCTGGCGCAGTCCAAGGAGGGGGACCGCCTCGACCGCTGCCTGTGGACCGGGCTCAACAAGGCCTTCAAGGGGCGCGGCAACAATTCGGTTCTGGTCGGAACGCCGCAGCAGGTCGCCGACAGCCTGATGGAATACCGCCGCCTTGGCATTACCCGCTTCCTTCTGCGCAGCCCCGAACAGGACACCGACGCTGCGCTCATCGGGCGCGAACTCGTACCCGAATTGAAGGCACAGATGGCCGCGGCCAAGGCGGCGCTGGCATGAGCGGCATCGCTCCCTACATCATGGCGCTGTGCCGTCCGGCGACGGGCAGTGTCTTTGGCGCGGACGGCATGCCGCTCGACGGCGCGCTCGACGCCAACATCGCCATCGCCTGCGACGCCATTGCGCGCGCGGCGGGCGAGCACGGCGCGCGCCTGGTCGTCTTTCCCCAGTTCGCGATGACCGGCTACACCCCGCTTGGCCCCGAGGCCTGGCTGGGCGCGGCGGTCACCTTTCCGGGACCGGAAATGGAGCGGCTGGGCGAGGCCGCGCGCAAGGCAGGCGTCTATGCCGCCGTGCAGATTGCCGAGAAGCACGCGGCCTTTCCGGGCCGCTACTTCTTCTCGGTTGCGGTGCTGACGCCCGAGGGCGAGATTGATCTGGCCTACCGCAAGAACTACTCGCTCTCGCTGCGCACCAGCCCGGTCGACGTCTACGACCGTTTCGTCGAGACCTTCGGGCACGCGGCGTTCCTCCCCGTCCTCGACACGCCGATTGGCGGGCTGGGCGTCACCATCGGGGCCGAGCCGCACTGGCCCGAACCGATCCGCGCCATGGCGCTGAAAGGTGCAGAAGTGATCCTCAATCCGGTCGCCGCGATGCAGGGGATCGACTACCTCAACCGTCCGGGCGCAGAGCTCTGCCGTCCGGTGCGCGCCTTCGAGAACGCAGTCTACTTTGGCATGGCAAACATTGCGCAAGGGGAGCTGGCCTCGCAGGCCTGGGATTATGAAGGACGTCCCATCGGCGCGGCCGTGAGCGAGGAATTCCACCTCTCGACCATCGACATCGAGGCCTTGCGCCGTGCGCGCAGCCAACCGGCGGGCAACCTTCTTGCCGGAATGCTGCCCCAGATCGAGGAGGACCGCAGCGCGCTCACGCTCTGGCCTTCCAACGCCTTTGGCGATGCGCCGCCTGCAGGCTTTGCGGCGATGATCGCGGTCGAAACGCAGGTGCGCGAGCGGTTGCAGGCGCTGGGCCGCGACCACGCCCCCGCGCCCGAGCCGACGTCCTAGCCAAGGAAGCTTTCGACCACCGCCTTGCGCCTTGCGGCAAAGGCGGGGTCGGAGGCGGCAGGCAGGCTTTCATAGCGTGCGCCGGAGAGGGTGGGGGCCAGCTCGGCGGTGTTGGCGGCAAGCGGATCGTCGCTGGCCGCCATCATCAGCGTGGGCACGGGCACCATCGGCAGACGCTCGCGCACGGGCCAGGTGAAGGCGGCGTGGTAGCCCAGCGGGTAGGTCTCGTTCGCCTTCAGCAGTTCCAGCAGCCAGGCGTGGAGCGCGGGCGCGGGCATGATCCCGGCCTCGCGGCGCCCTTCGCGCGTGCGGTTGTACCAGGGCCAGAAGCTGCACTGGTCGCGCAGGAACTGGAACGCGCGCGACAAGTACGCGCCGTCCAGATCGGGCGTGAAGGCGGGCGCGTAGTTGGCCATCAGGCTTTCGAGGAACGCGCCTTCGAACAGGCCCACTCCGTCCAGCACGAGATGGGCGACGCGCCCGGGCTGGGCGATGGCGATCTCGGCGGCGATGCACGCCCCGGTGTGCGAGCCATAGAGGTCGAACTCCTCCAGCCCCAGCGCGTCGAGCGCGGCCAGCGTGGTCGCGGCGAAATCGCGCGCATCGGGAGCCGCCAGCGGGTGGGGCGAGCTGTCTCCGAACCCGGCGGTGTCCGGCGCGATTACGCGGCGCCCGCTCGCCAGCTGCTCGATCAGGGGCACCAGCTGGCGCGAACTTCCCGGCGAGGCGTGAAGGAGGACGAGCGGGCGGCCCGTGCCTTGCACTTCGCGGTAATGGACCTGGCCGAACGGCACGTCGACGAAGCCACGGCGCACGGGCGAAGCGGGGGAATTCGAGGACATGTGCAGGTTCTCCTAGCCGGTCTGGTCCCGGGTGTACCGGGCTAGGTTCGGGGTAGCGCGGCGCATGCAGTCAGGACAGGCGCGAGCAGGCAAATGGCCGTCAGGAGAAGACGCGAGTGTCTGCGTCAGCCGTGCGCGAGCGTGATCACGGTGCCCATGAAGGCCAGCCCCGCGCCGCTGGCCACGGCCGTCCTGAGCCGGCCTTCGCCCGCCGCGCTGCGCGGCCACAGCTCGAACAGGCCGATATAGAGGAAGCTGCCCGCAAACAGCGCGAGGAGCAGCGCGAAATGCGCCTCGCCCATCGGCAGGAGCTGGCCCAGCCCAATGCCCAGAAGCGGGGCGAGCGAGTTGGCAAGCAGCCAGCGCGGCGCGGTGTGCGCATGGCCATGGGCCAGGCTGAGACCCGCCATGTTGGCCCCGTCGGCGAGATCGTGCGTGAGCACGGCGGCGGCCACGATCCAGCCTGTCGTCGGCGAGATCTGGAAGGCAAGGCCGATCCCTACCCCGTCGAGCAGGCTGTGCGCGAGGAGTGCGATGCGCCCCGCGCTTCCCTTGGGGGCCGCGGTTTCGGGCAGGTGATGCAGCAGCAGGCCTGCGCCAAGGCCGATCAGCGCCATGACAAGGACACTGGCCGTCGCGCCCGGCCCGGTCTGGCCGTGAAGCGCCTCGGGCAGGAGGTCGAAGAGGGCCAGCCCCAGCACGAAACCGCTGGTCACGCCGAAGATCAGCGTGCTTTTTCGCACGAGGCGCAGGGTAATCACTCCGCCCGCATACGTGGCGAACGCCGTCGCCAGGCCAACGAGGAGGAGCGAGAGTGTAGGGGAACCGGACATCGCCGCCATGTGATGTTGTCACATGGTAAATGCAAGAGCCTTGTGCCGCATCCTCATGGGCAAGATGGCAAGGGCTCTTGCGCGAATTACATCGTGGCGGTGCCCACCCTGGTCGCCGTGTCGGCGCTGGCAAGTTCGAGCGCCGGGGCGGCTTCGGCGTGCGGAGCCTCGGGGTAGATGAAACCGTAGACCGGGTTGTGGCGCGAGCCGAGCGCGCCGATGGGGGCGAACCAGATGCGCACTTCGCTCCAGTCGCCCGCGTCCGACACGTCTTCGGCGAGGACCCCGCGCTCGATCATGCCCGGGCGCGACCAGTTGGCGTGGTTGAGAAGGACATGGCGCGTGTCGACGACCTTGGACACCACCGCGACATGGCCCAACGGCATGTCGTGCGAGGGGGCCATGGCCATGACCGCGCCGACTTCGGGCTCACCGCCGCGTGCGTAGGTGTCTGCGGCCTGCTTCCACCAGGTGCGCGCATCGCCGTGGATCGAAATGCCCGATTGCTCGCGGGCATAGGGTACGCACTGCAGGACGTGGGCCGAGGCCGGAAGCGCGGTCAGGGCAAGGGCGGTTCCCAGCAGCGCGGACAGGGCCTGTGCGAGGCGGCCCGAGACAACTTTTGCACCCGCCTTGCGCGGCGCCGGCGAGAATGTGCGGCGCAGTGCCCCCGTCAGGAATTTCATGAACGACCCTTGAATTTGCGAACCCGGGGCGCGTCTAGGTGATGTTGTATCTTGGGGCCAGACAGGCGTTCCACGCCTTGCCGCGCTTCGTGCCCGGCTCGTCCCGTGCGGTTCCCGGCGTGCGACGAACTGCGTTTCTTCGCACGCCGGGAGAGCGGGATCAGAAGCGGAAGGTCACGTAGGTCGCGCCGTAGAAGAGGTCGCGCCCCGGTTTGAAGGCGTCGGCCAGGTCACTGTAATTGGTGTAGAAACCGATGGTGGTGAACGGATTGAGGGCATAGCGGCCCGAGACCGAATAGCGCGTCGCGAAGTAGCGCGCGTCGCTCGAATCGCCGCTGCGGATCACCGCGCCGCCCAGCGAATAGACCGCATCGTGCACCGAGGTGCGCCAGAGCCCGGCCATCGAGAGATTGAGCGACAGCCCCTGGGCGGGGGCGAGGCCGAGCGAGGGCTGGAGGATGGTGAGGTTGTGGGGGCCAAGGTCGCCGTTGTAGGTCAGCGGGCGCGGGAACAGCGGGCCATAGGTGCCCAGCTTCCCGTCGTTGGGGTCCTTGTCGCCCGAACCGAGGTCAAAGCGCAGGCCCAGCTGCGGCTTCCACGGCGCCTTGAACGAGTAGGAGCCCTGCGCGGTCAGATAGTACGCGTCGATGTCGCGCGGGCCGTTGGTGCCCCACTGGCGGATGCCTTCGAGGCTGTAGTTCCAGCGGCCGTCGATCCCGGCCAGGCGCAGCGAAAGCGTGCGGCGTTCGTCGCGCGCAGCCGGGTCCACGCTGTCGAACCCGCGCAGCGCGTCGGTCGCGACGTAGATCGCTTCCACGCGGCCCGAGTGCGCGCCCTTGCCAAAGCCGTAGCCCGCGTTGAGACCCCACAGGTCATAGTCGGTGTTGGTGGCATCATCGAAGGAGCCCTTGCGCTCGGTCACCGGGTGGCCGATCATGAAGCCCCCGTCGATGCGGCCCGCCTTGCCGATCACGCGCACCAGGTCGAGCGAGCGGCGGGTGTTGGCGCCCTCGCGCATGTCGAACACGGTATAGCCGCCAAGGCCCACTTCCTGACGCCCGACGCGGGCCTTGATCTCGCCCGAACCGATCGGCACGCGCGCTTCTAGGAAAGCCTGGTTGAAGTCGGCGCGGCCCTCGTCGATGGTCGCCTCGACGGACTCGAGGCCGGAGGTGGTGGCGTGCTCGATATCGACAAAGGCGCGCAGCGAGGCGCTGTCCTGCCGCCCGATATGGACATCGCCCCAGAGGCGCGCGCGGATCTGGAAATTGCCGTCATCGTCCTGGGGACCCGCTCCGAAACGCTCGCCCGGGCGCAGTTCGCCGCGCAGGCGCAGTTCGCCGCCCAGCGTGCCGTAGACGTCGGGCGCGATGGGGATGTACTTCAGTTTGGTCCACAGGTTCGCATCGCGCACGTCCCGGAAACTGGCGTAGTTTTCCTCGTGGTTGATCGGGTGGAAGGCCGGGTCGGGCTCCTGCAGAACGCGTCCGTCCCAGGTGACGATGGGGGCCCACGCCCCCTGCGGCAGCTGGGTGGTATCGGCGGACGCCTTGTCCTGCGGGATCGGCAGCGGCGCGGGGATGGGAACGGGCTGGCGTGGTTCCTGCTCTTGCGCCTGCTCCTGAGGCGCGGGCGCAGCCGACGCAGCTCCACTGGCAAGCACCAGCGGTGCCATGAATGCGATCATCTTGAACTCTCCCGAAAGGTCTCGTCCCGGTTATCCGGGTTGGCGCGCGGTCCTGTCTTTTGAAGGCCGGGGCGCGGTGGGTGCCGGGGGGCGGCGGTGAAGGGCGAAGGTCTGAAGCAGGTGGACCGCGATCCCGAAGACGAGGCCCCACAGCGCCGCGCCCAGACCGAACAGCGTGAGCCCCGAGGCCGAAACCGCGAAAGTAACGAGCGCGCCGTCGCGCCCGTCCTCGGCTTTCAGCGCCGCGCTCAGCGATCCGGCGACAACGGGGAAGAGGGCAAGGCCTGCCAGCGCGGCGATGAGGAATTCGGGCAGCAGCGCAAAGAGCGCGAGCACGGTCGAGGCGAAGGCGCCGAAGACAAGGTAGGTCACCCCGCCCGCGACCCCGGCGACGTAGCGCTTTTCCTTTTCGGGATGCGCCTCTTCGCCCAGGCAGATCGCGGCGGTGAGCGCGGCAAGGTTGAGGCCGTGGCACCCGAAGGGCGCGAGCACGACCGAGGTGATCGCGCTTGCCGAAATCAGCGGGCGCGCGGGGGGATGCTCGAAACCGGCGGTGCGCAGGACCGCGATCCCGGGCAGGAACTGGCCGGTCAGCGCAACCACGGCCAGCGGCACCGCGATGTTGGCGGCTGCGGCAAGGTCGAAACGGGGCGTCGTCCAGACCGGCAGGGTGAGACTGGGCGTTGCAATGGTGCCCGAAAGCGAACCGGTGAGCGCGCACAGGGTCACGCCCACCACCAGCACGGCCACGACGGCATAACGCGGCGAGACGACGCGCCCGGCAAAGAAGGCGCCCATCATTGCCACCACCGTCAGGGGGGCCTCGGGCAGGGTGCCGACCATGTCGATCACGAAACGGAACAGGATGCCCGCCAGCATGGCCGCAGTGATCGCGGGGGGCAGGCGGCGGGTAAGCTGGTCGAAGGCGCCCGAGATGCCGACCAGGAAGACCGCGACATTGGCGACGATATAGGCGCCGATGGCGGTCGCAAAGTCGGTCTGGGGCAGCATGGTGACCAGGAGAGCGGAGCCGGGCGCCGACCAGGCGATGACGATCGGCACCTTCCAGCGCAGGCTGAGCACGATGCCCAGCACCCCGCTGCCGATCGAGATCGCCCAGACCCAGGAGGCCACCAGCGGTTGTTCCAGGCCTGCAGAGGCCTGGAACACGATGACCAGCGGTCCCGCGTAGGAAATGGTGGTGGCGATGATCCCGGCGAGAATCGTCGGCAGCCAGGTAAGATGCCGAAGGGGCATGGAATTCTCCTTGGGCGGGCTCAGGCAGTGAGCGCGCGTTCGGGGGTATTAGGGGCGGGGCTGGCCGTGGTGGCGGCCACCGTTGCCGCCGCCTGGCGGCGCAGGCTCAGGGTGAAGAGCGCGGTTGCGGCCACCGAGATGAAGCCCGGCACGGCGAAGGCGACGAAGTTCCAGCCCATCGGCAGCTGCGCGGAGAGGAGAATGCCGCCCAGCATGGGCCCGACAATGGCGCCCACGCGGCCCATGCCCGACGCCCAGCCCAGGCCCGTCGAGCGGACCGAGAGGGTGTAGAACTCCGCGACGCAGGCGTAGAGCAGGATCTGCGTGCCGGTGGTGCCTGCGCCCGCGATGAAGATCAGCAGGTAGAGGACGGGCATCGGGCTGTTGAGGCCCAGAAGCATGAGGCAGGCCGAGCCGAGCGCGAAGTAGGCCATGACCACGCGCGGCAGGCCGAAGCGGTCGGCAAGGCGTCCGCCCGAGATCGCCCCGAACATGCCCCCGAAGCTGAGCGCGAGGAGGAAGGAGAGGCTGGAGCCCAGCGAATAGCCCGCGCTGACCATGAGCTTGGGCAGCCAGGAGCTGAGCCCGTAGACCATGAGGAGGCAGCAGAAGAACGACAGCCACATCGCGAAGGTGCCCAGCGCGCGGCCCTGGCGGAACAGTTCGCCAACCGAGGTCGAAGCGCCCTTGGCCTCGTGGTATTCGAGCGGGGCGTCGGCGGGCAGGTTGGCCTCGGGCGCCAGCTGGCGCAGGTGCGCGCGGGCGGTCTCGATTTCGCCCTTGCGGATGAGGAAGCCGATGGATTCAGGCAGCGCCTTCAGGATCAGCGGCAGGCAGACGAGCGGCACCGCGGCAGCGAAGAACATCGAGGGCCAGCCGAAGGCGGGCAGGAGGTAGATGGCGAGCCCGGCCGCGACCATGCCGCCCACCGCATAGCCGCTGAACATGAGCGCGACGAGCGTGGAGCGGATGCGCTTGGGGGCATATTCGTTGGTGAGCGCAACCGCGTTGGGCATGAGGCCGCCGCAGCCAAGGCCGGCGGCAAAACGCAGCAGCCCGAAGGTGAGCGGGGTCGTCACGAAGCCGTTGAGGAAGGTGGAGGCGCTGAACAGGGTGAAGCACAAGGTGATGCAGGTCTTGCGCCCGATGCGGTCGCCGAGCGGCCCGAAGACGAGCGCGCCGCCCATCATGCCGAACAGCGCCCAGCTGGCGAGCGAGCCCGCCTCGGTCGGGCTGAGGCCCCATTCGTCCATCAGGCGCGGCAGGACCGCGCCGTAGATGAAGACGTCGTAGCCATCCACGACGAGCAGGATGGCTCTGTTGCAAAGATTGGCGGCAGTCAGAGGTAGGCTGTCGCTCTGCGCCGATCAGGCGGCTGCTGCGAAATGGTGGTTGAGCATGCCCATGGCCTCCGTCAGCGCCGAGGGCCCAATGCCAAAAGCTCTCTCCACAAGGCGCACCTCGCCCCTGATGCCGGGCTGCAGGCACCAGGGGCGAGCCTGTCCTTTGCGCAGGGCTCGCATGACTTCGAATCCCTTGATCGTGGCATAGGCCGTGGGGATCGATTTGAAACCGCGCACCGGCTTGATCAGTATCTTGAGCTTTCCGTGATCGGCCTCGATCACGTTATTGAGATACTTCACCTGCCGGTGGGCCGTCTCCCGGTCCAGCTTTCCTTCGCGCTTCAATTCGGTGATCGCTGCACCATAGCTCGGCGCTTTGTCGGTATTGAGCGTGGCAGGCTTTTCCCAGTGCTTCAGGCCTCGCAGGGCCTTGTCCAGGAACCGCTTCGCTGCCTTGGCGCTGCGGGTCGGCGACAGGTAGAAATCGATCGTGTCGCCCCGCTTGTCGACTGCCCGGTACAGGTAGGTCCACTTGCCCCGCACCTTGACGTAGGTTTCATCCAGGCGCCAGCTCGGATCAAAGCCACGCCGCCAGAACCAGCGCAGCCGCTTCTCCATCTCCGGGGCGTAGCACTGGACCCAGCGATAGATCGTCGTATGGTCGACCGAAATGCCGCGTTCCGCCAGCATTTCCTCAAGGTCGCGATAGCTGATCGGATAGCGACAATACCAGCGCACCGCCCACAGGATCACATCACCCTGGAAATGGCGCCACTTGAAATCCGTCATCGTTCCGTCCGTCCAATCTCCGCCAAGCATGCTCAAGCTTCACGATTTTTGCAACAGAGCCAGCTGGTGGCGGTCGTGGTCATGGCTCGAAGGTCTCGACGTCTAGCGGGAAAGAAACAAGGCAGGTGCGGCGAGGCCCTGCACAGGCGGCACGACTATGCCTCCCGCGCAGGGCCTCGCCGAGGGCGATCAGAATTCGCTCATCAGGCGGCCAAAGCCCATCAGGCGGTCCTGGATGCCATTGGCGCGCAGCGCGTGCCAGTAGGTTGCGGTGTTGATCGCGATGACCGGCTTGCCCAGGTACAGCTCGGCCGCCGCCGCCGCGCGGATGCCCGAGATGTTGGTGCCCACCTGGATCAGCGCGTCCACGTCATCGCCGTCGAGCGCCTTGAAGGTGTCGATGGTGCGGCGCTCCTCGACTTCGGCGATGGCGAGCCAGGACGGGCACTGCAGCGCGATGTCGCGCACCGTCTCGTAGCCGTGGTCGGCCAGGAAGTTCTTCACTTCGGCATTGGCGGTCGGGAAGTAGGGCGAGAAGAACGCGACCTTCCTGATCCCCGGCCCATAGGCCTTGAGCGCGGCGACGACCGAATCCGCGCCGGTCGAAACGCCCAGCCCCGAAATCTCCTCGACGTTGCGGCGCCACGTGTCGGCCCCTTCCGCGCCGCCGAAGAAGGTCACCGCCGACATGCCCATGACGAGGTAGTCGGGTGCGCAGGTGAGCACGCCCTTGACCGCGTCCACGGTGTTATCGCTGATCTCCCAGGCGCCCGCCATGAAGGTCTCGTTGGAGACCGCCTTGGCGTTGTCGACGACGATGCGGCTGTAGTGGTTGGTGACCCCGGGCACGCGCAGGTCGTCGAAATCGGGCTGGACGCTGGTGTTGGTCGAAGGGCCCAGGACGCCGAACTTGCGGCGGAAGCCCAGCTGGTCGCGGTTCACGCGTCCGGGTACAGTATCGATGCTCATGCAATTTTCTCCGCGTCGGCCAGACTTTGGACCATGGCCTGTTTCAGAAGGTATTCGCGGCGCCTGCCCGGATCGTTGGCGATCCCGGCCATGCGTGCGAGGCGGGCGGCGTGGGCCTCTCCCGGAGCGTGCTCCATGAAGGCCTTGGTGATCCCGCGGCGCTGGCGGTCGAAGAGCGAGACGACACGCTGGTGCCCGCGGTAGATCTTGCGGAAGGTCGTCACCACGGGCGTACCGGGCACGATCCGCGCGAAGACGTCGGCCATCAGAACTTCGGTCGCCCGCACGCACATCCCCTGTCGTGGCGTATCTCGCTTTTCGAGCCCCGGGGATGCGGGCCGGGCCTGCGTGATGCCAGCTTCGGGGAATGCGATGTTCGTGAAATGAACAATTCGGCTTGCATGTCTCGCCCGAAACACGACAAGATGTCCTCCATTCCAGAACAATAAAACCTGAAAACCGAGAAGCTATTGACCGCCGATTCATCGATACGCGTGATTGGACGCGCGCTGGAAATCCTGCGCGTCATCAATCTGAAGGGCTCGCCCAGTCTCTCCGAGATCCAACGAGCGGTGGACCTGCCCTATCCCACCGTGCTGCGGCTCGTGCGCGCGCTCGTGGAGGAGGGCGTGGTGGAGCGCGAACCCTCGCGCAAGCGCTACCGCCCGACCCCGCTCGTCCAGGCGCTGTCCTACGGCTTCCAGGGCCACGACGCGCTCGTCACCGCCGCGCGCCCGCACATCGAGGCACTGACCGGCATCGTCCACTGGCCGATCAGCGTGGTCACCCGCATGGGCAACATGATGGTCGTGCGCGATTCCACCAGCACCCAGACCCCGCTGACCTTCAACCACTATTACCCCGGCTGGCAGGTGCCGCTGATCCAGTCGGCCTCGGGGCGGGCCTATCTGGCGCACGCCACGCCCGATTCGCGCGCCTCGCTGATCCGCCACGTGGAAGCGACCGGCTCGGAAGGCGACGTGCAGATGCTGCGCGTCTTCGAGAGCAGCGGCGAGGCCGAGAAGATCCGCAAGCAGGGCTATGTCGCGATCTCGCGCACCGCCTATTCGGCCAATCCGGGGCGCACATCCTCCTTCGCGGTGCCCATCTTCGAGGGCGAGAACCTGCTCGGCACGCTGACGCTGGTGTTCTTCGCCACGGCCATGACACTCGAGGATGCGCTGGCCAAGTACCTCGACCCGGTGCTCCAGACCGCGCGGCGCATTGGCGAGGACATGGGTCGCAGCGTGCCCGCAGGCGCCGCCTGATCGGCTCCCTCCCGCCCCACTTCCATCCGGGCCGGGCCGAGGACCCGGACGAAAAAATGTTCGCGGCGCGATCATCGAGGTCTCACGGCTCGCCGCCGGGCACCGGCCACGTCAGTCTTTGCTCCAAGCCAACAAGGCACCAGATCCAGGCTCGAGAAGCGGAGACAACATGACGGACGGGTTCGATATCATCGTGGTCGGGGCAGGCACGGCCGGCGTTCCTGCAGCGGCCGCGGCCGCCGCGCGCGGGCTCAAGGTCGCGCTGGTGGAGGCTGCGGATGACATCGGCGGCACGCTGGTCCTCTCGGGCGGCTCGATCAGCGCGGCGGGCACGGCGATGCAGCGCGCCGCGGGCGTGGCCGACGATGCCGACACCCACTTTGCCGACGCCATGCGCATCAACCACGGCACGGGCGACCACGTGCTGCTGCGCGACTGGATCGAGCGCGCGCCCGAAGCCATCGACTGGCTGCTGGAATCGGGCTGGACCTGCACCCCCTTCGAGCCCGTCTTCGCGCCCGAGCATGATCTCTACACGACGCCGCGCACCTACCGCAGCACCGAGCAGGGCTTCTCGCTCATCAGGGCCTACCGCAACGCGATTGCGCCCGCCATTGCGGCCGGGAACCTGGAACTCTTCCTCGAAACCCGGGTCGAGGACGTGATCGTCGAGGACGGCGTCGCCAGGGGCGTTGTCGCCACTCACAAGGGCGAGGAAATTCGCCTCAAAGCCAGGGCCGTGGTGCTCACCACCGGCGGCTTTGGCGGCAGCAAGGAGCTGTGGCAGGAGATCCACGGCGTGGTGCCGCTGCGCTACCACATCGACACCGTGGTCGGCGACGGCCTCAAGCTGGCGCGCAAGGCGGGCGGCACGAGCTGGTTCGAGGACACCCTGCTCCCGTCCTTTGGCGGCACGCGCGACCTCGGCGCTCCGGCGGCCGCCTGGGTCCACACGGTGATCGTGCCCAGCGTGCGCCAGCCCTGGGAAGTCTACGTCAACGCCGAGGGCGAGCGCTTCATGCCCGAGGACGAGCCCATCATCGATTCGCGCGAACGCGCCATCATGCGCCAGTCCGACTGGTCGTTCTGGGTGATCTACGACGAGGCCATCCGCAGTGAGGCACCGCCGCTCTTCAAGTGGGAACCGGAAAAGCTCGAACAGCTCTTCGAAGGCTTTGACGAAGACTACGTGCGCGCCGATAGCCTGGAAGAACTCGCCACGCGCTGCAAGCTGCCCGTCGGCACCTTCACCCAGACCATCGACACCTACAACCGCGGCCAGAAGGTCGGCTCGGACATGTTCAAGCGCCAGCACCTGCCCGCCCCGATCGCAAATGGCCCGTTCTACGCGGTGCGCCACTACGGCTATTCGATCACCTGCTACCCGGGCATCCAGGTCGACCATGACCTGCGCGTCACCGGCGCGAACGGCGAGGCCATTGAGGGCCTCTACGCTGCGGGCGAGGCCATCGGCATTGGTTTCCTCGGCCACTCGTTCCTGAGCGGCGCCATCGTCTCGAGCGCGGTCACCTTCGGGCGCAAGCTCGGCCAGACGCTGCTCGCCTGATGGCTGCGGGCAGCACCGCCAGCCCTCCGCGCCGGGGCTATGTCGACGGCCCCTTCGGGCAGATCCACTACCGCCGTACCGGCACGGGCCGCCCGCTCGTGCTGGTGCACCAGGCGGCGATGGACAGCCGCCAGTTCACAGCGGTCTATGGCCTCCTCGCCGAGGCGGGCTTCGATGCCATCGGCATCGACCTGCCCGGCTTTGGCAACTCGGACTGCCCGCCCTTCCCGCCGCGCGTCGAGGACCTTGCGGCCAGCATCGTCGCAGCCATCGACGCGCTCGGGCTCGAGCGCTTCGACATGGCCGGGCACCACACCGGCGCGATGGTCGCGACCGAAGTGGCGCTGGCCCTGCCCGAACGGGTCCAGCGCCTGGTCCTCAACGGCCCGATGCCGCTGACCGACGCCGAGCGCAGCGCCTTCTTCGCCGACAAGCATCTGCGCGAAAAGGAAATCGTCCCCAAGCCCGGCGGCCAGCATTTCGCCGAGTTCACCGCGATCCGCGAACGCCTCGTGGCAGGCAGCCTTCCTCTCGAGACCGTCAACAGCTACGTCCTTCAGGCTCTGGGGGCCCCCTCGCCGTTCTGGTACGGGCACAACGCCGGCTTCCAGTACCGCCACGAGGACAGCCTGCCGCGCCTTGCCTGCCCCACGCTGATCCTCACCAACACCGGCGACCAGATCTACGCACACGCCCAGCGCGCCCGCGCCCTGCGCCCGGACATGGCCTACGCCGAATTGGAGGGCGGCGGCGTCGATATCATCGACCAGCAGCCCGAAGCCTGGACGAAGACCCTGACGGAGTTCCTCACCTGATGCGACACGAACCGGACACCTCCTTGCCCCGAGCCTCCGGTGGCTTGGATCGCCGCCGGTTCGTCTCGCTCTCGGCCACGGCCCTGGTGCTCGGCATCATGGCCCCGAAGCTGGCCCGGGGCGCCGCGACGGACACCCCGACAAGGCGCGCAGCGGACGCCCCCCACCTGGCCAGCCCGTTCCTGAGCATCGATGCACAGGGCACCGTCACCGTCTTTGCCAAGCACCTCGACATGGGGCAGGGCATCTGGACGGGGCTCGCCACGATCCTTGCCGAGGAACTCGATGCCAACTGGGAGCAGGTCCGCGTGGAAGGCGCGCCCGCACGTCTCCCCGACTATGTCCACCTCGACTACGGCGCGCAGACCACCGGCGGCTCCACCTCGATCGCACAAAGCTGGCTGCAGCTGCGCGAAGCCGGGGCGAACGCGCGCGCCATGCTGGTTGCCGCCGCCGCCGCGCGCTGGCAGGTTCCCGCAGCCGACATCACGGTCGCACAAGGCGTGGTTCGCTCTGGAGAGCGCAGCGCCCATTTCGGCGAACTCGCCGCCGAGGCCGGAGCCCAGGACGTGCCCGAGGCCAGCCCCAAGCCGCGCGACGCCTACAGCCTCGTCGGCCAGCGCGGGCTGGGTGCGCTCGATGCGCGCGCCAAGTCGACCGGGCGCCAGCTCTACGCCATCGACGGGGGCTGGCCCGGCCTCAAGGTTGCGCTGCTGGCCCGCCCGCCGCGCCTTGGCGCGCGCATCGCGCGCTTCGATGCCAGCGCCGCGATGGCCATGGCCGGAGTGCGCGCGGTCGTTGAAATTCCAGGCAGCCTTGCCGTTGTCGCGGATGGCACCTGGCAGGCGATGAAGGCGCGCGACGCGCTCGACATCACCTGGGACGAAAGCGCGGCCAGCACCACCAGTTCGCAAGGCTACCTCGACACCCTCTCCGAGGCGATGGACAGCGCCGAGCCCGAGTTCAGCGAGGAGCGCGGCGACAGTGCGGCAGCCTTTGCCAAGGCCGCGCAGGTTCTCGAAGCGGAGTTCACCTTCCCCTCCCTCGCCCACGCGCCGATGGAGCCGCTGACCTCGATGGGGCGGATCGAAGACGGGGAATGTTACCTGCGCGCCGGTTTCCAGTCGCAGACGATCAACCAGCAGGCCGCCGCCGAGATCCTGGGCCTGCCCACCGAGAAGGTCCATCTCGAGACGATTGCCGCAGGCGGCAGCTTCGGGCGGCGCGCGGCCGCGGATTCGGACTGGATCCGCGAACTGGCGCAGGTCCTCAAGGCGACGCAGGGGCACTGGCCGATCAAGCTGATGCGCACGCGCGAGGACGAGATGGCCGCCATGCGCTACCGCCCGCAAGCGCTTCACCGCCTGCGCGCCGCGCTCGATGCCACGGGGCGCCCCACTGCCATCGAGCATGGCATCGGGGGCGAAGGCGTGTTTCCGCATCTCCTCAAGATCGCCCCCGAGGTCCATCGTTTCAGCGTGATCCTGGGCAATGCCTTTGCGCAGTACGATTTTCCGGCGGGCCGCCTCGACTGGTGGCGCGCCGATCTCGACATCCCGGTGGAGACCTACCGGGGCATCGCCAACAACCATACCGCACCCACCAAGGAGATCTTCCTCGAGCGCCTTGCCCGCGCGGCGAAGACCGATCCGGTCGCCTTGCGACTTGGCCTCCTTGCCGAGCGCCCCCGTACCGCCGCGGTCCTGCGCCGGGCCGCCGCGATGGTGGACTGGGATAGCCCTGCACCCGAGGGGATCACCCGGGGCGTCGCGGTGCAGTTCGCCGATGAGACCCACATCGCCCAGATCGCCGAAGTCTCCGGCACGCCCGAGGACTACCGCATCGAGAGGATCGTGTGCGCGGTGGACCTGGGCCTTGCCATCAACCCGGACATCGTGCGCGCGCAGATCGAGGGCGGCATCGCCTTTGCGCTCTCCAACACCTTCGTCAGCGAACTGACAATCGAGAACGGCGCGGCCGTGCAGTCGAACTTCCACGACTACCCGATCCAGGGCATGTACGACATGCCGCGCCGGATCGAGGTGGCCATCGTGGACAGCCAGGAGCCCCCGACCGGCATTGGCGAGCCGGGCTCGCTGCTGGCAGGCGCCGCCGTCATCAACGCGCTCGAACGCATGGGCGCAAAGCCTGTGACGTCGTTCCCCTACCGCCCGGTCTGAGCTCGCGGTCGGCCGCCCCGACAGCGCCCACGAAAAACCCCGGCGGTTCGCACACCGCCGGGGTTTTTCGTGGGACAGTCCAGGGAGGGAGCCGTAGCCCCCTCCCCTCGCGCATCAGAAGTCGTAGCGGACGCGCAAGCCCCAGGTGCGCAGCTGGGGCAGGCCCACCACCATCGTGTCGTAGGTGGCAAAGCTCTGCGCCGGGTTCGCCAACTCCCAGTTGGGCTGCACGCTGGTATAGGTCTTGTTGTTGAAGGCGTTGGTGACAAAGCCCTCGAAGCTGAGACCGTCCGAGCGCAGGCCCAGGCGGAAGTTGACGACGGCGGCATCGTCGGTCTTCGCGTAGTTGCCTTCGCTGGCGTAGACGCCCGACTTGTAGGTGAACTCACCCCGGCCATAGACCGAATAGTCGCCCATCGACGGCACCGGCACGGCATATTCCGCCCAGCCCTGCAGCGAGTACTTCGAGGTGAACGGCAGGCGGTTGCCCGTCGCGTCGCCGTCGCCGGTCATCGTCTGGCAGAAGGCGCACGAGCCGCGCTTGATCGTGCTGTCGTTGATCGCGCCAGCCAGGAACATCGTCAGCTCGTCGGTCGGACGCGCGGTCATCTCCAGCTCGAGCCCCTTGAGGTCGACGCGGCCCTGGTTGGTGAAGACCGAGACATAGAGCGGCGTGTCGTTGGGCCGCGGGATGAGGAGCGTCGTCTCGGTGATCTTGTCGGACCAGATGTCGTAGTAGACATCGCCGGCAAAGATCAGGCGGCCATTGAACAGGCTGCCCTTGAAGCCGGCCTCGAAGTTGTCGAGGATTTCCGGCTTCACGCCGTGGGTGACGCCCTGCGCTTCGAGGTCCGCGGCGTACTCGGGGGGGACCGAAAGCAGCGGGTCGATGCCCAGCCCCGGGTTCACGCCGCGCGAATAGGTCGCATAGAGCATGAGGTCCGGGTTGGGCTTGTACTGCACGCTGATGCGCGGGAGGAAGTTATTGTAGGTCTTCTCGTAGCCGATCACGTCGGTCGCGCCGTCCCGGCTCATGATCGTGTCGGACTGGTAGCGCCCGTCGAGGTCGATCGTGATGGTGTCGGTCAGGTCATAGGACAGCCCGAAGAAGCCGCCCCAGGTCTCGTTCTCGCTGGTCGAGGAAAAGTCCGAGGACAGCCCGCTGAAGAAGTAGAGCTGCGCGTAGCCTTCATAGCCCTTGGCCCACAGGTAGCTGCCGCCCGCCATCCAGCGCAGGCGCGCGTCGGGATCGGAGGAGACCCGGAATTCCTGCGAGAAGTCCTTCTGGCGGTGCTGGATCGTGAAGGGCCAGTCGGTGTTCTCCATCGCGAACTCGTCGTTCGTGAAGGTGTTTTCATAGGGCGAGGCGACGCCCGTGATGGGATAGAGAACGGTCCAGGAATTGCGGTTGAGCCCGGTCATGCTGGTCAGGCTGATGCCGCTGTCGGTGACGTATTCGACCGTCGCGCTGAAATGGTTGCTGTCGCGCACCATGCCGTAGTGGTCGATGTTCTCGTCCTGCGACATGATCGGCGAATAGTTGGCGAACATCTCCTGGAGACCCGGCGTGATCTGGGTGTTCGCGCTCGGCTGGCCGGGTAAGAGGTCGGGCAGCTGCCCGCAGAAGAAGGGATTGCCGCCGATCTCGCAGTTGGCCTGCTCGGGCAGCAGCACGCCGGTCGCGCCCGCGCCGTCATCGTCGTGCGCGATCATGCCGAAGAGCTTGACCGAGAGATTGTCGGTCGGCGTGAAATCCAGCTGGAGCGAGCCGCTGCGGGTCGACTGGTCGCCCAGCATCTCACCGGGCATCGCGTTGTTCTTCCACGACCCGTCGCGGGTGAAATAGCGCCCGCTCGCCCGGAACGAGAGCACGCCCGGCACGATCGGACCGCCCACCGCGCCGCGCAGGTCCAGGTAGTCGCGCGAGCCGCCAAGGGCGCTGACGTAGCCGGTGAAGTAGTCGGTCGGCTGCGCGGTCACCATGTTGATCGCGCCGGCAAAGGTCTGGCGGCCGAAGTAGGCGCTCTGCGGGCCCTTGAGCACTTCGACATGGTCGAAATCGAAGATGCCCGTCACCGTGCCATCGGAAATGGGAACACCGTTGACGAACGTCGAGCTTGTCCGGTTGCCACGGCTGGGCGCCATGCCGCGAATGATGAGCGCGGTCTGGCTGCGGTCCGAACGCGCCGAGCCGGCAATCGAGTTGTTGAGATTCATGCCCGGCGTGATCGCGGTCAGTTCCTCGACCGTCTGCACGTTGAGCGCGTTGAGGTCCTCGCCCGAATAGGCGCTGATCGCCACGGGCACATCGAGCGCGCTTTCCGAGCGCTTGCGCGCGGTCACGGTAATGACGCCCGGCGTGCGCGTCGCGGTCTCGTCCTCGGCGGCCGTCGGCGCTTCCTGCGCCCATGCCGTGCCGCCGCTCGCCATCATGAGCGGCGCCAGCGCCATCGCGCTTGCCAGCAGCGTGTTCCTGGTCCTGATCTTCATGCTTCCCCCTGGTGTCGTCGTTGTTGTCGGTGGGCCGCCCCGTTTCCCCGGCAGAAGGCATGCCCCCATGCATGCCTTCTGCCCGGAAGCTCCCCCGAGCCCGGCCTCGTGACCGGACGGGGACGAAAACGCGGCGGCGCCCTCGTGAAAGCTGCTTGGCTTTGTCCGCGGGATCGACGGCGAACGCCCAAAATGTCCACGCCACGAATGTTTGTGGGTGGCCGGGGATTCAGGACCATTCTATCTATCTGAACTAAAGCGATATAATTTAGCACACCTTTTGCAGGTGCCGCCGCGGCAAAGTCCGCGAACGCACGCCAGAGCGCACGCGCAAAAGCGCGTTAACCTTGGCGTTCGAAGAGCGGATAGGGCTACCCGCCACGCGGATAGGGAGACCCGCTGGCGCCTCGCGCTCCGCCCCGGAGCAAGGCCGCGATTCGCCGCATCACGCGGGCCTGATCCTCAGGGGGGTGGAAAAAGTACCGACTTTCGCAGCCCGCCCCGATCCCTATGCAGGGGAAAACACCTGAGGAAGAGGAGAGGAACTATGGCCCAGGACGCAATCCGCATGGACGGGAAGGTCGCCATCGTCACCGGCGGCGCGGGCGGGATCGGCGGCGCGACCGCGCGCCTTCTGACCGCGCGCGGGGCAAAGGTCGTCATTGCCGACATTGCCTTTGCGCGTGCGATAGATCTCGCACGCGAACTGCCCGGCGCGCATGCCCTCGAGGTCGATCTGGAAGACCCGCAGTCGGTCGAGAACATGGTCGAGGAAACGCTCGCGCACTTCGGGCGCCTCGACGTACTGCACAACAACGCCGCGCTGCTCGGCCCCGACGTCGCGCTCGCCGATACCGATGTCGAGAGCATGGACACCGCGTTCTGGGACCGTACCTTCGCGATCAACGTGCGCGGCACCATGATCGCCTGCCGCACCGCGCTGCCGCACCTGCGCGCGAGCAAGGGCAACATCGTCAACACGGTCACCAACCTCGCCCTGCAGGGCCACATCGTGCAGGCCGCCTATTCCTCCTCGAAGGCCGCGATCATCCAGATGACGCGCGCCATCGCGGCAAGCCACGGCGTCCATGGCGTGCGCTGCAACGCGGTTGCCCCGGGAATGACGGTCACGCCCTCGCTGCTCGAAGCCTTCCCCGCAGGCCTTCGGGAAGCTGTCGAGGCCGAGACCCTGCGCGACCGGCTTGGCGCGCCCGAGGACATTGCCGAGGCGGTGGCGTTCCTCGCCTCGGACGCGGCGCGCAACGTGACGGGCGAAGTGCTGGTCTGCGATGGCGGGAGCGCCAGCCACGTCCCCGGCCTCGCCCCGTTCCGTGCCTTCCTGGCCGCAGGCGGCTGAGGCCGGCACGCACGAGAGCCCCGCCGATAGACAGGTTCGGCGGGGCTCCTGGCCTTTGTCTCATGCGAACGCCGGTCAGGCAGTCTCCAGCAGCATCGTCGCCGCCGCCGTGTTCGAGATCGGGATGTGGTAGTTGCGGTGCGTCTCGCGCGCAGGCGCCGCGCCCAGCGCGCCGCGCGCCGCGATCCAGTTGAGGATCTCCACCCCTTGCGAGCCCGACTTGCGCACGATCTCCTTCGTGCTGTCGACGCAGATCGCTTCCGGGTTGGCGGCCAGGCTGTCCATGCAGAAGCGGTCGTAGTCGGGATTGACGAAGCCCGCACGCTCGCCGTCCAGCTGGTGCGAGAGGCCGCCCGTACCGATCACCACGATCTTCTCGGCCCCTTGCCAGCTTGCCAGCGCGCGGTGGACGGCCTGGCCGAGCGCGAGACAGCGCTTGGCCGAAGGCAGCGGATACTGCACCGTGTTGATCGCGATCGGCACCAGCTTCAGGGGCCATTCCTGCGCGTCGGGATAGGCCAGCTCGAAGGGGATCGAGAGCGCGTGGTCGACCAGCATCGACTGGCAGGTCGTCACGTCGAACTCATCGCCCACCAGCTGCTCGATGATGTGCCAGCTGAGGTCCGGATGGCCCGCGAAGGACTTGAACAGCGGCAGGCCCCAGCCCTCGTCCTCGTTGCGGTATTCGTGCGCCGCGCCCACCGCGAAAGTCGGCATCTTGTCGAGGAAGAAGTTGAGGCCGTGGTCGTTGTAGAAGCACACCGCCACGTCGGGCCGCTCGGCCTCCAGCCATTCGCGCACGGGCGGGAAGCCGTCGAAGAAGGGCTTCCAGTAGGGCTCTTCCTGGTCGCCGCGCACGATGGCGCCGCCGATGGCGGGCACGTGGCTGGTGAAATAACCTCCGATGATCCGCGCCATGGTCTCAGTCCTCCCCGGCCTTGCGACCCTGCGCGAGCAGCATCGCCTTGAATTCGTCCACGCTCATGCCGGTCTGCTGCGCGCCCACATCCTGCACGTTGAGGCCGAAGATGCCCGCCAGCTTGGCAAGGTAGTAGATGTTGCCGCCCGCCTCGATCATGGCGAGGACATTGCGCGCGCGCACCGCGGCGAGTTGCTCGGAGCTCAGACCATAGCGCTGGCAATAGGCGTCCTCGTCGGCGAGGAAGGCCTCGCGGTTGGCCGCCTCGTTGAAGGAGAAGCACATGGCGTTGAGCGCGTAGCCCTTGGCCGCCGCGCAGCCATCGAACAGATGCGTGCCGAAGATCGGCGCGCTGTCGCCCGGCGGCGGCGGGGTATCGGGTGCTAGGGTCATTCGGGCTATCCTCTTTATCCGGTCCTGTTAGATCGGAAACGAGGATAGGCGCGCGGGAAAGCCCCGTTCTTGATCGCGATCAAGCGCCTTGCTAGACGCGCGGGATCGGATGATACTTAGCCTGAACTTATGGCTACTCCGCGGTCCAGCCACCATCCACGACAAGGCTCGTGCCGGTCATCATCGCCGAGGCATCGCCCGCCAGGAACAGCACCGCGCCCATCAGGTCCTCGGGCGCGCCGATGCGGCCGATCTTGATCTTCTCCAGAACACTGGCCTTGAACGCCGGGTCCTCGAAATAGGGTTTGGTAAGAGGGGTTTCGATGAAGGTCGGGGCAATCGTGTTGGAGCGGATGCCGTGGACGGCGAGGTCCAGCGCGAAGGCCTTGTTCATGCCCTCCAGCGCCCACTTGCTGGCGCAGTAGAGCGCGCGGTTGGGGCCGCCCACATGGCCCATCTGCGAGCCCATGTGGATGAGGCTGCCCTTGGTGCGCGTCGCCATCATCCGCTCCACGCAGGCCTGCGCGACGAAGAATGCGGCCCGGACGTTGAGGTCCATGACCGCATCGAAATCATCTTCGCTCGCCTCCCACATCGGCTTGGGGCGGTTGGTGCCCGCGTTGTTGAGGAGGACATGGAAAGGTTCGCGCGCGGCGAAGAAGGCGCGCACCGCGCCCGTGTCCGAGACATCGAGCGGGGCCGCCTCGGCCCGGTAGCCCGCCTCGCGCAACTGGCTGGCGGCGGCCTCGATCTCGCGTCCGGTGCGCGCCACCAGAGTCACCTCGGCCCCCGCCTCGGCCAGCGCGGCCGCGGCGGCAAGGCCGATCCCGCGGCCTGCCCCCGTCACCACCGCGCGGCGCCCGTCGAGGCGGAAACTGGGTGTCACAGGAAGCGGCGTGGAGGGCGGGGTCATGGCGGGTCTTCTCATTCCAACAGGGGGGCAAAGCTGCGCACCGGTCGCCCTAGCCCGAAAAGGCCCTTCCTGTCAGGCTTTGCGCGCGCCGCTGTCCGGAATGCGAATTTCCCGCCGCTCAGGCGAAGGCGAGGTCGACCACCGTGCGCGTGGTGCCCTGCGCGATCTCCAGCGCGACCCGTCCGCGCGCATCGACATCGCGCGCCGCCCCATTGATGCGCAGGCCACGCCTTTGCTCCCGCCCACGCCCGAGCGTGAGCAGGCTGGTGCGCGCGGGGCCCGCCGCGTGTTCGAGCACGACACGGCACCGCGTGCCCGAGGACACTACTTCGATGGCCTCCTCGCGCGCGAAGCGCACACCGGGTGCCAGCTGCAGATCGAACGCCGCGTCCTGAAGGCGGACGTGGAAACGGCGGCGCACCCCGTCGCGCGGGACCACGCGCAAGCTCCCCCCTGCCTCCTCAAGGCGTCCGCAATGGGCGATACGCCCCAGCAGCGGATCGTCGGCAAGGGTCGTCGCGGCCGCGCGCAAGGCGCCGCAGAACCCCAGGTCGATCTCGCACGAATAGTACCAGGACCCGTGCCAGTGCGGCTGGTCGAGCCAGGTCTGCCCCAGCGCCGCGGGCTCGAACCCGCCGCCCGCCGCGCCGTCGTTGGCCTTGCCCGGATACCAGTACCCGTGGTCGCTTTCGGGTGTCCCGCTGTTGAGCAGCGCCCAGCTGCTCAGCGTCGAGGCATGCCCAAGACGCAGCAGCGCGTGGGGGTCCGGCGCATCGTGGAGCGCGTAGTCGAGCACGCCCCAGCCGCCCATCTGCGCCATGTAGGTCAGCGTATAGGCATCGCCGCCCTGCCCGCGGTAATCGCTGCCAAGGTAATAGTAGGAAGGCTCCAGCCAGCCCCGGCAGAACAGGTTGGCGGCAAACTGGCGCTCGCGAAAGGCGCGGGCGCGTTCGGGCGCGAAGGTGCCGGGCCGCTCCAGCGCGTAGCGGGCCATGGCCTGCGTCGATTCAAAGCCGGTGGAATCGAAGGCGTATTCCGAGACGAAGAGGTCCTCCACCTCCTCCACGAAGTGGCGCACCTTGCGCTCCCAGAAGCCGCGCAGTTCGCCCGCCCAGACATCCTTGCCTTCGGCCTCGAGCGCGTCGATGAGCTCGGGCAGGACGATCTCGTTGTAGTAGCCGATATTGTTCGCGTCCCAGCCGACCAGCGTGTCGGGCACGGTGAACATCGCGCGCGCGGTGCCAAAGGCGCGTTCAAGGTATGCGTCGGCCGAAAGTCGTGTCGAGACGCCCGGATGGAGCCGCGCGGCGCGGTACATCCCGAAGTACATGACGACGATGTGCGGGTAATCGTAGGTGCGCCACAGGTGCTCGCGCCCCTTGGGGCCGGGGTCCTCGCTCTCGCGGTTCCGCTTCCAGTCGAGGATGCCGTAGATGCCGTAAGGCCAGGGCTCCTCGGTCGTCTGCTGGAGACCGCCCCAGACGAAGTGCGCGATATACTCGTCGAGCGCATCGATCTCGGCCTGGACCGGGTATTCGGCAAGCTTGGCGCCGAGGAACGCGGGCTTGGACAGGCCCGGATCATCGCAGGTCACCTCGTAGATGCGCCAGCCCCCGATGCGGTCGTAGTTGTCGGGGCCCAGCAACACCTCGCTCTGCATGTTCCATTCGGCGAGAAGCCCGTTGTACCACATGGCGGGATCGGTGTGGCGGTGGGCGGCGATGAAGGCCCCGCGCTTGGCGATCATCGTCTCGACCGGTTCGGTCGCGAAGAATTCGAGAGTCGTGCGCGCGCCGTTTTCCTGCACCAGCGTCAGGTGGTTCTCGCCCAGCCGTGCAAGTTCCACGCGGTAGAGCTGGCGCCCCGCCCGCGTCCCCAGCGCGGTGATGCGCGTGTCGCCGGGATGCTCGGCCTCGATCCGGGCGATGGGAATGCGCGAGCCCAGCGAGAGCGTGACCGCAAGATCGGTGGGCACGGTCATGCCCGGGCTCAGCTCGACATCGACAAGGCCGCGCTCCGCAATCGCGGCGCGCATCTGGGCATAGCCTTCGACCAGCGCAAAGGTCACACCGCGCTGCGCGCGCGCGCCTGCGGCAAGGTGCAACGACGTCGCGGGAAGGCGCCAGCGCGAATGGGCCTTGCGCACCTCGTCCACCGCGCGCGCGGCGTGGAAATAGACCTGGTAGCAGGGGCCCTCGCGGCGAAAGCCCTCCCAGTATTCGAGCGCGCTGCCCTCCTGCGGGAACATCGCCAGCCAGGGCGTCGCACTGTCCTTGCGCTGCCAGAACACGTGCGAGCCCGCGCCCGAAATGAAGCTGTGCTTCAAGAGCCCCTGCGGGTCCTTGCCGTCGCTTGCCTGCAGCTCGTTGATCGGCAGGCCCAGAGCCAGATCGCCCAGTTCGAGCGCCTCGCCGCCCGTGTTCGCCAGATCGAGCGTGAGGGCAAGATCGCCCCCCTCCAGCGCGAAGCGTACGACAAGGACCAGGCCCGCGCCCAGCGCATAGCGGGTGGCGAGCGTGTTCGCGGTCGCCTCTGCGACGTCGCCCGCCAGCGCCGTGGTGGCGAAGGTGCGCCATTCGCCCCCGCCGAGGCGGAAGCGTCCGCGCACCTCGCCCAGACGTCCGCCGGCGCGAATGAAGTCGCCAAGCGCCTCTTGGCCTGCGGCGAGCAGACTGGTGACGCAGCCACCCTCGCATCCGGTCACGAAGGCCGCCCCCTCCTCTGCCAATGCGCGGCTGACGCGGCGCACGCCCGGCTCGGCCGCGCGGGCGATGGCCGGGGCGAGCGCGGGCAGCGCCAGCGCGCCGACACCGCCTTTCAGAAGCGCGCGGCGCGAGGCCGTAGGCGAGCCGGTAGAAGCGGCGAAACGGACACGGGGGGAAGTCATCCGGGCATCATCCAGGTCTGCCACGCGAGCGGGCCGAGCGCCGCTTCACGTGTGGGCAAGAGGTCAGGCGAAACGGGAAAGGGCGAAGGGCGCGAGCGGCAGGCTGGTGCGGCGACCATCGAGCATCTCGGTCACGAGCCGTCCGGTGACAGCGGCCAGCGTCAGCCCCAGGTGCTGGTGCCCGAAGGCGTAGTAGAGGTTATCCGCGCGGTCCGAACGGCCAATCGCGGGCAGATAGTCGGGCAGGGTCGGGCGCGCGCCCATCCAGCGCTGGAACGGCCCGGTGATTGGCAGGCCAAGCTCGGCGATGTGGCGTTCCAGCCGCGCCCACTTGCGCGGGTCGGCGGGGGCATCGGCGCGCGCGAACTCGACGAAGCTCGCCGCCTGCACGCACGTGCGGTAGCGCGTGACGATCATCGCGCGCTCCTCGTAGACGACGGGCGGCAGGTCCTCGGGCCAGTGCTGCGCGTCGGCGCGCACGTGATAGCCCCGCTCAGCGATGATCGGCACCTTGTGGCCGACAGGCGCCAGCAGCGCGACCGAGCGTACGCCCGCGCAGACCACCACCTGGTCACACTCGACGCCCGCGATGGAGATGCGTCGGCCCTCGCGCACCAGGCGCCCCTCCCCCTCGATCCGCGTGCCGCCGCGCGCGGCAAAGGCGGCGTGAAGCGCCCCGCGCAGTTCATCCAGATCGGCGATCTGCGCGGTGCCGGTAAAGCGCATGGCGCCTGCAGGGTGCGCGGCACCGAGCGCCGAAAGACGCGCCAGATCCGCTGCCGAGGCGGGTGCGGCACTGGCGGTGCCCGTGTCCGCCGCCGCAAGATCGCGCGTGCCTTCCCGCGCGGCGCGTTCATCCAGCCAGGTCACCAGGTGCCCACCTTCGCGCAGCAGGTCCGGTGCGCCGATCTCCTCCACTTGCGCGCGCCAGGCGGGAAGCGCCTCGGCCAGCAGCCGGGAGAGCGCCGTGCGCCCCGCCGCAAAGCGCTTCGCACCCGACGCGCCCAGAAGGCGTGTGGTGAAGGGAAGCCAGGTCGCGATCTCACGCGGGGGCAGCGCGAGCGGGCCGCCTGCGGCGAACAGACGCCCCGGTACGCTGCGCACCTGCTCCATCGAGGCCAGCGGAGCGACCTGCTCGACCGCGATGTGCCCGGCGTTGCCCCAGGACGGGGCGGCGGCGCCGGGATCGTTGTCGAGGAGGGTGACGCGGTGGCCCGCCTTGAGCAGCGCCAGCCCTGCGGACAAGCCCACAACACCGCCTCCGATGATCCCCACGTGCCCCATCAAAAACTCCGTTGACCACAAACTTATTTCGTATACGGTATATCTAATTCGACGAGGCAGCAAGACTCAATGACCCGCAAATTGTCCCTTCCCGACACTCGGCCTGGCCAGGGTGGAGCCCTGCCCAAAGGTTCATTTGCGGGAACCGGAACAACCGTCTACGTTATACGGTTGTCGCATGCGCCCTGCGGGCGTGATGCATTCCTGGAGATTTGAGTCGTGACAATTGTAGTTCGGACACTGGCAGAGCGGATTTTCGAAGTCATCCGCGAGCGGATCATCGAAGGCAAGCTTTCGGTCATGGAGCCGGTCCGGCAGGACGCGCTCGCCAAGGAGCTGGGGGTCAGCAAGATCCCGCTGCGCGAAGCGCTCGCCCGCCTCGAGCATGAGGGGCTCCTCACCAGCCAGCCCAACCGCGGCTGGTTCGTCCAGCCGATGACGAGCGACCAGGCCGAGGAAATCTACGAGCTGCGCCTCGCCTTCGAGCCCGTCGCCGCCGCACGCGGCGCGCGCATGGCCACCGAGGAAGACCAGCAGGCCGCCATCGCCGCGTTCGAACGGCTCGACACGGCCGCCAATTCCGCGCTCAGCGAAGTGGGCGTGCGCAACCGCGAATTCCACGTGACGCTGGTGCGCCCGGGGCAGCGCCTGCTCACCACCCAACTGGTCGAGCGCCTCGAAGTGCTCGCCGAGCGCTACGTCATTGCCCACCTGGAGCCCGCCGGACGCGGCAACCGCGCGCACACCGAGCACAAGGGGCTGCTCGACGCCTGGCTCGCGCGCGACGAGGACGCCGTGCGCGCCCAGCTGACCCATCACATCGCCAACACGCTCGAAGACCTTCGGGCCCATTTCGCCGTCAGCCTGACCGGCTGACGCACTGCACAGCAAGGGGACTGCATGCTCGGACCGAGAAAGACACTCGAATCTCTCGCTCACCGCGAAACCGGGCATAGCCTTGCCAAGACCCTGAGCTGGCCGCACCTCGTGGCCCTGGGGGTCGGCGCCATCGTCGGCACGGGTATCTACACGCTGACAGGCGTGGGCGCCGAGCGTGCAGGTCCCGCAGTGATCCTGGCCTTCGCCATTGCGGGCGCGGTCTGCGCCTGCGCGGCGCTCGCCTATGCCGAGATGGCCACGCTGATCCCGGCGGCGGGCAGCGCCTATACCTTCAGCTACGCGGCCATGGGCGAGACCGTCGCCTGGATCGTGGGCTGGAGCCTGATCCTGGAATACTCGCTCGCCTGCTCGACCGTGGCGGTGGGCTGGTCGGGCTATCTGGTCGGCTGGATCCAGTCGGCGGGCGTGCCGCTGGCCGAGATGCTGCTGACAGGCCCGTTCACCGGCGGCCTCATCAACCTGCCCGCCGTCCTGGTTGCGCTTGCCATCATGGGCATGCTGATCGGGGGCACGCGCGAGAGCGCGACGCTCAACATCATACTCGTCATCATCAAGCTTGCCGCGCTCAGCGTCTTCGTCGCGATCGCCCTTCCCGCCTTCCAGGCCGACAATCTCCAGCCCTTCATGCCCTATGGCTTTGGCAGCAGCGAGATCGGCGGTGCCAAGCGCGGGGTCATGGCGGCCGCGGCCATCGTCTTCTTTGCCTTCTACGGCTTCGATGCGGTGGCCACCTCGGCCGAGGAAGCCAAGAACCCGGGCCGCGACCTTACCATCGGCATCATCGGCTCGATGCTGGTGTGCACGGTGATCTACATGGCGGTGGCCTTTGCCGCCGTGGGCGCGCTCCCGTTCCAGGAACTGGGCCACAGCGCCGAGCCGCTCGCGCTGGTGCTGCGCGCGCTCGACCAGCCCTTTGCCGCGCACGTCATCGCGCTCGCCGCGATCATTGCGCTGCCCTCCGTCATCCTGGTGATGATGTACGGGCAGAGCCGCGTGTTCTTCGTCATGGCGCGCGACGGGCTGCTGCCGCGCGCGCTTGCCCGGATCAACCCGAAGACCGGTGCGCCCACGCGCATCACGCTGATGACCGGTGTGTCCATCGCGCTGGTTGCGGGGATCTTCCCGCTCGACAAGATCGCCGAGATGGCGAACGCGGGCACGCTCATCGCCTTCATCGCGGTCGGCGCGTGCCTCATGATCATGCGCCGCCGCGAGCCCGCGCTGCCGCGCCTGTTCCGCTGCCCGCAGCCCTACCTTGTCGGCACGCTCGCCATTGCGGGCTGCGCCTACCTGCTCTTCAGCCTGCCCACCGACACGCTCATCCGCTTTGCGATCTGGAACGTTGCCGGGCTGATCTTCTACTGCCTCTACAGCCGCCCGCGCAGCAGCGCCGGGCGCGATCTGGCCGCCCAGCGCGCCTGACCCTGCATACCGGGCAGGACGCATCGGCGCGTCCTGCCCCCGCCATCCACGAACCCTGAGGAGACCTCCCGTGTCACGTTCCGCCGTGATTGCCGCCGCGCTTGCCGCCGTGGCCCTTCCCTTTGCGCCCGCCGCGCAGGCCAAGACCCCGTTTGACGGCGTCTGGCTGTTCGACGAGGCCCCCGACCGCCCCGGCGTCACCATGATGGAGGTGCGCTCCAAGGGCGATGCCATCGAGGGCGAAGTCACCACCCAGTGGTATGGCCCGGTCACGATGCAAAACGCGCGCCTCGAAGATGGCACGCTCACCTTCGAGGCCACCAACATCAACGACTGGGACCACCCAACCCGCACCTGGCACGTCGCCATGGCGGACGGAAAGGTCCAGCTGACCGGCCAGATCTGGTTCAGCGAGATCGACGAGACCGGCCACAAGGGCACCGCGAAGGACGCGAAGGCGCGCGCCTTCGCGTTCACCGAACTGCCCGAGATGGGCGCGCCGATCCCCGGCACGCTGGCCCCCACCCCGCCGATGGGCTGGTCGAGCTGGAACAAGTTCGACGAGCACATCGACGATGCCACGGTGCGCGCGATGGCCGACGCCATGGTCGCGACCGGCCTGCGCGACGCTGGCTACACCTACATCAACATCGACGATGGCTGGCAGGGCACGCGCGATGCCAGTGGCGCGCTGCAGCCCAACGCCAAGTTCCCCGACATGAAGGCGCTGACCGACTACGTCCACGCGCGCGGCCTCAAGATCGGCATCTACTCCTCGCAAGGGCCCAAGACCTGCGCGGGTTACGAGGGCAGCTACGGCCACGTGAAGCAGGACGCGCAGACCTTTGCCGACTGGGGCTTCGATTACCTCAAGTACGACCTGTGCTCGGGCGAGTGGTTCTACAACGACCGCGACACCGTGGTGCGCAGCTACTACGAGATGGGCAAGGCGCTGCGCGAGACGGGCCGCGACATCCTCTTCTCGCTGTGCGAGTACGGCCGCTTCGAGGTCGGCAGCTGGGGCCGCGATGTCGGTGGCGAACTGTGGCGCACGACCGGCGACATCACCGACGACTACAAGACGATGGCCGAAATCGGCTTCGATCACAACGGCAAGCCCGAGCACGCCGGCCCCCACGGCTGGAACGACCCCGACATGCTGGAAATCGGCAACGGCGGGATGAGCGCGGACGAATACCGCACGCACATGTCGCTCTGGGCCATGTCGGCCGCCCCGCTGATGATGGGCCATGACCTGCGCGAGACGAGCGCAGACATGCTGGCGATCCTCGCCAACCGCCGCGTCATTGCGGTCGATCAGGACACGCGCGGCATCCAGGGCCAGGCCGTGCGCACCGAGGGTACGACCGAAGTCTGGGCCAAGCCGCTCGCCGACGGGTCGGTGGCGCTGGCCCTCTTCAACCGCGCCGAGGCGCCGATCACCGCGACGATGAGCGCGGGCGATGCGGGCCTGGCGAGCGTGTCGAAGGTCGAGGATCTGTGGTCGGGCGCGGTCACGTCGGGCCTTGCGGGAAGCTACGAAGTCCCCGCGCACGGCGTAGTGATGCTGCGCGTCACCGCGTAAGCGCCACGAGGGGGCGGGCCGCCCGCCCCCTCGTGGCCCATCAGAGCGCGGCGGCCTCGGCGCCGTGGGTCTGCAGCGCGTCCACGAAGAAATCGAACTGGCGGCGCGTCACATAGTCGATCGGGCCGCTCGAACGGCCGGTCGAATGTTCGCCGCCCGGCACGACCAGCAGGTCGAAATCCTTGTCCGCCGTGATGAGCGCATCGACCACCTGCATCGTCGAGGCCGGATCGACGTTGCTGTCCTGCTCGCCCACCACCATGAAGAGGCGGCCCCGAAGCTTGTCGGCGTGCTCCACGCCCGAGGCCGCAAGGTAGGACGCATCGACCGGCCAGCCGAGCCACTGCTCGTTCCAGCTGATCTTGTCCATGCGGTTGTCGTAGCAGCCCGCCAGCGCAAAGCCCGCCTTGTAGAAGTCGCCATGGAAAAGGAGCGCGTTGAGCGTGCTCTGCCCGCCCGCCGACGCGCCGTAGATCCCCACGCGCGAAATGTCGTAGGAGGGATCGTGTGCGGCGAGCGCACGGTGCCAGGCGATGCGGTCGGGAAAGCCGGAATCGGCCAGGTTCTTCCAGGCCACGTCGTGGAACGCCTTGGAGCGGTTGGCCGTCCCCATGCCGTCGATCTGGACGACGATGAAGCCCAGGTCCGCCAGCGCCTGCATCCCGATCACCTTGTCGCCGCCCGAATGGTAGCCAAAGGGCCAGAAACTCTTGGGCACGAAGCTGTCGTGGGGCCCGGCGTAGATGTTCTCGATGACCGGGTACGATTTGGCCGGATCGTAGTCGCGCGGGCGCACGACAAGGCCCCAGATGTCACTCGTGCCATCGCGCCCCTTGGCGGTGAAGACTTCCGGGGGCCGGAAGCCTGCTTCGGTGAGCCGCGTGATGTCCCCTCGCGCGATCTCGGCCACGTTCGCGCCATCCTCGGCGCGGCGCAGCACGGTGACTTCGGGCGCATCGACGCGCGAATAGGTGTCGACGAAATGGCGCATGTCGGGCGCGAAGCGGGCCTGGTGGTTGGCCCTCTCGGGCGTCAGGGCGACAAGGTTGCGCCCGTCGAAATCAACCCGGTAATAGTGCACGAAGTAAGGGTCCTCGCCCGGGGTCATGCCGCTTGCGGCAAACCAGATCCGGCGCGCCGCATCGTCCACCCGCACGACCTCGCGCACGACCCAGTCGCCCCTGGTGATCTGACGGGCCACCTTCCCGCTCTTTCCATCGACAAGGTAGATGTGGCGGTTGCCATCGCGCTCGGAGGTCCAGAGCAGTTCCTTGCCCAGGCCATCTACGTCGTGGACGAAGCGCTTTTCGCCAAAGACGAAGGTGTCCGCTGTCTCCGTCACGGCGGCGTGCGCGCGGCCCGTGGCGGCGTCGACGGCGATCACCTTGGCCTCTTGGAAACCGCGCTGCATGTAGTCGAACTCGGCGCTCTCACCATCGCGCCGCCAGCGCGGGGCGGAGAGTTCGTAGGGGTTGGGAAAGAGCGCGGGGTCGATCTCGGTCACCACGCCGGTCGCCACATCGACGAGGACGGGCTGCTCCTGGTCGATGGCATCGCCGGGCTTGGGGTAAAGCTGGGTCTGCAGGCCCGGCTGCAGCTGTCCCGCAGGCGCCGCCTCGACGCGCAGCACATGGCGCGCGAAGCCCGGGCGCACGCGGTAGATCATCAGGTGGCGGCTGTCGGGCGACCAGGCGATGGTCTCGGGATCGTAGAAGTTGCCCTCGGTCCCTGTCGCCGTGCGCAGGCGCACTTCGCCCCCTTGCGCGCTGCGCACAAGGAGGTTGCTGTCCTCTACCAGCGCCTCCAGCGCGCCATCGGGTGAGACACGCGGGGTGTTGTCGGCGGGCACCGAGAGATCGCGCACCACGCCAAAGCCGCGCGGGCGTCCAGGAGAGGACAGCTTGCGGCAGGTGTAGTCGGCCAGATCGCATTCGTAGGGCGTGTAATCGATATGGAAGCGGATCGTCTGGCGCGCGGCGTCGGTGAAGCTGAACTCCTCGAACGGCAGGCGCAGCGGCGCGATCTCGTGGCCGAGCAGGTGGCCCAGACCTTCGGCGAGCCGGGCATGGTCAAAGGAGGGCGCGCGGGTCAGGCCGTCCAGCGCCACCGTCTCGAAGGCAAAGCCGCCTTCCACCGTGCGGCGGTAGGAGAAGGCCGTGCTGTCCGGCGTCCAGCTGGCGGGCCAGGCAATGCCGCGCGTCAGGTACTGCCAATCCTCGCGCAGGTGTACCGAACGTGCGATTTCGGCGCGGGTGGGCTCGGCGTGGGCCGGAGAGGCGAGAAGCCCCGTCGCGAGCGCGGGAACGGCAACCGAGAGCGCCAGCGCAAGGCCAAGGAGCGGGGAACGGGACGCAGCGGACATGATGGGCAACCCTGTTGTTTTCGTGGTGCGTGGGGCCCGCCAGCAGGGCCCGCTCTACAAATGCGAAGCGGGGGCGAGGTTATCCCCCCGCCCCCGCCGTACTTGGATCAGGTGACCTGGAAACCGTCCCAGAACCTGTCCTCGCGGTCGATCCAGATGGTGTTGAACCCGGTGGCTATGGCCGAGCCTTCGATCGAGGGCACGATGGCGGGCGTGTCGCCCAGCGTGACCTCCTTCTCGACGCGTCCGATGAACTGGCTGCCGATGTAGCTTTCATGGACGAAGCGGTCCCCGACCTTGAGCTTGCCCTGCCCGGCCAGGTGGGCCAGGCGCGAGGACGTGCCCGTCCCGCACGGGCTGCGGTCGATGGCCTTGTCGCCGTAGAACACCGCGTTGCGCCCGTCCGCGCCCTCGCCTTGCGGAACGTCGGCCCACAGGACATGGCTGACGCCGCGGATGGTGGGGTCGAGCGGATGGACCGGCTCGAACGCGGCGCGCACCGCCTCGCGCACGCGCGGCGAGAGGGTGAGGATCTCGCTCGCGCTCATCGCCTCGAGGCCCGTGTAGGCGCCCTGCGGCTCGACGATGGCATAGTAGTTGCCCCCGTAGGAGACATCGACGGTGAGCGGGCCGAGCCCCTCCACGTCGATCTCGATCCCGCGCGCGGCGACATAGGAAGGCACATTGGTGATGCGCACCGAGGTCACCTTCGCGCCTTCGACGGTGTAGGCGATCTCGATGAGCCCGGCGGGGACCTCCACGCGCAGGCTGCCCGGTGTCGCGGGCTGGATCAGGCCATGCTCAAGCCCGAAGGTGATGATGCCGATGGTCCCGTGCCCGCACATCGGCAGGCAGCCCGAGGTCTCGATGAAGAGAATGCCGATGTCGTTGGCGGGATCGGTCGGGGGATAGAGGAACCCGCCCGACATCATGTCGTGGCCGCGCGGCTCGAAGCACAGCCCGGTGCGGATCCAGTCGAAGCGCTCCAGGAAGTCCTGGCGGCGCTCGGACATCGTGGCCCCTTTCAACAGCGGAGCCCCGCCCGCGACAAGGCGGACGGGGTTCCCGGCTGTGTGACCATCGATGCAGAAGAAGGTGTGTCGCATCGAGGTTCCTGTATCAGGCGACGACGGGATCGGCGAGCACGGGCCGCGTCGCGGCTGCCTTCTCGACCATCGCGATCACCTCGGCGCGGCGTGCGCCGACCAGCGGCTGGCGCGGAGGCAGGACACGCTCGGACCCACGGCCCATGACCTGCTCGGCCAGCTTGATCGACTGGACGAGGTCATGTTCGGCATCGAGGTGCAGGAGCGGCATGAACCAGCGGTAGATCTCCAGCGCCTTGGCGTGGTCGCCGCGCTGGAAGGCGTTGACCAGTTCCACCGATTCGCGCGGGAAGGCGTTGGTGAGGCCCGAGACCCAGCCCTGCGCGCCCAGGTACAGACCTTCGAGCGCCACGTCGTCGAGCCCGGCGAAGAGCACGAAGCGATCGCCGCACGCGTTCTTCACGTCGGTGAAGCGGCGGCTGTCGGGGGCCGATTCCTTGACCGCGACGATGTTCTTCACATCGACCAGCGCCTCGAGCACCTCGGCGGTGATCTGTGTGCGGTAGGCGGGCGGGTTGTTGTAGAGCATGATCGGCAGGCCGGTGCTGTCGGCGACGCCCTTGAAGTGGGCGACCAGCTCGTGCGGCTGGGGCACGTAGACCATGGGCGGCAGCAACATGAGGCCGTCCGCGCCGATCTTTTCGGCCTGCTGGGCCCAGCGCGAGGCGCGGCGCACGTCGTATTCCGAAACGCCGGTGATGACCGGAACGCGCCCGGCCACGGCCTCGACGATGCCGGTCAGGACTTCGACCTTCTCGTCGAATTCCAGCGAGTTGTTCTCGCCCACCGTGCCAAGGGCGATGACACCCGTCACGCCGTCACGAATAAGATCGTCCACGACGCGCTGCGTATCGGCGACGTCGATCGACAGATCCTCGCGCACCTGCGTGGTAACGGCCGGGAAAACGCCCTTCCAATCAATTGACATGAAAACTGTTCCTCAGGAGGTGAAATGCGAATATCGAGATATCGTATACGATATCATAAAAGGTCTAGCAAGAGCACATTTGGACCAGGCGACGATCAGGCCGCGCACACCGCACGGCTCACCGCGCGGGCGACATCGTGCGCCCGAGCGGTGGCACGCTGCGTGATCAGTCGGGGATCTGGACGACGACCTGGAGTGTCCCGGCATTGTCCTTGAAGGTAATGTCGTTGAAGCCCAGGCTAAGCCCGCGCGCCTCGTCCGGCACGCCCACCCGCACGCCCGTCCCGACCGGGAAGGGCCTGCCCACCGGGCGCCCGTCTTCATCGGTAAAGACCGCCATGAGGGCATGGCGATAGACCGGATAGAGGATCTTGGGCGTGTAGAGGCTGGGATAGACCCGCTTCTTGACGCGCAGGTCATCGGCCGCATCGCCCACGATGCCTTCCGGCCCGACCTCGGCCCCCTCGACCAGGGTCACGCCGCCGGACACCGGAAAGATCGCGACATTCGCCCCGGCCAGATCCTCGAAGCCCATGATCTGCACCGGGGCCTCGCCGTCGCCCTTGCCAAAGGACATGCCTTCAAAGGCATCCTCGTCCCAGGGCTGCGCGCGCGCGTCCACCTCGACCGTCACGTCACGGGCCAGGCCCGGCCCCGAACTCACCGCCGCCAGCGCGGCGAGAAACGTCAGCCCCGCCTTCATTGCGCCTGCTCCTGTTCAAGGATGACACGGGCTTCGGGCACATGGACCTCGACGAGGAGTTCGCCTTCGTTTTCATGGAACACATCGTCGTTGATCCCGAAGGTGATGGCTTGTGCCCCCTCGGGGACCTGCCGCGCCGTCTCCCGGCCGATCAGGAACGGCGCGCCGATGACCTTGCCATCCGCGCTGACGAAGGCACCGATCAGCGCGTTGAGGTGCGCAGGGTAGTCCGCCTTGTCGAGGTAGTAACTGGGAAACAGCCGCCCCGAGCCGCCCGGGCGTTTTTCCGTCACGTAGTCGATCTGCCCTTCGGGCCCGAACCGCGCGCCGCCCGGCAGGGTCGTGGTCTCGCCGTGCGCGCGAAAGGTGATGGTGCTGCCTGCGATGAGGCTTGCGCCAAAGAGCATCGCCGGGCGCGTACCGTCGCGGATGCCGAAATCCATGTCCTTGTTGATTGCCGGGCTCCAGGGCATCGTCCGCCCGGAGACCTTCACGGTAAAATCCTGGGCTTGCGCGGGGAGCGCGGCCAGACCGGCAAGCCCTGCCAGCGCTGCCGCGCGAAAGGAGTAGCGCATGGGATCCTCCTGTTGATGGGTTGCGCCTCAAACGAAAACGGAGCCGTACCTCGTGGCAGGGTACGGCTCCGTTCGTCATTCGGTCACGCGATGCGTGTGATCAGAAGCGGAAGCGCACGCTGGACTGGATGGTGCGGGCCAGTGTGCGCACGCCCAGCGGCAGCAGCGCCTGGTTGCCGTGGTAGCGGTACACGTCGTTGCCCAGGATGTTCGACGCCTCGACCGAGAGGGTCATGAACTTCACCGGCGTGTAGTTGATCGCCGCGTCCAGACGCTCGGTCGCGTCCTGATAGGGCGAATATTCCGGATTCTGGTTCCAGATACCCATGCGGTAGGACGAGCGGTAGTTGTAGGCCACGCGCGCGCTGAACTGCGGGGTATCGTAGAACAGCGCGGCGTTCGCGGTCCACTTCGAGGTGTTGGGCGAATCGAAGGCACCGGGGAAATCCTCGGGGTAGGGATACTCGATGCGCGCCTTGAAGATATGGCTGGCATTGAGGCTCACACCGAAGTTCTTGAGGATGCCCGGCGCAAAGTCGAAGAAGGTCTGCACCGTGCCTTCCAGGCCGATGAACGTGCCATCGCCCGCGTTGCGCTGCATCTCGACGTAGCCGAAATCGGAGTCGTAGTCGGCAAGGTCGATGCCGTAGCTGAGCATCTCCTCGGCATCCGCGTCGTTGCGGTCATAGTACAGGAAGTTCGAGGCCTTCTTGTAGTAACCCGCCAGCGAGATCTGCCCGCCACGCCCGAAGTAGTATTCCGCGCTCGCATCGAACGAATGCTCACGCTGCTGCTTGAGCGAGGGGTTGCCCGCAAAGACGATCGGCGGCGTCGAGCGCGTCTCGGCGAAGTAGAAGGGACGCGAATCGTAGAAGCTGGGACGGAACACGTTGGTGCTGTACGACAGGCGCAGCTGGACCTTGGGATCGAAGTGCAGGATCGCGGTCGCGGTCGGCAGGATCGCAGAGTAGTTGCCCTTGCCCGGCGAGACCTGGACGATGTCGAGCCAGCCGTTGTCCTCGTTGCCCGGACGGTAGTTGTAGCTGGTGGACGAGCCCCAGGTGTTGGTGAAGCGCGCGCCCGCAAGGCCGTCGATGGGAATGCCGGCCAGCTCGAACCCGTAGTTGACCTGCGCGTAGGCCGCGAAGTTCTTCTCGTTCGATTCGAAGGTCTGGCCCTGGTCGCTCGGCGGGTAGAGGCTGGAGAAACGCTGCGCGTTGCCCGGATCGTACTCCTGGATGTACTGGCGGATCTCGGCGACATTCGCGCGCGTGATGGCGCCCGGAATGCGCAGCCATTCCATGCTCGATCCGCCGATGTCGGGCCCGACCATCGAGGCATCGCCGAAGCCCGGGAACGTCTCGAAGGGCGCGAAGGTGCCATCGACGCGCGGGAAACCGTCGCGGTAGCCGTAGTAGCGATCGACCTTGCGCTGGTTGTAACGGCCACCGACCTGCAGCGTGCGCAGGAAGCCGTTGTCACCCAGCTCGATCGTCATGTCGGCCTGGGCGGCGAATTCCTTGTTGTTCGAACCGCCGCGGTTGTCCTGGAAGCGGTCGACGACGTACTGCGAGGGATCGGTCAGATCCACGTCGTTGAAGGAAATCGAGGGCGCGCCGCGACCATAGATGTCCGAATTGAAGTTGACGTCGGCCGAGGTCAGGTTCTCGGGCCGCAGGATCGTCTCGACGAAGTAGTTGCCCTCGTTCGACCAGTTGTACTGGACGCTGCCGTGCAGCGTCACGCGGTCCGAGTGCCAGTTGGCCTCGAAGTTGGTGGTGTAGAGGTTGGAGTGGAACGAGTTGTACTGCGTGTCGATACCCGCAGGCAGGCCGTTCGCGTTGCTCACCGTGGCCGAGGCGATCGTGCGCCCGTCGTCCATCATCACCACGTTGCTCAGGTCCTGAACCTGCATGTCCTGCACATAGAGGCGTTCGAGCGCGCGCTTCTCGCGCGAGCCGATGTAGCCGCCCTCGAGGACGAACTCGAGGTTGTCGGTGGGCTTCCACTGCAGCACGCCATTGATCGAGGGGCGCTTGGTGTTGCCGTTCTCCAGCCCATAGTAGGCGCGGTAGGGGATGATCCCGATGGAGCCATCGTCCAGTTCACGCTCGAAGGGCGATTCGCTCTCGATGTAGTTCTCGCGGTAGATCGTGCGCGTCCACGAGGCGTTCACGAGGAAGCCGATCTCGCCGATGCCGGTGTCGAAGCGGTTGGCCAGCAGCAGCGAGCCATAGGGGCTGACCTTCTCGGAAATGTCGTCGTAGGACCCGCGCACGCTGCCCGCGATGGTCCAGCCATCCTCCAGATCGAAGGGACGGCGCAGCTCGACGTTGACGGTACCCGCGATGCCGCCTTCGACCTGGTCGGCGCTGCGGGTCTTGTAGACGTCAACCTGCTTGAGGAGCTCGGCCGGGATGTCGGCGAGGTTGAGCGAACGCCCGTCACCCAGGTTCGTCTGGTTGCCGTTGACCGTGGTCTGGATCTCGGAAAGACCGCGAATGGTGACGCTCTGCCCCTGGCCCCGCGCGCGGTCGATCTGGACGCCGGTCACGCGGGCAAGCGCTTCGACGACGTTGTTGTCGGGCAGCTTGCCCACGTCCTCGGCGACGACCGAGTCGACGATCTGCTTGGAGTTGCGCTTCTTCTCGGTGGCCTCTTCGACCGCCCCGCGCACGCCGTTGACGATGATCGGATCATCGCCTTCCAGGCTGGATGCGTCCTCGGTCTCCGCGGGAGCAGCCGCATGGGCCACCATGGGTGCCGACGCCATGGCAACCAGCGTCATCGCGCTGGTCACGTGCAAAAATCCCCTGAACCTCATTTTGATTCCCCTTCACCGTAGTGTTCTTGTTACCCCTATATATCGTATACGAACTATAATATTTGGTATGAGTCAAGGGATTTGTCATGGTTGGGAAACACGCTCCGGCCTATCTCACAACCGCAGAAAATCTTTGATTTTCAACAAAAATGGCGGACCTGGTTGCCCAGCCCCGCCATCTTCATGCCACCTTCAGGCAAAATTTTGTCCGGCAAATAGCGTCAGCCGCAGGGCTGTGGTGCCGGGGCATCCTCTGCGCGGGGACGGGGCAGCGCGGCCTTGGGCGCGAGCGCTTCGAACTCCTGCACGGCAAGGCCTGCGTGCTCGCCGCCTTTGCCCGAGGCCTCCAGCACCGCGCGCAGGCACCGTGTGGTGACGGGCGCGAAGGCGACCTCCTGGAAGCGGCCCGGCTGCGTGCCGTAGGGTCCCTCGGCCTTGACCGGCGCCCAGCCCCTGGCCGCCGCGTCCCAGTACTCAAGATGCCAGGCCGCAGGCGGCGCCACCCCGATCGACGCACCGGCAGGCTGGTCGTTCCAGAACCACAGGCGAGCGCCATTGAGCGTGACCGGCGCGTCCCAGGCATAGGATATCCACTGGCTGGGCGGATTGTCCGGACGCCAGCTGCCCCACATCTCGGGCGGTAGCGGGTTGGCCCTGGTCACCCCGTCGTTGAGCGCAGCGATCCAGTACTGGACCGGCACGGGCGTATTAGAGGCACCGGGCATGGCGGCGGCGGCCATGTTGCGGGTGGGCTCAGGCGCAGGGCCTTCCCGGCGCGTGGGCACCACCTCGCGGATGCGCGCGGGACGGACGCTGTCGTCCCACTCCAGCTTGTCGAGCGCGACCGAGCGGCGGAAGTGCCCGCCCCCTTGCGCATCGGCGGTGTGGTAGGCGAGGTACCACTGCCCCTTGAACTCGGCCGCGCCCGGGTGCGAGGTGGTGGAGGAAACAGGCTTCAGCACCACGCCGCGATAGGTCCAGGGCCCGAAGGGCGAAGGCGCCGAGCCATAGCCGATGCAGGCGTGGTAGACCGCCGGCGTGCAGTCGGAATCGGGCCCCGCCTTGTTGCCCGCATAGAGCATGTAGTAGGTGCCCTTGCGCTTCAGGATCCAGGGCGCTTCGAAGAAGCCGGTAAGCCCCGTGATCTCGCGCTCGCGCCCCTTGGTGTGGACCATGTCGGGTTCGAGCTCGATCGCGCGCACCTGCCCGAACGTGCCCCAGTAGAGGTAGACCTTGCCATCCTCGTCGATGAGGACGGTGGGGTCGATGTTCTGGATGTCCTTGGCCACCGGCACTCGCTGCGAGATGATCGGCCCTTCGGGGTGCGCGTCGCGCCAGGGACCGGTCGGGCTGTCGGCCACGGCCACGCCGATCGCGAAGCGGTCCTTGGCGTCGGAATCCTTCTCCAGCACCGGGGCATAGAAGTAGTAGCGCCCATCCGGCCCCGGCACGATCTGCCCGGCGTAGGCGCGCCCTTCCTCGGCCCAGTCGAACACCACATGCGGGCGCGCGACGGCCGGGTAATGCGTCCAGTCGCCCGAGGCCGGGTCCTTCGTGGTGAGCAACTGCCATTCGGGCATGATGAAGTCGTTGACCTCGGGCTCGGCCATGTCGCGCCCGGCGAGGATCCACAGCGCATCCTTAGCCACGAACGGGGCCGGGTCGGTCGAATAGTAGTCCCCGTCCGCCAGGATCGGGTTGCCCGGCACATGCAGCTCGCGCGGCGCGGGCGCGGTTGCGGTGGTGGTGTTGGCGGGCGCGGAGACGGGCGCCTGCTGCGCACAAGCGGGCAGCGCCAGCGCGCTCGACAGGAGCGCGCCCACAAGAGCGGTACGTATCATGGTGTCATTCCTCGTCGGGATAGGGGCCCACACCGCCCTCGGCGATGAGCTGGTCGACGCGCGCGTCGATGAGCGGAAGCGGCACCGACCCGATCTCGAGCACGGCATCGTGGAAGGCGCGGATGTTGAACTTCTCGCCCAGCGCCGCCTTCGCCTTCGCGCGCGCGTCGAGGAAGGCGAGTTCACCCATGTAATAGCTGAGCGCCTGCCCGGGCCAGGAGATGTAGCGGTCGACCTCGGTCTCGATCTCGTGGTTGGAAAGCGCGGTGTTGCTGCGCAGGTAGTCCTGTGCCTCTTCGCGGGTCCAGCCCTTGGCGTGGATGCCGGTATCGACCACCAGCCGCGAGGCGCGCCAGGCCTGATAGCTCAGCATCCCGAACAGGTCGTAGGGCGTCTCGTACATGTCCATGTCCTCGCCCAGCGCCTCGCAGTAGAGCGCCCAGCCCTCGCCATAGGCCGAGAGGTACGTGTCGCGCCGGAAGGCGGGGAGCGCGGTGTTCTCGGCCGCGAGCGGCATCTGGAAGGCATGGCCCGGCGCGCTCTCGTGCAGGGTCAGCGCGACCTGCGAATAGAACGGACGCGAGGGCAGGTCGTAGGTGTTGACGAGATAGATCCCCGGACCGCCGCGCCCGCCGGTGTAGAAAGGCGCGATGTCATCGGGCACCGGCTTGATCGCAAAGCGGCTGCGCGGCAGGCGCCCGAAATACTGCGAGGCCTTGCCGTCAAAGCTCTTGGCGATCCAGGCCGCGCGGTAGAGGAGCTCTTCGGGCGTTTTGGGATAGAACTGCGGATCGGTGCGCAGGTGCTCGAAGAATTCGCCCAGCGTGCCCGTAAAACCGACCTCGCGCATGACATCGTCCATGCGCGCGCGGATCCGGGCCATCTCGGCGAGGCCCAGCTGGTGGATCTCCTCGGGCGTCTTCTCCAGAGTCGTGAACTCGCGGATCTTGGAGAGGTAGTAGGCGCGTCCGTCGGGCAGCTTGTCAGCACCCAGCGAGGTGCGCGCGGCGGGTGTGTACTCGTTGCGCAGGAAAGCCAGCAGCTTGCCGTGCGCGGGGATTACGTCCGCCTTGATCACGCGCAGCGCGTCGGCCTCGATCTGGGTGCGCGTGGCCTGGGGAATGGTGTCGGGAAGGTCGGCGAAGGGCGCAAAGAAGACGTTCTCCTCGCTCGCGCCCGCCGCAATGACCTGCGCAATGCCCTCGTCGCGCCCGGCCAGCGTGACGCGCGGCGCGGTGAAGCCGCGCGCGATGCCGGCGCGCATGTTCGCAATCTGCTGGTCGTAATAGCGCGGAATATCGCGCAGCATCGCCAGCATCGCGCGCGCACCCGGCTCGTCCTTGACCGGCTCGCGCACACGGGCCGCCAGGTTGCCCCAGAAGCTGGTGTCGGCGTTGAAGGGCTTTTCGTAGTCACGGTACTGCTGCTCGGTCAGCAGCGCGTCGATCTGATTGGCGTAGACCGCGTAGTTGATCTGGTTCTCACGCGAAAGCGCGGCGGTGTCGATCCTGGCGAGCTTCGCCTTGACCTTGCTCCAGCGCGCCAGCTTTTCCGCCTGCGCCTCGGGGCCGACATCGGGCAGCGCCGGGGTGTCCTGCGGGTTGTCCTCGTCCGGGCCCCACAAGGAGCGGCGCCATTCCCATTCGCTGGTGTAGAGCGCCTCGAACGCGGCGTCGGCCGCAGACGTAGCTTTCGCCCCGGCCTCGCTCGCGGGCGCGGCGGGCGCGGCGGCCTCAGTCGGCAGCGGCGCCATCGCCAGTGTCGTTGCCGCCAGAAGCAGCGCGCGCAGGGCCGGTCGTTGCATGGGTCTTGCCTTTTTGCAGGAGGTCGAGAAGTTCGGCGTGGAAGGCGGCCGGGATGCGTAGCCCCCTCTCCATGGTTTCGCGGCGCGCGGCGATGCGACGGGCGCCCGGAAGGCGCGCGCCCTGCCCTTCGATGGCCGCAAACATGGTCTCGCCGTGCGCGAGGTATTCCTCGACCCGGTCGCCGAGGAAGCCCGCCGGATCGATGGCGATGAGAAGTTCCCCGCCCAAGGGCGAGCCGCCGCGTCCGGCGTCGCTGGCAAGCGACTGCGCGCTCGTCATGTCGCCGATCAGCGGCCCTGCGATGAGTTCGACCATGGCCGCGAGCGCGGACCCCTTGTGCCCGCCGAACGTGCGCATGGCCCCGTCGAGGACGGCCTTGGCGTCGGTCGTCTCGCGCCCTTCGGCATCATAGCCCCAGTCGGCGGGCACGGGCTTGCCCGCACGGCGGTGCAGTTCGATGTCGCCGCGCGCGATGACCGTGGTGGCGAAGTCGAAGACAAAGGGCTCGCGCCCCGGCCGGGGCCAGGCGAACGCGATGGGATTGGTGCCGAAGACCGGCCTGGTGCCGCCCGCTGGCGCCACCCAGGCGTGGTTGGCGGTGAAGGCGAGCGCCACCAGCCCCTCGCGCGCCAGCGCCTCGACCTCGGGCCAGAGCGCGGCAAAGTGCACCACGTTGTTGAGCGCCATGGCCGCCACGCCCTTGGCCCGCGCCTTTTCCACCAGCAGCGGCACGCCGCGCGCGAAGGGGAGCTGGGCAAAGCCCCCCTTCCCGTCCACCCGCACCAGCGCGGGTGCAGGCTCGCTCACCTCCGGCACGGCGTCGGGCGTCACCACGCCCTTCTCCACCGAGGCGGCCGCCACCAGCAGACGGTAGAGGCCGTGCGAGGTGCACCCGTCGCGCTCGCCCGCCACCATCGTCGCGGCGACGGCGGCGGCGTGATCGGGCGCCAGGCCCCAGGCCTCCAGCACGTCGCGCGCCAGGGCATCGGCCTCCTCGAGGGTCAGGTCTACGGTATCGGTCATGGAAAAGATGCGGGCCTTGTTCGTGGCAGCCGGGAGGGCTGCGGTTACGTCGCGGTGCCAGGCTTGGCGGTGAAGAGGCGAACCCCGAAGACCGGCCCTGCGGTGTTGCGCTCGTGCGGCACGAAGCGCACGCGCACGCTGTCCTTGTCCTTGGTCAGCGCCTGCGGGAGCGGGTACTCGACATCGAAGAACTTGCCGGGGCGGTCCTCGCCCAGAACCTGCGTTGCCACCTTCACCCCGTCAACGAGGATGTCGAAGGCGCGGCCACGCTCGCTGCCCCAGTAGGTCGCCTGGAGCAGCAGCGGCCCCGGCTTCACCTTCATCGAGAATTCGAAGAAGCCGCCCGAGCGCGCATCGCGCCCGTTGCGCCCGCGGTAGGCGGCGGGCCAGGAGTTCTCCGAGATCAGGTTGTGGTCGCGCTCGGGCTGCATTTCGCCCAGGTGCATGACGTCGATCGAACGTGCCGCAACGTCCTTCTGGCGGGCCTGCTCGGCCAGGTAGGCGGCCTCTTCCTGCTTCCACTGCCCTTCGCTGAAGCGCTTGAAGTAGATCGCGCTGCGGCGCTCGTACTGGCTGTAGAAGGGCACGAAGTTGCGGTCACCCGGGCGCACGATGCCGCGCGTGACATAGCGCGGGCGGTCCGAGACGATGGGGTAGAAGGCCTCCAGCGGGTTCTCGCCGACCATTGCAGGCTCAACGTCCTTCCACTCCATCTCGACAGGGCCAAGGTCGGCGGCCATGACCATCGGCCCGCGCAGGACCGAGACCACCTCGGGCGCGCCGGGCGCGGATTCGAGGCGCAGGTCGAGCGGCAGCGAATAGTCGATCACATCGCCCGCCTGCCAGCGGCGCTCGATCCGCACATAGCCGTTCACCGGCGTGACCTGGACCACTTCGCCGTTGATGCGCAAGCCCACCGCACCCTGGCTCCAGCCCGGAATGCGCAGCGCGAGCGCAAATTGCGAGGACTTCACCGTCTCGAGCGTCAGGCGCACGTCGCCCTCGAAGGGGTAGTCGGTCGCGAGGCTCAGGGCGACGCCCTTTTCCTTCCAGACCGCGCGCGAGGCGATGAACAGGTTTACAAAGAGCGTGTCCTCGCCCTGCCAGTAGATCGAATCGCCGTGCTTGGCATGGCTCTCCATCCCCGAGCCGACACAGCACCAGAAGCCTTCCTCGCCCGGCTGCGAATAGCCGCGCTCGGCCCCGCTCATCATCGGCGTCATGTAGGTGAAGCCCGCGTTGTGCGGGTTCTGCGCGGACAGCACGTGGTTGAGGTGCGCGCGTTCGTAATAGTCGAACAGCGCCGCCTCGGGCTGCCAGGAATAGAGCTGCCGGGTCAGCTTGAGCATGTTGTAGGTGTTGCAGTGCTCGCAGGTGGACTCGGTCAGGTGCTGGGCGATGGTGTCAGGCTCGGAGAAGTACTCGCGGTCCGCATTGCCGCCGATCACGTAGCTGTGGTGCTGCGTGACGATGTCCCAGAAGAAGCGCGCGGCCGTCGCCGGGGCCTTCTCGCCGGTCAGCTCGTGGATGCGGCCAAGGCCGATCAGCTTGGGGACCTGCGTGTTGGCGTGGAAGTTCGCCAGCTTGTCTTCCTGCGCAACCAGCGGGTCGAGCACGCGCTTGTCGTAGATGCGCTTGGCGATCTGCATCCAGCGCGCATTGCCGGTGCGCGCGTAGAGTTCAGCATAGCTTTCGTTGAGACCGCCGTATTCGCAGCCCAGAAGCTCCTGCATCTGCGCCTCGTCGAGCGCGTCGAACATGTCCGCAAAGTAGGCGGCCAGCCCGATCAGGACGTTGAGCGCCTTGTCGTTGCCCCAGGCCGCGTGGATGTCGAGCAGGCCGGCGAACATCTTGTGCACGGTGTAGAGCGGCGACCACGAGCCGTTGAGGTCGAACCCACCCGACTTGATGATGCCCTCGCGCACCTCGTCGAAGACGGTGATGCCATCGACAATCTCGCCATCCTTGGTCTTGCGCCCGAGCGCGCCGATGTAGCCGTTGCCGCGCGCGGCCTGGCAATCGGCCAGCTCGTCAACGATGTAGTCGGCGCGGCGGCGGCATTCGGCGGTGCCGCGCTGCTGCCAGGTGAGGACCAGCGCGGTCATGTAGTGGCCGAGCGTGTGCCCCGCGATCGTGTCCGATTCCCAGCCGCCGTAGATCTCGGCCCTGGGTTCGAGCCCGGCGTACTTGCGGAAGTTGTGCAGGAAGCGGTCCGGGCTGAGCGAGAGCAGGTAGCCCTCGTTGACCTCGACCGCGGTGGCCCAGTCGGACGCGGTGAGGCGCACGTCGTTGAGGGGCAGAGGCGTTGCCCGCAGGGGCATGACCGGCTTCACGACCGCGGCGAACCCGCGCGGCGCCACTCCGCACAGCGCAAGCGCGGCAACCCCAGACATCCATTGGCGCCGACTGGCTTTCATCCCGAAACACTCCTATCGAATATCGTATACGTTATTGATAGCCTGAGTGATCGCCGAGTCAATCCCCTGTGGGCCACCCCCGAAACACACCCCAAGGCCGCAGAAACACAGGAGCAAGTGACGCACACCAAGACCAGAGCGGGGTACGCCCTCTCCACAATTACTCCGATTATATATCGTATATTTTCCTTGACGCCCCCCGCTGCAATCGTCATCCCACGATCAAGAGACACGAGCCTGGCTGGCATCGGCCGCAAATGAGGACCTGACATGAACCGCGTACTGCGCCCCCTCCCGCTGCTTGCCCTGGCCATCGCCACGGCGGCCCCCACCGTGCTTCCTCTCGCCGCCGTCCAGGCCCAGGACGAGAAGCCCAGGAAGGTCTACCCGCCGATCATCACGACCGAGATGACGACGCAGGACTTCAACCTGGCGCTGCGCGCGGACACCCAGACGCTGGCGAGCCTCGCCCCCAAGGGCGTGAGCGCCTTCGACTTCGTGCCCGCCGGGCGCGAGGCCGAGCGCGCGGCCAACGGCTATGTCCACATCGGCGACCTGCACCTGCGCCTGCGCACCGGCGGCGGGGCCTGGCAGGACTACAACTCCTCGGCCCTGCGCAAGCAGATCACCGCGCTGCGCGGCGGCAAGGACGTGCTGGCCGCCGCCGACATCACCACCTCGATGGGCGAGGGTATCCCGCTCAAGGTCGAGCGCCGCTGGCTCAACGAGGACGGTGTCCTCGCCATGCGCTTCACGCTGGAAAACACGAGCGCCGAGGCGGTCGAGATCGGCGTGTTGGGCATGCCGATGGTCTTCGACAACATCATCCTCGACCGCGACCTTGACGCCGCGCACCAGGAAGCCAGCTTTGTCGATCCCTATATCGGGCGCGATGCGGGCTACCTGCAGGTGACCCGCCTTTCGGGCGAGGGGCCCGCGCTTCTCGTCCTGCCCGAGAAGGGCACCCCGCTCGAAGCCTACAAGCCGATCTACGAGAAGGCCTGGGCCAAGAAGGACGACAACTTCACCGACCTCTCGCCGCGCGGCCAGGTCTCCGAAGGCTTCTACGACTGGACGGTCGCCAGCAAGGGCTTTGCCGAGAAGGAATGGTCCAAGGCATCCCGCCAATGGAACGAGCCGACCAGCATCACCCTCCAGCCGGGCGAGCGCCGCAGCTTTGGCGTCAAGTTCGTGACCGCCCCCAGCATCCGCGCGATCGAGGACACGCTGGTCGCCCACAAGCGCCCGGTCGCGGTCGGCATTCCCGGCTACGTCCTGCCCACCGACCAGAGCGCGAGCCTGTTCCTGAAGGCCCCAAGCAAGGTGACGGGGATCGAGAGCTTCCCCGAAGGCGCCCTGTCGCTCAGCGAAGAGGGCAGCGGCGAAGGCTGGGCGCGCTATCAGGTCAAGGCCAGCGGCTGGGGCCGCGCGCGCCTGACGCTGACCTACGCCGATGGCCAGAAGCAGACGGTGAGCTACTACATCACCAAGCCCATGGAGAAGGTCGTTGCCGACCTTGGCCACTTCACCACGCACCAGCAGTGGTTCGAGGGCAAGGGCGATCCCTTCCACCGCACGCCCGCCATCCTCTCCTACGACCGCGAGGAAAACAGGATCCTCACCCAGGACGGGCGCGTTTGGGTCGCTGGCATGAGCGATGAGGGCGGCGCCGGTTCGTGGGTCGCGGCCGCCATCAAGCAGCTCGACAATCCCGATCCCGAGGAAGTCGCACGCATCGAGCGCCTGGTCGACGAGACCGTGCTCGGCACGCTGCAGATCGACGAGGGCGAGCACAAGGGCGGCGTCAAGAAGAGCATCTTCTACTACGAGCCCGAGGAATTCCCCGACTACTACGATCCGAAGATCGACTGGTCGAGCTGGACGGCGTGGAACAAGGAGCATTCCAACGACCTTGGCCGCACCTACAACTACCCCCACGTCGCGATCGGACACTGGGTGCTCTACCGCCTCGCGCGCGACAGCGAAGGTCTGGTCACGCGCCACGACTGGAAGTTCTACCTCAAGTGGGCCTACGTCACGAGCGTCGCGATGATGCGCGATGCGCCCTACTACGCGCGCTTCGGCCTCATGGAAGGCGATGTCTTCCTCGACATCCTCAAGGACCTCGAGCGTGAGGGCATGAGCGAGGAAGCGGCCAACATGAAGCGGCTGATGACCGAGCGCGCGGACCACTGGCGTTCGCTCAAGTACCCGTTCGGCTCGGAGATGGCCTGGGATTCCACCGGCCAGCCCGAAGTCTACGCCTGGATGGACCACTTCGGCTACGAGCCCCAGGCCGAGGCCACCCGCGAGGTGATCCTGGGCTATGACCCGACGATCCCGAGCTGGGGCTACAACGGCAACGCGCGCCGCTACTGGGACTTCCTCTATGGCGGCAAGGTCAGCCGCATCGAGCGCCAGATCCACCACTACGGTTCGGCCTTGAACGCGGTGCCGCTGTTCACCGCCTACCGCAAGAACCCCAAGGACTTCCACCTCCTGCGCGTCGCCTACGGCGGCATGATGGGCGGCATCACCAACATCGATCAGGAAGGCTTCGGTTCGGCCGCGTTCCACTCCTATCCCGACATGATGCAGTGGGATGCGATCACCGGCGACTACGGCATGGGCTTCTATGGCCATGCCATCACCGCCGCGACCTACCTTGTCGATCATCCCGAGTTCGGCTGGCTGGGCCTTGGCGGCAAGCTGGAGACAAAGGGCGACACCATCCACGTCGTGCCCCAGGACGGCGCGCGCCGCCGCCTCTTTATCGCGCCTGCGGGCCTCTGGATCACGCTGGAGGCGGGCAAGATCGCCTCGGCCGACTACGATACCAAGACCGGCGAAGTGCGCCTGACCCTCGATCCGGCGAGCGCCATCACGCCGCGCGCGCGCCTGCTCTTCGAGACCACCACGAAGGACGGCACGCCCTACGCCAGCGACACCGGCACGCTGGAGCGCGGCGCCTACGCCTTCAACCTGGACAGCGCCCCCAAGGTCGTGACGCTTAGCCCGCGCTAAGTGGTGCGGCACCGGGCGGTCGGCACGCTTTTCCCATCCTTGCCGACCGCCCCGGACCATGACAGGAGAAGGACCCCTCCCCCCCCCCCCCCTTCCCCCAGCTGCAGATGGACAGGACGATGACGACGATGATTGGCGGATCCGACCGCGAGACCGAACTGGCCCGGCTGGGCCGCTGGAGCGACTGGGCGCCCGCCATCAGCCGCGCGGAATACACCGCGCGCATCGAGGCGGCCCGCACGCGCATGATCGACGCTGGCGCGGACGCGATGGTCGTCAATGTCGGCCCGTCGATGCGCTACTTCACCGGCCTCGCCTGGTCCCCGACCGAGCGGCTCGTCGCGCTCGTCATTCCCAGGAGCGGCACCCCGCGCGTGATCTGCCCGGTGTTCGAGCGCGGCTCGCTCGACGCCGAACTCCAGATCGAGGCCGAGTACGTCCTGTGGGAAGAGGAAGAGGACCCGGTCGCCCTGGAATGCCGCGCGCATGGGCCCGCGACCTGCCTGGCGCTCGACCCGCTGCTCTCCTTTGGCCATGCCCGCCGCTTCATGGCGCTGGTCGGCTCCACCCTTGATGCGGGCGCGATCATCGATGCGGGCCGCATGATCAAGTCGCCGCAGGAACTGGCGCTTCTGCAGCAGGCCAAGACAATGACGCTGGAGGTCCACAAGGCCGCCGCGCGCATCCTGGCGCCCGGCATCCGCGCGAGCGAGGTGATCCGCTTCATCGACGATGCGCACCGCACGCTGGGCACTTCGGGCTCGTACTTCTGCGCGGTGCAGTTCGGCCACGCCACCGCCTACCCGCATGGCCTGCCCTACGACCAGGAGCTGGAGGAGAACCAGCTCGTCCTCATCGACACCGGCTGCCGCATCGAGGGCTACCACTCCGACATCACGCGCACTTACGCCTTTGGCAAGGTGAGCGCGCTCGAGGCCGAGACCTGGGAGCTGGAGAAGGCCGCGCAGGCCGCCGCCTTTGCCGCCGTGCGTCCGGGCGTGCCCTGCGAGGAAGTCGACGCGGCCGCGCGCGATGTCCTCACCGCCGCGGGCCTTGGCCCCGACTACACCCTGCCCGGCCTGCCCCACCGCACCGGCCACGGCATTGGCTTGTCCATCCACGAGCCCGCCTACCTCGTGCGCGGGGACACCACGCCTCTGCAACCGGGCATGTGCTTCTCCAACGAACCGATGATCGTCCATCCCGAGCGCTTCGGCGTGCGGCTGGAAGACCATTTCCATGTCACCGAGACGGGCGCGGCCTGGTTCACAGAGCCCCAGACCGCGCTCGAACGCCCCTTCGCCTGAGCGGTACGGCGCCGGTGCGCCGCCGCTCCCGCCACCGGCGCCGCCCCTCTGCGGGCGGCCGCCCCAAGCCTGGAAGATATCGACCTTGCGCCTTTCCTCGTTCCGCCGCCGCGCGCTGAGCGCCCTTGCCCTGACCCTGCCGCTCGTGGGCGGCGCGGCGCTTGCGGGCGCGGCCACGGCCAGCGCGGCGGACATCGTCGCCCCGCCCGCCGACTTGGCGCTCGATCCCTTCTACACCCAGGCTCTCCAGACCGACGGCGTGTGGATCACCAGCTCGTCGAAAGTGAAGCCGAGCACCCTCGTCAAGGCGCGCAATATGGTCCACGCCATGCTCGCCCACCGGCCCGAAATCGCACGCGAACTGGTCCGCCAGGGCTTTCGCATCGCGATCATGGCCGAGGATGAGACCACCATGGACTTGCCTGAGCAGCGCGACTGGGACAAGCCGGCCCGCGACGACATCGTCCTCACGCCGTTTGAGCGGGAGAACTACGACACCGAGATCGCCCCGCTCACGCCCTATGAATACTGGGCCAAGCGCGCGCGCGGCATGGGCGGCCTGCTCACCAGCGGGGCGGAGGAGAACATCCAGGCCGTGCCCGGCACGCGCTATTTCGGCGAGACGATCCTCGTCCACGAGTTCTCGCACGCGATGTACCAGGCCCTCCTCGAGATCGACCCGGCCTTCGATGCGCTGATCCACGCCGCCTATGCCAACGCGCGCCAGCGCGGCACCTGGAAGGACCAGTACATGGAGAACACCATCGACGAGTACTGGGCCGAGGGCACGCAGTTCTGGTTCAACAGCAACTTCCCCGCGCAGATGGGCGACACGCTGGTGCGCACCGATGCCGAGATGGCCGCGCGCGATCCCGCGCTCGCGGTCCTGCTGGAGCAGGTCTACGGGCAGATCCACCGCCTGCCCGACGATCCCTTCTGGATGCACAACGCCAAGGCGAAGCCCAGGACCGCCAAGGCCGATTGAGCCACGGCCACCCGGCCCGGGTGGCACCTGCCCTGACCCAACCGAGGCCTCGCGCGCAAGCGCGGGGCCTTTTTGGTCTGCGCGCGCCGTTTCGACTCGCATCCGGGTTGAACAGCGCCCCAATCTATCCGGTAACCGAACAGCCTTTTGCAACTGAACAAACATTCAAAAAAATGTCACATTCGCGGGAACCTTTCCAGATGGCGGGGTGAGTGTGCCATTTAGGCCGCAAAATGCCTTATCAATTTGCATTTATGGAAATTGAACGGTTGAACAATATCTCGTGAGCGTTATGAGCGCGTCAGCTCCCACCGAGCCCCCGGGTTGCGTAAGCGACGTCTCCGGGCACCACCCGAGCGGAACCGGACGGGCCTCCTCGCGCCGCGCAGCCACCTGCGCCTTCCACGCGCCCCAGGCCCTGGTACCGCGCCTGCGCGTTTGACACGCGCGCTCTTGAAAACGGCGATTCTGCCGCAACGCATGAGGGATACGATGCGCTCAAATGCCTTTCTGAACGCCAGCGCGCTGGCGCTGTCATCCGTGCTGGCGACCCCAGCCCTGGCCGCGAACGACGCGAGCCCCGCCACCGATGCCGCCACCTCCGCCGCGGCGCCCGCCGCCGCCGGTTCGGCCCGCAACGAGATCGTCGTCATCGGCACCGGCCAGACCCGCCAGGTCCAGAGCCTCACCGCCGAGGACATCGCCATCGCCACGCCCGGCACCAGCCCGCTTGCCGTTCTCAGCAAGCTGCCGAGCGTCAACTTCCAGTCGGCCTCGCCGCTGGGCACCAACGAATGGACGACCCGCATCTCGGTGCGCGGCTTCACGCAGAACCAGCTGGGCTTCACGCTCGACGGCGTGCCGCTGGGCGACATGAGCTATTCCAACTTCAATGGCCTGCACATCAGCCGCGCGATCACCTCGGACAACATCGGCATGACCGAGCTGTCGCAGGGTGCGGGCGCGCTCTCGACGGCCTCGAGCTCGAACCTGGGCGGCACGATCGCCTTTGAAAGCCTCGATCCCAGCTACGACATGGGCCTCACCACCTCGGCCACGTTCGGCAGCAACGATGCCTGGCGCGTGTTCGCCCGCTTCGAGACCGGCGACCTTGGCGGCGGCGTGCGCGCCTACGTTTCGGGCACCTACTCGGACACGCCCAAGTGGAAGGGCAAGGGCTCGCAGGAGCTGTGGCAGATCAACTCCAAGCTGGTCGCGCCGATGGGCGACCGCGGCGAGCTCAAGATCTTCGCCAACTACTCCGAGATGGCCGACGCCGACTACGCCGACCTCACGCCCGACATCCTGGATCGCCACGGCTACGACTGGGACTACCTGCGCTATGACTTCGAGACCGCGCAGGACATCGCCACCAACCTCCAGAACGGCGTCTACACCGACGACTACGAGGGCTACGGCACGCTGACGGGCGATGATGCCTATTACGACGGCTATGGCCTGCGCAAGGACCTGCTGATCGGCATGAGCGTCGACTACGACCTCACCGACGAACTGCACGTGCGCGTCTCGCCCTACTACCACAACAACCGTGGTATCGGCACCTGGTGGACGCCCTATGTCCCGACCCCGGGCGGCTCGAGCCTCTCGGTGCGCGGCACGGAATACTTCATCAACCGCATGGGCGTGACCGGCAGCCTGTCGTACGACCTGTTCCGCGGCAACCAGATCGAAGTGGGCGGCTGGTACGAGATCAACGACTACGACACCGCGCGCGACTACTTCGGCCTCGACGATGCGCCGACCTCGAGCATCTCGCACCACGAGTTCCCCAAGAACCCGTTCGCGTACGACTACTTCTACAAGTTCGACATCAACACCTACCAGTACTACGTGCAGGACACCTGGGAGCTGACCGACAGCCTCAAGGTTTCGGGCGGCTGGAAGGGCATCCAGGTCGACATCGACGCCAGCAACGACCCCTCGCGCACCAGCGCCAGCTGGGCGACGCAGGGCTCGCTTACGGCCAAGGACATGTTCCTGCCCCAGGTCGGCGTGAACTACCGTCCGATCTACGAAGTCGAACTGTTCGGCAGCTACGCCGAGAACATGCGCGCCTTCACGACGACGCCGTTCATCACCTCGCCCGACCAGTTCGCCGCGATCCGCGAGCAGGGCCTGAAGCCGGAAACGTCCAAGACCTTCGAGGGCGGCCTGCGCTTCCACCTGCCCAAGTTCGAGGCTTCGGTCGTGGGCTACCACGTGAAGTTCGACAACCGCCTCTTCTCGGTCTCGCCCTGCTCGGCGATCGAGAGCTGCCCGTCGGTCCTCAACAACGTCGGCTCGGTCACGACCAAGGGCGTCGAAGTCACCGGCCAGTACCGCGTGACCCCCGCGCTCTCGCTCTACGCGGCCTATGCCTACACCGATGCGTCCTATGACGATGACGTGCTGAACGGCGCAGGCGAGCTGGTTGCGGCCTCGGGCGGCAAGTCGGTCGTCGACCAGCCCGAGCACCTCATCAACGGCGAGATCTCGTACGACGATGGCACCTTCATCGGCCGTGCGCACGTCAACTACCAGTCCAAGCGCTACGCCACCTACGAGAACGACCTCTCGTTCAAGGGCCGCGCGCTGGTCGACCTGACCGTGGGCTACCGCATCAACTCGGACGATGCGCTCGATGGCACCGAGATCCAGCTCAACGTCACCAACGTGACCGACGAGAAGTACGTCTCCACCATCGGCCAGTCGGGCGGCTACCAGGCCAGCTACGCCCCGGGCGACTGGCAGTACTTCATGGTCGGCGCGCCGCGCCAGTGGTTCGTGACGCTCAAGAAGGCGTTCTGATCTGCAGACCGGCCCGACAACGGCACACAAGGAAGGGGGCGACCGCAAGGTCCGCCCCCTTCTTTTTGCCTCCACCAACAGGCTGCAAGCGAAGACCACACGTCCGCTTCGCGCCCTTGTCGGCCGCTCCATGCCTGGTCCGGTGCGCCAAGGAGCCGACGGTCCGGTGTCGCATGTGTTCCGATTGACCGCCAATTGGAATGGGCGTGCCCAGCTACGATTAGGTTTCAGGCGCTAATATCGACGGCACCCAAACGTCAAACTTTGCATTCGAAATTTCTAAGCACTAACCATGAAGCGACCAGAGTCATTCGTAGGCGGACCGGTGGTGCGAGAACTGAACGAAGGCGGGGGCGAAGAAGCGATCGGCCCCTCTCTTGAAGCTCTTGAATCGAGCGCGCGCGCTTCAAGAGATCCGCAGAAAAATAGTGGCCCTGATATCACCCGTTTAACGTGCGCGGAGATCCAAGTCTTAGCAATGCTTGCAGATGGCCACACGGCTAAAAGCATTGCTGCCGATCAAGGTCTGACGGTGTACGCCGTCAACGAGCGCCTTAGGTCCGCTCGACGCAAGACTGGGATTTCAAGCAGCCGCGAATTAGCCCGCGAGGTCGACCTACAAAAAAATCGTCACACGGAAATAGAGGTTCGCACTCCAGACAATTTTTCATCTTCTTCTCCACGGCAGTCCCGCCCGAGGAGCATTATTATGGCAATTTCCGTCCTAACAGCGATGTCCGTGGGTGCGCTGGCTTTGATGTATGACCAGGCAGAAACGTCGAATCAACCGGCTGAACCGACCTACGTCGACCCCTTGCTGGGTAGTTTAGTTGAGAAGCAGGCGGATCTCCCTGAGCTTCATCAGAGCGTACGGAGGGAAGGTCGTGATGAAAGGTGGGCGACGGCTTCTGAAGAAACGCTGCGCTCCAGCTATTCCAAAATCCCTGACCTTTTCGCGAATGGAAACACGGTCCGAGTTATTTGCGGCGCGACGTTATGCGAGGTCGCTGCTCAACTGCCGAAAGGCCTCACCGACCAGGAAATGAACCTTCTTGTCGAAGATCTCCAGTCTAGTTTGCTATATGATAACTTTGCCAAAAAAGGGCTGAAACCTCTAAAAGTAGGGTTTGGTCAGTCTTTCGTAGCCTATTTTGAACGCAAGACTGGTTGAGAGCCCCGGGCGAGCCATCAGCGTGTTGTCTGATGACGCGAAAGAGAGATCAACCTCACAAGGCTACGCGGCGTTAAGCGGTCAGGGGTTTTCTATGGCGCGCGTGTAGTTAGCCTGAAATGCGCCTGAGTTGGCAGTTCAAAGGCCGATTTGACGCGCTTGGATGCTGTCAATCCGCTCATGCTCAGGCACGCCGCTCTTGCCTGAGCATGAGCGGCAGCTATCCCCACCACCCAGCTCCAATCCAGACATTCCGCAACCGGCCCAGAGGAGACGAGGCCCTCGCTTGTAGAGGAGCATGGAAGGGCACGACTTCGCTCGACAGTTTGGGGAGCCCGAGGGCGATGGCCCTCGGATTCCATGTCTTTCCGACTTCCCTGGGGCCGGGTCCGCAGGGAGAAGCCGCAGGTGTTCGTCCGTGCGCGGTGCGATAGGGTTTTCCTACACCCGGGCGCCTGCGCTATGGTGGGGTCAGGCTATCGCGTCGGTGGGTACGGGTAAGGAGAGAGGTGCGTGTCGGCACGACATGGCAGGTCGGGATTGCGGGGCGCAGGCGGGTAATTTTGCAGGGGATGACAGGTGACACCACTTTCCCTCTGGACCGTGTCAACTGTGTCAACTTCGGTGTCACCTTGAGGCCTGGTCCGGCTTCAGGGTCAGGACCTGGGGGGCGTGGTTCCAGCGGGTGAGCGCCGCCACCAGGTCGGCCGCCTGCATCGAGAGGGTCGCGGTGTTGCGCAAGGGGTGGATGTTGATCGTTCCATCAGGCGCGAAGGCGGCATCGAGGACCACCTGCACACGGCCCTCGGTGTCGTTGAAGGCGGCAAGCGGGGTGACCGAGCCGGGAACGACGCCCAGGAACGCCACCATGTCCTCGGCCTTGCCGAACGAGAGGCGCGGCGCGCCGAGGCGGCTGGCCATGAACTTCAGGTCCGCGCGCTCCTCGGCGGGCATCGTCACCAGCCAGAACCGGCCGCGCCGGTCGGTCAGGAACAGGTTCTTGGTGTGTGCGCCCGCGATGTGGTCCTTGACCGCCGCGCTCTCGGCCACCGTTGCGGTCGCCTCGTGTTCGAAGACGCGAAACGCCGTGCCCGCGCTGTGAAGATCGGCCAGCAGCGCGGCCTCGCGTTCGAGTGCATGTCCCGTCATGGGCGCAGCGCCTATCGTGCTTCAGGGGCGCGGCGCAAGCTCCTCCTGGCGCAGGTGCAGCCAGTTGATGTCCGCATCGACACGCTGGCCGCTCTCGCTCTGCGCCTTGGCACGCGCGGCCTTCGCCTCTTCCAGCGCGGCGGTCTTGGCCGCGCTGCGATCGATCCAGAGACGAAGGCCCGAAGCCTCGAACAGCATGGCGCGGTCGCTCGGACTGTCTCCGGCGACGAGCAGCGGCCGGTTCACCGCGTCAATATAGATGCGAATGCCCGCGACCTTGCCCTCGTACCAGGTGTTGGGCGCCCAGAGGGTGGAGGTCATCTCCATGCCCATGTGCTTTTCGGCCGGGTAGTCCGCATCGAGGAAGTGCCCCCTGGCGACCTGGCTGCGCGCGGTGGTGAGCGCGCCGCTTTCGGGATCGCGCAGTACCATCGTCACCCCAACGATATCCTGCGGTGCAAGGTTCAGGCCGTAAAGCGGATCAGAGAGCACCATGCGCGCCAGCTCCTCCGAGGCCGCTGTCACGACATAGACATGAACACCGCGCGCGCGCAGTTCGTCCAGCAGTTCGCGCTGCGCCTCGAAGATATGTGGCCTCTCGACCGCGCCCGAGACGACCTTGCCGTTCTCTTCGTAGCGCACCGGGATGGGCGCGGTACGCGCCATCAGCGCGTCGACCTCCCCCTTCAGCTCCCTCAGCGTGTGCCCGGAGAAGACCTGCGCGATCCACGGGTAGCACAAGTTGTCATCGATCGCACACAGGCGCAGGTAATAGCCGTAGAGCGTCTCGCCCTTGTGAAAGGGAATAGGCTTCAGCGAGGGATCGAGCGTCTCGGGCGAGAGCTTGCCGCGCGCTTCCATGAAGGGGAGGAGCGATTCCTCCAGGTCGTTCTGCCAGATCGTGTTGTCGGCATCGAAGACCGCGAAGGAACCTTCGGGCGCATCGGCAAGGACGCTTTCGATCGTCGCGCGCGCCTCGTCGGGCCAATGCGCGAGCGGCTCGTTCGCGGCGCTGGCGGTCGCCGTCAGTGCCGCCACCGCGCCGAGAAACCCTGAAAGGAGACGCACCTTCATGCCACCGCGCCCTGCTCGAAGGCCGGGTCGGAACGGCTCGCCTTGCCGGTCTCGACGTGGCCTGCGAAGCGACGGCGGCGGGGCGAGCCCTGCTGCGTCACCACCAGATCGTACCAATGGTCGCTGGACGCAACCGACACCGGCACCCGCTGCTCCTGGCCCGGGGCCACGGTCACGCTCTGCTCGGCCAACTCGCCATAAGTCGGAGCGGCAATGGTGAAGGTCTCCGGCGCCTGCCCCGGATTACGGATCACGAGGTGGACGGTATCGCGCGCGCGCTCGTCCAGCGTCACGACCGGGGCCGTAACGCCCTCGTCCGCGGCCTCGCCCGCCAGTTCGCGCAGCCAGCCGTTGGGGCCGAAGACGGCCAGATCATAGGCACCGGTGCGCGGCAGGCCGGGCAGGCTCGCCGCGATCTGCTTGCCCGGCTCGACGGTATAGCTCCAGGGCCCGAGTTCGGCGCTGCCCCTGGCGTAGACCTGGTAGACGACGCCGCGTGTGCCCGGGTTGGCGAAAGTCAGTTCCAGGCCATCCTCGGCGCCCCGTGCGCTCGCCTCCATGCGGTAGGGCAAGGGGCGGGTCGGACGGCGCCCCGGTTCCTGCGCCGGAAGCGCCTGTGCTTCGGGCACCTCGGGCAAGGGAAGCTGCGCGACCGACATGATCTTCTGCAGATAATCGTCGGTGGCTGGCAGCGCGTGGAGCGCCGAGCCATCGGGATCGGCGAAGTCGAACAGGCTGGTAAGATCACCCGTCACCTGGCGGCGCCAGGGCGTGATGTTGGGCTCCATCACTCCGAAGCGCCTCTCTAGGAAGCGGATCACCGAGGTGTGGTCGTGGACTTCCGAATTGACCCAGCCCCCGCGCGACCAGGGCGAGACCACGATCAGCGGCACGCGCATACCCAGGCCCACCGCGTTGTCTTCGTAAACTTCGCCGCGCGTATCGACCGTGCTCGCACCCTCGATTCCGGCGACCGCCGGAACGGGCCCGGGCATGTGGTCGAAGAAGCCGTCGTTCTCATCGTAGTTGATGATGAGCGCGGTCTTGGACCAGACCTCGGGATTGGCGACCAGCGCGTCGAGGATGCGCGAGACCATGTCCTCACCAAAGGCGGGCGGCGCCTCGGGATGTTCGCAGAACTTGGTGGGCGTCACCACCCAGGAGACCTGCGGCAGGCGGTCGGCCTCGACGTCCGCGCGGATTGCATCGACAAGGTGCTGGCCGGTGCTGTCGGCGGCGTTCTCGGCGGTCGAGCCGGGCACGATGGCGCGGCCCCGGCGGTAGAGGTCGCTCTTGGTGTCGAGGCCACGGAACTGCTCGAAATAGGCCAGCGAATTGCAGCCGAAGTTGTCGTATTCCTGATAGACCTTCCAGTCGACACCGGCCTCCTGCAGGCGCTCGGCGTAGGTCGTCCAGCGTGCGACCTGGTCGAAATCGGCCTTGTCGCGCGCCATGTCGCCGGTCCAGTTGGCATCGTCCTCGTTGTGGACGGCCTGACGGCGCATGTCCCCCACGGCCATGCCGCTGGTCCCGGTGAACAGGTACATGCGGTTGGGGTTGGTCGGCCCGTGGAGCGAGCAGTAATAGGCATCGCACACGGTGAAGGCGTCGGCGAGCGCGTGGTAGAAGGGCACGTCTTCGCGTGTGAAGTAGCCCATCGTCATCGCGCCCTTGCGGCGGATCCAGCTGGCGTAGTCGGCCCACTCGGCCGAGGTCTGCCCACCCTCACCCTTCCAGCTGTGGTCAAGGCTCTTGAGAAGCTGGCCGCTCGTCGTCTGCCCGTTCATGCGGAAGGGCAGGATCTCGCCCCCCTCGGGGCGCGGCTGGTGGAAGACCGACGTGCCCGAGCGCAGCGGCATCGGACGCGGATCGGCAAAGCCACGCACACCGGGCAGCGTGCCGAAGTAGTGATCGAACGAGCGGTTCTCCTGCATCAGGATCACCACGTGCTCGACATCCTTGAGCGTTGCGGCGGTTGGCAGGCTGCGCCAGCGCCTTGGCGATCGGCGCGGGCACGGATCCGGCCGCACTTGCCGCGGCAAGGCGCTGGAGGAACAGGCGACGATCGATCATGGGCATTCTCCGGTGTGCATGACCGGCTGAATAGCCATTCACCCGCCCTTCCTCAAGGGCAAGCCCCACAATTCCTGGATTTCAGGGCACCTTTCGGGTTGTGAGAAGAACCAGGAGCGCCCGTCAATTGAATAATTGTTCAAATAAGCACCCTGCCACCCATAATCGAGTAGGGGGGCGCCTCACGGCGCCCCCCTCTCACACCACCGGACGTACGTACTGCGTATCACGGCGGTTTCCGGTACGGTTTAAGGCGGCATGTTGGAGAGCGAGGCTTGAGAGACCTGCCTGATCGAACCATGCGTTGGGCATGCCGTGGGCGGCCTGAGGGCTGCCCGACAGGCGCCACCAGCCCTTTCCCGAGAGCGCGAAGATCCAAGCCTGCCATTCTGGGACGCCGTTTTCCCTTAAGAAAGTGGCGATCGTCATGGTGCGCTTGCACTGTTTGAGCCGGACGCAGCGAAGCTTGCGCCGGAGCCAGCTGTCGATCTCGCGCAAAACCGTCTGAGCCCGGGCGTGTCGGTAGTAGGTGACCCACCCTGTAGTGAAGGCATTGGTCTGTGCGATCATCGCCGCGAGGCTGATGCCTCGGTTGCGGCGCGTAATCGCCCTGAGCCGCTCCTTCAGCCGCGTGAGACTTTTGTTCGCTATGCTCAAAAAGCCTCCCGCTGTCAGACGGTGGCCGAGGAAGGTACGTTCCCGGACGTGTGCAACCGCGCTCTTGGCCTGATTGACGCGGAGTCGGAGCTTGCCTTCCAGCAAGGCGGTAACCGAAGCCATGACGCGCTCCCCCGCTGCCTGTGACCGTACATAGATGTTACAGTCGTCGGCGTAGCGGCAGAACCGGTGGCCCCGGCGTTCGAGCTCCTTGTCGAGGTCATCCAGAATGAGGTTAGCGATCAGCGGCGAGAGAGGGCCGCCTTGCGGGGTCCCCTCCTGCCGTTCGACGTGCACACCACCCGACAGCATCCCGGCCTGTAGAAACCGGCGGATGATGACGAGCAGGCGTGGGTCGGCGATGTGCCGGGCCAGACGGGCCATGACGATGTCGTGGTTCACCCGATCAAAGAATTTCTCCAGGTCGAGGTCTACGACGATCGCATAGCCGTCCCGCACATAGTCCCGGGCCTGACGCAGCGCATCGTGTGCGCCGCGTCCGGGGCGGAACGGCTTTGTTGCATAAATAGATCCAAGGCAGCAGTTAGCCTTTGAAGGCATCGATCACCCGACACGCTGAGTTTGGGGCCTTCCGAGTGCGGTGAAGCGGTTGAGGATGGCGGCGCGGATTTGCATTTCGGCGACCTGGCGATCGAAGTCGCGTGCCATGATGCGTTCGCCCAGGAGTTTGAAGCAATGCATTTTGGTTTCGACCAAGCTGCGCTGGTGATAGCCGCTCCATCGTTTCCAGATTGTCCTGCCAAACCGCTGACTTGAGCGAACGATTTCGTTGCGGGCCGCGACGCCCGGCGTACTCTCCGGCCAGGCTTGCGCATTACTGCGGGCAGGGATGATCGCACAGGCATCGCGTGCGGCAATGGCTTCGTGACAGGCCCTGGTGTCAAAAGCGCCATCGGCGCTGACGCTCGCGATAGCTTGATCGTATGGGATCTGGTCCAGCAGTTCGGGCAGCACGGGGGCATCGCCAACCCGGCTTCCCGTCACTTCGATAGCGCGGATATCCAACGATCCGAGGTCCACACCCAAGTGAACCTTTCGCCACTGGCGACGTTTGGACGGGCCATGTTTGCGCCTGCACCATTCCCCGTCTCCAACGGCCTTGATGCCCGTGCTGTCAATCAGCAGGTGCAACGGTCCGGAACTGGGCTGGCAGGGGATCTCGACAAGCAGGGTCTTCTGCCTTCGGCTCAGCGTGCTGAAATCCGGCACCGGCCAATCGAGCCCGGCCATCTCGAGAAGGCTGGCGACCATGCCGGTGGTCTGGCGCAAGGGCAGCTTGAACACGCCCTTCAGCGTCAGGCAGGCCTGGATCGCGACATCCGAGAACACCGGCTGACGCCCGCGCTTGCCGGTCGGAGTGGATAGCCACTCCATCTCGGGGTCAAACCAGACCTGAAGCGAACCTCTCTGCGCCAGCGCTGCGTTGTAGGACTTCCAATTCGTCGTGCGGTAACGGGCGCGGGGCGGTCTGCTCATCGCCGCCTCCTAACCAACTGGATTCACCAACGGAATCCCTTGGGCATTTGCGCAACAAAGCCGGGCGGAACCCAAAACTCGATGCCGAGAATGTCGGATCAAGGACGGGATCCAGGACTTGCAGTATCGCCTGTTGTACCAGCCGGTCGACAGCCGTCGGAATGCCCAGCTGGCGCACTCCTTTCCCGCCGGGTTTGGGAATTTCAACTCCGCGCACCAGGCTTGGACGGTAAGTACCGTCGAGTAACGAGGCGATCAGCCTCTCACGGTTTCCTGCAATCCAGTCACGCAGGTCGGGGACGGTCATCCCGTCCACGCCCGGCGCCCCCTTGTTCGCTTTCACCCGCTTGTAGGCTTGGTTCAGGTTGGCCGAGCTGGCCACCTCCTCCATCACGTAACGCGTCAAGGCGAGGGGCTCGGCCCATGCCGTGGGTGATTGCCGCTCCTCGATCGTCCCAGCGCCAGTTCCGCCTTTGCCGGTGACGTCGTGGCCAAGCGATGCCTTCAGGGCTTCATCGAAGAAGTCCTGCTGCTTCCCGCTACCTTGCTGCCGCTCCACACCCATCGAATGTGCCCAGTCTTGCTCCTTGGGTACCGAATTTGGTCCTTCGCCGGCTTGCGCCCGCTACTATGACCGCTGCTGACTTCTCCGGGCCCATCCAGCAACATCACTGCCGCTGTTCTCCGGATCGTCCGGAGAGGCCAGGAGATCTCCCGGGGTAAGACGTTGATCCTTCACTCGGTCGCTGCCGGATTTACCAATGCGCGCGTCTGTCTGGCTATCGGACATCCCCATCCATTGCTGGGTTATCCCGCCGCACCGGCCTTCTATCCGATTCCTGTTCGTCAGCTCCGAGCTTTGCCTCCGGCTTCCTCCCCACCCCGCCTCGCGGCGACGCAGTTGCCTTCAGCTAGCAGTTCCCACCAGCAGGCCTGCAAAGGACTTACACCTCCTGCATCAACGCCGTGCCCGGCACACAATCGAGTAGGGGGGCGCCTCACGGCGCCCCCCTCTCACACCACCGGACGTACGTACTGCGTATCACGGCGGTTTCCGGTACGGTTTAAGGCGGCATGTTGGAGAGCGAGGCTTGAGAGACCTGCCTGATCGAACCATGCGTTGGGCATGCCGTGGGCGGCCTGAGGGCTGCCCGACAGGCGCCACCAGCCCTTTCCCGAGAGCGCGAAGATCCAAGCCTGCCATTCTGGGACGCCGTTTTCCTAAGAAAGTGGCGATCGTCATGGTGCGCTTGCACTGTTTGAGCCGGACGCAGCGAAGCTTGCGCCGGAGCCAGCTGTCGATCTCGCGCAAAACCGTCTGAGCCCGGGCGTGTCGGTAGTAGGTGACCCACCCTGTAGTGAAGGCATTGGTCTGTGCGATCATCGCCGCGAGGCTGATGCCTCGGTTGCGGCGCGTAATCGCCCTGAGCCGCTCCTTCAGCCGCGTGAGACTTTTGTTCGCTATGCTCAAAAAGCCTCCCGCTGTCAGACGGTGGCCGAGGAAGGTACGTTCCCGGACGTGTGCAACCGCGCTCTTGGCCTGATTGACGCGGAGTCGGAGCTTGCCTTCCAGCAAGGCGGTAACCGAAGCCATGACGCGCTCCCCCGCTGCCTGTGACCGTACATAGATGTTACAGTCGTCGGCGTAGCGGCAGAACCGGTGGCCCCGGCGTTCGAGCTCCTTGTCGAGGTCATCCAGAATGAGGTTAGCGATCAGCGGCGAGAGAGGGCCGCCTTGCGGGGTCCTCCTGCCGTTCGACGTGCACACCACCCGACAGCATCCCGGCCTGTAGAAACCGGCGGATGATGACGAGCAGGCGTGGGTCGGCGATGTGCCGGGCCAGACGGGCCATGACGATGTCGTGGTTCACCCGATCAAAGAATTTCTCCAGGTCGAGGTCTACGACGATCGCATAGCCGTCCCGCACATAGTCCCGGGCCTGACGCAGCGCATCGTGTGCGCCGCGTCCGGGGCGGAACCCAAAACTCGATGCCGAGAATGTCGGATCAAGGACGGGATCCAGGACTTGCAGTATCGCCTGTTGTACCAGCCGGTCGACAGCCGTCGGAATGCCCAGCTGGCGCACCTTTCCCGCCGGGTTTGGGAATTTCAACCCGCGCACCGTGCTTGGACGGTAAGTACCGTCGAGTAACGAGGCGATCAGCCTCTCACGGTTTCCTGCAATCCAGTCACGCAGGTCGGGGACGGTCATCCCGTCCACGCCCGGCGCCCCCTTGTTCGCTTTCACCCGCTTGTAGGCTTGGTTCAGGTTGGCCGAGCTGGCCACCTCCTCCATCACGTAACGCGTCAAGGCGAGGGGCTCGGCCCATGCCGTGGGTGATTGCCGCTCCTCGATCGTCCCAGCGCCAGTTCCGCCTTTGCCGGTGACGTCGTGGCCAAGCGATGCCTTCAGGGCTTCATCGAAGAAGTCCTGCTGCTTCCCGCTACCTTGCTGCCGCTCCACACCCATCGAATGTGCCCAGTCTTGCTCCTTGGGTACCGAATTTGGTCCTTCGCCGGCTTGCGCCCGCTACTATGACCGCTGCTGACTTCTCCGGGCCCATCCAGCAACATCACTGCCGCTGTTCTCCGGATCGTCCGGAGAGGCCAGGAGATCTCCCGGGGTAAGACGTTGATCCTTCACTCGGTCGCTGCCGGATTTACCAATGCGCGCGTCTGTCTGGCTATCGGACATCCCCATCCATTGCTGGGTTATCCCGCCGCACCGGCCTTCTATCCGATTCCTGTTCGTCAGCTCCGAGCTTTGCCTCCGGCTTCCTCCCCACCCCGCCTCGCGGCGACGCAGTTGCCTTCAGCTAGCAGTTCCCACCAGCAGGCCTGCAAAGGACTTACACCTCCTGCATCAACGCCGTGCCCGGCACACAAAGAGGGGGAGAGCGCTTGGCGCCCTCCCCCTTCAGTCGTCAGAGTTTGTAAAAGGCGGGGTGCTCAGAGCTCCTCAGGCCAATAGAGCTTCATCGGGTTGGTTATGAGCAGCTTCTCCTGCAGTTCGGCCGTGGGCGCGATGCGCGGGATCATGTCGACGATGTGCCCATCGTCGGCGATCTCGTCCTGCATGTTGGGGTGCGGCCAGTCGGTGCCCCAGATGACGCGGTCCGGGTAATCGGCAACGAGCGGCGCGACGGCGGCCGCAAAGTTGTCCCAAGGATCGCCCATGCCGCCTTCCTTCAACGCATCGAGACGCTCCGGGCAGGTGGCCTTGAACCAGATGTCTTCGCGGCTGTCGAGGAAGGCGCGAAAGGCCTTCAGATCGGCACCATCAGGGCCTTGCGTCACGTCCGGACGGCCCATGTGGTCGATGACCAGCGGCACGGGGATCGCGTCCATGAACGGGCGCAGTTCCTCCAGGATGTCGGCCTCGAAGTAGATCACCACGTGCCAGCCTTCGGGCAGGCGCTTGGCGACTTCGAGGAACTTGTCCTTGGGCGCATTGTCGACGAGGCGCTTCAGGAAGTTGAAGCGGATGCCGCGAATGCCGCCTTCATGAAGAGCAAGGAGCTCGGCGTCCGAAATGTCAGGATCGACCACGGCCACGCCACGCGCCTTGCCGTTCGATTGGGCAATGGCGTTCAGCGTCGCGGCGTTGTCGGTGCCGTGGCAGCTCGCCTGGACGACCACGTTGCGCGAAAAGCCCAGATGGTCGCGCAGCGCGAACAGCGTGTCGGGTCCGGCGTCCTCGGGCAGGTACTTCGCCTTGGGGCTGAACGGAAATTCCGCCATCGGCCCAAAGACGTGGCAGTGCGCGTCGATCGCACCCTCGGGCGGCACGAACGTGGGCTTGCTGGGCGCGGAATGCCAGCAGACGATACGATCAGACATAGACCTCTCCATCCATCAGCTTGCGCGCGGTGCGCAGCAGGGCGGCGCTCGTCACCGAGCCTTCTTCGTTCACTTCCAGGACGCAGCTCATCTCGCCGGTCGGGTGCTCGACCGAGAGGGTCTTGCGTGCGCCGTCCGGGATCTGCGCGACCTCGGCCGCAGGCGTTCCCTCGATAAGAGCCGCGGTCGCCACCGTCACCGCCGCCAGAACGCCGACCGTCGCATGGGCACGGTGCGGAATGAAGCAGCGGGTGTTGATCGCCCCCCCGTTCACAGGCGGGGAGACGAGGAACATCTTGGGCACCGACTTCTCGGTCACATCGCCCAGGTTCATCCGCTCACCTACGGCAAGCCGGATCGCCTCGACCTTCTCGCGAAGCTCGGTGTTGGCCTCCAGTTCCTCGCGCGTCTCGGTGCCGGTGATGCCCATGTCCATCGCCTTCATGACGACGCAGGGCATGCCGTTGTCGATGAGCGTGACGGCCACCCCGTTCACCTCCTCGACGGCCTCCCCGGTCGGCAGCAAGGCGCCACACATGGAGCCTGCCGTGTCGCGGAACTCGACCGGGATCGGCGCATGGGTTCCAGGCACGCCATCGATGGCCGCCTCACCCGCGTAAGTTACCCGACCGCCAGGCGTCTGCACCGTCTCGACAGCAACCTGGTCGGTATTGACCATGTAGATCGTCACCCGGGTCTCTTCGCCCGTCGCCGCGACAAGTCCGCGCTCGATGGCGAAAGGACCGATACCTGCCAGGATGTTGCCGCAGTTCTGCGCGTCCGAGACCGTCGCCTGGTCCACGAAGACCTGGAAGAAGTGGTACTCCACATCGATGCCTTCGCGCGCCGACGCCGACACCACCGCGACCTTACTGGTAAGCGGGTCCGCCCCGCCCATGCCGTCGATCTGACGCGGATCGGGCGAGCCCATCACGCGCAGCAGGAAAGCATCGCGCGCGGCGGGATCGCTCGGCAGATCATCCTTGAGGAAATAGGCGCCCTTCGACGTCCCCCCGCGCATCCACATGACCGGAGCGCTGCGTTGGTCGCTGCCCCTTCCGGGCGCGGAACCGGTGCCCACTTCCGCTGAAGGGGCAGGATCAGACATACTTCAGGCCTTCCTTCTCCAGACGCTCGCGCATCTTGTACATGTCGAGACCAAGGACGCCCGAGGCCAGCTTCTCGCGCTTCTCGCCTTCGTTGGCTTCGCGGGCCTGCGCGGCCTTGAGGACTTCGGCCGCCTTTTCGCGCGGCACGCAGACCACGCCATCGTCATCGGCCACGATCACGTCGCCCGGGTTCACCGCGCAGTTCGCGCAGACGACGGGCACGTTGACCGAGCCGATCGTGTTCTTCACCGTACCTTGCGCATAGACGGCCTTGGACCAGACCGGGAACTGCATTTCCGTGAGGTCACGCACGTCGCGCACACCCGCATCGATGATCAGGCCCCGGCAGCCCCGCGCCTGCGCACTGGTCGCCAGAAGGTCGCCGAAGTAACCGTCCTCGCACGGGGAGGTCGGCGCGAGCAGGAGCACATCGCCCTCCTGCAGCTGCTCGATGGCGACGTGGACCATCCAATTGTCGCCCGGGGGCGAGCTGATGGTCACGGCCGAACCGGCGATGCGCGCGCCCGAATAGATCGGCCGCATGTAGCTGGCGAGCAGGCCCGTGCGCCCCTGCGCTTCGTGGACGGTGGCAACGCCGCAGGCGGCCAGACCGTCGATGATCGCAGGATCGGCCCGCTCGATATTCTGGACGACGACACCCGACATGGCAGCACTCCTCTTCGCTCGTTATCAATTCAGGTTGGCCCTGACATGGGCTTCGCGCGTGCGAGGGGGAAAGAGAACTTTGGCAATCGCCATTGGATTTGGCTAAAGATGCCCGCATGAACGTCTGGGAACTGAACTTGCGCCACTTGCGCGCGGTCTTGAAAATTGCCGAACTGGGAACGGTCAGCGCGGCGACGAGTGCGGTCAATCTCAGCCAGCCCGCAATAACACAGGCGTTAGGACGCCTGGAGGCGGCGCTGCAGGTTCCCCTGTTCGAGCGGCGCCACGACGGGATGGTGCCCACGCACGCCGGACAGATTCTCAGGAGCCGTATTTCGGCCGCGCTCCTGCACGTGCGCAGCCCCCACGTCACGATGTCGCGCCTGCGCGCGCTCCTCGCGCTTTCGGACAGCGGCAGCTACGCGGGCGCCAGCCAGGAAACGGGACTTTCGCTCCCCTCGATCCACCGCGCGGTAAACGACCTCGCCCTCGCGCTGCGCCGCCCGTTGGTCGTACGCCGGGGCAAGCACGTGGTCATGACCGATACCGGCGCGCAGTTCGCGCGCGAATTTCGCCTCGCCGTGGTCGAGCTGGAAGCCGGACTCTCCGAGATCCAGGCGCTGCGCGGCCACGAGACGCGCCGCATCGCGATCGGCGCGATGCCGCTCTCGCGCGCCCGCATCCTCCCTCTGGCCGTAGCCCGTTTCCACGCGCGCCGTCCCCAAGTACGGCTCACCATCGTCGAGGGCTCGCGCGCCGAACTGGTCGAGCCCTTGCGCAACGGCTCGCTCGACGTGATGGTCGGCGCGCTGCGCAGCCCGCTCGTCGAGACCGACCTCGAACAGCGCACCCTGTTCGAGGACGTGCCCGTCTTCCTGGGCCGCCACGACCACCCCCTCGTCGGCACGGAGCCCGAAGCCGCCGATCTCGCCCGCTACCCGTTCTGCCTGCCCGCGCGCGGCACACCGCTTCGCGACAGCTTCGAGCGCTACTTCGAAAGCCATGGCCAGAGCCCGCAGGTCCCACTGGAATCGGGCTCGGTGATGATGATCCGGCAGGTCATGATGGACAGCGATTTCCTGACCCTCCTCTCGCGCGACCAGGTGCCCGTCGAACTGGAAGCCAAGTGGCTTTCGCAGGTTGCTCAACTCCCCGCTCAATTCCACCGTGTTATCGGGATGACCACCCGCCACTCGCTACGTCCGACCACTGTTCAGGAGGAGTTTTTCGCGGATCTTGAGCAGGCCGCGCACGAAATCGCAACAGGCACAAAAACACGTTGATTAGGCAAAGCTTATAAGAGCAAGGCAGTTCCGATTAGCCGCCCGCCGCCACCGGGGGCAGACATGCCCGCCATGACACAGGCCCGCACCAAGTTCGCTTGCCTTATCGGCTTCGGGGAAGCCGGATCGACCTTTGCCCGCGCTGGAAGCTGGGGGCCGCGCGCCGCTGCCTTCGACATTGCGCCCCCGCGCCGCGCGGTCATGGAAGAACTGGGCGTCACGCCCTGCGCCAGCGCGGAAGAGGCGCTTACCGGAGCCTCGCTGGTGCTCTCGCTCGTCACCGCCGACCAGGCGCTGGAGGTCGCGCGCACCTGCGCTGCGCTGATCTCTCCGGACGCGCTGTTCTGCGACATGAACTCGGTCGCCCCCGGTACCAAGCGCGCGGCGGCCGAGGCCTTTGCCGCGGCGGGCAAGCGCTATGTGGACGTCGCCATCATGGCGCCTGTGAACCCCGCGCGCCTTGGTGTACCGCTCAACATCTCCGGGCCCGACGCAGCTGAGGCGAAAGACCTCCTTACCGGAATGGGCTTTGCAAAGACCCGCATTGTGGGCGATACCATCGGCCGCGCCTCGGCGATCAAGCTGGTCCGCTCGGTCATGGTCAAGGGGCTGGAGGCGCTCACTGCCGAGATGATGCTGGCGGCCCATGCGGAAGGCGTGGCCGAGGACGTGCTCGCCTCGCTCGACGCCAGCGAAAAGACGATCACCTGGCCCGAACGCGCCGACTACAACCTCGACCGCATGATGATCCACGGCCGCCGCCGCTCGGCCGAAATGGCCGAGGCCGCCGCCATGCTGCGCGACCTGGGCATCGATCCGCTGATGACGCAGGGCACCGTCGCGCGCCATCAGGACATCGGTGAGCTCGGCCTCAACCCGCCGCCCGCAGGCTACGCGGCCAAGCTCGACGCCATCACCGCATCACCGAAAAACCATCCGAATTCGAACAAGGGAGAGAGCTGAAGCCATGTCGCTCGTCATCGACTGCCACGGTCACTACACCGTCCTGCCCAAGGGCCACGACGCCTGGCGCGAGGAACAGAAGGCCGCCTTCAAGGCCGGCACCACGCCCCCGCCCTATCCCGAGATCACCGACGAGGAAATCCGCGAGACGATCGAGGGCAACCAGCTCAAGCTCATCAAGGAGCGCGGCGCGGACCTCACGATCTTCTCCCCGCGCGCCTCGGCCATGGCCCCGCATGTCGGCGACCAGGCGGTCGCGGCCGAGTGGGCAACCCACTGCAACAACCTCATCTACCGCGTCACGCAGATGTTCCCCGAGACGTTCGTGGGCGTGTGCATGCTGCCCCAGAGCCCCAAGGCGGACCTGACCGCCTCGGTCAAGGAACTGAAGCGCTGCGTCGAGGAGCTGGGCTTCATCGGCTGCAACCTCAATCCCGATCCGGGCGGCGGCCACTTCGAGCACCCCCCGCTCACCGACGAGTACTGGTTCCCCATCTACGAGGCGATGTGCGAGCTTGACGTTCCCGCGATGATCCACGTCTCGGGCTCCTGCAACCCGGCGATGCACGCGACGGGCGGCTACTATCTTGCCGCCGACACGGTCGCCTTCATGCAGCTGATGCAGGGTGATCTCTTCGCGAAATTCCCCAAGCTGCGCTTCATCATCCCGCACGGCGGCGGCGCGGTGCCCTATCACTGGGGCCGTTACCGGGGCCTGGCCGACATGCTCAAGAAGCCCAGCCTCGACGAATACATCATGAACAACGTGTTCTTTGATACCTGCGTCTACCACCAGCCCGGCGTCGACCTGCTGGCCGACGTGATCGACAACAAGAACATCCTGTTCGGCTCGGAAATGGTGGGCGCGGTGCGCGGCATCGACCCCCAGACCGGCCACTACTTCGATGACACCAAGCGCTATGTCGACGCGCTCGACATCACCGAGGAGGAACGCCACGCGATCTTCGAGGGCAACGTGCGCAAGGTGTTCCCGCGTCTCGACGCCAAGCTGAAGGCGCGCGGCCTCTAAGGGGCCGCCTTCCTTCCCCTACCCAACCGACCCAAGGGAGAGGTCCATGGCTGGACACAGCGACATTCACGAGTACCTCGCCGACTTCGAGGACATTCCCGGCACGCGTGTCTACACCGCCGCGCGTGCCCGCAAGGGCTACCACCTCAACCAGTTCGCGATGAGCCTGATGAAACCGGAAAACCGCCAGCGCTGGCTGGCGGACGAACGGGCCTACATCAACGAGTGGCCGATGACGCAGGAGCAGAGGGAGGCCGTGCTCGCGCGCGACTACAACCGCCTGCTCGACCTTGGCGGCAATATCTACTTCCTCGCCAAGGTCTTCTCGACCGATGGCCTGAGCTTCGTGCAGGCGGTTTCGACAATGACCGGCATGAGCGTGGAAGACTACCAGGCGATGATGGTCGCAGGCGGCCGCTCGCCCGAAGGCCAGCGTTCGATCAAGGGAGACAGCTGAGATGGCCAAGATTACTGCAGGCGTGGCCTCCAGCCACGTGCCGCTGCTCGGCGTGGCCTCGGACCAGGGCAAGGACCGGGACGACTACTTCGGCCCGATCTTCGCCGGGTACGACTGGACGCGCGAGTGGATCGCCAAGCCCGAGAACAAGCCCGACGTGGTGATCCTGGTCTACAACGACCACGCCTCGGCCTTCGACATGAGCATCATCCCGACTTTCGCGATCGGCTGCGGAGAGCGCTATGCCCCCGCCGACGAGGGCTGGGGCCCGCGCAAGGTGCCAGACGTGGAGGGCCACCCGGACCTTGCCTGGCACATCGCGCAGAGCCTGATCCTCGATGAATTCGACATGACCATCATCAACGAGATGGACGTCGATCACGGCCTCACCGTGCCGCTCACGATGATGTACGACAAGCCCGATGCCTGGCCGGTCAAGGTCATCCCCCTCGCGGTCAACGTCGTCACCTACCCGCCGCCGTCGGGCAACCGCTGCTGGTCGTTGGGCGAAGCCATCGCGCGCGCGGTCAACTCCTTTGGTGAGGACCTCAACGTGCAGATCTGGGGCACGGGCGGCATGAGCCACCAGCTTCAGGGCCAGCGCGCAGGCCTCATCAATGCCGAGTGGGACAACATGTTCCTCGACAAGCTGATCGGCGACACGCAGGACCTGCGCCATGTCCCTCACATCGAGTACCTGCGCGAAACGGGCTCGGAAGGCATCGAGATGGTCATGTGGCTGATCATGCGCGGCGCCCTGGGCAAGAGCACGAAGTGCCTGCACCGCCACTACCACGTGCCTTGTTCGAACACCGCGATCGGGCATATCGTGCTCGAACCCGTGGACGGGAGCGTGCCGCCCAGCCCCACGCTCGAAGGCAACAACGACGCGGCGCAGGCCGCCATCTGAACCGATAGACGGGCGGCGCGGGAACAATCCCGGCGCCGCCCCGCTCACATGTACGAACAGACCAAGGAGTTCCCCCTCATGCGTATAGCTCTCGTCGGCGCCGGCGCCTTCGGTGAAAAGCACCTCGACGGCCTCAAGAACATCGACGGTGTCGAAATCGCCTCGGTCATCTCGCGCCGTGCCGACCAGGCCGCCGAAGTCGCCGCCAAGTACGGCGCACCCCACTCGGGCACCGAGCTTTCCGAAGCGCTCGCCCTGCCCGATGTCGATGCCGTGATCCTGTGCACGCCGACCCAGATGCACGCCGAACAGGCCATCGCCTGCATGGATGCGGGCAAGCACGTGCAGGTCGAGATCCCCCTGTCGGACAGCTGGGAAGCGGCCGAAGCGGTCGTCGCCAAGCAGAAGGAAACGGGCCTTGTCTGCATGGTCGGGCACACCCGCCGCTTCAATCCCTCGCACCAGTACGTGCACAACAAGATCGAGGCCGGCGAGTTCAACGTCCAGCAGATGGACGTGCAGACCTACTTCTTCCGCCGCAAGAACATGAACGCCAAGGGCCAGCCGCGCTCGTGGACCGACCACCTGCTGTGGCACCACGCCGCGCACACCATCGACCTGTTCGCCTACCAGTCGGGCAAGATCGTCTCGGCCAACGTCCTGCAGGGGCCCAAGCACCCCGAACTCGGCATCGCGATGGACATGTCGATCCAGCTCAAGGCGGAAACCGGCGCGATCTGCACGCTCTCGCTCTCGTTCAACAACAACGGCCCGCTCGGCACGTTCTTCCGCTACATCGGCGACAGCGAGACCTACATCGCGCGCTACGATGACCTTGTGAACGGCCGCGAGGAAGAAATCGACCTTACCGGCGTGACCGTCTCGAACAACGGCATCGAGCTGCAGGACCGCGAATTCGTGGCCGCGATCCAGGAAGGGCGCGAGCCCAACTCCTCGGTCGGCAAGGTGCTCGACTGCTACCGCGTGATCGGTGAACTCGCCGCCAGCCTCGAAGCGCAGGACGGCTGGTCCTGAGCATGACCCGCACGATCAACGGCAAGGCCCTCAATCCCGTCGGGCTTGGCTGCATGAACGTGGCCTGGGCCTATGGCAATCCGCCCGAAAGGGCGGATGCCGAGGCTCTGTTCCGCCACGCGCTCGACAATGGCTGCGACCATTTCGACACGGCCAACATCTACGGCAAGGGTGTCTCGGAAGAGATCCTGGGCACCGCGATCATGGACCGGCGCGACGAGTTCTTCCTTGCCACCAAGACCGGGATCATCGTCGATGGCGCCCGCCGCGGCATCGACTGCAGCCCGGACGCGATCACCGCCTCGATCGAGGCGAGCTTGGAGCGCCTGCGCACCGACCACATCGACCTGTTCTACATGCACAGATTCGATCCCAAGGTGCCCATCGCGGATTCGGTGGGGGCCATGGTGCGCGCCATGGAAGCGGGCAAGATCGGCTCCTACGGCGTCTCGGAGTGGTCCTCGGCCCACATCCGTGAAGCCCATGCCGTGCACCCGATGGCCGCGGTCCAGACCGAGTATTCGCTGTGGACGCGCAACGTCGAACTGGGCGTTCTGGAAGCGACGAAGGAGCTGGGCATCGCCCTCGTGGCCTTCTCGCCGGTCGCGCGCGGCGCACTGTGCGGGGAGTTGACCGATCCGGCCACGCTCACCGAGAAGGATCTGCGCCGCACGCATCCGCGCTTCCTGCCCGAGAACTGGCCCGCCAACCTGGAACTCATCCAGCAGTTCAACGCGCTCGCCGCCGAGGCCGGTGTGGCGCCCGCCCAGCTGGCGCTGGCCTGGGTCCTTGCCCAGGGCGAGAACGTCCACGCGATCCCGGGCACCCGCTCGGTCGCGCACTGGGAAGAGAACAATGCGGCCGCCACATGCGATGTCCCGGCCGAAGTGCTGGAAAAGGCCGCCGCCCTCATCAACCAGGAGAGCGTGCATGGCCACCGCTATCCCGAAGTGATGCGCGGCACCATCGACACCGAGGACTACGTCTGAGCCCCAGAGCCTGACGAACAGCGCCCCGGCGTCAGCCCAAGAGCCCTCCCCCGGCCTGCCGCGGGAGGGCTTTTCGCATCAGCTGTGCGCACCCTGGAACGCCGCGATCCGGCGCGCAACGTCCGCCGCAATATCGGCGTAGAAGGCCGCGATGTCGTGGTAATGCAGGTTCCCGGCGGGAAGCGGTGCATATTCCAGCGCCGGATCGACCTCGAGCATGGCAATGCCCTCCTCGCAGGTCACCGAGACCGCGCCAGCGACAAGCGCCTGCAGGTTCCCCTCGCCCGCCTTTCCGGGCAGAGCCCCGCTCCCGCGTGCGCGCCCGGCAAGCGTCACCGGGTCGTTGCACAGCAGTCGTGCATCCCCTTCGGGATGGGCGGCGAGGAAGGGGCCCTGCGCCCGCGCGCGGTAGCTTTGCGCATCGCTGCCCGCCTGAAAGGTGTTCCAGCTGAGCACGCAGCCGGTGTCATCCTCTCCCCGGCATGGCAAAAGCCCGGCCAGATCATGGGCGAAATCCCCCTCGAGCACGGCCACCCCGACAACATAGGCCGCAACCATGCGCGCGGCGAGCGGCGTGCCGCGCACGTGCTCCTGCAGCAGGCGACGCACCATCAAGGCCCCTTGGCTGTGGCCCACGAGAACAAAGGGCCGACCGTCGTTGGCCTCAGCCAGATAGTGCGCGAAGGCGCGGGAGATATCACCATAGGCCAGATCGTAGGCGCGCGGCCCTTCCTCGCCGTCGAGGACGGCCGCAAGCGAGGCCTGGCGGTAGCGCGGCGCGTAGATCCGGCAGCAGGCGTTGAACGCGCTCGCCTGACGCGCCAGCACCGAGATATCGGTCCAGCGATTGGTCGGGCCATCGGCGACATCCGCATTCCAGGCGCTGCGTGACAGGAAGCTCGTCGGGTGGACGTAGAAGACGTCGACCGCGTGCGCTCTGCCCTGCGCCAACCCACCGCCGGGCTGCTGCAAGGCGCGCGAAGGGCGTCCGGGCCAGGCGGCCCAGGTACGCGGGTGGGCATAGTCAGGCGCAGGCGGAGCCGTACTTTCAGCAAAGGGCGCTGGCCCTTCCTCCCCCACAGACGCCGGGCCTGATGTGCCCGCCGTCCCCAGACCGAATGCAAGTATTCCTCTCAGCATGACACCCCCCGAAATTCCCACTGTGCACCTTCTCCTGTGATCCATGCTCTTCGCTACGCAGCAGGTCACAGGTGTGACAGGACACGATCCACCGTCTCTCGCTGTTTGAACAGCCCCTCTCGCCGCGCTGGCCATTTGCGCACCGGCAGGGCCCATTGCCCGGCAGGGGACCTGGGCAGCACCAGGGATTGAAGGAAAGGACACACGAGGATGCCCGAGAGCCGCAAGACCGCCGTTGTCACCGGCAGCACACGCGGGATCGGACGCGCACTTGCCGAGGCGCTCCTGACGCGCGGGATCAACGTGGTCGTCTCTTCCACCAACGCCGAGGAGGCCCGCGCGGTCGCCGAGGAGATCGGCCGCGACATGCCTGCAAGTGCGCTGGGCCTTGCCTGCGACGTCACCCGCCCCGAAGACGTCAACGCGCTGTGGGCCCAGACCTGCGTGCAGATGGGCAAGGTCGATATCTGGATCAACAACGCCGGTCTCGCGCTTGGTGGCCCGCTCATGCAGATCACCGACGAGGACATGCGCTCCATGCTCGACGTCAATGTCATGGGCGTGGTCCACGGCTGCCGCACCGCCATTCGCGGCTTCGCGCAGGCCGAACACGCCGGCGCTCTCTACACCATGCTCGGCGCAGGGGCCGACGGCAGCCTTGTCCCCCAGATGAGCGGCTATGCAGCCAGCAAGGTGGCGGTCACCTATCTCATGGATTGCCTGGCCGAGGAGACGCTGGGCACGCCCGTCCTCACCGGATCGCTGAGCCCCGGCCTCGTCATCACCGAAGGGTTCCTGCGCGAGAACCGCAAGACAGGCGGCATGCCCCCGGAACGCCGCGCCCAGGTCAACCTCATTGCCGATCACCCCGCCACCATCGGGCGCTGGGCCGCGCGCATCGTCGACACCAACACCAAGCACGGCAAGACCTTCCACTGGCTCACCCGCCGCAAGATCCGCGAACGCGCCCGCAGTGGTCGGCGCGAAGTGCTTTCGGCCTATCCCGAGCTCGCGGGCGGTGCATCGCAAGCGAACCTTCCTGGGGGATGAGGCGAGACAAGCGAAGACCCTAGAATCTTTCCGAGGGCCATCGCCCTCGGGCTCCCAAAACTGTCCAGCTCACCTCCCGCACGCGGCGTTGGCTGAAAAAGGTGAGCTCGCCCGTTTGGGGGGCAAGGGGCGATGCCCCCTTGTACTAGTCTCCTTTCTTTTCCCTCCGTTCTCGGCAGATGAACAGCGCTGCGCAAAGCCCCCTGCCCCAACGCACCTCTTGCGGCACACTCGCCCCATGACCCAGACGAGACGAGCCGCCACGCAGCCAAGCACCGTCGCCCTCATCACCTTCGCACTCGCCGCCTTCGGGCCGGGCCTGCTGCAGATGCCGATGATGGCCTACGTGTCCCAGCTCTACGCCAAGGAATTCGGGATCGACCTTGCCGCGCTGGGCGGCGTGCTTGTCACCTTGCGGGTGTTCGATGCCGTCACCGACCAGCTCATGGGCTACGTCTCGGACCGCACGCGCACGCGCTGGGGCGCACGCAAGCCCTGGATCGTGGCGGGCGGCCTGCTGTGCCTCATCGCCTCCTTCTTCCTGCTGCGCCCGAGCGGACCGGTCGGCCTTGTCTACCTCGTCGCGTGGAAGGCACTCTACGACTTCGGCTTCACGATGATCGACATCAACCAGCAGTCCTGGGGCGCGGAGCTGACCACCGAATATAAGGCGCGCTCGAAGATCACCGGGGCCAAGGCCATCGTCACCCAACTGGGGAGCCTGGGCAACTACGTCCTGCCGATCGCGGTCGCCTGGTTCGGCCTCAGCGAAAGCTCGGCCTACTCGATCGACATGCTCGCCTATTTCTTCGTGGCGGCCGCAGTGATCTTTCCCGTGACCATCGGCATCAGCTTCTTCTTCGCGCCCAAGGGGATCGCGCTTCCCGCCAAGCGCCCCGAACTGATCGGCTTCCTGAAATCGGTGCGTTCCAACAAGCCCTTGTGGATCTACCTGGCCTCTTTCACCTTGTGCGGGATGGGCATGGGGATCCTGCAGATCATCTTCACGTTCTATGATGGCTACCTGAAACTCGGCGCCTGGTACCCCTACCTGATGACCGTCTTCGCGATCACCATGGCCGCCTCCATGCCGCTGTGGATCTGGGCGGCGGGACGTTTCGGCAAGCACAAGAGTTATGTCGTGGCGGTCACGATCTCCAGCCTTGCGATGCAGGGCTACTGGTTCGTCGATGTCGCCACGATGAGCCTCGACACGATCCTCGCGATCAGTTTCGTCGTCATCGTCTTCATCGGTGCGGGGGCCTCGGCCATCGTCGTCATCAGCCCCGCGATCCTGGCCGATGTTGCCGACTACGGGCGCCTGCGCACCGGCGAGCAGCGCACCGGGGGCTATTTCGCCTTCTACCTTCTCACCAACAAGGTGGCGCTGGCCATCGGCGCGGGCGCGGCGTTCCTGCTTCTCAGCCTGTTTGGCTACGATGCCCGCGCGGACGCCACCAACGATGCGACCGCCGCCTTCGGCATGCTCTTCACCGTCGCGCTGCTTCCCGCAATTCTCAAGATCGGCGGCGCGCTCATCATCTGGCGCTTTCCCATCGACCAGCGCCGCCACGCGGTGATCCAGCGGCGCATCGTTCAGCTTGAGACCCGCCAGCTCGAAGCCCGGATGCCGCTCGCACCCGCATGATCCCATTTCCACGAAAGGCCACCTCTTCCATGTCCAGTCCATCCACCCCGCCCCCACACCGCTATCTCGAAGCCATGGACACCGAGGATCTTGCGCGCATGGTGATGAGCCTGCTTTCCGAGCTGTGGATCACGCGCGACCGCCTCGCCGTCGTGGAGGAACTGCTCGAGGACAAGGGCGTGCTCGAAGCCGGCAGCGTGGAGAGCTTTGAATGGACGCCCGAGCGCGAGCCCAAGGTGGAAGCGCTGCGCGACCGCATGATCGCCTCGGTCATGGGCGCGCCACTTGCGGCCAAGGAGCGCACCTACCAGAAGATCCTGGAGCGCGCCGGCTTCACCGCCGAGTAACCGGCACGCTCCCGGGCGATCAGGGAAGGACCTGGCTGCGCGCCATGCCGCCCAGAACACGCCAGGCGCCATCTTCTCGGATCCAGGTGTGGGTGACATCGAAGCGGTCGTCGGCGGGCGTCCCGTCGGCAAGCCGCGTGCGGTGGGTACGGTAGTAGATGATCGCCGTCTCGCCGTGCAGGGTGAAGTCGATCAGCTCCATCGCCAGTTCCTCCTGCGAGGCCTGCGGATTGGCAAGGGCGGCATCAAACCCGTCCACCCGCATCGGCGCCGCCAGCACCGGCGGCCAGGCCATGTACCCTTTTGCGGTCGTGTTCGCGTAGGCCGAGACATCGCCCTTGCTCCGCCCATCGTAGATCGCCTGCTCCAGCGTCCAGATCGCCGCGCGCGCGTTCTCGGTCTCGTCCGCCCGGACAGGCGCGCTGCCCGCCCCGGCCACAAGTGCGGCCATCAGTGCGCCGATGCGCCATTTCGAACCCGTCATCGTCCTTGTCCTCCTGTGCTGGATCGTGCGCGCATCGCAGCACGCCCCAGGGCCTTTCCCGCAGTCCCGATGCGCCGCCTGCTCACCTGTTGAACAGCGCCTCGGAAAAAGCGCGCGTGGCCGGGGCCCTTGCCGCACCCTGCCAGGAGGTAGACACTGATGCCCGAGCCGAGGATGGAGGCGAGAAATGAGTGAGGCGAAATCGGAAGAAACCGGCACACAAGCCGTGCGGATGCCCGTCGCGTCCCAGACCATGTCGCAGCGCAGCCGCGCCGGGCTCGACGTGCTGGGCGGCATCCTCAAGTTCACCTCGGTCGCCACGCGCGAGGCCGCACGCCAGGACTTCGAGACAAGCCCTGAAGGCCGCGCGCTCACCGAAGCGCATGCGACCGGCACCGCCGATACGCCCGAAGCCATTGCGGAGCGCGTCGACAAGGCCAAGGATCTGGCCGCCAGCCTTCCCAACTACCGCATGGAACGCTTCGCCCAGCGCTACGTCGCCGAAGAGATGATGAACCGCAACCTCGTCGCCGCCGAGGAAATGCGCGCGATGCACGAGCATCTCGATAGCCTGCCGGTGAACAGCGCGGGCGGCAGCCTCGCCCTCGATCCCGAGGCACCGCTCCCGGACTGGTACGAGGGCATCCACTTCCACCTCGCGCCCATCGGCGTCGATGGCTACGATTTGGGCACCAAGGGCGCCGGGATCGGGCGCGTGTTCCGCTACGGCGGCTTTGCTGCCGTGCCGCCGGGCTCGAACATTGGCGGGCAGCGCATCGATGTCGTCCAGCAGTTCCGCCGCCGGGACCACACGCGCATCCTTGAAATCGGCTGTGGCAGCGTGTTCACCCTGCTGGCGATCTCCAAGGTCTTCCCCGAGGCCGAACTGATCGGCTGTGACCTCAACGGCCGGGGCCTGAAAGAGGGCCACCGCCTCGCCGAGAAGATGGGCCTCAAGGTGGACCTGCGCCAGTGCGACGCGCGCACGACGGGCGAGGCCGACGAAAGCGTGGACGCTGTCTTCAGCTACGCCGTTCACCACGAAGCGCCCGTTCCCGTGAACCGCGAGATGTTCGCCGAGGCCTTCCGCATCCTCAAATCCGGAGGTGAGATCGTGATCTCCGACCCGCCCCCGTTCCGCGCGGTCGACATGTTCACCGCCGTCCTGCTGGAATGGGACAACGACCACCGCGAGGAACCCTATTTCCGCGAAGCGTGCCTTGCCAACTGGGAGGACGAACTGCGCGCAGCGGGCTTCGTCGAGGTCGAGGCCTATGGCCTGGGCGCCCAGTCCTACCCCTGGGTCACGCGCGCGGTGAAGCCCTGAGGCGCAGCCCGATTAAATTGCGGCAAGGCTCGCTTCTGTCCTCGATCACGCGCTAACCTGCCTCCTTCCGGGAGAGGGGGGTAAGGATATGAGCGGGACCGACGACATGAGCGGGACCAGGGACGAAGCAGGCATTCCCTGGATCCTACCCGCGATCCAGCAGGACATCGCCTGGCGCGACGGCGACATCGTCATCTCGGTTCCCGCCAAAAGCGGCACGACCTGGACGATGAACATCGTCCACCAGTTGCTGAACGCTGGCTGCCATGCCTTCGAGGACATCTACGCCGAAGTCCCGTGGATCGAGTTCCTGCGCCATCCGGGCGATACGCCTGCGGATGTCCACGCGCGCCTGTGCACCATGCCTGCCGACCGTCCGCGCGCCTTCAAGACCCACTCCCCGCCGCCCGTGGTCCCTTATCTGGACGGACGGGATAGCGCGCAGGTTCGCTACATCGTGGTGCTGCGTAATCCCGAAGAGGCGCTCGTATCGGTGATGCCATTCCTGGCCCAGCATACCGATGCCTGGTTCGACCTCTGGGGCCTCCCGCGCAACATGTTGTGCCGTTCGGACTTCGCCACCTTCTATGCCGACATCATCGCGAAGAGCGGCATGCACGCGCAGGGCTTTTTCGGCTTCCTCAACGCCTGGTGGCCACTGCGCGCCGCGCCCAACGTGCTCTTCCTGCACTTTGGCGACATGAAGCGCGACCATGCAGGGACGATCCACAAGGTCGCCGATTTCCTCGGGATCTCGCTCGACGATGCGGCCTGGTCGCGGGTCCTGGAATACACCTCGTTCGCGTGGATGAAGGCCCACCAATCACGCTTCGAGCTGCCCACTGTATGCCCCAGCCCGGTGCTGGGGCCAGGCGCGATGATCCGCAAGGGCGAGACCGGCCACGCCCGTGAGGATGGCATGACCGCCAGCATTGCTGCAGACCTGCGCCGGGTGGGCGAGGCCACCTGCCCCGATCCCGCGGCGCTGGAGTGGTACTACACCGGCGGCCCTCTGCCCTGAGGAGCCAGGGCTGCGCTCATTTCGCGGGTTCTCTGCCCGCACGGAGCGGACGGAACGCCCTGAACTCAGCCTTCGACCAGCCGCGCCGCGCTGCGCCCGGCCACCTTGCCCAGCGTCGTTGCCGCAAGGAGCCCGTTGCCCGCGAGATACCCGTAGGAGCCCGTGCCCGAGATCCCGCGCGCCGCGCCGCCACCGGCAAAGAGATTGGGCAGCGGCGTGCCGTCCACGCCGCATACGCGCGCCTCGGCATCGACAACGAGGCCGCCCTGGGTGTGGAACAGCGCTCCCGTGACACGCGCGGCGTAGTAGGGCGCTTCGAGCAAGTGGCGCTCCTCGAAACGGCGCCCCCAGGCATCCTGCGCCTCCCCCCGCGCGATCGCGGCGACATCGGCCAGCGTGGCGCCAAGCGCCCTGGCCGGAAGGCGGGTCTTCTCGGCCAGTTCCTCGAGGGTCTGCGCGCTCACCACCGCGCCTGCCTTCAGGGCATCACGGTAGTCGTCAAAGGCACACATGAGCTGGTGCAGGCGCTCATCGAAGATCGACCAGGCGACATGCTCGGGCTGCGCGTTGACCTTGGCGGCCTGCTCGGAATAGCCCGCGCTTTCATCGGAGAAGCGCTTGCCCTCCAGGTTCACCTGGAAGCCGCCTTCCATGATGAGCGGCCACAGGATCGGGATACCGTGCCCCATGGCCAGACCCCCGTGCCCCTGGTAACCGGTCATGTCTTCCAGCTGCGCGCCCAGTTCCTCGCCCCAGCGCACCGCGTCGCCCTTGTTGCCGGGATGACCGTGGAAGGTGGCCGCGGCCATGTCGGGGATGAACTTTGCCACCATCTCGGGATTGCCCGCAAAGCCTGAGCAGGCGAGGATCAGCGCATCGCAGGTGACATCCTCCAGCGCGCCATCGGGACGGCGGTAGCGCACGCCTGTCACCCGCGCGCCGTCATGCAGCACCTCTTCCACGGTCGCCTCGGTCAGGATCGGGATCTCGGCCTTCCCGCAGGCGTCCTCCAGCGCGGCCATCAGCTCGCCCCCGGTGCGGTTGGGCGTCCCGTACATGCGCCGCACGCTGTGGCCGGGATAGAGGAAGCCATCGACCAGATCGAGCGGCACGCCGTGTTCGTCGCGCATCCAGGCAATCGTCTCGACCGACTCGCGCGCGATGGCAAGCGCCATATCGGGATCGGTCAGCCCCTTGGTCTTGGCCATGATGTCCTGCGCGAACAGTTCCGGGGAATCGGCAATACCCTGCGCAGCCTGTTCGGGCGTGCCCGAGGCCGGAATGAGCCCTGTCGACATCGCCGTGGAGCCGAGCGGGGTCGCGTCGCGCTCGATCACCAGCGCCTCCACGCCCGCATCGTGCGCGGCCAGCGCGGCGGTGAGCCCCGTGCCCCCGGCGCCCACGACAACGACCGGGAAATGCAGGGTATCGCTCATCGTCTGGTCTTCCTTCGTCATCTCGAAACAGACCGCGCACACTAGCGTCGCATGCCCGCCTGTCCTGCCTTGAAGCGCGCTGTTTTCAGCAGGTGAACAGCTGCGCCCCCGGCCTCTGGCAAGCGGCTGTTCATCACATGAATTCGCACCGAATGAGCGCGCGCCTTGCGCCCATGTGCGCGGTAGCCTTGCCCTTCGTGCACGATGCGTGCGAGACGAGTGGGGAAGAAGCCAAGATGACAAGCAAGGTCGCCGACGCCAGCGGGGAGGCCACGTTCCTGCCCGATCCGGCCCGCGATACCATCGAAAACCCGCGCCAGGTTCCGCTGCGCCTGCAGTACAGCTGGGGCTCGGGCGCGCTGGGCATCGCGATCCTGATGAACTCGATCGGTGGCCTGATCCTGTTCTACATGGTGAGCGTGCTGCAGATCGACCCGGCTCTGGCAGGGACCCTGATCTTCGTCAGCAAGCTGCTGGGCGTGGTCACCGATCCGGTCGTCGGCACCTGGAGCGACCGTCTGCGCACCACCGGCAGCCGTCGCCGCCCGTTCCTGCTGTGGGGCTCGTTCGCCTGCGCGGGCTCGTACATCATGATCTTCACGACACCGATGTTCGCGAGCGAAGTCCTGCGCGCCTCCTACGTGTTCGGCGCCCTCCTCATCTACACCTGCGGCTACGCGCTCTTCAACGTGCCCTACATGTCGATGCCAGCCGAGATGACCGACAGCTACCACGAGCGTTCGGCCATCCACGGCGTGCGCATGATGTATGTCGCGATCGCCTCGCTGGTGGTGGGCACGATCTCGCCCATCGCGCTCGAGGCGCTAGGGCGCACCAGCCAGTTCTCCTACACAGTGATTGGCCTATGCGGCGGGGCGATTATCTTCGGAGCGACCATGATCGCCTATCTGGGCACGCGCAGCGCGCGCTTCACCGCCAGCCAGGTGGAGCGCCCGAAGATCCTCAGCGAAATCGGCCACGTCTTCTCCAACCGCCACTTCATCCGCCTGCTCGGGGTCAAGGCCACGCAGCTGATCGGCGTTGCATCCTCGCAGGCCGCCGCGATGTTCTTCCTCTTGAACGTACTCCAGCGCGACCTCACGATCCTGGCGCCCGCTGCCGTCGTGGGCACGCTGGTCCAGCTCGCCTCCGCCCCGCTCCTCGTCCGGCTTTCGCGCAAGATCGGCAAGAGCCAGACCTACATCGTGGGCGGCAGCTTCTACCTCTTGGCCGTGCTAAGCTGGTACTTCGCCTCGCCGACCGAGCCGCTGATCTTCTACGTGCTGCGCATGGCCGTGGTTTCGTTCGGGGCCTGCGCCAACGTCATCATGGCGATGTCCATGCTGACCGACATCATCAGCTTCGACGCGCTGCGCACCGGCGTTCGCCGCGAGGGGGTCTACACCGCCTTCTACAGCTTCACCGAGAAATTCACGTTCGCCGTCGGACCGCTGATCGTGGGCATCGCGCTCTCGCTCGCCGGGTTCGACAAGACGCTGCCGCCCGAGGCCATGCGCACGCCGGAAATCCGGCAGGCGCTGCTGCTCGGCGTATGCTACATTCCCGGCTTCCTGAGCATCGCGGCGATCACGCTGCTTGCCGGATACAAACTCAAGCAGGAGGACGTCTCGTGACCGACACCCTTGCCGCACCTCACACCGACAACCCGCTGGCCTTCACCGCGCAGCAGCGTGGGCGCGCCTCGCTCGACTTCATGATCCACCTTGCGCGCGGCGGCCAGCCGCTGCGCAGCCAGGTGAGCGCGGAGCAGGCCGAGATGCTGCCCGACCCGGCGGTTCTTCCTGATGATCTCGACCTGCGCGACCGGCAGCTCAGCCAGTCCTGCCTGGCAAGCCCCGCCTATCGCACCAGCCAGCTGCTTGGCGAATACCACGCGCGCATGCACGGCCTCGTCGCGCGCGAGGCCTTCGAGGACGTGCGCGAAACCATCGATCCCGTGATCGAGCGCTACCAGTCGCAAGGACCAACCACGCTCGAGCCCGCGCCCGAAGGCGCAGGGCCCCCGGCCTATTTCGAGGGCGTCAACTTCCACCGCACGGCGGGCGGCTGGGAAGACCACGCGATGCAAGGCTACATCCACGGCGAGATCGTCCACCGCAAGCTGGTGGAAGCGCTCTATCCCGGCGGCATCTACACGCAGCGCCGCGCGGTCGCCGCGATGGCCCCGCGTGAGGACTACACACGCATCCTCGACATGGGCGCCTCGACCGGCCACTTCACGCAGGCCCTGCAGGAGACCTACCCCGCGGCCGAGATCACCGGCGTCGACCTTTCGCTGCGGGTTCTCGAACACGCCCAGCGCATCGGCAACGCGCACGGCTGGGCCTGGAAGCTCTACCAGCGCCCCGCCGAGGACACCGGCTTTGCCGATGCCTCCTTCGACCTCGTCGCCTCCTACATCCTGCTCCACGAGATCCCCGCCGACGTGATCCGCGCCGTCTTCGCCGAGGCATTCCGGGTGCTGGAGCCGGGTGGTGACATGATCATGTCCGACGTCACCCGCTACGCCGACATGGACAAGCTTTCGGTCTGGCGCGCAGACAGCGGCGCGCGGCTGGGCGGCGAGCCGTTCTGGCGCGAATCGGCCAGCCTCGATCTTGCCGAGGTGGCGCGCGCGGCGGGCTTCGTCGACGTGACGGCGCACGGCATCTATCCCCACGTCGTCCAGGGCCGCAAGCCAGCTTGAAGCCTCCTTTCCGCGCTCCTGCGTTCACCCTGCGAACAGCGAGGAACGCAAGAGCGCCTTGCAAATTCACCCCTTGAACAGCGCCCCCCAAATGGTTTGGGGGCGCGCTGCCAACGGGACACCTTCCCCCCGAGGAGACGCGGGCCGATGCGCCCGATTACGACCATCCAGGGGGAACCATGATCCATCGCCATACCTACAAGACGCAGGCCCTGTGTTCGATCGCGCTGGGCGCGCTCGCCATCGCGCTGCCCGGTACCGCTCAGGCCCAGGAGGCTCCGGCCGCGAGCGAGAACCAGCCGGCCGGCACCATCGTGGTCACCGCGCGCAACCGTGCGGAGAGCATCCAGGAAGTGCCGATGTCGATCACCGCGCTCAGCGACGAGACGATGGAGAAGAAGTCGGTCGAAGGCATGAGCGACATTGCGCGCTTCACCCCCGGCCTCAGCTTCGAGAACTATTCCAGCGGTTTCCAGGTCCCCGTCATCCGCGCCCAGGCGCAGACCAGCGTGACCGCGCTCGAAACCAACGTCGCCACCTTCTACGACGGCATCTACATGCCGCGCAGCTGGTCGGTCGACATGGGCGTGGCCGCGCTTGATCGCGTCGAGGTGGTCAAGGGCCCGCAGAGCGCACGCTACGGCCGCAACGCCTTTGCCGGCGCCGTCAACTTCATCGCTTACAAGGCCACCACCGAGGGCGGCTTCACCGCCGAGGGCGAAGTGACCGCCGGGATCTATGATCGCTACGATGCCAGCGTGAAGGCCAAGCTGCCGATCAGCGACCAGTTCGGCCTTGCCGCCACCTACAACCACTCCGAGTTCGACGGCACCTGGAAGAACTCCAACCCCTGGGCCGATGCCGGAGTGAGCCCCGGTACGAACGGGCGCATTGGCGGGTGGAACAACGATTCCTGGTCGGTCTCGGCGATTGCCCGGCCGACGGACGGCATGGTCATCGAGGCGAGCTACTCCGAGTTCGACATCGAGCGCGAATCCAACCCCAACGCCGACTATGAGGAAGCCAGCGGCCAGCTCAACTGCGGCGCCATTCGTGCCAGCGGAAATCCCAGCCTGATGTGCGGCGAAGTGCCTGGCACCGGTTCGCGCGCCAATGTCGATCCGCGCAGCTACGGCGCCTGGACCAGCACGCAGATCGCCCGCATCCACGCCGCCTACGAGTTCGCCCCGCACTGGAACGCCAGCTACCTGTTCGGCCGAGTGACCGGCGATGTCAGCATCGGCAACATGACCGTGTCCGACCCGTCGAACTGCGTTACCAGCTGCGTCTTCCAGAACGCGCCGGTCGGCGAGATCGACTATGATTCGCACGAATGGCGCGTCGACTACGATGGCTCGAGCTTCGACTTCGCGTTCGGCGGGTTCATCTCCAAGGGCGATGACGACTACAACTTCAACCTCGTCTACGCCCCGCCGCTGAGCGAGGGCCAGCCGGTCGTGCCCTTCACCGAGAATGCGACGCTCAACCTCACGCTCACCAACACGACAACGACGACGCTGGTGCGCTCGGTCTTCGGCGAAACGCAGTGGACTTCGCCCTCGGGCAACCTGCGCCTGGGGGCGGAGGGGCGCTATTCCTGGACCGACCTCTCGGTCCTCAACAACCGCAATGGCATGGGCTATGCGGACACCTTCCGCGCCTTCACCCCGCGCTTCACCGCCGAATTCGACGCCTCGGCCGACACCCTGCTCTACGCCTCGGCCGCGCGCGGCACCAAGGCGGGCGGCTTCAACGCCACGGCCGCCTCGGACACGCAGCGCACCTATGGCGAGGAATCGAACTGGACCTACGAAGTGGGTGCCAAGAACACTCTCATGGGCGGACGCCTGACCTTCAACGCGGCCCTGTTCTACACCGACTGGAGCGACATCCAGATCAATTCGGCAGACACTTACGCCAACGATCCCAACGCGGTGAACATCGTCCTGAACCTGGGCAGCGCGACCGTCTATGGCGCGGAGTTCGACACCGCGTTCTATCCCGATGAGCACTGGTCCTTCGACGCCAACTTCTCCTATGCACATGGCGAGTACAGCGACGAGACGGTCGATGCGCGTTTCAGCCGCACGGTTTCGCCCTGCGACGGCATCGTCTGTACCCCCGATGGCAGCGTCGGTGGCAACCAGATCGAGCGTACGCCGCGCGCCAAGGGCTCGTTCGGCGCGCAGTGGCAGACCGAGTTGCCTTGGGACAACGGGTCGTTCTTCCTGCGCGGCGATGTCAGCTGGCAGGACAAGATGTACACCACGCCCGCCAACGAGGCGACGATTCCCTCGCGCACGCTGTTCAACGCGCGCTCGGGCATCTCCTTCGGCAACTTCGACCTCAGCATCTGGGCGCGTAACGTCTTCGACAAGAAGTACGTCTCGAATGCCTACGTCGTGCTGCTTCCCTCGGGCAACAGCTACCAGCTGTTCTACGGCGAGCGCCGCACCATGGGCCTCACGCTCAAGGCAAAGTACTGATCGAAAGCCCTGTCCCCGCGCCGCGAGGTGCGGGGGCAAGGCAGCCAAAGAAAGGGGCCCGGATCCATACGATCCGGGCCCCTTTCATTTTTATCTGCGCAGCGCGCGAAAGCTCAGTTTGCGGAGAGCCCACGCAGGATGAGGTTGGGCAGCACCGTGTTATCCCAGACCGGCTCCTTGGGCGGGCTATCGCCGGTGCGCAGGACCACCAGCTGGCGCGAGGGCACCACATAGACCACCTGGTTGGAATTGCCGTCGAACAGGAACAGGTCATCAGCTGCGTAAGGCTCGGAATGGTAGCTGCGCCCATAGGTCAGCTCCGGGTTGGCCGGCCCGCGCCACTCGACATAGGGCGCGCCCACGTAGACACCGAGCCCGGCGTGCGGATTCTGCGCCGAAGGCGTGCGCATGGCCGTGACGAAGCCCTCGGGCAGCAGGCGCGCGCCCTCCCAGGTTCCGTCCTGCGCCAGCAGCACGGCAAGGCGCAGGTAGCTTTCGGCGGGAAGCAGGACGCAGCACCCCGAATGCGGCGTGCCGCCCGGATGGTCCATCCAGATCTGCCCCCCGCGCGCACCGATCTTCGCCAGCACCTCCCGGCCGACCCACTCCTCGTAAGGGGTACCCGTCGCGCGCTCGATCAAGAGCGCGACAAGATCGCCATTGGCGTTGGAGTATTCATAGCGGCTGCCCGGCGTATCCACGAGCGGGTAGTCCTCGATCAGCACCCGGTCGTGGAAGGGGTGCAGGTACGAACGGTTGAGCACGCTGTCAGGATCGGTGGAACTGCCCTGCGGCAAGAGCCCCGAGCGCATCCCCAGGACCTGCCGGATGGTGATCGCGGCCTTGGGCGTATCCTGCCATTCGGTCAGGAAATCGGACATCGGCTGGTCGAGCGAGGCGATATGCCCTGCCGCCATGGCCCGGCCCACTGCAATCGTGGCCAGGGGCTTGGCCAGCGACTTGGAAACGACCGGACTGGTGGCGGTCATATCGCCGAAGTAGTCCTCGCTCACGATATGCCCACCCTGCCAGACGAGAAACGCGGAGCTGTTGGCCTGCGCGGCATAGGCGCGCGCGGCCGCCAGGGCATCGGGTGCCACGCCGCCCCCGTTCGGGAACGGCGTCCAGTCCGCCGTCCCCTCAACCGGGGCGAGGGTGTCGTAGCCGGCAAGTCCTGCGCCGGGCTCGCGCCGCATGTAGCGCGCAAATCGCTCCTGGTAGAGCGCCTCGGCCTCGGCCTCGCTCAATGCGGTATCGGCATGCGCGGGCGTCCGGGATACCGGCGAAGCGGCGCATCCGGCCAGCAGCGCGGGCAACAGCGTGGGCAGGGCAAGGGATGCGAAGGATCGCTTCATGCAGAGTTTCTCCTGATCTCGTGGCCCTTGTTCTGCACCGCCCTCCCGCGCACCTGAATGCAGAACTGCACGCGTTTTCAACTGACGAACACGGCGCACAAAACGGGGAGCGCTCGGCCGCCAACTCGTCGATCATTGCGGCCATGACGAGGTTACCAACACTGGTTCAGGCAACGGCCGCGCTTTCCCTTCTGGCAAGCTTTCCGGCCTGTGCGTCCACCGCACCCGGGGGCCCCACGATGCGGGAGAGTGCTGCCGAACAGAGCGTGCCGGGCGTGCGCAGGCAAACCGTGACGCTAGCAACCGAAGACGCACGCAAGCTTGCGGTCACCGTCTACGCGCCCGAGGCCGCCTGCGAGGCCTGCGCGCTGGTAATCTTCTCACATGGCAACTTCGCCACGCCCGAACGCTATGACCGCGTGCTGCGCGCGTGGGCCGCGCAGGGATTCGTGGTTGCCGCCCCGCTCCACACCGATTCCGAGGAATATCCCGCGCCGGACAAGTACCCCGACAGCCGCGCCACCCGCCTCACCGACTGGCGGGCCGTGGATACCGCCTTCACCTCAAGGCTTCCCCAGGAGCTGGACCTTGGCGCGACGACCCTGTCGGGCAAGGTAATCGCGGCCGGACATAGCTACGGCGCGCTCATCGCGCTGGTCGCGGGCGGGGCAACGCTCGCCGATCCGGCCTGGACGCTGGGCACGGCCCGCGCCCCTGAGGCGGTCATCGCACTGTCTCCGCCGGGCGAGATGAAGGGGCTGGCGACGCGCGAAGGGCTCGGCGCACTGGCGCGTCCCGCGCTCGTCGTCACCGGGACCAGCGATGTTCTGCCCGGCTTCATCGACGACTGGCACCAGCACCTCGACGCTTACGAAGCTGCACCCGAAGGGCTGGGTTACGCGCTCGTCTTTGCGGGCATGAACCACTATTTCAACGGGGCCTTCGGCCGCCCGAGCGAGGACGGCGCGCGCGAGTCCGCCGACGCGCTTGCCCGGATGACCCGCGAAACCGGGGACTTCATGCGCGGGGCCCTTGGCGGCACGCTCCCCGGTGCCAGAGCCTGGGCCCAGCGCAGCGACGCCGTGGCCGAGGCCCGCGCCCACTAAGGATACCCGCAGGGGCCGATTGAGCCCCACGCCCACCAGAGCTTGAGAAGAGGATGCGCATGACCAACCCACTTGAACCGCCCGTCCGCCAGCGCGGGCGCGCCTCGCTCGATTTCCTGCTTCACTTCGGACGCGGCACGCAAGGCTTGCGCGGCGAGGTCGAGAAGGACATCGCCCGCGTCGTGCCCGACCCTGAGAAGCTGCCGCAGGACATCGACCAGCGCAGCAAGCAGATCGAGCAACGCCTGATGGCCAGCCCGCTCTGGCGCACCCAGGCCCTGATTGGGGAATGGAATGCGCGCAACCACGGCCTCATTGCGCGCGAAGCCTTCGAGGAAGTGCGCGCAGACCTCGATCCCGTGATCGCGCGCTACCAGTCGCAAGGCGCCACCACGCTGGAGCCGGCCCCCGAAGGAACCGAGCCCCCCGCCTACTTCGAGGGAGTCAACTTCCACCGCACCGCGGGCGGCTGGGAAGACCACGAGATGCAAGGCTACATCCACGGCGAGATCGTCCACCGCAAGCTCGTCAACGCCTTCTTCCCGGGCGGCATCTTCAAGCAGCGCCGCGCGGTCGCCGCGATGGCGCCGCGCGAGGACTATAAGCGCATCCTCGACATGGGGGCCTCCACCGGCCATTTCACGCAGGCCCTGCAGGAGACCTACCCCGAGGCCGAAATCACCGGCGTTGACCTTTCGCTGCGCGTTCTCGAGCACGCCCAGCGCATCGGCAACGCGCACGGCTGGGCCTGGAAACTCTACCAGCGTCCCGCCGAGGACACCGGCTTTGCCGACGCCTCATTCGACCTCGTCGCCTCGTACATCCTGCTCCACGAAATCCCCGCCGACGTGATCCGCCGCGTCTTTGCGGAGGCCTTCCGCGTGCTGGAGCCAGGCGGCGACATGATCATGTCCGACGTCACCCGTTACGCCGACATGGACAAGCTCTCGGTCTGGCGCGCGGACAGCAACGCGCGCCTCGGGGGCGAGCCCTACTGGCGCGAATCCGCGAGCCTCGATCTTGCCGAAGTGGCCCGCGCGGCGGGCTTCGTCGATGTCAGTGCGCAAGGCATCTATCCCCACGTCGTGAAGGGACACAAACCGAAATGAACGCCGCAGCCATGAACACGATTGCCACGCCCACCAACCCCAAGTCCTACAACCACCCCGACCGCCCGACGCTAGTCGATGCGGACGTGGGCCGGGTGGGTAGCGCGGTGCTCGCCCTCACCCGCGAGCTCTGGGTCCTGACCGACCGCGTCGCGGTGATGGAGGAACTGCTCACGCAAAGCGGCATCGACATCGCCGGGCAGATCGAGACCTTCCAGCCCAGCGCCGCAATGCAGGAAAAGCTCGACGCGCGCGGCAAGCACCTCGTCGAGACGATCGTTGCCGCGCTGGCCGGAACAGAGGGCGAGTAGGAAGCAATCGATTCAAGGGGGCATCCCCCCTTGCCCCCATAACAGTCCACCTCACCTGGCTGCGCCACGACGGCGCATGAGGGGCGAGGTGGACAGGTTGGGGAGCCCGAGGGCGATGGCCCTCGAAATGGTTTCCTTTCCGGCTTGCGACCACGGCCACGCGGCCCCTTTCCCTTCACAGGCAATCAGGCCAGACGTTCCTCGTCAGGTTCCCCAATCCAAGGCCTAGCTTCCCGATGTCCGATGCCCCGCTTGCTGCCCGCGATGACACCACGGCCCAGTCGCTTCGGCGCCGCGCGCTGATCGCGATCATCCTTGTCAACTTCGTCTCCCTGGCAGGCTTCGGGCTGATGTTCCCGGTCTTCGCCATCTACAGCCGCCAGATCGGGGCGAGCGGGATCGAGATTGCAGGCGCGGTCGCCGCCTTCTCGCTCGGCCAGTTCCTCTCCAGTCCGCTGTGGGGGCGCTGGTCGGACCGCTGGGGGCGCCGCCCGGTGATGATCGGTGGTCTGGCCGTGGGCGCGTTCGTCTATGTCCTTCACATCTTCGCGCTTTCGCCCCTGACCCTGCTGGCTGCCCGCTTCGTGAGCGGGCTTGCCACGGGCAGCTTCTCGATCACCTTCGCGGTGGCCTCGGACCTCTCCACGCGCGACAACCGCACACATGTCATGGGCATCGTCAGCGCCGGCTTCTCGCTCGGCTTCATCTTCGGCCCGGCCATCGGCGGCGTGACCGCCAGCTTTACAGGCGAAGACAGCGCCTTTGCGCTGGTCTGCGTGGTGGGCGCGCTGCTGGGCCTGGTCGCCGCGCTTCTGACCTGGTGGCTGATGCCCGAGACGCGGCCCGAGGCCGCGCCCATCACCAGTGAGCCCAGCGCGGCCGACAAGGGCCCGCTGCTGCGCCGCCCCGGCTTTGCCGCGGCCATTGGCTTTGCGCTCATGGTCTCGATCGCCTTTGCCCAGATGGAGGCGATCCTCGCGCTCTTTGCGGACGACGTGCTGAGCCTTGATCCGCTTGGCATTGGCCTGCTGTTCGGCGCCATGGGCCTTGTCACCACGGTCACCCAGTTCACTGTCACAGGCCCTGTTGCCAAGCATCTGGGCGAGGCCGCCATGCTCGCCCTCTCACTCGCGATCATCGCCGCCGGGCTGGTTGTCCTCGGCTTTGCCCATGGCCTCGTGCTGGCCGGTATCGGCCTGTTCCTGACCTCCAGCGGCTTCGCCCTCGTCAACCCGGCGATCTCGGGGCTGGTCTCGATGGCCTCACCCGCACATGCGCAAGGGACCGGGCTCGGGGTCATGCAGTCCGCCAACGCCCTGGGCCGCGTTCTGGGGCCACTGGCGGCAGGTCCGCTCTACGACCTCCAGGGCGAAGCGGCGCCGCTGTTCTGGGGCGGTGCGCTGCTTGCCGCGACGCTGCTTGCCATGCCGCTCGTCACACTGCCGCCGCGCGAAGCCCCCGCCTGACACCGCCCTGTTTATCCGCGTGGCGGAGGAACAGGCACAAGTTCGGCCCTCCTGCGCCCAACTTGCGAACGAACCGCTTGCTGGCCTCCCGACCGAGCCGCACTCTGGGCCCGCACCGGCACGAGCAACGCGGAAGGACAGGCGCAGGCAGTGGACAACGGGGTTCCCATCCGGGCGGTCAGCCGCACGCTCTCGGTGCTGCGCACGATCAACCATGAGCGCGAAGTCTCGCTCACCGACCTCGTCCGCATCGAGAACCTGCCCTACCCCACGATGTTCCGCATCGTGCAGACGCTGGTCCACGAAGGACTGATCGAGCGTGACGCCAGCGGCAAGCGCTACCGGGCGACCGCGCTCGTCCACACGCTGTCGAGCGGGTACGACGACAGCGCCCTGCGCTCGCGCGCGCAGCCACACATGAGCGCGCTGACCCGCGAGGTGGGCTGGCCGCTGCTGCTGTCGGTGCGGGTCGGCTCGCGCATGGTCATTCGCGCCTCGACCCACCACGAGACCACGCTCACCTTCCACAACTGGGAAGCGGGTTCGGCCATGCCGATGGAGGGAAGCGCGACGGGCCTTGCCTGGCTGGCCTATCTGCCCGAGGACCATGCCCGCGACCTGGTGAACTGGGGCAGCGACTACCACACCGGCGGCGAAGCGGCGGATGCGGACCGCCAGGAGACCATGTTCGAGGCACTCGCCCGCATTCGGCACGAGGGCTACGCCTGGCGCCCCTCGCTGTTCGGCGATGAGAACAAGACCTCCTCGATCTCGGTGCCGGTGCTCGATGGCGAGCGCATCCTCGCGGTTCTCACGCTGACCTACTTCTCCGCCGCGATGAAGTCCGATGTCGCGCGGGAACGCTATGTGCAGCCACTCAGGGAAACCGCCGCCCACATCGCGCACGACGTCACGCCGAATTGCCCCTGAGATCGACCTGAAGCTCTTCTCACAGAACGAATTTTTTGAAAAAGTTTCCATTAGGTGGAAACACTTTGCATTTTCGGCTGCAGCGCAGCGCAATTTGCCGATCCTCCTCCCACCACGACGCGAAACCGCGCGAACACAGGGGGAAGTACACAAATGGAAGGGGTTCCTATCCGCTCCGTCTGCCGGTCCATCTCGGTCCTGCAAGTCATCAATTCGCATGGCCCACTGCCGCTGATGGACATCGCGCGCATCGGCAACCTGCCCTATCCCACGGTCTTTCGCATCGTGCAGACGCTCGTGCACGAGGGACTGGTCGAGCAGGAACCGACGTCCAAGACCTACCGCCCGACCGCGCTCGTCGAATCGCTGGCCCACGGCTACCGCTCGGACGGCCCCTTGAGCGAAGCGAGCCGCGAGCCCATCGCCACGCTCACCCGCGACATCGGCTGGCCGGTCTTCGTCTCGGTACGCGTTGGCCAGCGCATGGTCGTGCGCGAATCGACGCACGCCCAGACCTCGATGACCTTCGAACCGTGCAATCCGGGCGTCACCATCCCGCTGCTCAGCAGCACCACCGGCCGCGCCTACCTCTCGGCCCTGCCGACCGCGCGCGTCCACGCGATCCTCGACAGTGCGGAGCGCAACCGCTGGGGCCTTGATCCCAACTTCGAGCGCGAGGCCTTCCTCGCCCGCCTCGAACAGATCCGCGCCCGCGGCGTAAGCGCGGCTCCCTACACCTCGCGCGAGGCCAACCGGACCGCCTCCATCGCGGTGCCGATCGTGGCCGACGGCGAAGTGGAAGCGACACTCACGTTGACCTACTTCTTCAACGCGATGAACGAGCAGACCGCAATCGAGCGTTACGCCAACCGCCTCCACGCGGTGGCCTCACGCATCTCCGACCGGCTCGAATGCCGCGCGGTGGCCGCCTAGAGGGAAAGGGCCATGGAAAGAACTGCCTCTGCAAGGGGTCATCACCCCTTGCCCCCGGAATCGGCGACGTCACCTTTCTCGGCCAAGTCGGCGCGACAAAGGTGAGTTCGACAGTCTGGGGAGCCCGAGGGCGATGGCCCTCGGAAATCCTCTTTCCGTCACCCGGCTTCTTTCCTGCAAACTCTGCGGTTTGCTGATTAAGTTCCCTGGCCTAGCCGCGCCGGGCGCGCTTGACAGCGCCCGGCAAAATGCAATGCTGACCCGAAATGCGTTGCCGAAAAGCGCGCACCTTGGGGACACCATCACGCGATGCCGGCATTCTCGCGCTTCCTGCGCTACTTCATGGCCGTGGGCCGCCTCGGCTCGATCCGCAAGGCTGCGGACGAGTTGAACCTGTCGGCCTCGGCCATCGACCGCCAGATCCTCAACGTCGAGGCCGAGCTGGGCATGCCGCTGTTCGAGCGCCTGCCCACCGGCCTCAAGCTGACCGCGGCGGGCGAACTGATGATGGCCAGCGCCCACCAGTGGGAAAAGGGCATGACCGAGGTCCGCGCGCGGATCGAGGACCTGCGCGGGCTCAAGCGCGGCCACGTCGAGATCGCGGTGATCGATGCCCTCACCCGCGGCTACATTCCCGAGACCGTCCACCGCATCCAGCGCGACTATCCCGGCATCACGATCTCGCTGCGCGTGCTCGACAACGATTCGGTACGCCGCGCGGTCGCCGAGGGTGAAGTCGATTGCGGGATCATGTTCGATCCCCAATCGCTGCGCGAGTTGAACGTGCGCGCCTACGTGGAAGTGGTGCTCGGCTTCGTCACCCCGCCCGGCCATCCCTTCGGCGCGCGCGAGGAGGCCCGCTTCTCGCAATGCGTGGGCGAACCCATCATCGCGCCGGGCGAACCGCTTGCCGTCGGCCAGCAGGTCGCCCTTCTCGAAGCGGCCACCAGCGTGCCGCTTGAACGGCGCGTCACCTCGGACAATATCCAGATGATATCGGCACTTGTGCGCCAGGGCGCAGGGATTGGCATCCTCACCTCGCTCGATGTCATGACCGAAGTGCAGGAAGGCCGACTGCAGTTCACGCGCATTGCCGAACCGCTGCTGCGGCCCATGACGCTGGCATTGTGCACCGCCTCGACGCGCACGCCGTCCTATGCCGCGGCGCTGGTCCTGCGCGAGATCGGCAATGGCTACACCCGCCTTGACCACCGCAGCGCGCTGGCCGGTTTCGGGACAGATACGGCGCGCGAGGCGGGGGAATAGCGCGCGTTCCAATATTGTTTGCAGGGCCGGAATTGGGTAATTCGGAAGGCTCTCCCTCCTCCAAGCTTTCCTCTCAGGAGTCCCCCATGGACGACACGTCCGAGCCCCAACTGCAGTACCTCGAATACTACGAGGACTTCCTTGCCAAGGTGCGCGTTGTCTCGCGCAAGGTCGCCGACAGCGACTGGATGCCCGATTTCGTGATCGGGATCGGCCGCGGCGGCCTCGTTCCGGGGTGCTACGTCTCGCACCAGCTCGACGTCCCCATGCTCTCGATCGACCACTCGGCCAAGCAGCCCGACTTCGCCGACGAGCTCCTCGCCAAGCTCGCGGTGATGAGCGGCGAGGGCAAGAAGCTGCTGTTCATCGACGACATCAACGACAGCGGCGGCACCATCGAATTCCTGCGCGCGCGCCTTGCCGAACTGGGCGCGGACGCCAGCTTCGTGCGCTTTGCGGTCATCATCACCAACACCAGCTCGCGCGCGAAGACCGACTACTGGGCCCAGACCATCGATCGCAGCCACGACAAGCGCTGGTTCGTCTTCCCCTGGGAATCGGTCTCGACCCGGGAAACCATTACCGCCGAAGCGCTTTCGGTACCTGAAAGGCTTGCCTGAGGCCTTCGTGCCTGCCCCTCCCGTGCGATAGCAGAAAGAAGATCCCGTTCATGCGCATCTGTGTCTACCTCGGTTCCTCCCCCGGCCGTAACCCGATCTACCGCGAGACGGCCGAGCAGTTCGGCACGCTTCTCGCCAAGCGGGGCATCGGCCTTGTCTATGGCGGGGGCGAAGTGGGCCTGATGGGCGTGATCGCGGACGCGGTCTGCGCGGCGGGCGGCGAGGTGATCGGCGTGATCCCCGAGGCGCTTCGCGCGCGCGAGAAGGACCACCAGGGCATCACCGAGCTGCACGTGGTCAAGTCCATGCACGAACGCAAGGCACTGATGGCCAAGCTCTCCGACGGCTTCGTCACGCTTCCGGGCGGCATCGGCACGTTCGAGGAGATGTTCGAGGCCTGGTGCTGGTCGCAGCTGGGCTACCACGCCAAGCCCGTGGGCCTGCTCAACGTGGGCGATTTCTACAATGGCCTCATCCAGTTCGTCGACAAGATCGTTTCCGAGGGCTTCCTCCAGGACCGCCACCGCGACATGCTGCTGGTCGACGACAACCCCGAGCGCCTCCTCGACCGCATCATCGAGTTCATTCCGCCCCAGACCGAGCATTGGCTCCACGAAGGCGAGAACTGAGGCACAGCTAACGCGGGCCGGCGGAGAGACACCTTCCGCCGGCCCGTTTCGCATGTGGCTCTAGGCAAAGCCCGCCTGCGCAAGAGTGCCGCGCAGTTGGCTATCGCGCGCCGAGGCCAGCTCGAACAGCCGCGCGTAAGGATCCCCTGCAAGTCCCAGAACCTGTGCGAAGGCCGGTTCGGTCTTGACCCCGCTGCGCCGCACTTCTCGCACCGCAGCGTGGAAGGCAACTCCACCCAGGGCCAGCAAGCGCCGTTCCACCTCGAAGTGGCGCCACCCCGCCTGCATCGCGACCGGCACTGGCGCGCCGAAGACTTCGAGGGGCAGATCGCAGATGGAAAACTGCGCGATCACCGCCCGCTCCCCCTGCGTCCACTGCCGCAGGGCGAAGTGCTCGCTCTGTGCGAAACGCGCCCAAAGCTCGTGCGCAAACGCCTTCGCATCGGGCGCATGGCAAACGATGTCCACATCGCTGCCCGCGACGTCCAGTCCGAGCGGGAAGGTGCCGACCACACGGGCATCATAGGCCGCCAGGACATCGGGCAATCCGCTCGACGCGAGGATACCGCGCCAATCCATCCGATCAGTTGCCCTGCCGCTGGGCCCCTTCGCGCATGGCCGTGACCATCAGGTCCTCCAGCCTCGCCGGGTCAATTGCCAGAACCACGTTCGCCTTGCGCTCGCCGAGACCGGGTTGGTAGTGTTCGTGCCAGCTCAGCGTGGCACCGTACTTGGGCCCGAAATCGGTGACGTAATCGACGTAGAGCTGGTCCGCCTTGGTGACGATACCCGGATCCAGCACATAGCCCGCCGCGATCTCGTCCCAGAGCGGGAAGCCCGGTTCAAGGCCTGCGATGAACGCCGCGACCTTGCTGGGCGCCGCCTTCTCCAGCCGCGCCAGAAGTCCGGGCGTGCGCTGGGTCGCGGTGGAGGGATCGACCGGGATCACCGTCAGCTTGCGCCAGGGGCTGCGCGAAACAATGCTCGCCGCCTCGGGATCGAAGGCGACGTTGAACTCGCGGCGCGGTGTGTTCTCAAACTCGCGCGCGAACTCCGCTGCGGACTGGTCCTTGAGCACCTGCTGCGGATTGAAGCTGCCACCCATGTAGACGAGTTCGCCCACCAGGCTTGCGAACTGGGGATCGAGACGCTGGGCGAGCGCGAGGTTGGTGAGTGGCCCACAGGCCACGATCGTGATCTCGCCCGGGTACTGGTGCACCATCCGGATCAGGAAATTCGCCGCGATCTCCTCCGACTTCTGCAAGTGCGAGTTGCCACCGGGCAGCTCCACCGGATCGAAGGGGCCATGGTATTCGGGGGTCGACTGCACGGTGGGCTCGACCCAGTCGCGCATCCACGCGCCTTTCCAGACAAGCTTGCCGTAAAGCCCTTCCCAGCGCGCGGTCGCCGCCTCGGAGTTGAGAAGCGGAAAGGTCGCCCCTTGCGCGACGGGGATGTCCTCGCGGTCCGTCAGCTCCAGCCCGCGCAGCGCCAGCGCCGTCGCCCGGTTGGCCCAGACATCGCCCGAGACCGTGGTGATGCCCACGACGTTAATCTTGCGGCTTTCCAAAAGCATGAGGTGCATGAGCGCAAAGCCCTCATCCTCGATGATGACCTTGCGCGGTGCCCCTTCCTCGGCTTGCGCCGCAAGAGCCGCCACCGGCGCGAGGAACAGGGCCACAAGCAGCGCCAGTGCAGCGCAGGCACGCCTGTGCATCAGGCGACCTCGGCGACGAAGGCGTCGATCGCAGCCAGATGGCGCGCGATGTCCTCTTCCGGCAGGAACGATCCGGTGAAGCTGTTGCGCGCCAGCGTCACCAGGTCCTCGCGCCCCAGCCCGCGCGCCTCTGCAACGGCCCGATAGTTGTCCGCGATGTAGCCCCCGAAATAGGCCGGATCATCGGAATTGAGCGTCGCCTTCAGGCCCGCCTTGAGCATGGCGTCGATGGGGTGCTGCACGATGTCGTCGATCACGCAGAGCTTGAGGTTCGAGAGCGGACAGACCGTCAGCGTCATGCCGCTGTCCGCCAGCCGCCTGGTCAGTACCGGATCCTCCAGCGCGCGGTTGCCGTGATCGATCCGGTCGACATCGATCAGGTCGAGCGCCTGGTAGACATATTCCGGCGGCCCCTCCTCGCCCGCGTGCGCGGTGAGCTTCAGGCCCTTTTCGCGCGCCGCAGCAAAGACCTGTGCGAACTTGATCGGGGGATGGCCGACCTCGCTGGAATCCAGCCCCACCGCCGCGATCCGGTCGAGCCAGGGCTCGGCCGCCGCAAGGGTCTCAAAGGCGGCCTCTTCGCTCAGATGCCGCAGGAAGGAGAGGATGAGGCAGCTGGTCATGCCGTGCTTCGTACGCGCCTCCTCCATTGCCGAGAGCAGCCCCTCGATCACCTCGGCAAAGGGAATGCCGCGATCGGTGTGGGTCTGGGGGTCGAACATCAGCTCGGCATGGACCACCCCGTCCCTCGCGGCCCGGTCGAAATAGGCCATGGCCATGTCGTGAAAATCGCGCCGCGTGCGCAGCACATTGGCGCCTGCGTAGTAGATGTCGAGGAAGTCCTGAAGCCTGGTGAAGGCATAGGCCGCGCGCACCTCCTCCACGCTCGCATAGGGGATCTCGACCTGGTTGCGGCGGGCCAGCTCGAACATCAGCTCAGGCTCGAGGCTCCCCTCGATATGCAGGTGCAGTTCGGCCTTGGGAAGCCTTGCAATAAACGTGTCGAGATCGGTCATCATGCTGTCCTTTCCCAGGCGCACCCGCCCAGAACGTAGGTGCGGGCCACGGCCCGGTCATCGCCCAGAACCTGAAGCGCAAACAGCCGCTGCGCAAGAGGAGCGTCCTGTGTACGGCGTGCAAGAAGCGGGGTCGCGGCAGGGTCCAGCACCACAAAGTCCGCCTCCTGCCCGACCTCCAGCGCCCCGACCTTGTCGGCAATGCCCAGAAGCTGCGCACTTCCCAGTGTTGCGAGGTACAGCGCACGGAAGGGAGAAAGCCGGTCCTCGCGCGCCAGCGCCGCCTGGTAGGCAAGGCCCGCCGTGTGCAGCAACGAGAAGGTCGTGCCCGCCCCGACGTCGCTGCCCAGCCCCAGCTTCACACCAAAACGGTCCGCCTGCCCGAAGTCGAAATGGCCCGACCCCAGGAACAGGTTGGAGCTGGGACAGACCGCGATGCCCGCCCCGCTTTCGTGCAGGCGCGCGCAGGACCGGTCGGGCAGATGGATACCATGCGCGAAGACCGAGCGCGGCCCGACGAGGCCGAAGCGGTCGTAAACATCAAGATAGTCCGCCGCATCGGGGAAACGCGACGCGACGGCCGCGCACTCGTGGACATTCTCGGCCAGGTGCGTGTGCAGAAGAACCTCGGGATGCTCGGCCAGGAAGGCGCCCGCATCGGCGAGCTGCGCGTCGCTGGAGGTCAGCGCGAAACGCGGGGTCAGTGCATAGCCCAGCCGCCCACGTCCGCGCCAGCGCCGCAGCAGCGCCTCGCTCCCGGCCCGGCCCGAGGCGACACTGTCGCGCAGGCCCTCGGGGCCTTCGTCCATCAGCACCTTGCCCGAGATGACCCGCATGCGCCGCGCCAGCGCCGCCTCGAACAGCGCGTCGACCGAGTGTTCATGGACCGTTGCAAAGACCAGCGCGCTCGTCGTTCCGTTGCGCAGCATTTCGGTCAGGAATGCCTGCGCCAGCGCGTCAGCGTGGGCGCGCTCGGCAAAGGCCATCTCGGCCGGGAAGATGTGGCGCTCCAGCCAGTCGAGCAATTGCTCGCCATGCGCGGCCATGCTGTCCATCTGCGGATAGTGGACGTGGGCATCGATGAAGCCCGGCACGACAAGGCCGGGCAGCCTCTCGGTCGGCACCTGGGCGAAGCGCCCGGACAGGTCGGCATGGTGCCCGCGCGCCACGACGATCCCGTCCTCGACCACAAGCAGACCATCCGCCTCGTAACGGATCGCCCTCTCACCGTCGGGCCCTGCATCGCGCGGATCACAGGTCAGCGACAGGAACTCCCCCCGGAACGCGCGCAAGGCCATTACTGCCCCCTCAGCTGGAGAAGCTGGGCGAGCACCGAAATCGCGATCACGTCGGGCTCCTTGCCTTTCACCCCCGGCACCCCGATGGGCGTTGTCAGGCGCGCGAGGGCCTCATCGGAGATACCATCGGCCTTGAGGCGCGAGCGGAAGCGGGCAATCTTGGTGGACGAGCCGATCAGGCCCACGAAGGCGACCGGATCGCGTCGCAGCGCGGCCAGGGTCAGGTGGTAGTCGAGCGGATGGTCGTGCGTCAGGATCGCGATGGCCGCCTCGGGCGGCGCTTCCTCGATGCAGGTCGCAATGTCCTCGACATCGACGATGGTCACCCCGTCGAGATCGGCCAGTTCCGGGCGAATGTCGAACCAGGCCAGTTGAAGCGGAAGGCCCGTCGCATGCCACGCGATGGCCTGCCCGACATGCCCCGCCCCGAACAGGTAGACCGGACGCGGACGCTCCCCCACCGGCTCGATGATCCGCGCGCCCGCGACCGGCTTGTCTCCGCGCGCGGACTGGCGTGTCGCCGTCTCGCGGTCATGGATGCGCCGCCGCACCGCGCCGTCCTCGAAGCAGGTCTCCAGCATGCGACCGGGCTCGGCCTCGTGCAGCCAGTCGAGCCCTGCGGGATCCAGATGCTCAATGAGGAGACGCACACGCCCGCCGCAGCATTGGCCAAGGAGAGGCCCGAGCGGATAGTCCTGCACACGCCAGGTCCCGACCGGCCGGTCAAGGATCGCGCGCGCCTGTTCGACTGCGCGGTATTCCAGCTGACCGCCGCCGATGGTGCCCTGCTGGTCCCTCGCAGTCACCAGCATGCGCGTGCCGCCCCCGCGCGGTGCCGAGCCCTCGGTCGCGAGCACGGAAACCATGGCACAAGGGCCGGCCTCGAGACGCTGCAGCCAACCGATCCACTGGGTCATGCCGCCGTGCCCTCCTTGCGATGCCCCGCAATCGCGGCCAACACCTTTTCCGGCGTTGCCGGTGCATCGAGTGGGGGCAGGCACCGCGCCTCAGGCACACAGGCCCCGACCGCGCGGTTGAGCGCAGAAAAGACCGAGATTGCAAGCATGAAGGGAGGTTCGCCCACGGCCTTGGAGCGGTTGATCGTGGGCTCCACGTTCTGCCCGTCCCACAGTTCGATGGTCAGGCGTTTCGGGCGGTCCGAAGCGGTCGGGATCTTGTAGGTCGCCGGGCTGTGGGTGAGCAGGCGCCCCTTCGCATCCCAGACCAGTTCCTCGGTGGTGAGCCAGCCCTGCCCCTGTACGAACCCGCCCTCGATCTGGCCCTTGTCGATGGCCGGGTTGAGTGAGGCGCCCACGTCGTGGAGGATGTCGACGGCCAGCACCTTGTGCTCGCCGGTCAGCGTGTCCACCGCGACCTCGCTCACCGCCGCGCCATACGAGAAGTAGTAGAACGGACGGCCCTTGTGGGCAGCCCGGTCGTAGGCAATGTCCGGCGTCGCGTAGAAGCCGGTGGAACTGAGCGATACGCGGCCGATCTGCGCGCGCCGCGCCACTTCGCCGAAGGTGAGCCTGGCCGCGCCTGCCTGCACACCATCGGCCCCGAACGTCACATCCTCGGGCGCACAAGCGTACGTGCGCGACAGGAAATCGACGAGGCGCGCCTTGATCGTGGAAGCCGCGTTGAAGGCGGCCATGCCGTTGAGGTCGGCCCCGGAACTCGCCGCCGTCGCGGACGTGTTGGGTACCTTGTCGGTACGGGTCGCGGTGCAGCGAATGGTGTCGAGCGCTACGCCGAAGACATCGGCGACAACCTGCGCCACCTTGACGTAGACCCCCTGCCCCATCTCGGCCCCGCCATGGTTCACCTGGATCGAACCGTCCGCATAGACATGGACGAGAGCGCCCGCCTGGTTGAGGTGCGTCGTCGTGAAGCTGATGCCGAACTTGACCGGCGTCAGCGCAAGGCCGCGCTTGATCACAGGGCTTTGCGCATTGAACGCATCAATCGCCTTGCTGCGCGCATCGTAGCGCGCGGTTTCGCGCAGGCGCGCGATCATTTCGGGCGCGATGTTGTCCCTGATCTCCATGCCATAGGGCGTTTCGCTGCGTCCGGCCGCGTAGAGATTGGCAAGACGCACCTCGAGCGGATCACGGCCAAGGCGCGCGGCGACATCATCGAGGATACGCTCGATCGCGAGCATCCCCTGAGGACCGCCGAAGCCCCGGAAGGCGGTGGCCGAGACGGTGTTGGTCTTGAGCCGTTCCGAGACGATCTCCACGTCGGGCAGGTAGTAGCAGTTGTCCGCGTGGAACATCGCGCGGTCGTTGATCGCGGGCGAGAGATCCACGCTTGCCCCGCACGGGCTCGACAGGAACAGCGACAGCGCCAGGAGATGCCCCTCCTCATCGTAGCCGACCTCGTAGGCGACTTCGAAGGGGTGACGCTTGCCGGTCATCACCATGTCGTCGTCCCGGTCGCAGCGCAGCTTGGCAGGACGGCCGGTCCTCGCAGCCACCAGCGCGGCCGCCGCAGCAAAAAGCGCGGCCTGCGTCTCCTTGCCGCCGAAGGCCCCGCCCATGCGCCGCACTTCCACCGTCACATCGGCCGAGGTCAGGCCAAGCATGTGCGCGACGAGATGCTGCACTTCGCTGGGGTGCTGGGTGGAGCTGACGATATGCACCGCGCCATCCTCGCCGGGAGTCGCCACCGCGATCTGGCCTTCCAGGTAGAAGTGGTCCTGGCCGCCCATCTCGAAGGCACCGCGGGCGCGGTGCGGAGCACGGGCCAGCGCGGCCCCGGCATCGCCGCGCACCATGCGCTGCGTGGGCTCGATGAGGCTGTTTGCCGCGCGCGCCTGTGCCGGCGTGATTGCGGCGTCAAGCGGTTCGTATTCGACTTTCGCAAGGCGTGCCGCGCGCCGTGCGGCCTCGCGGCTGGTTGCCGCGACGAGGAACAGCGCCTGGCCGTGGCTTACCACTTCGTCTTCGGCCAGCAGCGGATCGTCGTGCGCGACGGGTGCGACATCGTTGGCGGCGGGAATGTCGGCGGCGGTGTAGACACTGTGAACACCGGGCGCCGTGCGCACCGCCTCGAGATCCATCGACACGATACGGGCGTGGGCCTCGCTGCTTTGGCCAAAGCACAAGTGCAGCATATCGCCCGGTTCGGCGAGGTCATCGGCATAGCGCGCTGCGCCCGTCACGTGCAGATGCGCGCTCTCGTGCGGGTGCGAGGGCCTGGCCAGAACGACCGCGCCCGGTTCGGGATCGCGCTCAGCCATCAAGCGCCTCCATGTCCAGCACCGAAACCGCCCCGCCTTGTTCGCGCAGCCAGAGGCGACGCAGCAGATTGCCCGCCGCTTCGAGGCGGTAGGCGGATGAGCCACGCACGTCGTCGAGCGGCGTGAAATCCTCGCGCAGAGTCTCGGCTGCACGCTCCATCGTTTCCATCGTAAAGGGCGCGCCGACCAGCGCGGCCTCGCACGCCGCCGCGCGGCGCGGGGTCGCCGCCATACCGCCAAAGGACACGCGGGCCGACGCGATCTGCTGGTCCTCCAGTGTCAGAGCAAAAGCCCCGCACACCGCCGAAATATCGCTGTCGAAACGGCGCGAGAGCTTGGCGATATGGATCACCGTACCGGGCGCGGGGCGCGGTATGCGCACCCCGGCCACGAACTCGCCGTCGCGCAGGTCCTGCTTGCCATATGCGAGAAAGAAGTCCTCGAGAGGCAGCGTGCGCGTACCTTCGATGCTGCGCAGCACAAGCTGCGCGCCAAGCGCGATCAGCGCCGGCGGGCCATCGCCGATGGGCGAGCCGTTGGCGATGTTGCCGCCGATGGTACCCGCGTTGCGAACCTGCAGCGCGGCAAAGCGGCGCCACAACTCGCCCAGGTCGGGATGAAGCTGCGCCAAGGCCGCATGAGCCTCGGCATGACGGACATTGGCCCCAAGAAACAACGCTTCATCGGTTGCTTCGATTGCGGCCAGCTCGGCGATATCCCCGATGAAGATCACCGTCTCGAGGACCTTCAGGCCCTTGGTCACCCACAGGCCCACGTCGGTCGCTCCGGCCACAAGCGTGGCATCGGGATGCTCGCGCAGGAGCCCAGCCAACTCATCCGAGCTGCGCGGGGCGAACCAGCGCCGCCCCTGCCACTCGCCCGAGGCCGGTGTTCCTGCGATCTCGGCAAGTTGCGGGATCAGGGCGGCATCGTCCTGCGCAAGAACCGGCACCTCCTGCGCGGCCTCCAGGATGGGGCCATAGCCGGTGCAGCGGCACAAGTTGCCCGCGATCACGTCCTCGACCGGGAGCTCGCAGCCGGTTGCGCCAATGGCGCGGCCATGGAGCGACATGACGAAACCCGGCGTGCAGAAGCCGCACTGCGAGGAACCGTTGGCCGCCATACAGGCCTGCAGCGGATTGGGAATACCGTCATGTGCGAGGCTCTCCACCGTCATCAGCGCCTTGCCGTGCAGCATGGGGAGGAACTGGATGCAGGAATTGAGCGCGCGCCACTGAACCTTGGGTCCCGCTTCCAGAGTCCCGACCAGCACCGTGCAGGCACCGCAGTCGCCTTCCGCGCAGCCCTCCTTGGTGCCGCTGCGGCGAAGCTGCGTGCGCAACAAGTCGAGCACCGAAGCGGTCGGATCGAGCGTCTCGAGATCAATCCGCTCACCATCAAGAAGAAACGAGATGGCCATGTCAGCTGCCCCGATACGTCGAGTAGCCGTAGGGTGAGACGAGCAGCGGCACGTGGTAGTGCGCGCCCGTCTCGGCGATGCCGAAGTCGATCTGGACAACATCGAGAAACGGCGGTTCGGGCAGGTGCACGCCCTTGCCCCGAAAGTAGTCGGCGACGGCGAAGCGCAGGTGGTATCCGCCCGAGGGCACCTGCGGCAGGTCCGGGCAACGCCCGTCCGCGTTGGTCGTGCCTGTGAACAGCACCGAGCCGCCCTCGGCGATCAATTCTATGCCGACCCCGCTGGCGGGCGTGCCGTGGGCGGTGTCGAGAACGTGGGTCGAAAGTGTGTTCATGCCGCGTCTCCGGTTTCGGGAAGTGGCCATTCGCCGACGAATTCGGGATCATCGTAAGCGAGGAATTCCTCGACCAGCACGTCCTTGTCATCGAGGAACAGCTGGTCGGCAATGCTGCGCAGCAAACGCGGCAGCGCAAGGTGCAGGCCCGAGAGCGCCGAGGCCGAGAGGCCCAGGCTGATCAGCGCGGAATAGTTGAAGGCGAAGAGGCCATGGAGCGGTGCACCGTCAACGCCCTGGCGCGCGCAGAACTCGAAACCGTCACCCAGGTAAGGATGGGCATCGATCAGCGCGTTACGTGGCCCCTTGGGCGTCACGACCTCACCCCAGCGCGCGATGAGATCGGCAACTTCGGCTAGTTCCGGGCGCAGCGCCGGGTCACTGATGAGCCCGGTCGAGATCACCACGAAGTCGAATTCGTGATGGCCATGCGGCGTGGTCACGCGCACCAGCCCGTTGTGCTCGGCAACGTCCAGCCAGGGCGCCCCGGTGTGGAGATGAAAGCCCGGCCAGGACGCAGCGCGCGCGAATGTATCATTCGTCGGGGGCTGGTTGTGCCCCAGGAAACAGTCCATCGCCGCGTACTTCGTCGCGTCATCGAGCGCAGGATAGCGCGCGGCAAAGCCCACCTTCTCCATGAACCGGATCGGATTGACGCGCGGAAGCTGGCTGCGGCGGATGAAGACTTCGGCCGCCTCCACCCCTTGCGAAAGAGCGAAATGGGCGTTGTCGAAAGCGGAGGCTCCGCCGCCCAGGATGCCAATGCGCTTCCCGTGGAGCGCGGCAAAGTCGATGGGCTCGCTGGTGTGCGCCCAGAGCGCCTTGGGCAGGTTGTCGCGCACCATGGCAGGCGTGTGCCATTCCCCCCCGCCCTGGATGCCGGTGGCAAGAACCACCTTGCGCGCGAGTTCGCTCGTGCCGTCGGCAAAGTGCAGACGGTGGAGCGCTTCACCCGGCACAGGCTCGATGCGTACCAGCTTCGCCTCGTTGACCACGGGAAGGTCGAGAACATGGCGGTACCAGCGCAGATACTCCATCCAATCCCCGCGGACGATCTTGTCGAGAGCGGCCCAGCCCGCAGCGCCATGTTGCGCCTCCCACCAGGCCTGGTAGGTGAGCGAAGGCACACCGAAATCAAGCGGGGTGAGCGTCTTGGGCGTGCGCAGCGTGACCATGCGCGCATAGGTCTCCCACGGCCCCTCGAAGCCTGCCGGGCTTTCATCGAAGATCATGACGTTGGTCACGCCTTCGCGCCTGAGGCCAAAGGCCGTCGCAAGGCCGCACTGCCCGCCGCCGATCACGGCAACATCAAGCACATCCTCGCCCTCGAACTGGCGCGGGCGTACCCATTGCGGGCGGTTGAAGGCGACAAGCTCCAGCTCGCGTTCAAGGCGCTGTTCCAGCGCGCGCAGGCCCATCTGTTCGGTCATGCGAGGTCTTCCAGGCGCAGGCGGACGATCTCGCCGATCTGCGCGAGGGCAGTGGCGATCTCGGTCTCGCGGTCGTTGGCGAGGCGCGCGCGCATGGCGGCAAGGATCCCGGCCTTGTCGGTCAGGCGCACGCAGATGATGAAGGGGAAGTCGAAGCGCTCGCGGTAGGCCGCATTGAGCGCGTGGAACTCCTCGTATTCGGCCGGCGAAAGGCGGTCGAGCCCGGCGCTCGCCTGCTCCGACGCGCTCGCCTGCGTCAAGGTGCGGTCGATGGCGGCCTTGCCGGCAAGTTCGGGGTGCGCGCGGATGAGCGCGAGTTGCTCCTCGCGGCTCGCGGCGTGGACCACGGCCATGAGATCGGCGTGCCGGTTTCCGTGAGACGGTGCGGCATCGGCGCGCGCCTCGACCCAGGGGCTGTGTTCGAAAAGCGCCGCCATCAGTGGGTGTTTCCTTCGAGGCTTACGTGCGCGGAGACGACCTTCCAGCCGCCGAAATCGCCGTCATCGAACTTCACCCAGCTCTGCGTCTGGCGCCCGCGCCGCTCCGATCCCTCGCGAAAGAACTCGGCATCCGCGGTCGCGAAGGCATCGCCGTAAGTCACGATCGAGATCTTGCCGAGCGTGCGCTGGGGCGAGCCGCCGCGTCCCTTGCGAAACGCCCGGATTTCCTCGATGCCGTAGAGCACTTCGCCCACCCCATAGCGGTTGGTGGTTTCAGCCTCGTGGAAGAGCGCGTCCATCGCCGCAATGTCATCCTCCATCAGCGCGCGTTCGTATTCGTGGAACGCGGCGGTGACTTCGGCGAGGAGAACGGGATCGTTGATCTTCATGTCGTCTCTCCGGCGTAAGGATGCGTGGTCTGCCAGTGGCGGGCGATGTCGATGCGGCGCGCGATCCAGGCCTCGCCGCTTTGTGCAACATGATCGAGGAAGCGGCCGACCCAGCGCGCGCGGCCGGGCTTTCCGGCGATGCGCGCATGCAGGCCCACCGACATCATCCGCCCGCCTTCCTCGACCAGTTGGTCATACGTGTCGCGCATGTGGCGGAAGAACTGCTCGCCTTCGGTAAAGCCGTTGTAGGCGACGATCTTCATGTCGTTGACGTCGAGCGTATAAGGCACGACCAGCTGCGCGCGGCCATGCTTGTCATCCCAGTAGGGCACGTCGTCGGCGTAGCTGTCGGCATCGTACACGAAACCGCCTTCCTCGGCCACGAGACGTGCGGTGTTGGGCGACGTCCGCCCCTGGTACCAGCCGAGCGGGCGGGTGCCGGTTACCGTTTCGTGGAGCGCGATGGCCTCGGCGATGTGCGCGCGTTCGACCTCTTCGGGGACATTCTGATAGTCGATCCAGCGCAGGCCGTGGCTGGCGATCTCCCAGTCGGCCGCCCGCATCGCGGCAACTGCCTCGGGGTTGGCTTCGAGCGCTTTCGCCACGCCGAACACCGTCACCGGAAGGCCGCGCGATGCAAACAGGCGGTGAAGACGCCAGAACCCGGCGCGACTGCCGTATTCGTAAAGGCTTTCCATCGCCATAGCGCGGTCCGGGTGGCTGGCTGCGCCGACCATTTCGGAGAGGAAGGCCTCGGAACCCTTGTCGCCGTTGAGGACGTTGTTCTCCGCGCCTTCCTCGTAGTTGATGACGAACTGGAGGGCGACGCGCTTGCCGCCCGGCCAGTGCGCCTCGGGCGGGCTGGCACCGTAGCCGACAAGGTCGCGCGGCGTCGTGTTCATGCGGTTTCTCCCACTCCGGCACTGTCCCAGGCCTCGATCGCAGCGGGCACTGCCTCGCCCAGCGGCAGCACGAACCCATGGGCACGCAGGCTCGCCTCGAGTGCACCGAGCGTGATCAGCACCTTGTGCTTCATCGCGTTGTAGCCCATCGCGCCCAGCCGCCAGATCCGCCCCTGCAAGGGGCCGAAGGCCGTGCCGATCTCGATCTCGAAGGTATCGCGCATCATCGCGCGCACCGCCTCGCCATCGACGCTGTCCGGGATGTGGACGCCCGTGACGTTGGACATGCGGTGCGCGTCATCGCCAAAGACGGTGAGGCCCATCGCGCGCAGACCCGCCGCCATCGCGCGGCCCGAACGGGTGTGGCGATCATAGCGCGCGGCCAGTCCCTCGCCCAGCGCCACACGAGCGCATTCGCGCGCGGCGTAGAGCATCGAGGTCGCCTCGGTGTGGTGGTTGAGGCGCTTTTCCGACCAGTAGTCCATGATCATGGCGAGGTCGAAATAGTTGGAGGAAATGCGCGGTCCCTGCCCGTCCTCAAGCCCCTTCATGCGGATGCCCGCCTCAGTGTGCCGGCGCGCGAAGATGTGCTCTGCCGCTGTGTCCGAGATGGTGATCGGGGCCGAGCCCGAAGGCCCTCCCAGGCACTTCTGCAGGCCGCCCGTCACGACATCGACATCCCAGCGGTCGGCGGCGAGCTCCATGCCGCCGATGGTCGCGGTCGCATCGACGTAGGAGAGCGCGCCCGCCGCACGGCACAGCGCGCCGAAACCCTCAAGCGGCTGCGCCATCGTGGTCGAGGTATCGCCGTGGATCGTCGCCACCAGCCTGGGCGAGGTGCGCGCGATGGCCTCCTCGATTGCCGCGAGCGGGACAACTTCGCCCCAGGACGCCTCGACCGTCTCGATGCGCGCGCCGATGCGGGTGAGAATCTCGGTCAGGAGCAGGCCGAAGCGGCCAAAATTGACGACAAGCACGGTCTCGCCCGGCGCGACAAGGCTGACGAGCGCGGCCTCGATCCCTGCGCGCGCGGTGCCATCGACCAGCATCGTCCAGCGGTTCTTCGTGCCGAAGATCGGGCGGTAGAGCGCCATGACCTGCTCCATGTAGCCGGTCATCTCGGGGTCGAACTGGCCGAGCAGGTCGGCCGACATCGCGCGCAGCACGCGCGGGTGCGCGTTGACGGGGCCAGGCCCCATGAGCAGGCGCTGGGGCGGGTCGATCTCCCCGAAGAGAAGGGGATCGAGTTCAACGGGCATGGTGGCGCTCTCCGAGACGGTCGAGGAAACCGAGCATGACGGCGAGCGCGACTTGCGCGTCCGCAGGCTCCACATGTTCGGCCGGGTTGTGGCTGATGCCGCCCCTGCAGCGCAGGAACAGCATGGCGGTGGGGCACAGCGCGCCCATGTTCATGGCATCGTGGCCCGCGCCCGAAACGAGGCGAAAGACCCGCTGGCCTGCGCTTTCGTGGGCGGCGTCGAGCAATTCCATCAGACCCTCATCGCAGGGGCTGGGCGGCAGGTCGTGGATGCACGCGACGTCCAGGTCGAGCGCGCGCGCCGCAGCAATCGCCTGGCAGCGCGTCAGGATTGCCTCGGCCACGCGGTTGCGGCGGCGTACATCGCCCGCGCGCACGTCGAGAGTGAAGCGCACTTCGCCCGGAATGACGTTGGGCGCGCCGGGCAGTGCCTCGATCCGGCCAACGGTGGCGACGGCATCGGACATGTCGGCGGCGGCCAGTTCCTCGGCGGCAAGCACCATCTGCGCGGCACCGGGAAGCGGATCGCGGCGCAGCGGCATCGCGCTCGTCCCCGCGTGTCCGGCAAGACCCTTGAGAGTAATCGCATAGCGCAGCTGCGCGGCAATGCCGGTGACTGTCCCCACCGCAAGACCATTGGCTTCGAGCACCGGGCCCTGTTCGATATGGGCTTCCAGATAGGCAAAGATCTCGCCCCGCGCGCGCCGGGCGGTGAGGTATGCACCCAAGTCCACTCCGGCCTCGGCCAGCGTCACCCCATCGCCATCGGCAATGTCGAGCGCGCCGCGCTCCAGCGTGCCGGCCACCGCACGGCTGGTCAGCATCGCGGCGGGAAAGCGCGAACCTTCCTCATCGCCAAAGGCATAGACCTCGATTGCGAAGGGAAAGCGACGCCCCTTTGTGTTCAGCGCGGCCACGCACTCGATCCCCAGCATGATGCCGAGCGGTCCGTCGTAGGCACCGCCATCGCGCACCGAATCGAGATGGCTGGCGATCATCAGCGCGGGCGCATCGGGGCGGCTCGCCTCGTAACGACCGATAAGGTTCGCGGCGGCATCGCGGCGCACCTTCATCCCGGCCTCTTCCATCCAGCCGGTCAATGCCTCCTGCGCGGCGGCATAGGCCGGCGTCAGGTAGCCGCGGTAGAGCCCCCCTTCGATGTCGGAATAGGGAGCCTCGCGCAGCACATCGCAGCGCGCGACAGCGCGCGCGCCGCCCGGCATGGAGAGCGCGCTCACCATCCCAGGGCCGCCCCGTCGCTGCGCGGATCGCTCGCGCCTGCAAAGCCGCCTTCGGGCGGGCGCACCAGCGCGCCCGCATGCCCCATCATGGCGCTGGGTGGGCCGACCCGCTCGACATCATGCCCCGCCGCTTCGAGCGCCGTGTAAAGCGCAGGATCGAAGCCGTCCTCCAGCTTGAGCGAGGTCGTGACATCGCCCCAGGTTCGCCCGAGCAGCCAGCGCGGTGCCGAAATCGCCTCCTGCAGGTCCACGCCGTAGCGCGCGTAGCGGGTAAAGAGCGCGGCCTGCGTCTGGGGCTGCCCCTCGCCGCCCATCGTGCCGTAGGCCATGATCCGGCCATCGTCGAAGAGCGCCATGGCGGGATTGAGTGTGTGGAAGGGCTTGCGCCCGGGCTTGAGGGCATTCCAGCCCTCTTCGGCGAGACGGAAGGAGGAGCCCCGGTTCTGCCAGGTAATCCCGGTCTGCGGCAGCACCAGCCCCGAGCCGAACTCGAAGTAGGTCGACTGGATGCACGAGACCACCCGGCCCTCTCCGTCGGCGGCGGCAAACCAGCAGGTATCGCCCCACTGCGGGGGCTGCGGCCAAGTGAGAGCCTTCGCGGGATCGATGCGCGCAGCCAGGGCGTCGAGCGCATCGGGATCGGCGAGCAGGCCCTGAAAATCGAAATCGGTGAAGGACAGATCGCCCACGTGCGCATCGCGGAGCAGAAATGCCTGCTTGGTCGCTTCGACGAGGCCGTGGACGTGATCGAAACCGTCCGGCGCGTCGGCCTGTAGGCGGTCGAACAGCGCGAGGATCAGGAGCGAGGCGAACCCTTGCGTGGGGGGCGCGGTGTTGAAGAGCCGCGCGCCCGTGATCGGCACCGAGAGGGGCGCGGGGCGGCTCACCGCATGCGCGGCGAGGTCAGCCGCCGAGACCGGACTGCCCAGCGCCGTGAGGTCTTCGGCCAGGCGCGCGGCCAGCGAACCTGTGTAGAAACTCGCCAGGCCCTCCCGCGCGAGCGTGCGCAACGTTTCGGCGAGCGCAGGCTGGCGCAGCACGTCGCCTTCGGCAAGCGGGCGGCCTTCGGGTTCGAAGATGTCGGCATAGGCGCCGGGCTGGCTGCGCAGTTCCTCGCCTTTGGCCTGTGCAATCCCGGCCCCGCCTGCGGTCACGGCAACGCCGGTCTCGGCATGGACGATGGCATCGCGCAGCAGTCGGTCGAGCGGGAGGGTGCAGGCCGGGTCGGCCAGTGCCGCCTCCCAGGCCGAGACCGTGCCCGCCACCGTGTTGGCGGCCAGAGGACCGCGCTGGGGCACCGCATCGAGGCCTGCATAGAGGGAGAGGTCCGCGCTCGCCGCCGCCCCGCCCACGCCGTGGATCGCGTGGAGGCGCCCATCGGGCTCGCGGATCAGCCAGAAGCCATCCCCGCCGATCCCGGTCATGTGCGGATAGACCGCGCTCAGGGTGGCCGCGATGGCAACGCAGGCCTCCAGGGCCGTTCCGCCCTCGGCCAGCACGTCGCGGCCCGCCTGCGCGGCGAGGTGGTGTGGAGCGGTGGCGATGCCATTTTGCGCGGTGACGGTCTGCATGGGTCTGGGCCTTCTGTTCAGTCCGGAAGCGCGGCGAGGAACGCGCGCACGACATGCGCGGAATTGACAGACGCAAGCGCCATGAAGGTGTTCATCTGGTTCTCGCCATCGTCGCCGCCGGCGAGGTCCGACAGGCTGCGAAAGACGATGGCAGGCACCTCGTTGGCGTAGGCGACCTGCACCACGGCGGCGCTTTCCATATCGACGACGCGCGCGCCCCAGGCGGCCTGAAGGTACTCGCGAAACTCCTTGTTGTCGGCAAAGACGCCCGCGCTCACGCCCGTGCCGCCGACCACCACCTTGGGCTCCTCGACCAGGCAGTGCGTACCGCTTGCCGTGCCCGAAGGCCCGGTGCAGCGCTGCAGGCTGATGCGGGCGGTCACATCCTCGGCCAGCTGGAGCAGCGCGGGGTCTGCACCGAGCGTGTAGTGGCGCACCGGGGCCTCGCTCGCGTTGCCCACGCGCACGCCGCGCGGGAACATCATCTCCCAGTTGGCGGGGGCACCTTCGTCGACCGGCTCGGGTGTCACCCAGCCCTCGCCGGTGCGGCGCGCGAAGGAGACTTCAAGGTACTGCGCCCAGTCCCTAGCCACCACCACATCGCCGATCGAAAGCGCCGGATCGACCCCGCCCGCGATCCCGGAGAAGACAATGCGCTTCACCTTGAAACGGTCGAGCACGAGCTGGGTGTTCATCGCCGCGTTGACCATGCTCACCCCGCTCTGCATCAGCACCACGGGCTTTCCTTCCAGCGTTCCGGCCAGGAAGGTGAGGCCATTGGCGCTGTATTCGTGCGGCTCGGCAATGGCTGGGGCCAGCGCATCCCATTCGGGCGCAAAGGCGGTCATCACCACCGTGCGCGGGGTCGTGTCGAAGGGCTCGGCCAACGCGGGGGCAGAAACAAGCGCGAGCGCGGTGGCAAGAAGAGACATGGCACGACGCATCAGGCAGCTCCCATCCAGATGAAGCGGGCAACGAAGAGAGAGGCAAGGACCAGCAGGAAAAGGTCGCTCTTGCCGAAGGTTCCGCGCACGATCTTGAGCACCGCGTGGGCGGTAATCCCGAAGGCAAGGCCATTGGCGATCGAGAAGGTGAAGGGGATCATCGCGACAGTCAGGAAGGCGGGGATCGCGCAGAGCGGATCCTCCCACTCCACCTCGGTCAGCGGCAGGCACATCATGCCGCCCACGATGATCAGCGCAGGTGCGGTCGCGGCAAGCGGAATGAGCTGCGCGTAAGGCGCCACGAACATCATCGCGAAGAACAGGAGGCCGGTGACAATGGCGGTAAGCCCCGTGCGTCCGCCCACCTGCACGCCCGAGGCGCTCTCGACGTAGCTTGTCACCGTGCTCGTGCCCGCCATCGAGCCGACCATGGTCGCCACCGCATCGGTGACCAGGATGCGGTTGAGACGCGGGATCTTTCCGTCCGAACCGATCAGCCCCGCGCGCTTGGTCACGGCGACAAGCGTGCCGATGTTGTCGAACAGGTCGACGAAGAGAAAGACGAAGAGCACTTCGAGAAGGCCGAGGCCATGCTGGCCTTCGGAGCCGAACACACCGCCCAGGTCCAGCTGGAACAGCGTGCCGGTCATCGCCTCGAGCGAATAGGGTTCGGGCGTGAAGCTGACGAGGCCGAACAGCCAGCCCAGAACCGTCGTCGCGACAATCCCGATCAGCATGGCTCCGCGCACGTTCCAGGCGCTGAGCCCGCCGATCAGGATCAGCCCGAAGAGCGCAAGCGCGGGGGCAGGCTGGCGCAGGTCGCCCAGCGCAACGAACGTCGCCGGGTTGGCGACGACAATGCCGGAATCGCGAAGACCGATGAAGCCGATGAACAGGCCGATACCGCCCGCGACTGCGGCAAAGAGGTACTGCGGGATCGAGTGGACGATCAGCTGGCGGATGCCGGTCAGCGTCAGGAGCAGGAAGGCCACGCCCGAAATGAACACGCAGCCCAGCGCCACCTGCCAGGGCACGCCCATCTGCTGCACCACGGTAAAGCTGAAGTAGGCGTTGAGCCCCATGCCCGGCGCCAGCGCAAGCGGAGTATTGGAGGTAAAGCCCATCAGGATCGAGGCAAAGGCTGCGGCAAAACATGTCGCCGCCGCGACCGCCGCGACAGGCATGCCCGCCGTTCCCAGGATCGCGGGATTGACGAGGACGATGTAGGCCATCGTCAGGAAGGTGGTGAACCCGGCCAGCACCTCGGTGCGCGGCGTGGTGCCGCGCGCGCGCAGTTCGAAGCGGCGTTCCAGCCGCGCGTCCCAGGCGCTGCCCTGCCCGGCCAGCGTCTCTGTGTCACTCATTGCGTAGTCCCCTCTTCGCGTGTCTCGGCCATGCAGGCCGGCGCGCTCACCCCCGTGAACCCGCGCATTTCCAGCTGGCGTGCCAGCGCGAACAATTTGTCCTCCTCACCCGGCTTGCCGATCAGCTGCAGGCCGAGCGGCAAGGCGCCTGGTCGCTTCAGAGGCACGGCCAGCGAGGGAAAGCCCAGGAACGTGATCGCCTGGGTGTGAATACCAAGGTCCGCGCGCGCGGGCCGCATCCCGCCATCGATCGCGATACGAGGATCCTCGATGCGCGGGGCGGTACAGGGCGTGGCCGGTGCCAGGACCACATCGGTGTCCGCCAGCATCGCCGTGACCCTGGCGATATAGTCCGCCCGGAACGCGCGCGCCTCGTCCACGATGGTCTCGGGCAGGAGGGCGCCTGCGATCAGGCGGTCGCGCACTTGCGGATCGTAGTCCATGGCCCGCTCCGCCAACATGGCGCGGTGGAGCATGCCGCCCTCGTGCGCGGTGATCAGAAACGCCGCCGAGCGCGCCCGGCCAATCTCGGGGATCTCCAGCAAGGGCCCCTCGCCCGCAATGGCGTCCATCGCGGCGAGCTGGTCGGGATCGGCGTTCACCCGGAAGCGCCCGCCCAGCCGCGCAACGCGCAGGTCCGCAGCCGTGAGCGGGACGTTCGGCTCCCCACGCAGCACCGCCCAGACCCGCTCCATGTCTTCCACCGACCTCGTGAAAGGCCCGACATCATCGAAGCTTTCGGCAAACGGAAAGACCCCGTCCAGCGGCAGCGCGGTATGCGTGGGCTTCAGGCCATAGAGCCCGGTGAGGCTGGCGGGCACGCGCACCGAGCCGTTGGTGTCCGATCCCAGCGCCAGCGGCAGGAGCCCGGCCGCCACGACGGCCGCCGAGCCGCCCGATGACCCGCCCGCAAGACGCGCCAGGTCGTGCGGGTTGCGCGTGGTGCCATAGGCCGCGTTGATGGTCGCAAAACCATAGGCGAACTCATCCATGTTGAGCGTGGCGACCAGCACCGCGCCTGCCGCCTTCAGCCGCGCCACGGCCTTGGCATCGCACGGCGCAGGCGGCGCATCGGCATAGACGCGCGAGCCTGCCGTAGTGGGCCGTCCGGCGACGTCGAAAAGGTCCTTTACCCCGTAGGGCACACCCGCCAGCGGCCCCGGATCCTCGCCCACCGCGATCCGGGCATCGACGGCGTCCGCTTCAGCGCGCGCGCGCTCGGCCAGAAGCTGCGTCACCGCGACCAGCGGCGCGGCCCGTGCCTCGATATCGGCAAGACAGCCTTCAAGGACCGCGCGGGCCGTGACCTCGCGCCCCCGTACCGCCCGAGCGATGTCGCAGGCCGTCGTGCGGTGCCAGGAGATCATTCCCCGTCCTCTGCGCGCATGCGGCGCACATGGCTTTCGAGCAGCTCCAGGTTGGCTTCGACGCCGGGACGGCATGCCTGCGGGATCGGCAGTCCGACAGCGGCGGCGGCGGCATCGATGGCCGCGTGCGAGCGCGGGACGGCAGCGCCGCCGGACCGGGGCGGTGTGGACGTGGTCATGCGGCCTCATCTCCTGGCTGGAGGACGCGCACAGCGCGCGCCAGCACGGGAAGGCATGCGCCAAGCCCCTGTGCAACCACGCGATCATGCCCCGTTGCAGCCCTGCGGGCAACGGGCCAATTGCCCCCTCCCACGCAAGGTTGGCGCAAGACGGAGCGCGGATCGAGTCCGATCCGGGAGAAAGGCAAGGCGCGGCGCATGCCCCTCTCCTGCCTGCCGCCACCCTATCCAGCAAACGCAATGATCTGGACAGATCGTTGCAAAAAAGAGAGCGCCCCTGTCGGGGGCACTGCAGGCGCTCTAATTTTCGCAACACCTTGTAAAATTCATTGCATTTGCTTGCACATCAATGCGCCACTAGCCCTACGCACCAAGAATAGGGAACAACAGTCCGAGACCGTGCAGAAATGCATGACAATAGAGGACGTAACGACCACCAAGACAGGGCGAGGACAACTGAAAGGGAGAGCAGAACTGTTCGGCCGCGTCAGACAGGGACGACGCGCCGGGGCATTCATGAGGGGGTTAAAATGCGGATTTCACGTTATTTTACAGGCAGGTCGCGCAGATCTGCAGCGCGCGGTCATGCGCTTGTTGCAGGCCTTCTGGGCTGCACCGCGCTGAGCACGCCCGCGCTCGCGCAGGAACCGGCGGAGCGCGATCCGGCCTCCGAGATCGTCGTCACCGGCTCGCTGGACGCATTGCCTGTCGCCGACGTCGGCTCGGTCTTCGGCTTCGACAAGACCATCGTCGAAACGCCGCGTTCCGCCTCTACCGTCAGCGCCGAGCAGATGGAACGCTTCGGCATCACCGAGATCTATGACCTCGTCGCGCAGTCGCCGGGCACCTTCACCAACTCGTTCTTCGGCGTGGGCGGTGCGCTCGACATTCGCGGTACGCCCGGAGAAGTCTACTTCCGCGGCGTGCGTCGCCTCGACAACCCGGGCAACTATCCCACCCCGATTGCAGCTGCGGACCGGGTCGACATCGTGCGCGGCCCCGCCTCGCCGATCTACGGCCCCTCCAAGACCGGCGGCTACATCAACTTCGTGCCGCGTTCCGCGCGCGCGCAGGGCGGCGCCTTCATGGCCAGCCCGGAAGGCAAGATCGGCCTTACGCTGGGCAGCTGGAACAAGACCGACCTCACCGCCCAGATCCGCGGCCCGGGCCACATCGGCACGCAGGAATTCGGGTACAGCCTCTACGCCGAGGTCGAGGATTCGGGCAGCTACTGGGACAACATGTCCACCAACCAGACGATCCTGCAGGCTGCCTTCGACACCGACCTGACACCCGATCTGCGGCTGGAATTCGGTGGCATGTACCACCGCTTCCGCGGCCAGCAGAACGGCGGCTGGAACCGCCTGACGCAGGACCTGGTCGATGATGGCACCTACATCACCGGCAACGCCATCTCGCTCGACACCGATGGCGACGGGCAGATGTCGGTGGAAGAGATCAACGCGGCGGTGCCCGGCGGGCTTTCGATCTTCGGCGGCTTTGCCTGCGGGGGCGGCGTGTTCGCGGATTCGATCACCGATGCGTGCTACACCTCCAGCCCCAACAACCTGCTCAATCTGCAGAACACCGGCACAACCACGCTCAGCCGCCGCAAGACGCTGACCGGCAAGGACGACCGGCTCGACAACAACGCGACCACGCTCTACGCCGACCTCATCTGGACGGGTCCCGGCGACATCGAGATCAAGAACCAGGCCTTCTACGACAGCTACGAGAACATCAACGAGAACGCTTACGGCTTCTCGCAGCTGCACGATTCCTGGGTCTTCGAGGACAAGATCGTCGTCTCCAAGACCTTCGAATCGAGCGCGGGCACCTTCGCCTTCCAGTTCTCTCCCTCGATCCGCTACACCAGCTTCGAGCATGGGGAAGACTTCAACTACGAGTACTTCCACCGCGTCGACCTGACGCAGGGCTACGACCCGGCCAGCGATCGCCTGCTCTCGACCGAGTGCGACTGCAACTACACCTCCTACGTCGATGGCCACTATACCGACGTCGCCTTTGCCGCGCTGACCGACCTCGACTTTGCCTTCGGCCTCGATGTCACACTGGGCGCGCGCTACGACCACGTGAAGGCCAAGTCGACCTCGGACATCGGCCGCATGGAGGCCGCCCAGGTCGCCTCCGACCGCGCCGATGGCATCCCGGACAGCGCTTCGGGCAGCAAGGGCGCCTGGTCGTGGTCGGCGAGCGCCAACTACAAGCTCCCGCTCGGCCTCGTCCCCTACGCCACGATCGCGCGCCAGTCGGTCGTGATCGCGGGACAGGGCGCGGAAATCGCGGTCTCGAACATCGCGGGTGATACCTTCATCACCGCTTCCAAGCTCTATGAAGGCGGTATCAAGGGATCGTGGCTCGACGACACGCTCTACGCCGCGATCTCGGTCTACAAGCAGGAGCGTACCGACTACAACGCGCAGTCGAGCACGGTGAACCAGGCCGTCGAGACCAAGGGCCTGGAGGCCGAACTGCGCTGGGCGGTGGACGAGCACCTGCTCATCACCGGCGCCTATACCCGCACCAAGGTCTATAACCTCACCTTCTACGAGGCGGGCAGCACCTTCAGCTTCCTGGGCATGGAGGACCTCGTCAACGTCACCGACCAGACCCTGCACCTGGGCGGCCAGCCCGGCGGCCTGATCCCCATCACGTCCAAGAGCGATTCGCGGCGCGCGGGCATTCCCACCAACCTCTATGCGCTGACGGCGACCTACGCCTTCGACAATGGCCTGGCCTTTGCGGGCAGCATGGTGGCGGTGGATTCGGTCTATTCGGGCCAGTCGCAGGCGGTGCGCCTGCCCGCCTACACGCTGTTTGATGCCAGCGCGTCGTACAGCACGGGCCCTTGGGATCTTCGCGTCGTGGTCAAGAACGTGACCAACGAGAAGTACTTCCGCGCCAACTTCACCGAACTGTTCGGCTCGACCATCGCACTGCCCGAACGTCCGCGCAGCGTCCAGGCCACGCTGTCCTACAACTTCTGACGCTCCCCCAGGCGCAGGGACAAAGCTCCCCCCACGGCACCGTCCCTGCGTCGCACCTTCTCACACAGACGAGACCTAGCATGCGCCTTTCCCCGCTCCGTTCGCGGCGCCCATTCCGGCTGCGTTTCCTCGCCGCACCCCTTCTGGCAAGCTGCTCGCTTGCTCCGGCAGCCCAGGCGCAGGACGCCGCCGCCCGTGCAGCCCGCACGCTCGCCACCTGCAAGCCCGCCGCCCCGTGCGACAGCCCGCTGCCCGTCAAGGTCGTCGTCGTCTCGCTCTTCGAGATCGGCGAGGACGAGGGCGACACCGCGGGCGAATTCCAGCTCTGGAAAGAACGGCGCGGCCTCACCACCCGAATTCCCTTTCCGCAAGGCTTCCACGACCTTTACTACAACCCCGACACGCAGGTTCTGGGCGTGGTGACCGGGATCGGCACCGCACGCTCGACGGCCGCCACGATGGCGCTCGGCCTCGATGATCGCCTTGACCTCACCCAGGCCTACTGGCTGGTCGCGGGGATTGCCGGCATCGATCCGCAGGACGCTTCGATCGGTTCGGTCGCGCTCGCGCGCTATGTCGTCGATGGCGACCTCGCCCACGAAATCGACGCGCGCGAGATCCCGGTGGACTGGGACTTCGGCTACTTCGCACGCGGCACGCAAGGCCCCCACGACGCGCAGACACCGCTCGATCCCTCGGGCGGTGAGGTGTTCCAGATCAATCCCTCGCTCGAACAATGGGCCTTTGCGCTCACCCGGGACATTGCCCTGCCCGACACGCCCGAGATCGCACGCGAACGCGCCAGCTTTACCGGCTTTCCCAAGGCGCTGGAGCCCCCGCGCGTGCTCGAAGGCGAGCAGCTCTCAGCGATGACCTTCTGGCACGGCGCGCGCATGACCGACTGGGCCAACCACTGGGTACGGCAATGGACCGGCGGCAAGGGCGAATTCGTGACCTCCGCGATGGAGGACACCGGCATCCTCCAGGCCATGACCTACCTCGATGCGGCCGGCCGCGCGGACCGCGACCGGGTGCTGGTGCTGCGCGCGGGCTCCAACTTCACGATGCCGCCGCCCGGCACCGATGCCGCGAGCTACCTCCTTCGCGAGAACGAGGGCTACGCCGGGCTCGAGGCGGCGGTGGAGAACCTCTACACGGTGGGTTCGGTACTGGTCGATGAACTGCTGGGGAACTGGGAGCGGTATTCCCAGACAACACCCTGATGAAAGTAAAAGAGATTCAAGGGGTCATCACCCCTTGACCCCATACCCGTCGACCTCACCTTTCCCAGCCAACGTAGCTGAGACCGGTGAGGTCGACTGGTAATGGGAGCCCGAGGGCGATGGCCCTCGGAAACCCTCTTCTTCTATCCTTCAGACAGGCAAGCCGACATAGTTCTCGGCAATGGAACGCTGCGCCGCTTCGCTGCTGGCGATGTAGTCCAGTTCGGCCTGCTGCATGCGGCGCTCGAACGGGCCGTCTTCGGGGAAGCGGTGCATGAGCTTGGTCGCCGTCCAGCTGAAGCGTTCCGACTTCCACACGCGGGCAAGCGCCTTCTCCGAGTAGCCCGCAATGGCGTCGGCATCGTTGCTCTTGAAGAAGGCGAGCAGCGCCTCGGCGGCGTAGTGCACGTCGCTGGCGGCCAGGTTCAGGCCCTTGGCGCCGGTCGGCGGCACGATGTGCGCGGAATCGCCGCAGAGCATCAGGCTGCCATGGCGCATCGGCTCGAAGACGAAGGAGCGCAAAGGGGCGATCGACTTTTCGAGTGAGGGGCCACGGGTGATGTTGGCGGCGGCCTCGGGGCCGAGGCGCACGGCCAGTTCGTCCCAGACCCTCTCGTCCGACCAGTCCTCGATCTTCTCGGTCAGCGGCACGTCGACGTAGTAGCGGCTGCGCGTCTCGCTGCGCATCGAGGCCAGCGCGAAGCCGCGTTCGTGGTTGGCGTAGATAAGCTCGTGGTTGCACGGCGGCACGTCGGCAAGGATGCCCAGCCAGCCGAAGGGATAGACGCGCTCGAAGCTACGGCCGACCGATTCCGGGATGGCCTTGCGCGACGGGCCATGGAAGCCGTCGCAGCCCACGATGAAGCGGGCATCGACGCGGTGCTCCACGCCGTCCTTGGTGTAGGTGACGTAAGGGGCATCGCTCTCGATATCGAAGAGCGCGACATCGGACGCTTCGTAGACCACTTCCAGCCCGCGCTCACCCGTAGCTTCCATGAGGTCGCGGGTCAGTTCGGTCTGGCCGTAGACCATGACTTCCTTGCCGGTCAGCGCCTTGATATCGATGCGGATGAGGCGTTCACCATCGGCAAGGTTGAAGCCATCGTGCGGCAGGCCTTCGGCCTTCATCCGCGCATCGAGACCGAGACGCTCCATAAGCTGAACGGTCACCTGCTCCAGCACGCCCGCACGGATGCGCGAGAGGACATATGGCCCGTTCTGGCGTTCGAGGACGACGCAGTCGATCCCCGCCTGGCGCAGGAGATGCCCGAGGAGGAGACCCGAAGGTCCTGCACCGATGATGGCGACTTGTGTACGCATATGCCGTGCTCCTTTCCCGATGCGCGCCATGTCGGCGCTGCACATGCGGCGCGACGTGCGCGCCCTGATTGTTCTTACTCTTGACCCTGTAATGCGCGCATGGCCTCTCGACAGGAAGGGCTGGGAGCGTCACACTTCAGGTACTATTCGGACACAGGACATGGCACCCGGCACGATTCCCACCTTCCTCCTCTATGGTGAGGACCTTGGCGAAATTCCCGCCCAATTCGCGCATATTGAGACCATTGCTGCGCGAAGTTCGTTGCTCGACTGGGAAATTGGCGCACACCGGCACCTTCACAGCGTGCAGATTCTCTTGGTATCCAAAGGACAGGTCACCTTCCGCTGCGACGGCCGGGTGGAGACGCTGCAAGGCCCCTGTTTCATGGCGGTCCCGATCGGCAGCGTACACGGTTTCCAGTTCCAGCCCGACACCCGCGGTTACGTGCTTTCCCTCTCCGCGGCCTTCGTGGCGCGCGGCGTGGACGCGCATGACCCGCTGCTCCACATGCTCACCCATGGGGCGAGCGGCGAGGTCGCGCCCGGCGCTGTCGCGCGGGTCGACTGGCTGTGCCGCGAAATGCTGGCGATCCAGGCCGACTGGCGGCTCCCTTCCGCGCTGTTCCTGACGCTCGCAGAGGCGCTCGTGCGCAGCCTGGAGGCCCCTCAGAACGAAGCCCCGCCCGCCCAGTCGGACGAAGCGCGCCTCTCCGCCTTTCGCCAGCTGATCGAGCTGCACCTCACCGAACACCGCGGGGTCGAATGGTACGCGGCGCAGATGCGCGTCAGTGGCAAGACGCTCACCCGCATCTGCCAGCGTGCGGCAGGCTGCACGCCGACCGAAATGCTGCACGCGCGCCTGCTATTGGAGGCGCAGCGATTGCTCTGCTTCACCAACGCCAGCGTGGTCCAGGTCGCCAATGACCTGGGCTTTTCCGATCCCTCGTACTTCTCGCGCTTCTACCAGCGGCTGAGTGGCCGCCGGCCGCAGCAGGACAAGTCGAGCGCCACCGGGCGCAGCTGAGGCGCGGTCACGCGCCGTCCGGCCGGAGCCGCGCCACCGCCTCGCCGTCATCGCGCAGGCGCAGATAGAGGCCCTCCGCACCGGGAGCGGGCACCTCCAGGCGCTCTCCCGTGAAGCCGGGCGGAACGGAACGCGCACCGGCGAAGTCCGCGCCCTGCGCCACGGCAGCGACAAGGAACAGGTTGCGCCCCTCCAGCGTGCACGTGGCGTCCTTGCCCTTGGCGCAGGCCACCTCGTCAATCGCCGGAAGACGCACCAGCCGCGCGAGATCCTGCCAGCGCCCCGCCACGCCGTTCGCGACGAGCCGAAAGCGCAGCGGTCCGAAACTGCCGGGCGCAAGCGCGCCGGTATCGAGCCGCGCGATCAGCACGCCCGGGCTGGAGGGCATAAGCCCCGATCCGACGCCAAGGCGCACCGTCTCGGCCGTTCCCGCAAGCGCAACCTCGACCACGGTATCGCGGCCCAGATTCTGCCCCCCCGCCGCCTGGAGCGAGAAGACAAGCTCGCCGCCCGCCGGAAGCAGCTCGTCGGAGGTCAGTTCCAAGGGACGCGTGCCCTGCGCCGGTTCGGGCATGCGCACCGAGCGCGACAGAACCTGCGCATCGGGGCGCGGCGGCGCGACTGTCACCGGCAGGGTCTGCACACGCCCGTCGGCCAGCGCGATGCGGGCCTCCAGCGTGGAGCCCGCCTTGGGCATCCCGGCCGAATCCAGCGCGAAGGTCAGCACATCACGCCCATCACGGCGCTGCAATTCGCCGGGTTCGAGCGTCAGGTCCCCGAGAGCCAGCGCCCGGACCTGGTCGAGCCGCTGCCCGCTCAGCCGCGCCTCACTGTCGCCTTCGTGCACCAGGAGCGTATCGATCCGGCTTGCCTCCGCACGGCTCTCCAGCGTCAGAGCGACCGGATCGGCCTCCCCCTGAAGGTGCAGTGCCAGCTGCACCGGCCCCGGCCGTGCGCCTTCCAGCGGGACAGTCACGGCAAGGCGTTCTGTATCCTTCACCTCCCACTCCAGGCTACGGCGCGAGCCCCCTCCGGTCAGCGTGATCGCGCTGACGCAGGCGGGAGCGGAGCCCGCCAGCACCGCCACACTGTCGCGCCCGACGACGAGCGTGCCGTTGTCGCCCACCGAGTGCCAGGCCCCGGGACCGGGGCGCTGGAGCGTGAAGTCGGGCCCCTCGAACGGGGCGAAGCCCCAGTTGCCATGAAGGTGCGCGCGCAACGATCCCGAGAAGGTCGCAGGGATCGCGCGGGCATCGAAGACATAGCCGCCCCGGTCGGCGCGCGCGGAGACCGGCACGTCCACCGTGCGCCCGTCCGAGGCCGTGATGCGCAGCGCCATCGCGTGCGCGAAGTCACTTGCGTAGACCAGCGGCGCGCCTTCCACCGGCAGCAGGACGTGGCCCTGCGCGGCACAGATCGGCGCCGTGTGCGTGCTGCGCAGACGCGGCAGGACATCAGCCTCGACAGAGGGCATGCCCACGACCAGCACCGACTTGGGCTTGGTGAAGGAGGGGGCGGTGTTGAGCCGCAGAGCCAGACGGTCCGCCCGCCGCTCGGTCAGCGCGGGGAGATAGTCGAACTGCGGGTTGTTGAACGCGCCGAACAGGCGCGCGATGTCACGTGCAACGCCGATATAGGCGCTGTAGGAGCCCGAGCCGGCCTGCGGTGTCGCGCTCAGCTGCAGGGCCAGGTCGGTCGGTGCGCCTGCCAGCGTATCGGCCAGCGAACTGGTGTGGACATCGCTCAGGACCAGCGCGCCGCGTCCCTCGATCAGGCAGGCGGCCTGCTCCTCCAGCACCTTGTCGAGGCAGTCGGCCTGAAGGCGCATGCCCAGACTGGAGGCGAGCACCGGGGCGACCTTGCGCAGGGCTTCGGGGTTGCGATCCCCCTGCGCGCGGATCGAGGCCATGAAGGTTTCCAGCCGCGCATGGTCGAGCGAGGCCTCGTAAAGCTCACCGCCCGCGCGCACGAACTCGCCGGGCTTTCCCTGTACCGCATCCTCCAGAACGCCTTGCGCGCCCTGGGTACGCGGGACCATGAGCACCACCATCTGCTGCGCGCCCTCTGGCACGGTCAGCTGCAGGGTGTTGTCCTTTTCCTTGTCCTTCCAGCCCTGTCCGGTGGCGATCCAGTCGTCCGGCGGCGGGTTGACCGCGCCGCGCAGGAACGCTGCAACGAACAGGAAATCGCGCAGCTTGTCGTCAGGGTCCTCGCTTTTCGGCAGATGCAGGCTCACCTTGTCCCCGGCCAGAAGGCTAGGCACCTGCGCGGCGGGCAAGGTCGTGTCCCCGCGCGTCACCTCCATCACGAGCTCCGGCCCGCGCAGCTCGAAACCGGAGCCACCACTGCTGGCCGCATTCGCGCAGGCGCCCCAGGACAAGGCAAGCGCAGAGGCCACGCAAAGCGCGCGCGGCAGACGTCGGGAACGGAACAAGGTCAACACGGGCAAAGTCAACACAGGCAGGGGCGATCCGAAAGGGCACCGGCGCAATCTGCGCATCGGGGCCGCAGCCACGACGCCCAAGGCGCGGAAGTACAGGGAATGTCTCACACCTAGAAAGCCATATGCGGGCCCGTCAAGATGCGTGGCGATCCGCCCGTCGCGGGGGGCACCCCGCCGGGCGCAGGCGCAAGTAGGCTGCAAGGGGTCATCCCCCCTTGCCCCCAGAACGGGCGAGCTTGCCTCTCTCAGCCAGCGCGGCGCGCGAAAGGTGAGGTGGATAGTTCGGGGAGCCCGAGGGCGATGGCCCTCGGATCTGACCTTCTACCTTCTATGCCTGCGCGCGTACCTGTGCCGGGCTCATGGCCATAACCGGATCGAGCGACTGGCCTGCCATAACCCGCTGGGCGATCACGTTCAGCCAGGGGGTGATGTGGCGGAAATAGCGCTCGTACCCCCGGCACAGGTAATTGAGCCCCGCCTCCCCGTCGCGCGTGCGGGTGAAGCGATGCTTGGGGCAACCTCCCCAGCACAGGGTCAGCTGCGCGCAGGAATGGCACTTGCCCGGTAGATCGCGCCACTTGGCCTCCCCGAACGCCTGCTGGCGCGGGGAAAGGACCATGTCGGCAATGCTGTCCTTGGCAAGGTTGCCCAGGCGATAGTCGGGATAGACGTAGTGGTCGCAGGAATAGACATCGCCGTTGTATTCGCTCGCCAGGGCGTGCCCGCATTGCTTCTGGTGCAGGCACACCGCGCCCGGCTGCCCCATGTACGAGGCCAGCGCCCACTCGATGTTCATGACGAAGACGCGCCCGATATCGGCCTTGCGCCAGCGGTTGAACACGCCGACGAGAAAGTCACCCCAGGCCTCGGGCAGAACCGCGAAGGGCGCGACCTGCGGGGACTTGCCCTGCGCGGGCAACGCACCGGGACCTTCAAGGTCGAAGCCCTGCGCCGCGTAATCCCGCCCGGCCACCCGCTCGACCACAGGGGTGAACTGGATGAACTCGACACCTGCGGCCTTCAGGAAATCGTAGATCGCCTGGGGCTGGCGCGTGGAATGGCGGTCCACACAGGTCAGCACGTTGTAGTCGACACCGTGGCGCTGCAGCCGTTCCAGCGCAGCCATCACCAGATGGTGCGAAGGCGCACCCGAACGGTAACGACGGTAGCGGTCGTGGACCTCGGCCGGCCCGTCGAGGCTGAGGCCAACGAGGAAACGCTCCTCGGCCAGGAAGCGCGCCCAGTCCTCGTCGATCAGGACGCCGTTGGTCTGGAGCGTGTTGGTGACGGGTCGACCGGCGGCGTAGAGCTTCTGCAGGCGGACCGCCTCGCGGAAGAAGGGCAGGCCCTGCAAGGTGGGCTCTCCCCCCTGCCAGGCGAAGAGCGGCGTGGCCTCGGGCGGTGTCGATGCGAGCACGTTGCGTACGTAGGCGTCGAGCACGTCGGGCGCCATGCGGCGCTTGGCGGGCCGCTCGTAAAGCGCTTCCTTCTCCAGATAGAAGCAGTAGTCGCAGTCGAGATTGCAGGCCGGGCCGCTCGGCTTGGCCAGAAGGTGGAATTGCGCAGTCCGTGCCGCGCCGGTGCCCGCGCTCGTGGTTGCCTCGACCCTCGCCATGCTGCGTATTCTCCCTCGCTCCTCGCGGCGAAGACTAGCATGGCGGCGGGCCGGCAAACCCGACATGGATCAAGAAACCGCGCTTTTCCGGGAAAGCGCGCGACGCTCCGATCAGGAGTGGGCGGGAGCGCCCATATCGCCGTTCACCTCGCCCGCGATGCGGCGGCGCAGCTCGGCGCGGAACAGGCGTGGTTCGAGAATGCGCCCCACCACGTAGAGGAACGCGAAGATCCCGGTGAAGACGAAGCTGGGCGTGCGCGATTCCTCCAGCAGCCAGGCAACGCCGAGGAAGAAGAAGGGTAGGCAGAAGCAGAACATCAGCGCCGGGCTGTGCATGTCCCAGGCGATCGAACGGCCCTCGCCTTCGTGGCGCACGTTCAAGGTGCCGCTCTTGTAGATCGACATCTTGTCCTGCGAGAGCGGATCCTTCTTGTGGAAGGTCAGAGCATCGTTCTCGACCTCGTAGTTTGTGCCCGCCACCTGAAACAGGCTTTCAAGGCGCGCGAAGATCTCCGAGGCGGGCGCGGCGGTGTCGAGCGGGAGCGACCCGCGCACGCGCCAGAGGGTGTCGATAAGGGGCAAGTTCACGCGAAGGGTACTCCCGCAATGGCGTACGGCGGACATGGCTGTCCTGCGGACCGGCGCACCGGTCCCGAAAAGCGATAGGGGCGCAGGCGGGCGCCCCGCAAAGGGCGCCCGGCCGGCATCATTCGGCAGGTACGGTCGAACCCGAGGCGCCCGGATGCAGGCGACGCTGGACGAACGCCTTGCTGGTCTTCCAGGCCTCGGTGAAGGGATAGTGCATCTGCTCCCAGACCGACATGCGGCGGCCGCCTTCCATGCCCAGCACTTCCGCCTCGCCATCGACGCAGGTGCCGAAGATACGATCAAGGAAGATGTAAGTGTTGCAGTAATTGCTGCGGCTGCCCTCGAAATCCTGCGAGTGGTGCACGCTGTGGTGTTCGGTGGTGTTGAACACATAGCCCCACCAGCGCGGCGTGTTGAAGCGGATGTTGGCGTGCTGGTAGATGCTGATCGCCATACCCAGCGAACCTGCGAGCAGCGCGGCGCGCGGCAGGAAGTCGAAGAAGCCACCGATGCCAAGGCCGATCAGGAAGATCTCGATCGGGCTGCCGATCGATCCCTTGTTGATGTTGAGCTGGGTAATGTAGTGGTGCACCGAGTGGGTCAGCCACAGCGGGTACCAGTTGTGCATGCCGCGGTGCATCCAGTAGTAGCAGATGTCCGCGAAGAGCGTGATCAGGAAGGCCTGCAGCAGGAGCGGCATGTCCGTGAACCAGGCGAACTTTTCCCAGTTGAAGGCCGCCAGGATGTGTTCGGCCCAGACATCGCTGCCAAAGTGCTTACCCACCGCGCGGATCAGCGTGTAGGCGATGGCGACGTAGAACAGGTCGACGACCAGTTCCTTCCAGGTAAGACGCCAGCTCTGGTAGCGCGGGCTCACCCATTCCAGCACGTAGAGCAGCGCCTTGAAGCCGATGCCGATGCCGATTGCGGTCGAGGTCTTGGCAATGGAATCGGGCGCGTACATCCAGAACAGCACGAGCGCGACAAGCACCGCGGGCTGAAACCAGGTGAAGATGAAACGCTTTACCGGGCCACCCTCGACCCGGCCGAGGTTTTCCCAGCCGATAGTGACGGGAGAGTCAGCCCCGATGATACGTTTTCCTACGCGAACTCCGTCCATATTACCTACCCCCGTAATACGCAGCCAATCGTTCTAGTAATACTGAATACAGGTATCGTAATAATCGATTCCGCAGCTGTCCATGCCCAATTGGGCCTGGAGCGCATATTATTGCCGCAGCACTGTTTTTTCCGGTTTTCTTGGTGCGCCGAAAGGCACCTGCAGGCACAAAATGCGCAGAATCCCGAAGTTTGCGCCCGACCGCTTTGCCGGCCGGATCGCCCGCTCCCTAAACGCCAAGCGTCTCACGAAGGCCCTTTGCGCGCAAGGCCGGGCCGACAAGCCCTTGGACCGCCGTGCAAACCCGACCGTTCGGGCACCTCCACACAGAGCTGATTCGCGCGCGCCCGCGCGTGAGGGTCCCGCGCGCGGCGTGTTCGGGCGCATGGCCCCGGCCCGGCATGCGCAAAGGCAATTGCCGCCCCCCGCCTGCCCGGTTAGGCTCGGATAAACCGGCGCCGCGCCGTCGCGCGGGACCGGAGCGCCCCCGCGACAGCGAGCAAGGATGCCATGACACTCGAAGACCAGGCCCGCACGGCCCTGCGACGCGGCGACATCGCCGGAGCCGCCACGGCCGCGCAGACTCTCTGCCAGAGCGAACCCAGCCATCCCGCAGGCCCGTTCCTGGCCGGAATGGCCGCGGCGGAAAGCGGGCAATTCGGCAAGGCGCTTCCCCTGCTTCAGCGCGCCGCGCAGATGGCACCCGGGAACGCCGAGTATCTCGCCCAGCTGGCCAAGACGCTGATCCTGCTGCGACGCGACGGCGAGGCCGGCGAAGTGGCCGCGCGCGCGCTGGCGCTCCCCTGCACGGATCCGCTCGCGCTCGACACGCTGGGCTGCGTGCTGGCGCGGCTGGGCGACCACGAAGCCTCGCTTGCCCCTTTCACCCGCGCGGTGGACGGCGCGCCCGACAACTTCGACTACCGCTACAACCTTGCCGCAGCGCTGGGCTTTACGGGAAAAGTCGAGGAGGCCCGTACGCATTACGAGACGATCCTCGCCGCCGATCCCGGCAATGCGCGGGTGCATTACGCCCTCTCGATCGTGGCGCGCCAGACGCGCGAGGCCAACAATGTGGCGCGCCTTGAAAACGTGCTCGCCAGCGACCCGCCGCCCGGCGACACGCTGCGCCTGCGCTACGCGCTGGCCAAGGAACTGGAGGATATCGGCGCCCCGGCCGAGGCCTTTGCCCAGCTTCACGCCGCAAACACCGCGCACAAGCGCGCGACGGGCTATGACTTTGCGCAGGACGCGGCCATCTTCGAGGCGCTCGAAACGCTCTTCCAGCGCACCGACACCGCGCTCGCCACCCAGCCGGGCTGCCCCGATGCCGCTCCGATCTTCGTGGTCGGCATGCCGCGCACGGGCACCACGCTGGTCGACCGTATCCTCTCCTCGCACCGCGACGTGGAGGCGACCGGCGAGCTGCAGGCAATGCCGCTGGCGGTAAAGCAGATGGCCCGCACGCCCTCGCGCCAGGTCATCGATGCCCCGACGATCGCGGCAAGCGCGAACTGCGCGCCCGCCGCCATCGGTGAGGCCTACCTTGTCCGCGCGCGCCATCATCGGCGCAGCAAGACGCCCCGCTTCACCGACAAGCTGCCCGCCAATTTCCTTTATATCGGCCACATCCTGCAAGCGCTGCCGAATGCCAGGATCGTGTGCCTGCGCCGCGGCGCTATGGACACGGTCTGGAGCAACCTGCGCAATCTGTTCGCCACGACGTCGGCCTACTACGCCTATTCCTATGACCTCATGGACACCGCCCGCTACTACGCGCGTTTCGATGCGCTGATGGCGTTCTGGGAGACGCGTTTTCCGGGACGGGTACTCCAGTTCGGCTACGAGGCGCTGGTCGATAACCAGGAGGAGGAAACCCGCCGTCTCCTGGCCCATTGCGAGCTCGACTGGGATGCGGCCTGCCTCGACTTTCATCGCAACACCGCCGCCGTCGCAACGCCCAGCGCCGCACAGGTGCGCCGCACGCTCAACCGCGACGGGATCGGGCGCTGGAAGACCCACGCCGCCGACATGGAGAAGGTTGCCGCCTTCTTCCACGCGCGCGGCATAGCGCTCAACTGAACATCCTTACCCAGCCGGCACACGAAAAGGGCGCGGAGACTGAAGTCCCCGCGCCCTCTCGTTCCAGGAGCCGTCAGCCCGGCCCTGCGCTTTAGAGCGGTTTTCGACCGTTCTGAATCGGTCTGGGATTCCCTTCGGGCGCGATTTCTGATTCAGAATCCGTGCTGGTGAAGGAGGCCGGCATGGATGGCTCTTTCGATGGATTTGCGCACTCGGCTGTTGGCAGCGGTGGACAGTGGATCGAGTTGCCGTGCTGCGGCGGCCCGGTTCGGTGTTGCACCATCAACGGCGGTCCGTTGGCGGGCACAGCAGCGCGAGACGGGTGACATAGCCCCAAAGCCGCGCGGCGGGGATATGCGCTCGCGGCGGGTGGAAGAGCGGGCAGCGGACATTCTGGCCATTTGGGAGGAGCGCAGGGACATCACCCTCGAAGAACTACGTCTGGCGCTTGCGGACAAGGGAATGGCCGTTTCCGTAGCCGGGCTACATCGCTTTTTTGTTCGCCGTGGCCTGACGCGCAAAAAAAGACAGGCCATGCGATAGAGCAAGATCGACCAGACGTCCTGAAACAGCGTCAGGACTGGTTCGAGGGTCAACTCGATCTCGAACCGGAGCGCCTGGTCTTCATCGACGAAACCTGGACCGCGACCAATATGACCCGCAGCCACGGACGTTGCCCGAAAGGCGAGCGACTGCGGATGGGCTTCCCGCACGGGCACCGCAAAACCACCACTCTCGTCGCTGGCCTGCGCATGACTGGCATGGTCGCGCCCATGGTGCTCGATGGACCGATTAACGGTGACTGGTTCGAAGCCTACGTCGCTCAGGTCCTCGTCCCGGAACTGCGGCCCGGCGACGTCGTCATCATGGACAACCTGTCGAGCCACAAGCGCGCATCGGTGCAGGTGCTCATCGAGGCTGCAGGCGCAACCCTGCGCTTTCTCCCGCCCTACAGCCCAGACTTCAACCCGATCGAGAAAGCGTTCTCCCGCTTGAAGGCCATGCTCCGTAAAGCGGGCGAGCGAACGGTCAGCGGCCTGTGGAGCTTGATCGGCAAACTCGTCGATATCTTCCAGCCTCAGGAATGCGCCAACTACTTCAGATCGTGCGGCTATGAACCAGAATGATCGAAAACTGCTCTAGAAGCGCACGGTGCCCTGTACGCCGATAGTGCGCGGCTGGGCCACCGAGCGCGCGTAGTAGCGCGAGATCACCCCGTCGTTGACCAGGTTGCGGCGGGTCAGGTCGTTGCTGACGCCGGTTACCGCGTAGGTGTCGAAGATGTTGGTCGCGAAGACACCCACGTCGAAACGGTCGGTCTTGTAGGTGATGTTGGCCTGGTGCATCCAGTAATCCGGCAGCTTCTCGCCGCCGCCACGGCTGCCCACGCGGGTCAGGATGTTCCCGGTATAGGTCGCAGTCCAGCCGAAGTTGAGCGCGTTGTCGCCCACCGGCAGCTCGTAGGTCGCCCCGATCGCGCCCTTGTTCTTGGCCGAGCCGGGCAGACGGTCGCCCGAGAAGGCACCGACAAGATCGCCACCGGCAATCGAGAGCAGATCGGGCACGTCCTCGGTCAGGTGCGCATCAAGGTAGGAGTAGTTGCCGCGGATCGAGAGGCCGGGCAGCGGCTGCGCCTGGAACGAGACGTCGATGCCCTTCGACACCGCCTTCCCGCCGTTCGACGTGATGCCGATGGCGCCGTAGGTGGTCTGACCATCAAGCTGGATGCCATCCCAAGAAACATGGAAGGCCGCCAGCGTGAGCATCAGCTTGTTGTCGAACAGCTGAGCGCGCATGCCGATTTCGGCGTTCTTGGTTTCGTCCGGACCGAAGTCGAGTTCGTTGGGCAGGGCGCACAGCGTCTGGCCGTTCTGCTGCCCGCCAGCCTCGTGGATGTCGATGACTTCCTGGCTGCACGGCGCCACGCGGTTCACGCCGCCAATGCGGTAGCCGGTCGACCAGGTGCCGTAGACCATGAACTCGGGCGCGATGTTCCACGAGGCGTTGATCTTGTAGACAAGGCCGTCCTTCGACGTGCTGCCCGAGCGCGAGCTGTAGTCATCGTCCCAGAGCGGCAGGTAGGAGCCCCCGTTCACCCAGGCATCGTACTTGTAGTAGCGCAAGCCCCCGGTGACCTGCAGGTCATCGGTGAAGTGGACGCTCGCCTCGCCGTAGAGGCCCTTCTCATCGTTGGTCGAGCGCACGAACGAGGAGTACTCATGCGCGTAGCCGTCCACCGAGGGGTCGGTCTCGAGGTCAGTGCCCCAATTCTCGTTCGCCCAAGCCGGGAAGCCGGGCACGTATTCGTCGTAGTTCGAGCGGTACGACTGGCGGTTCCAGAAGGCACCGGCCACAAAGCTGAACGGTCCGTCGAAGGTCGAGACGAAGCGCAACTCGTTGGTGAAGGCGTGCTCCTTCTGGTTCGACTGGTTGTAGCTCGAGAACCCGGGAAAATGTTCGTAGTCGTAGTCGAGGTCGATCAGGAGGTCGGTGTTGTCGCCCTGATACTCGGCCTTGCGCTGGGTATAGGCCGAGACGAACACCACGTTGACCGCGTCCGCGACGTTGCCCTCGACCTCGAGCGAGAGGAGGTCGCCGCTGCGCTTGGCGGGCTCCATGTAGCGCCACGGGCCCTCGTAGCGGCCCTCACCCACGACACCGCCGCCATTGGCCGAACGGCCGTCGGTCTTGGTCTCCTGATGCGCGTAGGTCACGTAGACCTTGAGATCGTCGGCGTAGAAGCCGAGCTGGTTGCGCGTGGTGAAGGTGCGCTCGAAGTTGAGATCCTTGCCGCGCGTGAAGTTCGCGTCCTGGTCCGCCTCACTGCCCAGCGGATTGTCGACACCGCCCGGCTGCGGAAGCGACGTGCCCGGCTCCTGCAGCAGGTAGGGATAGTCGATGAAGCCCGGGGTGAAGTAGTAGCCGGTCGCCGAGCGGAACGCGATCGTGTCCTCCACGAGCGGCACGTTGACGACGCCGTAGCCGTTGTAGCCGGTATCGCCCGAGTGGGCCATGTCGAAGACGCGGCCGCTGCCCTCGAACGAGAATTCGCCGGCGTCGGGGCGGTTGGGCATGTTGCGCATCGCGCCCGCCAGCGTGCCCAGACCATAGAGCGTACCCTGGGGGCCAAGGAGCGTCTCGACGCGGTTGATGTCGATCAGCTTGAAGTCGTAGTACATGGGCACTTCGCCCAGGTACATGCCGACGGCCGAGTTCGAGTTGTCACCGGCGGTGGCCGACGTGTCGCTGGCCGAAAGGCCGCGCATGACAATCGTGCCCGCGCCGCGCGGACCGTTGTCGAGGATCGTCACACCCGGCGTGAAGGCGCCCAGGTTGCGCATGTCGTCGATGTGCTGTTCCTGCAGATCATCGCCGCTGATCGCGCTGATGTTGATCGGCGTTTCCATGATCGTGGTGTCGCGGCGGGTGGCCGAGACGACGATCGCCGAGCCGACCAGTGCAGGCGCATCGGCAGCCGCCGCAGCGCTAGCCGGAGCCGCGACATCCGCCGGTACGTCGGCCGCCTCATCGGCCAGCGCGGGCGAAGCGAGCGCCGCGCAGGTAATGCCGGTCGCGCACAAGAGTCCGGCCTTGAATTGTCCCCGAATTGACATGCAAACCCCCTGTAGATTTTAGTTAAAGCTTGCCCGTTCCCTGACAGCACACCGCCAGGGCCGGATCCGATTGGTTGGTGGAATGAAGACCCCGGCGCACACGGGATGCTGCGCGCGCCGGATGCTCCCGGTGCGTTACGGCTGGCCGGTCGACGCCTTCGTGGTCTTGGTCGTGCTGCGCAGGCGATCGATCACCGGCTGGAAGGGAAACAGGAACTGCTCCCGGATCGTGAGGCGCCGCAGGTCGTCCTGGCCGACCACCCTCGCCTCACCCTCGCGGTAGGTGCCCATCAGGCGGTCGAGCAGGATCAGCGAATTGGCATAGTTGCAGCGCGTGCTCTCGTAGTCGGTCGAGTGATGCAGGCTGTGGTGGCGGATGGTGGTGAAGAAGAAGGCGTAGAACGCCGGCGGGTTCGCGCGCACATTGGCATGGGCGTAGGTCGAGACGACGCCGAGCACGTTGAAGGCGCAGAACACCGGAACCATATCGAAATCGAAGAAGGCAAGAACGCTTAGACCGATCAGGAACAGCTCGATCGGGTTGCCGACATAGCCCTTCATCGCGTTGAGCTGGGTGACGTGATGGTGCGGCGCGTGGGTCAGCCAGAACGGCGTCGAATTGTGCATCAGGCGGTGCATCCAGTACTGCCCGAACTCGAACAGGACCATGACCATCACGACCTGCACGAGGAACGGCAGTTCACCCGCCCAGGGCGTCGCGATGCCGAGCGTTTCCTTGAGCGCGAACAGCGGTCCATCGCCCGCCACCTCGACCAGCCAGCCAATGGCGGTGTAGCCCAGCGCAACGTAGAAGACGTCGGTCGCGAATTCGCGGCCGTTCATGCGCCAACCTTCGTGGCGCTCGAACGCCCACTCGAGAAGTTGCACGAACGTCGTCACCACAAGTCCGGCAACAACCAGCGACCAGGGGCTCTGCGTCAGCGAGGCGGGCGCGAACATCCAGAAGAGAACGACGGCCAGAACCGTGAAGGGCGGAAGAAGATCGACGAACAGCGCCTTGAGTCCTGCCGCACGCGGCGCCGGAGCAAAGTCAATTCCGACAGCCGAAGCGTTGGAAGACACAGGTTCGTGCTCCTCGTGGTAATCCGGACTGAAGGTCGGCGTTCGAGCCATTACGAATCTCCCTCATCGCGCCGAAATACGGCGCAACCCTTGCGTTCTCCTCCCCGTGTCCAAGCTCGCTCTCAGTGGCGAATACGGACACGGTATTGATATTACAGTTTGCGTCAAGAGTATTAATTCGCGACCGCAACATTGCGCATTGAAAAGTCGTAACTCGCGGAAATGCTTACCCTTGCCTCCTTATCCGCGTGTGCAAATCGCTCCGGGACGCTGGCGTTTTGCAGTGCGAAAGCGTGATTCGCCGCACTCTGGCCTCGTGCTGTACCCCTTATGCCACACCCGGATGCGAGCGGACTTTCGGGCACCACACCCCGGACATGACCTCCCACCCCGCCTTGATATTACCGAAGAGCGAACGTGGTAATATTGCCGATGGACAAGCCGAATACTTTTCGCGATTGAGGAGAGACAGCGCGCCCGATCCTTCAAGGATGCCTTGCCCCGGCGCGGGCCCCAAGACGAGACGAGTTGAGAGACCGATGAGCACCGAACTTGCCCGCCTCAGCATGAGCCTGCCCGCCGACCTGTTCCGCCAGCTCGACATCATGGTCGAGGAACGCGGCCTGCCTTCGCGCTCGCAGCTGATCGCCGAACTGATCCGCCACTCGCTTGCCAAGCATGAGGCGCGCACCCGTCCCGACGAGATGCTCGCGGGCACGATCACCATTGTCTATCGCGGCGACCGGGGCCGTGTGCGCCAGCAGCTTGCCGAGCGCCAGACCGAGTTCCTCAAGGAAGTGATCTCCTCGCAACATGTCTTTCTCGAGGATGACCAGTCGCTCGAGGTGCTGCTGGTCCAGGGCCCGGCCGTGCGTCTGGCCGACCTGGCCGACGCGCTGCGCGGCATTCGCGGCGTCAGCCAGCTCGAACTCGTCACGACCACCGCACTGCTCCCCCCGCTGCACGAGCAGGACGGCCTGGACGCCGCAACCTCGGCGGTGACCGGGAAAGCGGCGCGCGGCGCCGAAGCGGCCTGAATGCGCTTCTTCGCGCACGGATAGCGATCGCGCGCGAAGAGAAGCCCCGCGGGGCTGAACAGGGGCGCAAAGCCGCAGAAATGCGACCCTGAAGCCGTGTCCTGCGCGCGGCATCCCAGGTGACGACCTGTCAGCACTGCGCCCGCGTCGGTATTACACAATCTTCACGAAGTAATACATTTTGGATGGACAAGCCCTTCCAGACGCGCAATGTTGCGCTGCGAAAGGGGACTGATTCATGCTCGCATCCATCCGCAAGGCCGCCGCCCTCGCCGTGACCGCCGGAGCACTCTTCACCGCGTCGTGCTCCGGGCCTGCGGACGCGCCCGAGACCCCGCGCACCGAGTTCAACATCGGCTGGTCGATCTACGCCGGCTGGATGCCCTGGCCCTATGCCCAGCAGGCCGGCATCGTGAAGAAGTGGGCCGACAAGTACGGCATCACGATCAACATCGTGCAGGTGAACGACTACGTCGAATCGGTGAACCAGTACACCGCGGGCAAGCTCGACGGCGTAACGGTCGCCAACATGGACGCGCTCACCATCCCGGCCGCGGGCGGCAAGGACACCAGCGCGATCATCGTGGGCGACTACTCGAACGGCAACGACGGCGTCCTCCTCAAGAACGCATCGGATCTCAAGGCGATCAAGGGCCAGCCGGTCAACCTGGTCGAGCTTTCGGTCTCGCACTACCTGCTCGCCCGAGCGCTCGAATCGGTGAACATGACCTTGCGCGACGTGAACACCATCAACACCGCCGATGCCGACATCGTGGGCGCCTTTGCCAGCCCCGACGTCAAGGCCGCGGTGGCCTGGAACCCGCAGCTCTCCTCGATGAAGGCGCAGGACGGCGCCCACGAGGTCTTCAGCTCGGCCGATATTCCCGGCGAAATCCTCGACCTTCTCGTCGTCGACACCAAGACGCTGAAGGCCAACCCCAAGCTCGGCAAGGCGCTGACCGGCATCTGGTACGAAACGGTCGCGCTGATGCAGCAGCAGAATGAACAGGGCAAGGAGGCGCGCGCGGCGATGGCCAAGCTCGCCGGCGCCAGCCCCGCGCAGTTCGACAGCCAGCTTGCCACCACTCACCTCTACGCCGACCCGGCCGAGGCGGTGAAGGCGACCGACGATGCTGCGCTTGTCACCACCATGACCCGCGTGCGCGACTTCAGCTTCGCGCAGGGGCTCTTCGGCGGTGCGCCTTCGGCCGACACCGTGGGCATGTCCTTCCCCGGCGGCAAGACGCTGGGCAATGCGCAGAACGTCACGCTGCGTTTCGACGACAGCTTCATGAAGATGGCGGCCGACAAGAAGCTCTGAGCGGCCGCTTCCCTTCTCTTCCCCCCGAAATATCGAACCTGAGGTGAGGCGCCGCTTATGCGTTGGGTGAATCGCCAGGTCGGCCGGAGCAACCGGATTTTCCTCGGATCGCTGCCGATCCTGCTCCTCGTGCTGACCTACCTGTTCCTGGCCGTCCAGCGGCACGAGGCCAACCCGGCCGACAAGATCCTACCGCTTCCCTCGGCCATGGTCTCGAGCATGTCCGCGCTCATCATGGAGCCGGACAAGCTCTCCGGGCAGTTCATCTTCTGGGCCGACACGCTGGCCAGCCTCCAGCGCCTGGGCATCGGCCTTGGCATCTCGACGCTGATGGCGCTCGCGGTCGGCCTCGTGCTCGGCATCCTGCCGCCTGTGCGCGCTACCTTCGGGCCGCTGGTGACGGGCATCGCGGTGATCCCCCCGATTGCCCTTCTTCCCATCCTCTTCATCGCGCTCGGCCTTGGCGAGACGGCCAAGGTAGCGCTGATCGTGGTGGGCATTGCGCCGGTCATGATCCGCGACGTTGCCGCCCACGTCCAGGCGCTCCCACGCGAACTCATCATCAAGGCCCAGACGCTGGGCGCAAGCAGCTGGCAGGTGATGATCCGCGTCGCGCTGCCCCAGGCCATGCCCCGCCTGATCCAGGCGATCCGCCTCGCGCTGGGCCCGGCCTGGGTGTTCCTGATCTCGGCCGAGGCAATCGCGTCGGATGTCGGGCTTGGCTACCGTATCTTCCTGGTCCGCCGCTATCTCTCGATGGACGTGATCCTGCCCTACGTCGCCTGGATCGCGCTCCTCGCCATCGCCATCGACTTCGTCCTCGTCACGATCAGCAAGCGCGGCTTTGCCTGGGCCCATGGAGACGACCATTGAGCAGCCTTCTCAGCCTCCGCAACGTCTGGGTCGAGTATGGGGACAAGGTCATCATCGAGAACCTCAGCCTCGACATCGAGGAAGGGTCCTTCGTTTCGGTGGTCGGCCCCTCGGGCGCAGGCAAGAGCAGTTTCCTGCGCCTGATCCTGGGCCAGGAAGGCCCGAGCCGCGGGAAGATCCTGCTCGACGGCACCCCGCTGCCGCCCGAATGCGGGCCCGACCGCGGTGTCGTCTTCCAGCGCTATTCCACCTTCCCGCACCTGACCGCCCTGCGCAACGTCATGTTCGGGCACGAATGCGACGGCGCGCCCTTTTCCGCCCGCCTGTTCGGTTCGGCCAAACGCAAGGCCCGCGAGGAAGCCGCCGAGATGCTGAGCGCGGTGGGGCTGGGCGCCAATCTCGACAGCTACCCGGCCGAGATGTCGGGCGGCATGCAACAGCGTCTGGCGATTGCCCAGGCGCTCATCAAGCGCCCGCGCATCCTGCTTCTAGATGAGCCGCTCGGCGCGCTCGATCCGGGCATCCGCGCGGACATGCACGAGCTCATCTCGCGGCTGTGGCGCGACTATGCGCTGACCATCGTCATGGTCACCCACGACATCCGCGAGGCCTTCACCCTGGGGACCCGTGTGCTCACGCTCGACAAGCGCCGCCACGACCCCCAGGCGCCGCACCGTTACGGCGCGACGGTGGTCTACGACCTGCCGCTCGACAAGGAGAATGCGCAGGTCACCTACCACGCCGAGCGTATTACTATTGACGAAATTCGTAATAACTGAGAGACCAGAGGCATGAGCTCCGAATCCGCTTCCCTTGCCCGTCTCAGCATGAGCTTGCCCGCCGAACTGTTCCGGCAGCTCGACGTGATGGTGGCGGAACGGGCCCTGCCCTCGCGCTCGCAGCTGATCGCCGAACTGATCCGCCAGGCCCTGGCCGAGCACGAATCGCTGTTCCGTCCCGACGAGATGCTCGCGGGCACGATCACCATGGTCTACCGCGGCGAGCGCGGGCGCATGCGCCACCAGCTCTTCCGCACCCAGTCCGGCTTCCTGAAGGAGATCATCTCCTCGCAGCACATCTTCCTTGAGCACGACCGCTCGCTGGAAGTGCTCCTGGTGCAGGGCCCCTACGCCCGCCTCAAGGAGTTGTGCGACGCGATCCGCCGCCTGCGCGGCCTTCAGCAGCTCGAACTGGTGACCACCACCTCGCTTCTGCCGCCGCTCCACAAGCAGGACCGCGGCGCCCCCGACACGCCCCCTCACATTCCCGGAGCGCATCCATGACACAGACCCTGGAAAATCCCCTGGCCGCGCGCGACCATGCCCGCAGCATGGAAGGCACCGTGGTGGAAAGCATGCCCGTGCTGCCGCCGGTGGCCGACGATCTTCCCGCCGGCATTTCGCCCAGCGACCTTGTCTGGGAAGAGACCATCGCGGCGGGCGGCTATGCCACGCGGCGCCTGGCGCGCGGCGCGCGCCTGCGCCTCATCGATCTCAAGGGCGATGCCTGCGCCTCGCTCCTGATCTTCAACGCCGAGATGCCCAGCGAACGCCTCAACGTCGCGGACACGGTGAAGGTCCAGTGGAATGCCTATCTGGAGAAGGGCCGCCTGCTCCTCTCCGACATGGGCCGCGTGCTGATGAGCCTGGTCGAGGACGAGGCCGAGACGCACGACTGCTTCTGCGGTGTCTCCAACGCGAAGCTGAGCGCGGCGAAGTACGGCAAGGGCCAGGAGCCCGCCCCCTACTTCTCCAACGGCCGCGACCGCTTCCTGAACGGGGTGGCCAAGCATGGCCTGGGCCCGCGCGACGTGCACCCGTGCGTCAACCTGTTCAAGGGCGTGCGGGTTGAGGACGACGGGGTCATCACCCCCCTCACCGGCCCCTTCGATGCCGGGCGCAGCGTGATCCTGCGCGCGGAAATGGACGTGATCGTGGTGATCGCCAACTGCCCCCACGTGATGGACCCGCGCGAGGAATGGTCGTGCACCCCCCTTCGCGCGACCGCCTGGCGCGGGCCCATCACCCCCGAGGACGATGCGGTGCGCAACGCCACGCCCGAAGGCCGCCGCGCCTTCCTCAATGTCGAAGACTACTTCCGTCGCTGAAAGGACCAAGTGCCATGACCGCTGATCCCTACCTGGCCGATCTTTCCGGCGCCGTTGTCCACGACGAGACCGTTCCCGCGCGCGGCCCCTGGCTGCACCACATCAAGGCGGGCGAAACGCTGCGCATCGTGGACCTGGAGGGCAACCAGGCCGTCGACTTCCTGCTCTATTCCGAGGCCGACGACGCCGAGCGCTACAGCGCGCAGGACACCGTTTCGGCGCAGGGCAACCTGTTCCTGCGCGAGGGCACCGTGCTGCGCTCGAACGAGGGCAACCCGATGATGACCATCGCGGGCACCTCGGTCGCCTACCACGACACCATCGGCGGCGCGTGCTCGTGCGAATCGAACACGCTGCGCTACGGCCACCACACCAAGGCCCAGCACGCCTGCGTCGAGAACTTCCTCAACGCCAACCTCACCGAGGGGCGCACCAAGCGCGACATCGTCTCGAACATCAACTTCTTCATGAATGTTCCGGTCGAGGCGGACGGGTCGCTGGGCATCGTCGATGGCATTTCGGCACCGGGCCTCACCGTCGATCTCAAGGCCGAGATGGACGTCATCGTCGTCGTCTCGAACTGCCCGCAGATCAACAACCCCTGCAACGGCTTCAACCCGAGCCCCGTCCGGATGATCGTGACCGCATGACCTTCGACACCGTCCTGATCGCCAACAGGGGCGCGATCGCAACCCGCATCATCCGTACCCTGCGCCGCATGGGCCTGCGCTCGGTGGCGGTCTACTCCAAGGCCGACGAGGGCTCGCTCCACGTCTCCGAGGCCGACGTCGCGGTCTGCATCGGCGAAGCCAAGCCTTCCGAGAGCTACCTCGACATCGCAGCGATCATTGCGGCGGCGAGGGAAACCGGCGCGGGGGCGATCCACCCGGGCTACGGCTTCCTTTCCGAGAACCTCGAATTCGCGCAGGCCTGCGCCGATGCGGGAATCGTCTTCGTGGGCCCGACGCCCGAGAACATCTCGACCTTCGGCCTCAAGCACTCTGCCCGCGCGCTCGCCGCCGCGCACGACGTGCCCCTGGCGCCCGGCACCGACCTCCTCACCGACGAGGAAGAGGCCGTCGCGGCCGCCGCCAGGATCGGCTACCCGATCATGCTCAAGGCCACCGCGGGCGGCGGCGGCATCGGCATGCGCGTGTGCGAGAACGAAGGTGACGTGCGCGAGGGCTTCGCCTCGGTCAAGCGCCAGGGCCAGGCGAGCTTTGGCGATGCGGGCGTGTTCCTTGAAAGCTACATTCGCCGCGCGCGCCACATCGAGGTCCAGCTCTTCGGCGATGGCGAAGGCAAGGTCGTGGCGCTCGGCGAACGCGACTGCTCGCTCCAGCGCCGCAACCAGAAGGTGGTCGAGGAAAGCCCCGCCTCCTGCCTTCCCCAAGCCGTGCGCGAGGAACTCATCGCCTCGGCCATTCGCCTGGGCGAAGCGGCGAACTACCGCTCGGCCGGCACCGTGGAATTCCTCTACGATGCCGACAAGGAGCAGTTCTTCTTCCTGGAAATGAACACGCGTCTCCAGGTCGAACATGGCGTGACCGAGGAAGTCTTCGGCATCGACCTTGTCGAGTGGATGATCCGCGGCGGCGCGGGCGACTACGCCTTCCTGTCCGAAGATCACGGCGCGCCCCGGGGCCACGCGGTCCAGCTGCGCATCTACGCCGAGGACCCCTCGCTCGACTACCGCCCGACCACGGGCATCCTCACCAACGTGGAATTCCCGGACGACATCCGCGTCGAGACCTGGGTCGCGGGCGGCAGCGAGATCACCGCCTGGTACGATCCCATGCTCGCCAAGCTGATCGTTCACGCGCCCACCCGCGAGGACGCGGTCGCGGCCGTGCAGAAGGTCGCCGACACGGCCCGCATCGACGGTATCGAGACCAACCTGCGCTGGCTGCGCGACGTTACCCGCTGCGAGGAATTCACCAGCGGCGCGGTCTCCACCCGCGTCCTCGACACCATTTCCTACCAGCCCACCGGCTTTCGCGTGGTTGCAGGCGGCACGGCGACGACCGTGCAGGACTGGCCGGGCCGCCAGAAGTACTGGGCGGTCGGCGTGCCCCCTTCGGGCCCGATGGACGACCAGTCGTTCCGCCTCGGCAACCGTCTGCTCGGCAATCCCGAAGGCACCGAGGGCCTGGAGATCACCGTCACCGGCCCGACGCTTGCCTTCACGGCCCCTGCCCGCATCTGCCTGATGGGCGCGGACTTCGGCGCGCGGCTCGACGACCAGCCGGTCGCGCGCGGCACCGTGCTTGAGATTGCAGCCGGCCAGACTCTCTCGATGGGCCGGGCGACCGGCGGCGGCATGCGCGGCTACATCCTCTTTGCGGGCGGCCTCGATGTCGCGCCGTACCTGGGCAGCTGCTCGACCTTCGAGCTCGGCCAGTTCGGCGGCCCCGCCGCGCGCCGCCTGCTGGCAGGTGACACCCTGCACCTGGGCGGCAAGCCCACGGGGACGGCGCTCCCCACGCCCGAGATCCCCGAAGTTTCGACCGAGTGGACGCTGCGCGTCCTCTACGGCCCCCACGGCGCGCCCGACTTCTTCACCGACGATGACATCGGCACGCTCGTCTCGGCGAGCTGGCAGGTCCACTACAACTCCAACCGCACCGGCGTGCGCCTGGTCGGCCCCAAGCCGCAATGGGCGCGTACCGACGGCGGCGAGGCGGGCCTGCACCCCTCCAACATCCACGACAACGCCTACGCCATCGGCGCGGTGGATTTCACCGGCGACATGCCGATCATCCTGGGCCCCGATGGCCCGTCGCTGGGCGGCTTCGTGTGCCCCTTCGTCGTGATCGCGGCGGACTTGTGGAAGGTCGGCCAGCTCACCGCAGGCGACAAGGTACGCTTCGTGCCGGTGACCATGGACGACGCCGACGCGGCCCACGCCGCGCAGCGCGCCTTCCTCGAAAGCGGCACGCCCGTACCGGCCACGCCCCTGCGCGACGTCGCGGACCTCGACCCGATCCTCGCCCAGCTTCCCGAAGGCCCGGGCCGTCCGCGCACGGTCTACCGCCAGCAGGGCGACCGCAACATCCTCATCGAGTACGGCGACATCGTCCTCGACGTGGAGCTGCGCATCCGCGTCCACGCGCTGATGGCCGAACTGGAGAAGATGGCGCTGCCCGGCGTGATCGACATCGTGCCCGGCATCCGCTCGCTCCAGTTCCACTTCGATGGCGAAGTGCTGCGCCAGAAGGACGCGCTGGACGCCCTCATCTCCGCCGAGGAGCGTCTGGGCGACCTGGAGGACTTCACCGTCCCCTCGCGCGTTGTCCACCTGCCCTTGAGCTGGCGCGATCCGGCCACTCTCGAGACAATCGAGAAGTACATGTCGATCGTGCGCGACGATGCGCCCTGGTGCCCCGACAACATCGAGTTCATCCGCCGCGTCAATGGGCTTCCCAATGCCGATGCGGTCAACAACATCGTGTTCGACGCCAACTACATCGTGCTGGGTCTGGGCGACGTCTACCTCGGCGCACCGGTGGCGACCCCGATGGACCCGCGCCACCGCCTCGTCACCACCAAGTACAATCCGGCGCGCACCTGGACACCGCCCAACGTCGTGGGCATCGGTGGCGCCTACATGTGCATCTACGGCATGGAAGGTCCGGGCGGCTACCAGCTCTTCGGGCGCACGATCCAGGTCTGGAACACCTACCGCCAGACCGACGCCTTCACAGACGGCAAGCCCTGGCTGCTGCGCTTCTTCGACCAGATCCGCTTCTATCCGGTAAGCCCGGACGAGCTGATGGAATGGCGCCGCGAGTTTCCCAACGGGCGCCGCTCGATCCAGATTGAGGAGAGCGAGTTCCGCCTTGCCGACTACCGCAAGTTCCTGGCCGACAATGCGGAATCGATCGGGGAATTCCAGGCCACCCGCCAGGCCGCGTTCGACGAGGAACGCGCCGAATGGCGCCGCAACGGCGAATTCGACCGTGTGGCTGAGGCCGAGGACGTCGAAGACCTCGAACCCGTCGCCGTCGACGTGCCCGAAGGCGCCGACCTCATCGAGGCGCCCTATGGCGGCGTTGTCGCCCAGCTTCTCGTTTCGCCCGGCGACATCGTGAAGGCGGGCGACCGTATCGCGGTGGTCGAGGCGATGAAGATGGAAGCCCCTGTCGAGAGCCCGGGATCGGGCACAATCTCGGCGATCTACATGGAAGAGGGCAAGTCGTTGCAGCCTGGCTCGCCGATGCTCGCCCTGTCGAGGACCGCATGATGGACCTGAGCCGCCGCAGCGCTGCGGACATTGCCGCCCGTGTCAACGCGGGCACCCTCACCGCCCTTGCCGTTGCCGAGGAAACCCTCGCGCGGGCCGAGAGCTACGACGCGATCCAGCCCCAGATCTGGATCAGCCGCGCCGCGCCCGAGGCCGTACTGGCGCAGGCCCGCGCGGTGGACGCGCGCGTGGCGGCGGGCGAGAGCCTGCCACTTGCGGGCGTGCCCTTCGCGGTGAAGGACAACATCGATGCGGCCGGGCTCCAGACCACCGCCGCCTGCCCCGCCTTCGCCTATGCCCCGGACGAGGACGCCACCGTGGTCGCGCGGCTGCGCGAGGCGGGCGCCATCCTCATCGGCAAGACCAACCTCGACCAGTTCGCCACCGGCCTTGTCGGCACACGCAGCCCCTACGGCATCCCGCGCAACGCCTATAACCAGGCTTACGTCAGCGGCGGGTCCAGTTCGGGCTCCTCGGTCGTGGTCGCGGCGGGCATCGTGCCCTTTGCGCTGGGCACCGATACGGCGGGGTCGGGCCGCGTTCCCGCCGCCTTCAACCACCTCATCGGCTTCAAGCCCACCAAGGGCCGCTGGAGCACGAAGGGGCTGGTCCCGGCCTGCCGCACCATCGACTGCATCACCGTCTTCACCGACGACACCGCCGACGCGCGCCTTGTCGACGGCGTGATTGCGGGCTTCGATGTCGCCGATCCCTACTCCAAGCCGCTGGCCGACGCACCGCTTGCGCCCAGGGTCATCGGCGTGCCGCGCAAGGATCAGCGCCAGTTCTTCGGCGATGCCGCAGCCGAAACCTTCTACGAGCAGGCGCTCGAGGTGCTGGGCCGCGAGGCCAGGATCGTCGAGATCGACTACGCCCCGCTTCAGGAAGCTGCGCTCCTCCTCTACGGCGGGCCGTGGGTTGCCGAGCGTACTGCGGCCATCGAAAGCCTGCTGACGAGCGATCCCGAGGCGATCGACCCGGTCGTGCGCGAGGTCGTGGAACCGGGCCTCAAGATCGGCGCGGTCGAGCTCTTCAACGGCATCTACCGCATGGCTGAGCTGAAGCGCCACGCCGACCTTCTCTGGGAGGAGGTCGACATGCTCGCCTTCCCCACCACCGGCACCACCTACCGTGTGGCCGAGCTGGCCAAAGCGCCCGTCGCGCTCAATTCCAACCTTGGCTACTACACCAACTTCGTGAACCTGCTCGACATGGCCGCGCTCGCGGTCCCGGCCGGAATCCGCGACAACGGCACCGGCTTTGGCGTGACACTGATCGGGCCTGCCGACACCGACCGCGCGCTGCTTGACGTCGCCGATGGCTACCTTGCCGCGCGCACATCTTCTCCTTTGCCACCGCTTGATCTTGAGGGACGTATGGAAGCCGTGAAACTGGCCGTTGTCGGCGCCCACCTGAAGGACATGCCGCTCCACTGGCAGCTGACCTCGCGCGACGCCACATTCATCGGCGCCTTCGACACCGCGCCCAGCTACCGCCTCTACGCGCTGGCCAACAGCACGCCCCCCAAGCCCGCGCTCGTCTTCGAGGAAGGCGGCACCAGCCTGCCGGTCGAAGTCTACGAGTTGGGCGCGGCCGAATTCGGCAGCTTCGTCGCCGAAGTGCCCGCCCCGCTTGCCATCGGCACGGTCACGCTGGCCGATGGCTCCAGCGTCAAGGGCTTCGTGTCCGAACCGCGCGCGACGATCGGTGCCACCGACATCACCGCTCTTGGCGGTTGGCGCAACTATATCGCCAGCCTCGGCTGAGACGAAAGCCACGCTTCGGGTCGCACCGGGCACTCTTGCGCACACTACGTTGAATGGGGGACATCGGATGAACAGGTACACGCGCACTCTGGCGGCAGGCGCTGTCGCCGCCATGGTTTCGCTCGCCAGCCCTGCGCTGGCGCAGGATGAGACTGTCGTCCATGTCCCCGACTTCGCCGACTTCCTGGCCGTCGATGGCGACAGCGTCTGGGCCACCAACCGGGGCCGGGTCGAAAAATGGTCGCGCGCGGGCAAGCAGGCGCAGGTCCCGCTCGGGCGCCCGTGTGGCACCATGAGCATCGCGGCCGGTTCGCTGTGGGTGGCCGACTGCGGCGCGGGCACGATCAACCGCATCGATCTTGCCAGCGGCAAGCTCGTCGCCGCGATCTACACCGGCATCGCCAACCAGGCGGGCGAGCTGAACGTCGCCTTCGGCGCAGGCTCGATCTGGGTCGCGAGCAATCCCAACGGACAGGTCGCGCGCATCGACCCCGCCACCAACGCGGTAACCGCGCAAGTCACCGTCGATCCGGGCACCTGGTACCTGGCTTATGGCTTTGATGCCGTGTGGGCCGTCAGCGCCGAGAAGCAGACGCTCCAGCGCATCGATCCGGCCACCAACGAAGTGACCGGAAGCACGCCTCTTGGCACCACCCCCGGCTTCCTCGCTGCGGGCGAAGGCGCGGTCTGGGTCCAGGAGCAGGGCGACGGCACGCTGGCGCGCGTCGATCCGGCCAGCGTCGAGGTGACCGGCCGGATCAAGGTGGGCGACAACCTCAAGTGGGGCGACATCGACACCGGCGCGGGCAAGGTCTGGCTGCGCACCACCGACGACCAGCGCTTCGTCGTCATCGACGCGGCGAAGTCGGAAATCATCGCCCGCATGGGCAAGCCCGCGGGCAGCGGGGCGCTGCGCTACACCCCCGAGGGCGTGTGGACCTCCGCCCACGACGAGCACATCATCACCTGGTGGCCCACCGCCATGCTGCCCGACTGACCAGCGAGACGCGCGCGGATCGATCTGGTCTGCGTACTGCCCCCCGCGCCGCGACATAATCCTGCCCATCCACCAACGGGCTCGCCGCGATCTTTCCGCGTCGGGCCCGTTCGGGCATGTTCGGCAAGGAATTCGCACGGATGGTCGACGTCGCCGTTGTCGCAGGGGTCGAGTTCGACTACGGGCTCTCGCATAGGTCCGGACCCGCCTTCCGTGACACGGCGCCAAGAAAGGCCCGGCGCCACGAAAGGCCCGATGCCACGAAAAGGAAGCCCGCTCGATGTCCGCGCCTTACGCCAGGCAGCCCAGATGGCTTACCACTCTTCGAAACGTGACATTCCCCGGCCAAGTTCGCAGTATGAGGCGACAGGTCTGATCGTTCGCGAACGTTCCGGCACCACCGCACTACCACCGCAAGAGTACTCGTAGATGAAAATTGCTGTCTTTGGCCTCGGTTATGTCGGCCTGTCCAATGCCGTCCTGCTCGCGCAGCACAACACGGTCGTGGCCGTCGATATTTCGGCCGAGCGCGTGGAGATGCTCAACGCACGCCAGTCTCCGATCGTGGATGCGGAACTGGAAGAGTTCCTGCACGAGCGCAAGCTCGACCTGCGCGGCACGACCTCTGCCGAGGAGGCGCTCGCCGATGCCGACTATGTCATCATCGCAACACCAACCAACTACGATGTCGAGACCGACAAATTCGACACCTCCTCGGTGGAAGCCGTCATAGGGCTGGCAACCACCCACGCGCCTGCGGCCACGATCGTCATCAAGTCCACGGTTCCGGTCGGGTATGTACGGGACGTGCGCCAGCGCATGGACACACAGCAGGTCATCTTCAGCCCGGAATTCCTGCGCGAGGGCCGCGCCCTCTACGACAACCTGAACCCGTCGCGGATCATCGTGGGCGAACGCTCAGAGCGCGCCCGGATCTTTGCCGACCTGCTGGTGCAAGGTGCCGAGAAGGACGATATCACGGTCCTGTTCACCGACGCCGACGAGGCCGAGGCGATCAAGCTATTCGCGAACACCTATCTTGCAATGCGCGTGGCCTTCTTCAACGAGCTCGACAGCTACGCCATTTCCAGGGGCATCAACACCCGCCAGATCATCGAAGGGGTTGGCCTCGACCCGCGGATCGGCACGCACTACAACAACCCGAGTTTCGGCTACGGCGGCTACTGCCTCCCCAAGGACACCAAGCAGCTGCTCGCGAACTACTCCGAAGTCCCCCAGAACCTGATCCGTGCGATCGTCGATGCCAATCGGACCCGAAAGGACTTTCTGGCCGACCAGATCATCGCCCGCAGCCCGAAGAAAGTCGGCGTCTACCGGCTCGTGATGAAGGCCGGTTCCGACAATTTCCGCCAGTCCTCGATCCAGGGGATCATGAAGCGGATCAAGGCCAAGGGTATCGAGGTGGTCATCTACGAACCGGCGATGAGCGAGGAGACTTTCTTCGGCTCGAAGATCATGCGCGATCTCGACGCGTTCAAGCAGGACTGCGACATCATCATCGCCAACCGCCAGACCGATGCCATCCGCGATGTCGCGGACAAGGTCTACACCCGCGACCTGTTCGGCTCCGACTGAACCCGCGCGGGGGAGCCTGTCTCGTCAACGCCGCTCTGGCGCGGACACGGCCCGATCCGTTGGCGATGCGCTCGTTGCCCCATGGCGTCCCGATCCGCGCCACGTGCGCGGCGAAAAGCCGTTCCATGGTTGCCTTGTGCAAAACCCGATGGTGAACTGCGCTTCACACGGCATGGAGCGATACGGCACTGAACAGCCGCGCTTCCCGCCTCTATGGTGCTGGCACACGATCAACCGAGCCCCGTTCCGATACTTTCGGGCACGACAAGAGCAGGGAAACCAGAATGAAATACCGGTTCATGGGTACGGCCGCAGCGGCCGCCATCGCCTTTTCGGCCTCGCCCGCCATGGCGCGCGATTGTTCGGACCTTCTCACGCTTGAACTTCCCGGCGTCACCTTCACCAAGGCCGAGGCCCAGGGCAGCGCGCCGATCCCGGCCGACCCGATGAGCGCCATGACCGGAGGCTCGCCGCGCCCCGTGCCCGCAGGCCCGCACTGCCTTGTCGAAGGCCGCATCGGCGACCGTGAGGGCGTGGGCGGGCACTACGCCATCCGCTTCCAGATGCGCCTGCCCGAAAAGTGGAACGGACGCTTCCTGTTCCAGGGCGGTGGCGGCACCGACGGCTTCATTGCGCCCGCCATCGGCGCCATCCCGAGCACCGGCTCAACCGCAACGCCCGCGCTGCAGCGCGGCTATGCCGTCGTCAGCATGGACAGCGGCCACGACAAGCCCAACCTCGATTTCGCGGTCGACCAGCAGGCCGTGCTCGACCTGGCCTACGCCTCGATCGGCAAGGTGAGCGACACCGCCAAGGCGCTTATCCGCGCGCGCTATGGCCGCGCGGCGCAAACCTCCTACTTCATGGGCTGCTCGAACGGCGGGCGCGAGGCAATGCAGGCAGCCATGCGCTTTCCTACCGAATTCGACGGCGTGGTCGCAGGCAATCCCGGCTTCCACCTCAGCCGCGCGGCGCTGGGCTCGGTCTGGGATGTGCGCCAGTTCCAGGCGCTGGCCGGTGTCAACGGCGGAGCAAAAGTCGGCCATGGGGCGGCGTAAAACCAGGCCATCGTGTTACACGCCGGGGGGAGTGGCGTGAGGGCGTAGCCCGAGGGCCACTCCCCCCGGCATTGGCTTGCTTTTCAGGGTCTGATTTTGGCCTTGCGGGCCCGGCTGTGAGCGAGGCGATAGCTTTCGCCGTTCATCTCGAGGATGCTGACGTGATGGGTCAGGCGATCGAGGAGCGCGCCTGTGAGACGCTCGGATCCGAAGGTTTCGGTCCATTCGTCGAAGGGCAGGTTGCTGGTGATCAAGGTGGAGCCGCGTTCGTAACGCTGGGAGATCAGCTCGAACAGCAGTTCGGCGCCGGTCTTGGAGAGCGGTACGAAGCCCAGTTCGTCGATGATGAGCAGTTTGTATCCGACCATCTGCTTCTGGAAGCGCAGGAGACGCCGCTCGTCGCGCGCCTCCATCATTTCGCTGACCAGCGCCGCCGCAGTGGTGAAGCCCACCGACAGCCCTTTCTGGCATGCTGCCAGTCCGAGCCCCAACGCTACGTGCGTCTTTCCGGTGCCCGATGGCCCCAGAGCGATGGCGTTCTCACGCCGCTCGATCCACTCGCAGCGCGCCATCTCGAGCACCTGCATCTTGTTGAGCCTCGGGATGACGGTGAAGTCGAAGCTGTCGAGGCTTTTGACGGCGGGGAAGCGCGCGGCCTTGATGCGCCGCTCGACCATACGACGCTCCCTGTCGATCATCTCCATCTCGACAAGGCGGGCGAGGAAGCGGATATGATCGACGCCTTCAGCGGCACATTGCCGGGCGAGCTTGTGGTGCTCTCGCAGGCACGTAGGCAGCTTGAGTGCCTTGAGATTGTGAGCGAGAAGAAGCTCCGGGGTCTGATCGCTCATGCGGCCTCCTGCTGGTCGGAGAGCAGGCTCAGATAGGCTCTGGCAAAGGTCTTCTCGACCGTTGTGCGTGGCAGGAAGGGATAGACGTCCAGGTCCAGCCTGGGCGGTACGCGTTCGACCCGGCACAGGGCGAGGTGCTTGACGGCATCGAAGCCGATGGCGCCAAGATCAATGGCCTGTTCCACCGCCGCACGGAGATCGGCGAGGGTGAACGTTTCCAACAGGCGCAGCACCTGTACATATTCACGCCTGCCATGCTTGTGCATGCGGCCTTCCATCAACCGCTGCAGTGTCGTGAACGCTTCGGGCAAATCCCAGCCCTGCAAAGGCGCGGCCTGGTCGAATGCGTTGATCTTCTGCTCGATCAGCGGGAGATAGTGGAGCGGGTCGAAGATAACCTCCTCGCGGGCATAACAACGAGGATGACGGGCGATGACTTCGCTGCGGCAGCCGACCACCACCTCATCGACATAGGCCCTGATCCAGACCTCCTGATGGCCCCGTGCCACCGGAACCGAATAATCGTTGGTCCTGTAGCGCACCAGGGATTGCGAGGAGACCCGCCCGCTCGTCTGATCGCAGGCCTCGAAGGGTGTAGCGGGCAGAGGCTGCATGGCTGCCAGATCGCGTTGCAAGCGCTCACCGATCGTCTCGCTCTGTCCGCGCACCTTGTCCTGCTGGCGCTTGCGGCATTGCTCCTCCAGCCATAGGTTGAAGGCCTCCCAGGTCGGGAACTTCGGGATCGGCACCATGAAATTGCGGCGGCAGTAACCAACCAGCCCTTCCACATTGCCTTTCTCGTTCCCCTTGCCCGGGCGGGCATAGCGGTCGCGGATCACGTAATGCGACAGGAAAGCGCTGAACAGCGTGGCACGCTTACGCGTGCCGTCTGGCAGGATCTTCGCCACAAGGCAGCGATCGTTGTCATAGACGATCGAGCGCGGCACCGCGCCGAAGAACGCGAAGGCATGAACGTGTCCGTCCACCCGGCCTCCGCCACCGCCGCCGGATAGGCCGCACATAGCAGGCATCACTGTGCGGCAGATCGAGTGCGAAGAAGTAGGCCTTCTGCTGCACCCCGCCGATCTCCACCAGCGCTTCCCCGAAATCGGCCTGCGCATCCCCCGCCGGGTGGGCCAGCGGCACGAACATCTCCCGGCTGCGTTGCTCACGCTCGCGGATGTAATCCTTGATGATCGTATAGCCGCCGGTGAAACCATGCTCGGCGCGCAAGCGGTCGAATACCCGCTTCGCCGTATGGCGCTGTTTGCGCGGGACGCAGCGGTCCCCTTCAAGCCATCCATCAATGATCGCCACAAACCCGTCCAGCTTCGGACGCTGCGGGACAGATTGACGCCGGTAACCCGGTGGCGATGAAAACGACAGCATCTTGCGCACCGTGTCGCGCGACACATTGAAACGCTTCGCCGCCGCCCGCTGGCTCATGCCATCCGCGCAAGCCAAACGGACCTGAAGATAAAGTTCCACGCTGTAGATCCCCACACCTCCCTGACTTGGCAGAAAGGCTTCAAGGTGGACGACTTTTACGCCGCCCGCAGCAGGACTATCCCGCCGCTAGCGTGGTCGAATATTGCTCCGCCGTTCTCACCGAGCCGAACACGCCGGCTGCCCCTTCAAGCAACTGCGTGCGCCACGTCGTGATCTGGTTAGGATGCAGATCATAGTCGTGCGCCAGCTCTGCCAACGTCTTCTCACCCTTGATCGCGGCAAGCGCCACCTTCGCCTTAAATGCTGGGCTGTGGTTGCGCCGAGGTCGTCTGCTCATTCTCTGCTCCTGTCTCGCAGCCCATCTGGCTGCTCTCAGGCAGAAAATCCAATTATCTCAGTGTGCAGATTCTCCAGGCCACCTCTCTATGCGATGGCCGGGGAAGCCGAGGAAATCTCTGAACCCGCGCTCTTGAAATCTTGACCTAACGCTGGCCTAGTCAGTATATACAACGTCAGTACCTTGTGGAGATATCCCGTTGAAAGCCGCTGTGTTCACGATGAAGCTGGAAGCTGACCTGCGGGCCGAGTTCATGGCCGAGGCCGAGGCCAGCCACCGCTCGGCTTCGCAGGTGGTTCGCGAATTCATGCGCGCATTCGTCCAGCAGCAACGCGCGCAGCGCGAGCATGACGCCTTCCTGCAACGCAAGGTTGAAGTCGCCCGCGCCTCGATGCGGGACGGACTTGGCCGGTCGAACGAAGAGGTCGAAGCCGCCTTTGCCGCATTGCGCGCCGCCCATTCGTGAAAATCATCTGGACGCCGCAGGCGCAGCACGATCGCATCGCGATCTGGGATTATCTCGTGGGGCACGATCCTGCTGCGGCACTTCGGATCGATCAGCTATTCAGTGATGCCGTTGCCAGGCTGGCCGACTTCCCCTTGCTTGGCCATGTCGGCACAGTCGCAGGGACGCGAGAACTGACGCCGCACCGAAGCTATCGCATCGTTTACGAGGTTGCAGGTGATACGATTTGGATATTGGTTGTGATCCACACCGCACGGCAATGGCCGCCGCTACAGGATTGAAACATCCGATTTATCGCTGAAGTGACGTTCCCCTGACCTTAACGTACGATTCCACACTCAGCCGGAACTGACCCTTGCTGCCAAAGCGTCCCGTCTGGCAACTGGGCCTGTTCGGCGCAGCGATCGCGCTGATCGCGGCGTGGTTCCGCGTCTCGCAGCACTTCGTGCCATTTCTGGAAATCCTGGGCGTGGCGGCCTCGCCGATCGCGGCGGTCTGGTGCTGCGGCTACTTCCTTGCGCAAGACCGGGCCGCCGACGATGTTACGAGACTTACGTCCCGCAACAAGGAGCTGAATACGCTGGCGTGGTTTCTGGGCGCAGTGGCGGGCTATGCCAGCCAGTCGCAAGGCGGCTTCTTGCTGCCCGCCCCCGCGATCGAGGGCTACCTCGTGACGGTGGTGATCTGGTTCGCGATCTTCAAGGGGCCCTGGAAGGCTGCGGCATAAGGCCTCGCCTCGATCAGGATGGCGAGGGCTGCGAAGTCGGTCCGAAGCGCGCCACCAGGTCATAGGCATCGCCGAGGAATATCTGGCGCACGGAAGTGATCCGCTCCGGGCCGCGCCAGGTCCGGCGTTCCACGCACAGGCATGGCGTCCCCACCGCGACGCCAAGCCAGTCCGCTGCCTCGCCCAGAGCAGCGACGGCGGAGATGCGCGTCTCGGCCTCGGTCCAGGGCACATGCTGCAAGAGCCACGTTCCCGGCGGTACGTCGTCGAGTTCGGCGTCGACGAAATCGGGCACCGCGCTCGCACTCACCCGACGAAACTCGACGGCCAGCGGGGCACCGTCTACCAGATGAAGTCCGTCGATCTGCACCAGCGCACCACCGCCGGCGAGGAGGATTTCCTCCTCGTCATTTCCGGCGGGACGATGCCGACGGCGGATCGGCCTGAAGGCGTAATCCTGCCCACGTTCGCGCACTTGCGCTGCGATGTCGGGTACGTCGAGCACCATGGAATGAACCTTGGGCCGCATCACGAACGTCCCCGCCTTCTTGCGCCGCTCGATCAACCCCGCCCCGACGAGCGCGGAGAGCGCCTTGTTCACGGTCATGCGCGAACAGCCATATTCCTGCATCAGGTCCTGCTCGATGGGCAGGCGATCGCCGGGAGCCAGTTCGCCACCGAGGATGCGGCGCTCGAAATCCGATCGAATGCGTTCGTGCAGGGGCGTTTTCACGCGATCAATGTCTCCAGTACCTTGGTGTAGTCACGCGCAACGCGGTCGCGCGCGCGGTGCCGCCCTTCGCTGACGAACTTCTCGCCATGGCGCCACACGCAGTCAATGGCCGAGCGTCCGGCAGCGAACAGGAAGCTGTCGGTTATCGCATCGCCCTGTCGGTGCGCCATCGCCGGATGATCGAGGCGGAGGGTCACGATGTCGGCAGGAAGGCCCACCGCGATCCCCGCCTCGACGCCAAGCGCCGCAGCCCCGCCCGCGAGCGCACCGGAATACAGGTCCGCGCCAGTCGAACGCCCCGCGCCCCGCGCCATCACGTTTCGCGCGCGGCGGGTCAGGCGTTGGCCATATTCAAGCAGCCGCAGTTCCTCGCTCGCATCGATCAGGACGTTGGAATCGCTGCCGATGCCATAGCGCCCACCGGCAGCGAGGAACGCCTCGACGGGGAACAGCCCGTCACCCAGGTTCGCCTCGGTGATCGGACATAGCCCCGCCACCGCGCGGCTGCGAGCCATGGCCAGCGTCTCCGCCTCGGTCAGGTGCGTGGCGTGGACGAGGCACCACCGGCCATCCACGTCGGCATTGTCCAGCAACCATTCGACGGGGCGCTGGCCACTCCATGCCAGGCAGTCGTCCACTTCCTTCACCTGCTCGGCGATGTGGATGTGGACTGGCCGATCCTTGGCCAACGGGGCAAGATCGCGCAGTTGCGCAGGCGAGACCGCACGCAGGCTGTGCGGCGCGACGCCGACCACTGCATCGGGCAAGGCGCTGGCATGGGCCTGCGCGCCTTCGAGCAAGCGGGCATAACCGTCCAGATCGTTGATGAAGCGCGCCTGCGCCGGGCTCGGCGACTGGGCACCGAACCCGGCATAGCTGTAAAGCACCGGCAGCAACGTTATCCCGATCCCGCTATCCGTGGCCGCTGCCAGCACCGCCGCGCTCATCTGCGCGGGATCGGCGAAGGGGCGGCCAGCGTGGTCGTGATGGAGGTAATGGAACTCGCCGACGCGGGTGAAGCCCCCCTCCAGCATCTCGACATAGGCGAGCGCGGCGATCGCCTGCACATCGTCCGGCGTCATGCGATCGACGAAGCGGTACATGATCTCGCGCCAGGTCCAGAAACTGTCGTTCGCAGGGCCACTCTGCTCGGCAAGACCGGCCATGCCGCGCTGGAAGGCGTGACTGTGCAGGTTGGGCATTCCGGCAAGCGCGCAGGCGTGGCGCTCATCCGCTGCGCAAGGCTCGGCATTCGCCTCCACTGCGGTGATCAGGCCATCCGCAACCGTGACACGGACGTTGCGCCCCCAGCCATCGGGCAGAAGGCAATGATTGAAAAACAATGACATGGTCACCCTTCCCGATCCTTTCGGCATGAATCTTCTCCGTGCTGCAATTATTGTCTATACATTATTTCAGAACAGTGCAATCACAATGGGCGAGGCCAACACAGGACCGCGAGCCATGCTTTACGACACCATCTGGAAGGACGCCCGGCTTGCGACCATGGCGGGCGCCACGGCCGCGAGCGCAGATGTCGGCGCGATCGAGCATGGGGTGATCGCGGCAAAGGATGGCATGATCGCCTACGCCGGCCCTGCCGCCGAAGCGCCCTCGCTCGACGCGAAGCGGGTTGTCGATTGCGAAGGCCGCTGGATCACGCCGGGCCTGATCGACTGCCACACCCACCTTATTCATGGCGGCAACCGTGCCGCAGAATTCGAAATGCGGCTCGATGGTGCGACTTACGAAGACATCGCAAGAGCGGGGGGCGGCATCGTCTCCACCATGCGCGCGACCCGCGCGGCCAGCGAGGACGAACTCGTCGCCGATGCCCTGCCGCGCCTCGATGCGCTGATCGCCGAAGGCGCCACCACGGTCGAGGTGAAATCCGGCTATGGCCTCGGCCGCGACAGCGAGATCCGCATGCTGCGCGCGGCACGCCGCCTTGGCGAGGAGCGCGCGGTGTCCATCGCCACGACCTTCCTTGGCGCGCACGCCCTGCCGCCGGAATTTGCGAGTGATGCGGACGGTTACATCGCCCTGCTGTGCGACGAAGTCCTGCCGGAAATCGCCGCGCTTGGTCTTGCCGACGCGGTGGATGCCTTCTGCGAGGGCATCGGCTTCAGCGTCAGTCAGACCGAACGCATGTTCGATGCGGCGGTTCGCCACGGCCTGCCGGTGAAGCTGCATGCAGAGCAGCTTTCCAATCTCCATGGCGCGGCGCTAGCGGCCCGTCATGGTGCGCTTTCCGCCGATCATCTCGAATATCTCGACGAGGCCGGGATCGCCGCGATGGCAGCCTCGGGCACTGTCGCCACGCTGCTGCCGGGCGCCTACTACTTCGTACGCGAGACGAAGCTGCCGCCTATCGCGGCCCTGCGCACCGCAGGCGTGCCCATCGCGCTGGCGACCGACTGCAATCCAGGCACGTCGCCGCTCACCTCACTGCTGCTGACGATGAACATGGGCGCGACGCTGTTCCGCCTGACCGTTGCCGAATGCCTTGCCGGCGTCACCCGCAACGCCGCGCGCGCCCTCGGGCTTGCGAACCGGGGCACGCTGGAGGCGGGCAAGCGCTGTGACCTTGCCATCTGGAACGTCGAACGTCCCGCCGAACTTGTCTATCGCATGGGGTTCAATCCGCTCCATGCCCGCATCTGGAGTGGTCAATGAATCCTGTCCTGCTCACGCCTGGAAGTGTCCCGCTGACGGACTGGCGCGCGGTCTATCGCGGCGCTGCCGTCACGCTCGACCCGGCCTGCGCGCCCCGCGTTGCGGCAAGTGCCGCCGCCGTGTCGCGCATTCTGGCAAAGGGCGCGCCAGTCTACGGCATCAACACCGGTTTCGGTAAGCTGGCAAGCGTTCGGATCGGCGACGAAGATCTCGCGACGCTCCAGCGCAACATCGTGCTGAGCCACGCGGCGGGCACGGGCGCGCCTTCGCCGGTGCCGGTGATCCGGCTGATGATGGCGCTGAAACTCGCCAGCCTGGCGCAGGGTGCCTCGGGCGTGCGGCCGGAGACGGTGGCGCTGCTGGAGGCGATGCTGGTCAAGGGCCTGACCCCGGTGGTGCCGAGCCAGGGCTCGGTCGGCGCGAGCGGCGACCTTGCCCCGCTGTCGCACATGGCCGCAACAATGATCGGCGTGGGCGAGATATTCGTCGACGATGAACGCCTCCCCGCCGCCGAGGCACTGCGCGATGCAGGTCTTGACCCCACCGAGCTTGGCCCCAAAGAAGGCCTCGCCCTGCTCAACGGCACCCAGTTCTCCACCGCCAATGCCTTGGCCGGGCTGTTCGAGGCCGAACTGCTGTTCCGCTCCGCGCTTGTCACCGGCGCACTCTCGACCGAGGCGGCCAAGGGTTCCGATACGCCGTTCGATCCCCGCATCCACACCCTGCGCCGCCATCGCGGCCAGATCGAGGTGGCCGATGCCCTGCGCGACCTGATGACCGGCAGCGCCATCCGCGCCAGCCATCTGGAAAACGACGCGCGCGTGCAGGATCCCTATTGCCTGCGCTGCCAGCCACAGGTCATGGGCGCAGCGCTCGACATTCTGCGCCAGGCCGCAACCACGCTGGAGATCGAGGCCAACGGCGTCTCCGATAACCCGCTGATCTTCCCCGAAACGGACGAGGCGCTGTCAGGCGGCAACTTCCATGCCGAGCCGGTCGCCTTCGCCGCCGACATGATCGCCATGGCCATCTGCGAGATCGGCTCGATCGCCGAGCGCCGCATCGCCATGCTGGTGGACCCGGCTCTGTCCGGCCTGCCCGCGTTCCTGACGCCGCGCCCCGGTCTCAATTCGGGGTTCATGATCCCGCAGGTGACCGCCGCCGCGCTCGTCAGCGAGAACAAGCAGCGCGCCTACCCGGCCAGCGTCGATTCGATCCCGACCTCTGCCAACCAGGAAGACCACGTCTCGATGGCCGCACATGGCGCGCGCCGCCTGCTCGACATGGCCGAGAACGCCACCGCCGTGCTGGGCATCGAACTGCTCGCAGCCGGACAGGGTGTGGATTTCCACGCGCCGCTGGCTTCCAGCACACCGCTAGAAGCCGCCCGTGCGGCCCTGCGCCAGCACGTGCCCACGCTGGAGAACGATCGCCACTTCCACCCGGATATGGAGGCCGCCAACCGCATCATCCGCTCCGGCGCGCTGCTCGCTTCGGCAGGCAATGCGCTACCGGGGGTGGCATGAGCGACTGGCTCAAAGTCATTGAAGGCGATGCCCCCATCCTCGTCGCCTTCCCCCACGCCGGTACTACCCACGCCGACGTGGGGCACCTCTTCCGTTCCGACTGGCTCGCACGGCGCGATGCCGACTGGTGGGTCGATGACCTCTACGCCTTCGCCGCCGACCTAGGCGCAACGCTGGTCAGCACGCGCATTTCGCGCAGCGTGATCGACCTCAACCGCGATCCCTCCGGTGCCTCGCTCTACCCGGGGCAGGCGACGACCGAACTGTGCCCGACGACCACGTTCGACGGTGAACCGCTTTATAGCGGCGAAGCACCGGATGACGCAGAAATCGCCCGCCGCCGTGCGCTTTGGTTCGATCCGTACCACGCCGCACTGGCTGCTCAGATCGAACGCCTGCGCGCCCTTCACGGCCGGGTAGTTCTTTACGACGCACACTCGATCCGCAGCCATGTGCCCCGCCTGTTCGAAGGCGAATTGCCGCAGTTCAACATTGGCACCAACGGCGGCAGGACATGCGACCCGGCACTGGCTAGCACGGTGGAAGCAATCTGCGCCGCCTCGGACCAGAGCCACGTTCTGGATGGCCGCTTTCGCGGTGGCTGGACGACCCGCCATTATGGTCGGCCCGAAAACGGCGTCCACGCCATCCAGATGGAACTCGCCATCCGTGGCTACATGGACGAGCCCGAAACGCCGGACGAAACCAACTGGCCCACGCCTTTCGATCCGGCGCGCGCCGCCCCGCTTACCCACACCCTTTCCCAGATCATGAAGGCGGTTCGCGCCTTCGCCTTTCAGGAAGCCTGACATGACCCGTATCGACAACAGCCGCGTCATCAAGCCCGCCACCGGCACGACGCTTTCCGCAAAGTCCTGGCTGACCGAAGCCCCGTTGCGCATGCTGATGAACAACCTTCACCCAGACGTCGCCGAACGCCCCGAGGAACTCGTTGTCTATGGCGGCATCGGCCGCGCGGCGCGCGACTGGCAAAGCTATGACAAGATCGTCGAGACGCTGCAGCGCCTCGAAGCCGACCAGACGCTGCTGGTGCAGTCGGGCAAGCCGGTGGGCGTGTTCCGCACTCACGCCGATGCACCGCGTGTGCTGATCGCCAATTCCAACCTCGTTCCGCACTGGGCAAACTGGGAACATTTCAACGAACTCGATAAGCGCGGCCTTGCCATGTACGGGCAGATGACCGCCGGTTCGTGGATCTACATCGGCACGCAGGGCATCGTTCAGGGCACTTACGAGACGTTCGTGGAGATGGGCCGACAGCATCATGGCGGCGATCTCTCGGGCAAGTGGCTGCTGACGGCGGGCCTTGGCGGCATGGGCGGCGCGCAGCCGCTGGCGGCGGTCATGGCGGGCGCATCATGCCTTGCCATCGAATGCCAGCCCAGCCGTATCGAGATGCGCCTGCGCACCGGCTACCTCGACAAGTCGGCCACCACCGTCGAGGAGGCCATGGCGATCCTCGATCAGGCCAAGGCGGACGGCAAGCCCGTCTCTGTCGGCCTGCTCGGCAATGCGGCGGAGATCCTGCCCGAAATGTTCGCGCGCGGCATCCGCCCCGACCTGCTGACCGACCAGACCAGCGCCCACGATCCGGTCAACGGCTACCTCCCCGCAGGCTGGACCGCCGCTGAATGGATCGAGCGCCGCGAGCGTGAGCCAGAAGCGGTGGCGAAGGCCGCCAAGGCATCGATGGCGCAGCACGTGCGCGCCATGCTCAATTTCCAGGCGGCAGGCGTGCCCACCACCGACTATGGCAACAACATCCGCCAGGTCGCGCTGGACGAGGGCGTGGCGAACGCCTTCGACTTTCCCGGCTTCGTGCCCGCCTATATCCGCCCGCTGTTCTGCCGCGGCGTCGGGCCGTTCCGCTGGGCAGCGCTCTCGGGCGATCCCGAGGACATCTACAAGACCGACGCCAAGGTGAAGGAACTGCTGCCCGACAACACGCACCTGCACAACTGGCTCGACATGGCACGCGAGAAGATCCAGTTCCAGGGCCTGCCGGCGCGCATCTGCTGGGTGGGCCTCGGCGATCGCCACCGCTTTGGCCTTGCCTTCAACGAAATGGTCGCCAATGGCGAGCTGAAGGCTCCGGTAGTGATCGGGCGCGATCATCTCGACAGCGGTTCCGTTGCTTCTCCTAACCGTGAAACGGAATCCATGCAGGACGGTTCGGACGCTGTTTCCGACTGGCCGCTGCTCAACGCCCTGCTGAACACCGCCAGCGGCGCGACCTGGGTTTCGCTGCACCACGGCGGCGGTGTGGGCATGGGCTTTTCGCAGCACTCGGGCATGGTGATCGTCGCCGACGGCACGCCCGAGGCGGCAGCACGGCTTGAGCGTGTGCTGTGGAACGACCCGGCCACTGGCGTCATGCGCCACGCCGATGCGGGCTACGACATTGCGCGTAGCTGTGCGGCGGAAAAGGACCTCGACCTTCCGGGCATCCTCGGGTGAGCATTACGGTGATCCGGGCGGCGGACCGCCCGGAAGTGCCGTGGAAGAACGGCGGCGGGACGACGCGCGAGATCGCCGTCTTCCCGCCGGGCGCTGGAATGGATGATTTCCTCTGGCGCCTGAGCATGGCGAAGGTCGAAGAGGCAGGGCCATTCTCGATCTTTCCCGGAACGGACCGCACGCTTGGCCTCATTGAAGGGCAGCTTGCGCTGAACGGGTCGGACGTCAACGTAACGCTGGACGAAGTATCGGCGCCCCTGCCTTTCCGCGCCGATCTGCCAGTGGATAGCGTGCCGATCGATGGCCCTGCCCTCGATCTCAACGCCATGGTGCGCCGTGGCCATTTTACAGTGTCGATGACCCGACTTGCCGCCGGGGATATCGTCGATTGCACGCAGGATTGTTTCGTCATTGCCTTATCTGGGCAACGTCACCACGACATCTGGCTGGACAAGCTAGATTGCCTTTCGGGAACATTTTCGGCGCAACTCGAAGGGGCGGCATTCTTCGTAAAATTTACTGCGGCGCAGTAATTATCGCAGTACTTAAAATAACTAATGCACCTAATTTTTGGAGCTAACAGATTCAGCCCACTTGATAATTAATGTAGAAGATAAAGATAAAGCCTATCGATCACACTGTCTTTGGAAGCGTGTTGATACGAAATTCATAGGCATGACGGACCACTTCCTGCAACACCTCCATGCGGATCTTGTCCTCGGCTGAGAAATGCCGCCGCGTCTGTCGGCGGATGTCTTTCATCACGGCCTCAGCAGGGGCCTTGGTCGGCGATTTCCGCAAGGAGGGTTTGGGCTTCATCTTATGGGATGGACGCCTCCTGCAATCGGGCCGAGCATAGTGCCACAGCGACCAAGGCGAGGAGTTCATCACATGCAAATGTTGGCGATCGATTTGGGCAAACAGTCCTTTCATATCTATGGGATCTCTGGCGATGGCGAATTGGTTTCGCGTAAGGTCAGCAGGGCAAAGTTGCCCGATGCGGTGACCAAGTTGCAACCGCAATCGGTCGCGATGGAGGCTTGCGCCAGTTCGCACCATTGGGGACGGGTCTTCGAGGAGCTAGGATATACGGTACACCTGATCCATCCGCGCTTCGTGAAGCCATTCGTGAAGGGCTCGAAGTGTCAACCGGCGCGCAAAACTGACCCCCTATCGGCGTCCAATATTGACCCCACCTTTCGGTAGTCTGGCGGTTATCCCGGTAGTCGATAGGAGGGGCCCACGGACGACGACGCGCACCGTCAGGTGTGCTGGCGGCGGCGTCCGTGGGAGGTCCCTGTTGACCCACCGGGTTAACCGCCGGGGATGGGGGTCCGGGGGAAGGGGTTTTCGGCTCAGTTCCGGTTTTTGAACCGCCAGCTGTCATTGCCCGTCTCGATGATGTCGCAGTGGTGCGTGATGCGATCGAGAAGCGCGGTGGTCATCTTGGGGTCGTGGAAGACGCTCGGCCATTCGCCGAAGGCGAGATTGGTCGTGATGATGACCGAGGTCTTTTCGTAGAGCTTGCTGATCAGGTGGAAGAGCATCTGACCACCGGACCGGGCGAACGGCAGGTAGCCCAGCTCATCAAGTACCACGAGATCAAGCCGCGAGAGTTGGGTGGCAAGGCTGCCGGCCTTGCCTAGGCGAGCCTCTTCCTCAAGCCGGTTCACCAGATCGACCGTATTGAAGTATCGGCCTCTGGCACCGGCGCGCACCACCGCGGCGGTGATAGCGAGAGCCAGATGGGTCTTACCCGTGCCTGTTCCGCCGATCAGCACGATATTGCGCCGTTCCGGCAGGAACGAGCCCGTATGAAGCGAGCGGATCAGTCCTTCGTTGATCGGCGTGCCATCGAACATGAACCCATCCAGGTCCTTGATCGCCGGAAGCTTGGCTGCGGTCATGCGATAACGGATCGATGCCGCATCCCGGTGCGCCGTCTCCGCACGCAACAGGTCGCCCAACATCTCCATGACCGTTCTGTCGCGGCGGATGCCGTTGGTGACGGCATCATCGAAGGCTGTGACCATGCCCTTGAGCCCCAGTCCCTTGAGGGCGGCCATGATCTCATGCCGCTGCATCGAGGTCTCGCACGGTATCGTAGCGGCCGCAGTTCGCCTCTGGCGGATGCTTGAGCTTCAGGTTGACGACGACGTCCATAGCCTGGACGTCATGAGGCTCGCGTCGACGGGACAGGATGTTGAGGATGATCTCGTCGCTGACAGTACCGGCGCCGAGTGCCTCGCGCACTGCGGCCTCGACAGCCTCCAGGCCATCTTCGGGGACAGCGGCGAGGACGCGCACGAAGCGCCGGTCGGCATCGTCGCCCTTGCCCAGCTTGCGCCGCAGTTGGGCCAGCGCAGGTGGGAGAGCCCAGTCCTGGAAGGGGGCGCCATTGCGCAACGCACCGGGCTTGCGGGCGAGGATGGGCAGGTAATGCCATGGATCGAAGATCGTCTGGTTCCGACCGAAGACCCGTTCGTGTTCGGCCACGACAACGCCGTCGCAGCGGATCACGATGCGCGTTGCATAGGCCCGCACCTGCACAGCCTGATGGGCCGCCTTTGCCATCACCGAGTACCGGTTGCGATCGAAGCTCACGAGGCACGTCGAACTGGCTACGTGTTCGCTCTCGAAGAACCCGTCGAAGGGAACCGGTAGCGGTTGCAGCATCGGCCGCTCCGCCTCCAGCGCCTGCGCGATCGTCATATCTTCCTGGTCTGGATGCTGGTTGCGTTCCGCCCAGCGCCGGCACTCGGCCTCCAGCCAGATGTTCAGTTCCTCGAGGCTGGCAAAGCGCAGGCGCGGCTTGAACAGGCGCTCCCTGCTGGTCTGAACCTGGTTCTCGACCTGTCCCTTCTCCCACCCTGCGGCAGGACTACAGGCTACCGGCTCAACGCGATAGTGGTCCGTCATGATCAGGAACCGCCGGTTGAACAGGCGTTCCTTGCCGGTGAACACCGTCGTCACCGCCGTCTTCATATTGTCGTAGATGCCGCGCGTCGGAACCCCACCGAAGAAGGCAAAGGCGCGGGCATGTGCGTCGAACACCATCTCCTGCGTCTCGCGAGGATAGGCACGGACAAATGGTGCCCGTGACCAGCAAAACCGCATATGCGCGACCTTCACGCGCATCGGCTTGCCGGCGATCTCGACGTCCTCATGGCTCCAGTCGAACTGGTAAGCCTCGCCGGGCCGGTACATCAACGGAATGAACGCCTTGGCCATATCGCCGGCCTCGACGCGACGCTCACGCTTCCAGCGCGCAGCATAGCGCCGCACAGCGTCATAAGAGCCGCCAAACCCTTCGCGCTGGAGCAGATCATGGATCCGCGTCATGCGAAGCCGGTCACGCCGGGGCAGCCCTTCGTTCTCTTCAAGCAGCTCTTCCAGGCGAGTGCTGAAAGGACCAGTCTGCGGCCGATGCTGTTCCTTGCGCTCGTAACTGGCATCTGCGTTCGGCGCCCGGACCGCCTTGCGCACCGTGTTGCGCGACAGCCGCAAATCCCGCGCTATCGCCTTGATCGGCTTACCGTCCCGGTGCTCCCGGCGGATCCTCGTAATCGTCTCCACAACCAACATCCTTGTACCCGCCGTTCGGAACCCAAACGGCGGCGCTTCACACAATGAGATGAAGGGGGTCAATTTTAGACGCCGATCACCCCGCTAAGGGGGGCAATTTTGCACGCCGCTCCACAGCTAAGCATGACGACCGGCGTTCAAAATGGGCGCAGGAACTGCAATCGAGGGCGGGCCACAACAAGACACTCGTCGCGATGGCGAACAAGACCGCACGCATGGCCTGGGCGATGTTGCGAAGCGGCGAAAACTACAAAATGGCCTGACCGTCCGGTAGCGGGCCACAGTCTTATCAGATGTTACGAATGCGAGGTGGAAGACTTGATAGTGTAACGGCACGGACCGCCGCTTCACAGCCTGCAAGGAACGATGGCCTTCGAGGCCGCTCATCTTAAAAGGCACTGAAACGAGCGGATTCCCATCATGGCCAGGGGCAAATCTGCCTCAATCAATAGGCCGGATAGATTCACGCATCCAATGCCGAAGCAACATCGAGAAATCACCTTGCGCAGGAGGCGTCCATAGATGCGTTCCTTCGTCACTACGAAGAAGCCCAAACCCTCCTTAAATCTCAACCCATAATCTGTGCCATGGGTGCTGACGCCGGACACCTATCGGGGGGTAACCACAAAATCGAAACTGATCGCAGCGGACAGTTCTGCGTGAAGAGCCCAAAGATCAAAGGCAGTTGAGCTACAAGCACCCAGCGTCTGGCGCTGTGGACACATTCCACGCCGCATAGACGGCTCAGCTCCCCGGCGGCAGTTGATTTGAATGCCCCCTCCACCCTTCCGCCTTTATGATCTGTCCAATGGCCATTGGGCACTTATTCAGTGGCCGATATAGCGTCCCGGACGATGATTGACGATCATGACGCCATTGACCGCAAACGCTGAGACCAGCGAGAGCAGGAACTTGTGCATGTCGAGGATAAGGAGTGAGGTGGACAGGATCATTATGTCGCAAACGAGCTGCGTGGTCCCTGCATTCCAGCCCTTGAAACGCTGAAGCATGAGCGCCACCACGCCGACCCCGCCAACGCCCGCTCCATGGCGGGCCAGCACGAGAATACCGATCCCGCACAGCGTTCCGCCAAAGATTGCCGCGAACAAGGGATCGAGAAAGGCAAAGCCGAAGCTGACGGGAAGGAGGAGCCCCAAGCCCATGATCGCCATGCTCGCAACCATCGTCTTCAGGCCGAACCGGATGCTTACGAGTTTCCCGGCGAGCCAGAAGAAGGGAATGTTGGTGACCGCGAAAAGCGTCGTGGCCGGATAGTGCAGATAGTAAGACAATAGCAGGGCAACGCCCGCCATGCCGCCGGTCACGAGGCCTGCCTGCCGCAGCATGACCACGCCAAATGCGATAAAGGTGCAAGCGATCACACCGGCATATGTGTCTTCGACGACTGTGTGCGGTCTGGCGTCTGCAGGCGACAGGAGAACGTCGGCATTGGCTGGCGGGGTAGTGATACTTTGCATCTGATCCTCATCGAGTTGGTGTGGTTCTCCCTTTTTTCAAATTGCTGCTGGGTCTGATGCCTAGCGTTGTTCGTGCTGCATGAAGCAGGTATTGCGGACCCTCCGCCGATCCCTCCTGAAGGATCGCCGGGAGGGGAACGGGACGCGCAATGGGTGTATCAGAGCCGGGGCGAGGCACTGTCTGCCACGAGCAATCTCGCTGCAGCCTGCTCTGTAGCGCGACAAACAGGATGAGGATTGCGCGTCAATCAGGATGAGAATGTGATTGTCGCGGCGCGTCATTCAGTGCCGATTTTAATTGTCGCTGGCAAGGACCTCGTTCTCATCCTGATTGTCGCGGATGGTCTCGAGGACTTTCGGAGTGGTGTAGGCGGCAGGACGTCCAGCCCCGGTGCGGCGGGCCTGAGCCGTGCGCCGGCGATAACTTTCGACGTTCATCTCGAAGATCGTGGCGTGATGCACGAGCCTGTCGACCGCAGCGAGCGTCATTGCCGGGTCCGGGAAGACGCGATTCCATTCACCGAAGGGCTGGTTGGCGGTGATGAGCAAGGATCTGCGCTCGTATCGGGCACTGATCAGTTCGAAGAGGACGGAGGTTTCCGCCTGATCGCGTGAGACGTAGGCAAAGTCGTCGAGAATGAGCAGATGATATTTGTCGAGCTTGGCGATTGCGGATTCCAGCGTCAGTTCGCGGCGAGCGACCTGCAGACGCTGGACGAGGTCAGAGGTGCGGGAGAACAGCACTCGCCAGCCATTTTCCACCAACGCCAGGCCGATCGCCGCCGCCAGATGGCTTTTGCCGCCGCCTGGCGGGCCGAACAGGATGAGATTGGAACCCTGGTCGAGCCAGCCATCGCCGGCGCACAGGGCCATGACCTGGGCCTTGGAGATCATCGGCACGGCCTCGAACGCAAAGCAGTCCAACGTCTTGCCTGCCGGCAGGTGGGCTTCAGCCAGATGACGCCCGATCCGGCGGCGATCGCGTTCGGCGAGTTCATGTTCGGCAAGGGCTGCAAGGAACCGGCTCGCGGGCCATCCTTCCTTGTCCGCCTGGGCCGCAAAATCTCCCCAGATATGCTTGATGGTTGGCAAGCGCAGTTCATTGAGCATCAGGCCCAGGCGCTGTGCGTCGATCATAGGAGCCGTGCTCATGCCGCTTCTCCCTGTTCGATCAGCCCGTCGTAGATCGAGAGCGAGACCATCTCGACCACGACTTCGGGCAAAGTGGCGGGATCGGGGCTGAAGCGGGCCCGTAGTGCCGACAGGCATGGGGTCCTGCGGATTGCCAGGTCCTCCTCCAGGATATGGGCGAGCTCCGCCTCGCAGGCGCGCTCGTGGGCCATGGCCAGAAGCTCGACCATGATCCGGCAGGCTTCTTTCTCGCCCACAGCTTCCAGCAAGTGCTCGAACATGAGGCGGTAGGGCGCGCGGGGGAACAGGCTGTCACGATAGACCAATCCCCGTAGCGCCATCGGCTTGCGCCGCAGGGAATGAATGACATGGCGATAATCGACGACGTGGCCGTGCTTACCGTTCACACCGGCGCGGCCGCGCTGCAGGGTCATGAGCCTTGTGCCGCCGATGAAGACATCGAGACGGTCGTCGTAAAGGCGCACGCGCAGGCGATGTCCGATCAGGCGCGAGGGGACCGTGTAGAACACCTTGCGCAGAGTGAAGCCGCCCGAGGACGTCACCGTCACGAGGACTTCCTCGTAATCGGTAGTCCGTGCGTTCGGGAGGGATTGCAGCGCCTTGCGCTCAGCATCGATGCCGGGACCGTGGCGCCGGTTCCTTGCGGTCACGACTTCGTCGATGAAGCGGCGATAAGCGGCAAGGTCGGTGAAGTCGGTGGTCCCGCGCAATAACAGCGCGTCCTTGACTGCAGCCTTGATATGGCCGTGGGCGCTCTCGATCGCACCGTTCTCGTGGGCAATGCCTGTGTTGTTGCGCGTCGGCTCCATTCCATAATGGGCGCATAGGGCGTCATAGCGCTTGGTCAGGTCGGCCTTCGCATCTGCGTCCAGGTTGCGGAAGGCGGCCGACAAGCTGTCGGTACGGTGGAGCCTGGGCGCTCCGCCAGCAGACCAGAGCGCATTCTGCAGCCCTTCGGCCAGGGCGACGAAACTCGCCGCCCAGAATGACGTGCCCATGTTCAAAGCCACCGCAAGGCAGGCGGAAGTGATAGAGCAAGTGATCCAAGGGGGCCCCGGCGATGGCGACGTCCAGATCGTTCATGCACGTAAAATCGGACATGCCGAGCCGTCCCGGTTCATGAACCTGCCTGAAGATGACTTCCCGATCCTGGCCGTTCAGAGCGCGCCAGTCGCGAATACGCCTCTCCAGGGTTCGTCGTGAGCCGAACTCGGTATCCGGGTACCGGCGGCGCAGTTCCTCGAAGATCGCGACAGGACGAAGACCGGGGGCGGCCTCCAGCATCGGCACGACGACTTCTTCGAAAATGCCTGATAGCGGATCAGGCCGCCGTCGGCCGCGCGGCGCCTGTCGCTGAGAAGGCAGGCGCGCATCCTGCAGCACCCGGTAGCCTGTCGCCGGGCTGAAACCGGCCTTGGCCGCCGCCAGGGCGACGGGATCGTTACGTCTGTGGGTCATGAAAAGTCTCACCTGATGATCGTTGATGTGTCGGCCCGCCACACGTCAGGTCCTCCTCCCTAGGAAAACCCAATGCATAGCGACCACCACGACCATCACAGGCACCCTTCAAAAGGCGCCCCCTGCGTTCCGGCATCGGCTACGGGCTACGCCCTTCGCCAATCCCGGAACGCAAGATTCTCATCTTGTTTGTCGCGCTTTCTCAACCTGAATGTCGCGCGACACTGCTCCTTCCCGACATGGCTCTTGCGGTAGCCGTACGCAAAATAGACAAGGAGACCCATACCGCCCCACACGGGCAACACCATTTTCGCTTCGAAGGGAAGATTGAGAAAGAGCCCGAGTGTGCCGGCCATTGTTAGCGGAGCAACAAGCCAGACCGCCGGCGTCCTGAAAGGACGGTGACGCCCTGGCTGGGTGCGACGCAGGATCATGACCGCCAACGCCACCATGAAGAAGGCAGACAGCGTTCCCGAATTCGAGATATCGGCCAATTTGCCGACGGGAAGGAATGCCGCAAAGGCGGCAACGGCGCCGCCAGTGATCAATGTCACCAGGTGCGGAGTCTTCCAGCGGGGATGTATCGTCGCCAGGCGCTCGGGCAGGAGCCCATCTCGGGCCATGACGAAGAAGATGCGGGTCTGCCCGAAAACCATGATCAGGATGACCGATGGCAGGGCAAGGAAGGCGGCGATGCCGATGAGGTCTCCGAGCCGGGTCCAGCCGATCTGGCGAAGAACATGAGCCAGTGCCTCTTTCGAGCAAACCAGCGGTTCCGTGCCAGCCGCGGCCAGTGACGCGCAGCGGTTGGCCGATGCGGCCGTTCCAGGGGCAAGAATCTCGCCATGTGAACCGGTTACAGGTTGTGCACCGATCGCGCCGATGGCGCCGGCCGCAACCAGCAGGTAGAACACCGTGCAGATCGCTAGGCTGCCGACAAGTCCGATAGGGACATTGCGCTGCGGGTTTCGTGTTTCTTCCGCTGCCGTGGAGACCGCATCGAAACCGACGTAGGCAAAAAAGATCGATGCTGCAGCGCCAACCGCGCCCAGTCCGGCACCGTGGCCGGCACCGAACCAGCCATTAGGCAGAAACGGCGTGAAATGGGCGCCCTTGAGAACGGGGATGGTGAGCCCGACAAAGACCGCCAGTGCTGTGACCTTGATCGCGACCATGTTCTGCCCCCACCGAGTGGACCGATTGGTTTGTTAGTGGATTAAGCCCATCGCCGCCATATTCGGACGGAGGTGGAGCGAAGCGGAACCGGAGGCCGGATATGGCGGTGTCGCCGTTTCCGGTGCCGGCGGTCGGTAGCCCAAGCTGCTGTGAGGGCGAACGGTGTTGTAATGCCGCCGCCATGCCTCGATCAGCACCTTGGCCTCAGCAAGGCTGTAGAAGATCTCGCCGTTGAGCAGTTCGTCGCGAAGCGACCCGTTGAAGCTTTCGTTATAGCCATTCTCCCATGGTGATCCCGGCGTGATGTAGAGCGTCTTCACGCCGATCTGCCCCAACCATTTCTGGACAGCGGTCGCGATAAATTCGCTTCCGTAGCACATTGGGAAGCGGCCCCTCGAAGGGGCGCACTGCCTTGATGAAGGCAAGGGCGCGTAGCGCCCGCAGGCTTTATCAAGGCGGTCATGATCGGCCCGCAGGTCTCTAGAGTGAAGTTGTCGACTCAACCCTTTGGAGACAGACCGACCATGACCAAGCGTAGCTCTAATCCCACCGACGCCGTGCTGGTAGCCATCGATATGTCCAAACACCGCCAGGAGGTCCTGATCGAACGTCCAGAAGGCGGACGCCGACGTCGCATGACGGTGATGGCGACAAAGGCAGATTATGATCGCCTGGCCACGGATCTTAGCGACATCGGGCGTCCGATCATCGTCGGCTTCGAGGCTACTGGTAACTACCACCGCACGCTGGCGCATCGCCTGCTGTCCGCCGGCTTCGAGTTGCGCTTGATCTCGTCCGTTGCCTTGGCTCGAACGCGCGAGGCTCTGCACAATGGCTGGGACAAGAACGATTCCAAGGATGCGCAAGTGATCCTGCACATGCTGCGGATTGGCGCCACCCAGCGATACGTCGATCCGCTCGCCGCCGGGATCAACGACCTGCAGGAGATGTCGAAAACGCACGAGGCGATCTCCAAGGCTAAGACGCAGACATGGCATCGCATCCTGACCCACTACCTGCCGCTCTATTTCCCGGAGATTGAACGCTTCGCTGGCAACAGCCGATCCGACTGGTTCCTTGCTCTGCTCGAACGATTCCCGACTCCAGCCAGCATGACTGTGCTCGGCCAGGAGACTTTCTCCCGCGAAGCATGGGACTTGGTCGGCCGCAAGGTGTCCAAGGCCCGGCTGATCAACGATATCTACGAGACCGCCTGCGCCTCCGTGGCGCTACCTGTCGACGAGGATTCCGTCTCGATCGCTATGTTCCGCATGGCGATCGCCCAAGCACGCAACCTGATCCGGCAGCGCGACGAGATCGAGCGAACGGCGCATGCCATGCTGGCCGAAAACCGCGATTATCAGCTCCTGCGCATGATCCCTGGCATTGGGCCCATCAATGCGTTGACCATTCTCGCCGAGGCAGGCGATCTACGCCGCTTCAGCCATCACCGTCAGTTCCTGAAGTTCTGCGGTCTTGATCTTGCGACCCGGCAGTCCGGTACATTCCGAGGCCGCACGATGCTGTCCAAGTACGGTAATGCGCGATTGCGGCGGACCTTTTGGATGGCTGCCCAGGTCGCCGCACGTCAGCGCAACAACAGTTTCCGCGACAAGCTCGGACGATACACTGCCGGGCACGCGGATGATGCCGATCGTCGCCGCAAGGCGATGACGGCGCTCACCGCCAAGATGGCGCGCGTTGCCCATGCCGTCATCAAGACGGGGACAGAGTACCGACCGTTCCTTGAACGGTCGGATGCCAGGTGGAAGGACCCCTCTCTGCAAGTGCCGTGAGGGCGCGAAAGCGACCCTGTAGATAATGTTCGGGCCTTCCACCTGGGTGCGTATCTCGTTCTAAGGACGGTGAGGACCACGGCCGCTTCGGCGCCGCTGGATCCTGTGTTTGCTATGGCAGGGAGCGATCCCGTTGACGGTGGAAGCCGTCTGGCTCAGAATGCATGCCCCGCCGCTCAATGTCGGCGCATAGAGATCTGTTGACCAAATCTCGCTTTCCTTCGTGACCCAGGACGTTGTCGGACCGTATATGTACCGGAGGACCGCGAGAAATGAACAGGTCAGCCAGCGCCGCCAGCACATCCTCGTGTTTGAGCTGCCGGGCAACGATGAGTGCCAGGCACTCCCTGCTGGCCTCATCGATGATGGTCAGGATCCGGAACTTGCGGCCATCGTGCGTGCGCCCTTCGACGAAGTCGTAGGCCCACACATGCCCGGGATACTCAGGCCGTAGGCGGATACATGATCCGTCGTTGAGCCACAGGCGTCCCCGTTTGGGCTGGCGCAGCGGGACCTTCAGTCCTTCGCGTCGCCATATCCGCTCGACCCGTTTGTGGTTCACCGTCCACCCAGCATGGCACAGCAACGCCGTCACCCGGCGGTAGCCATAGCGACCATATTGCTTCGCCAACGCGACGATGTCCTCCGTGAGCGCCTGTTCGTCATCCGCCCCACGCGGCACCTTGCGCTGTGTCGATCGATGCTGCCCTAGCACCCGGCATATCCGTCGCTCGGACACCCGGATCGGCAAATCTTGTCGCAACTGATCGATGCAGCGCCGCCGCCGCGCGGGGCTTAGAAGTTTCCCTTGGCAGCTTCCTGCAAGATCAGCTTGTCCAACGTCAGATCCGAAATCGCCCGGCGTAGCCGCTGGTTCTCTTTCTCCAGATCCTTCATCCGCCGCGCTTGGTCGGTCTTCAGGCCGCCATATTCCTTGCGCCAGCGATAGTATGTCTGCTCGCTGACTGCGATCCGGCGGCACGCCTCTGCTGTCGAGGCTCCCTGCGCCAGCACAATCTCAGCTTCACGCAGCTTGCCGATAATCTCTTCCGGCTTGTGCTTCTTGCTCGGCATTCATCGTCCCTTTCGTGGTCCAGACTATCATAGTCTCTGGGCCACTCAGCGGGGGGCAGATCAGTCATCGTCGACAAGCATAGCGTCGGTGGATTGCCGGGCAATCGCACCACGCCGATCATCGTCTCGATCATGGCCGCGGAGGGCCTGATCATGCCCAAGACATCGTCGCGGGCGATCACCTCGCCGGCCGGCACGGCGGACACGATGGAGGTGCTTGCACCTGTCGACCTCGACGTTTCCGCCATCCGCAAGGTGGTCGAGCGCGAAGGCGGCTGCATCGCCTGGGGCGGCGCCGTCAATCTCAGCCCGGCCGACGATGTGATCATCGGCGTTGAACGAGTGCTCGATATCGATGCCGTAGGGCAGATGGTCGCCTCGGTGCTGTCCAAGAAAATCGCGGCCGGTGCGACCCATCTGGTCATCGATATCCCGGTCGGGCCGACCGCCAAGGTACGCGGAACCGATGCCGCCGATACGCTCGAGCGCGCGCTGAGCTCGGTCGCCCAAGCCTTCGGGCTTCGCACGCGCGTGATGCGCGGCCCCGGCGCGGAGCCGATCGGACGGGGCATCGGCCCGGCGCTCGAGGCGCAGGATATCCTTGCCGTCCTCCAGGGGCAGCCGGGCGCCGAGGATCTCGCCCACCGGGCCTGCGAGCTGGCGGGAGGACTGCTTGAGCTCGCTGACGCGGCCCCGGCCGGCGAAGGCTATGCGCGTGCGCGGGCGTGTCTCGAAAGCGGCGGGGCCTGGGCCAAGTTCCAACGTATCTGCGAAGCGCAGGGCGGCATGCGGGCTCCACCGGTCGCCCGGTTTCAGCAGGATATGATCGCTCCCTATAGCGGCCGCCTGGTGAGTATCGACAATCGCAAGCTCGCGACGGTCGCGAAGCTCGCCGGCGCGCCGGTGGCCAAGGCCGCTGGCGTCGCACTGCAGTGTCGGCTGAACCAGATGGTGGATGCCGGGGCTCCCTTGTGTAGCATTCATGCCGAGAGCCCGGGCGAGCTCGACTATGCGGCGGCCTATGCCGTGAGCGACGGGCCGATCTTCGGGATTGAAGCGCTATGAACCGTCCCGTCCTGTTCGCGCTGCCTGGCAGCGAGGCCCTGGCACAGCCGCTATCCGCCGCGCTCGATGCAGAGGTCGGCACGATCGAGCATCGTCAGTTTCCTGACGGGGAAACCTATCTCAGGGTCGGAAACGACGTCAGCGACCGCGAGGTCATCCTGCTGTCCAGTCTCGATCATCCGGACGCCAAGCTGTTGCCGCTGCTGTTCGCAGCCGACACCGCGCGCGATCTTGGCGCTCGCAGGATCGGGCTCGTCGCCCCTTACCTCGCTTACATGCGCCAGGACATACGCTTCCATGCCGGCGAGGCGGTGACGTCGCGAACCTTTGCTGCGATCCTGTCTCGCCATCTCGACTGGCTGGTGACGGTCGATCCGCATCTCCATCGCTACCATGAATTGTCGGAAATCTACCGCATCCCAACCCAGGTTGTTCATGCCGCGCCGTTTTTGGCCTCGTGGATCAAGCGCAATGTCGCTCGCCCGCTGATCATCGGTCCGGACCTGGAAAGCGAACAGTGGGTCTCGCAGGTGGCGGCCGATGCCGATGCTCCGTTTCTCGTGTGCGAGAAAATCCGATCCGGCGACCGTCACGTCACCATCTCGATTCCGAATGCCCCAGCGTTTCTCGATCGCCAGCCAGTGCTGGTCGACGATATCGCCTCATCCGGTCGGACCCTCACCGAGGCGGCGCGCCAACTGGTCGGCATGGGGTTCGCGCGACCGGATTGCGTGGTCGTGCATCCGCTTTTTGCCGGCGATGCAGCGCAGGTTCTGGGTGGGCTTGTCGAAAGGATCGTCAGCACGAACGCGGTTGCACATGCGTCGAATGATATAGACGTCATGCCAGCGATCGCGGAGGCCGTTCGCCACCGGATTGAATGGCGTGCTGCGCGTCAGTTCTAAGACGGAAATGAACGCCCGGCAAACGCTGTGCGCGTCCTCATCCATTGACCCTAAACGAGTCCGAACCAATCTCCTGAGATCTCCCTTTCGGAGAAAATCGCGGCAGGGAAGGAGGATATGTCGTGTCGCACACACGCTCGTTCATCGATCCCCTCGACGTTGCTGGGCACCTGAAGCTTGAGCCCGAAGTAAAGCGCGCCACCCTGCTATCCTGGGCGTCCGATCGCGCAGCCGTCAAGGGCCAACCCGCCCCCCTCGCCCGCCGGGCGCCAGTAACCCGCTGCCGGTCGACGATGTGATGGAAGCGTAGCGATGGCTCGATCGCGCCGAGGGCGGCGCGGGCAACTCGCATGCATCGTCCGGAGCAGAGACCCGGCAATGAGCCGCAGCGACCGCGGCATTGGTGTGAGCGGAGTAGCCGAACCCTCACAGTTTCGCTGTCCTTCGCCGTTTTGCCTCGCCAAATTTTTACTCTTGACCTGGGACCATAGTCCAACGTGCAGAGAAGTATCCCTTGAAGCGCTGCCCTCGCGGCACTGCGTATTGATCGATCTCGGGGGCTATGGGGAACAAGCGCGTCGTGCATATCGTCGATGACGAAGAGACAATACGAAAAGCACTAAGTTTCACGTTGCGGACCGCAGGGTTTGCCGTAGAAGCCTACGCTTCGGGGCCGGAGTTTCTGTTGAGCGCAGAGGACGCCGAGAAAGGCTGCGTGGTTCTCGACATGCACATGCCCGACATGGACGGCCTGCAGGTTCAGGCGGAGCTGACGCGACGCGGTATCGACATGCCCGTCGTGGTGCTGACGGGCAATGGCGATCCTACGCTCGCCGTACAGGCGATGAAGGCGGGCGCTGCCGACTTTCTCGCCAAACCGGTCGAGAAGGCCGCATTGCTCGGCGCGATCGACCGCGGCTTCAGCTGGCTTGAGAGTATAGCCCGTCGTGCCTCCGAACAGGCCGACGCTCTTTCGAAAGCCGCGAGACTGACGCAGCGCGAACGGGCCGTTCTGAGAGGAATTTCGCGAGGCTATCCAAATAGCCTTATCGCAGATGAACTCGGCGTCACGTCGCGCACGGTCGAGCTGCATCGGGCCAGTCTGATGATCAAACTCAACGCGCAAAGCCTGCCTGACCTGTTGCGGATCGCTTTCGCCGTCGACCTGCACGAATCGACCGAAAACGGGCACCCCTAAAATTCTCGGCCGTGCGATGCCGGATGCTATGCGGATCGGGCCGCGGCCAGTTCGGCGATGATCGGACAATCCGGCCGCTCGTCGCCTTGGCAGCGCTCGGCCAGGTCGATTAGCGTGTCGCGCAGCGCCGTCAACGCCTCGGCTTTGCGCTGAAACTCATCGGCGCGGGCAAGGGCAAGCCGCTTCACCTCCGCGCTGGCACGGCCGGTATTGGCCCAAAGGCTGAGCAACGTGCGGATCTCCTCGATCGGGAAGCCGAGATCGCGGGCATTGGCGATAAACCGGAGGCGATGGAGGTCGCGCTCGCCATAGTCACGATAGCCAGCACCCCGACGCGCCGGCGCCGGGATGAGGCCGATCTTTTCATAATGGCGGATCATCCGCTCAGAGACGCCGCTCTGCCGTGACGTCTCGCCGATGTTCACAGTGCTTTCCGGTTGAGGCGCAGCGCGTTGGTGACCACGCTCACCGAAGAGAGCGCCATCGCCGCCGCCGCGATAATGGGCGAGAGCAGAATACCGAACAGCGGATAGAGCGCACCCGCCGCTACGGGCACGCCCGCGACATTGTAGATGAAGGCGAAGACGAGATTCTGGCGGATGTTCGACATGGTCGCTTGGCTGAGCCGCCGCGCCCGGACGATGCCAGTCAGGTCGCCCTTGAGCAGCGTGACGCCAGCGCTCTCGATCGCGACGTCGGTGCCGGAACCCATGGCGATGCCGACGTCGGCGGCGGCCAACGCGGGGGCGTCGTTGACACCGTCGCCGGCCATGGCGACGACCCGCCCCTCGCGCTTGAACCTGGCGACCACGGCGCTCTTCTGATCGGGCAGCACCTCGGCTTCGACCTCGTCGATGCCCAGGCGTCGGGCGACCGCTTCCGCGGTCGTGCGGTTGTCGCCGGTCAGCATGACCACGCGAATGCCCTCCGCCTTGAGCGCGGCGAGCGCTTCTGGTGTCGTGGCCTTCACCGGATCGGCGATCGCGAAGGCGCCGCCGACTGTGCCGTCGACCCCGATGAAGATCGCGGTGGCGCCATCCCGGCGCAGCGCGTCGGCCTGGCTGGCGAGCGCATCGGTCGCAACCCCTTCGTCGGCAAGGAACTGCGCATTGCCGAGGACGATGCGCCGCCCTTCGACCGTGCCGAGCGCGCCGCGCCCGGTCGGCGAGTCGAAGTCGATGACGTCGCTCGTGACGATGCCGCGATCCTTCGCGGCCTCGACGATCGCCAACGCGAGCGGATGCTCGGACGCCCGCTCGACCGAGGCGGCAAGACGCAGCAGCTCGGCTTCGTCGAAGCCGGGCGCCGGCACGACCTGGGTGACGGCAGGCCGGCCTTCGGTCAGCGTGCCTGTCTTGTCGACGACGAGAGTGTCGACCTTCTCCATATGCTCGAGTGCTTCGGCATTTTTGATGAGGACACCGAGCCCGGCGCCGCGGCCGACCCCGACCATGATCGACATCGGCGTTGCCAGCCCCAGTGCGCAGGGACAGGCGATGATCAGCACGGCGACCGCCGCCAGCAGCCCATAGGCGAAGCGCGGCTCGGGACCCCAGATGCCCCAGGCGATGAACGCGACGGCCGCGACCGCGATGACCACGGGCACAAACCAGCCCGACACCTGATCGGCCATGCGCTGGATCGGCGCGCGCGAGCGCTGCGCCTCAGCGACCATCTGGACGATGCGTGCGAGCATGGTATCGCGGCCGACCTTGTCGGCGACGATCACCAGCGCACCGGTCTGGTTGAGCGTGCCGCCGATCACTGTGTCGGCCTTTGCCTTGGTGACGGGCATGGATTCGCCGGTGACCATCGACTCGTCGAGCGAGGAGCGGCCGTCCTCGACTACGCCGTCGACCGGCACCTTCTCGCCCGGCCGCACCCGCAGGCGGTCGCCCACCGCAACCAGATCAAGGCTGATTTCCTCTTCGTTCCCATCAGAACCGATCCGGCGCGCGGTCTTTGGTGCAAGGTTGAGCAGCGCCTTGATCGCGCCCGAGGTGCGTTCCCGCGCGCGCAGTTCGAGCATCTGGCCGAGCAGCACGAGGACGGTGATCACCGCGGCCGCCTCGAAATAGACGGCAACCATGCCGTCCTCGCCGCGGAAGGCCGGCGGGAACAGCTGAGGCGCGAGCGTCGCGATGACGCTGTAGATCCAGGCGACCCCGGTCCCCATCGCGATCAGGGTGAACATGTTGAAGTTGCGGGTCTTGAGCGAGGCCCAGCCACGCTCGAAGAACGGCCAGCCCGCCCACAGCACGACGGGTGTCGCCAGCACGAACTGGATCCATACCGAGATAGACATCGGCACGAGGCGATGGATCGCGGGAAAGACATGCGCGCCCATCTCGAGGATCAGCACCGGGAGAGCCAGCACGAGGCCGACCCAGAAGCGCCGCGTGAAATCGACTAGCTCGTGGCTGGGGCCGCTGTCGGCGGTCACGGTCGCGGGTTCGAGCGCCATGCCGCAGATCGGACAGGACCCGGGATGGTCCTGGCGGATCTCGGGATGCATCGGGCAGGTCCAGATCGTGCCTTCGGGCGCCGCGACCGGCGGCGTCGGCGGGCCGAGATAGCGCTCGGGATCGGCGATGAATTTGGTCCGGCAGCCCGCGCTGCAGAAATGATAGCTTTCACCGCTATGCTCGGCGTGATGCGCCGTGGTCGCCGGGTCGACGGTCATGCCGCAGACCGGGTCCTTGACGCCGGTCGCCGCTTTAGCGGTGCCGTGGCCGCCGCAGCAACCGCCGCCATGCGCCGCTCCATGTGTCTCGTTCATCGCCTCGCTCCTTTCGACGCCTGACGATCTAGGGTCTGACACCGTGTCAGGGTCAATACGTAATCGCCTAAGTGGCCAAATCGGCGGGCCCGTTCGCTTGGCCGCCATCAGGCCGGGGAGCACGCCGTCGGCATTGGGCTGGGTATCGTCGATGCCATCGAGCCGCTGCACGGTCAGGCGGAAGGCGAGCCGCATGAGACCCGTGCTGGCGGCCATAATCGGCGATTACCAGGCGCCAATCCGGGCGCAGCATGGCAAGCATGGCGGCACGCCACCGCTTCTCCCGCGCCCACAGGCGGATCGCGCGATCATAGTCTATCGTCGATCCAGTCCCGCGCGGCGGGGTGTACGATTGCATTGGCTTCTCCCAACGCGAGGCGTTCGAAACGATAAACTACATCGACATGGGTGGCGACAGTGTCCCCAGCCAGGCGACCAGCCCGAGAATGACGATCGCAAGACCGCCTTCGACGACGAGGCTCGCGCGCAGCAGCGCCTGCGCCCGTGGCGCGTCCTCTTCCTCGATCGCCTGCGCAAGTGCCGGGGTCAGGCGATAACGGTTGAGCGCGGCCAGGCCCAGCATGCCGGCGAAGAGCAGCAGCTTGGCGATGAGCAGCAGGCCGTAGGTCGACTGCCCGAGAGACGCGATGTTGCCCGGGCCGACCAGGAACCAGCCGTTCACCGTCCCGGTCAGGATCAGCAGGGCGACGATGATCGTGCCGACGAGGGAGAAGCCCCGCAGCGCTTCCTCGGCGAGCATGACCCGGTCCATGTCTTCAGTGGCGAGATCATCGGTTGCGAGCCTGGTAAGAACCAGCGCAAGGAATGCGGCAAGCGCGCCGACCCAGGCGCCCGCGGCGAGCAGATGGATGAGATCGGCCCCCAGTTGCAGCCAGCCCGCCTCGCCTTCGCCGGCCGCGCCATGCCCGCTCCAGGCGAGGGTCGCGAGTGCGACCGCGCCTGCCAGAGTGGAGGCGATGAAGGCAGGACGGGATTGCCGGCGATAGAAGGGGATGGAGAGCAGAAGAACGAGGAGCGCGACGAGGCGCGCCTTCAGCGCCGTTCCCATGGACGTGCCGTTGAACAGCTCTGCGACCATGGAAAGATCAGGCTGGGTGAGCGGCAGCCCGGTCATGGCCGCTGCCTGCAACGCGAACCCCAGCGCCGACAGCAGGAGGGCGAGACAGGCGAGACCGGCCACCATTGCTACCATCGGCAGATGCCGCTGTACCATCCGGCCGCCGCCGGGCGCATAGAGCGCGAACAGCGGCAGGCCGAACAACAGGCCGAGATCGACGTAGAGCGCCCAGCGGACGGCGACGAGTGCCACGTCGTTCATGGCGTCACTTGACGGTAAAGGCGAGATTGCCCTGGATGCGGTGCGTGTCGGTCGAGACGACGTGCCAGGCGACCTGATAGCTGCCCGCCATGAGCGGCTTGGCGAGCGTCAGCACGAGCGTCTTGTCGCCTTCGACGGACGTCTTGAAGCCGGTTACCGCCATGCGGTGGTTGGGCATGCCGGGCATGCCGGTCATCACGATCTCGGCGCCCGACAGCTTCGGCATCAGACCTTCACTGAAGGTGAGCGTGATACGCGAAGGCGCCGAGACGCTGGCGTTCGCGGCGGGCGTCGAGGACACAAGCTTGGGATGCGCGTAGGCCGGAGCAGAAACACTCAGGCCGACGGCGGCGATAACTGCGAGAGGCGAAAAGAAACGCATTGGAACATTCTCCTGTAGATCCCATGAGACAATACGCAGCCCGAGCCCCCACCCCTCGCAATTATTCTTTTCAATCTACAGCAAGGGTTCCTGGACCATCGTGCGTATTGAAGGATGAAGACGGAGAAGCACCATGGATGAACTTGACCACCTGCTCTCGCGGTTGCGCGATGCGCCTCTCGATCCCAGGCTCGGCGGCCTGGAAAGCCGGGTCATGGCGGAAATAGCGCGCATCCGGGCCATACCAAGCCTTGGCGCTATGACGTTCGGCATCGCGGCCGCAACCGCGCTGTTCATCGGAATTGCCGGCTCGGCAGTTCCGACACGGTCTGCTGATGCCAAACCGCTATCGCCCTTCGATGCTCGGCTCGCGCTTGCGCCCTCGACGCTGCTGAGCTCGCAGTGATGCGCGACCGCCGCCGGCTCCTGCTCCTCGTCCTGGTGACCTTCGCCGCGGCGATCGCTGGCGTTGTCATTGGCCGCGTCTATGTGGTTCCAGTGCGCCCGGTCGAAAATGAGCTGCACGAGCTGCTCCATCGCGATCTGAAGCTGAATTCAGCGCAACACAGCCGACTCGAGACAATCGAGAAGAACTACGCGATCCGGCGTCAAGCGCTGGAGGCCGAATTGCGCGCCGACAATGCGCGTCTCGCGGAAGCGATCGAAGCGGAGCATGGCTATGGCCCGCAAGTCGCAACTGCGGTGGATCGCTCGCACCAGGCCATGGGCGCGCTGCAGAAAGAAACACTTGAGCATATCTTCGCGATGCGGGCCGTGCTGCGCCCGGATCAGACGGACAAATTCGACGACGCCGTGGTGAAAGCGCTGACGGCCAAATCCGAATGACCGCGTGCCTCCCCGACTGCTCGGACGGGGAGCTCGCGGCTCTGGCGCTTGGAGGCCGGCAAGCGGCCTATGGCGAGCTGGTCCGCCGGCATCAAGGTTGGGTTCACCGGCTCGTGCGCAGCCATGTCGGATCTATGGATGAGGCATTGGATGTCACCCAGGCGAGCTTCGTCGCGGCCTTTGCCGCACTCAACCGCTATGACGTAACCCGACCCTTCCAGGTCTGGATGTCCCGGATTGTCATCAACAAATGCCATGACTGGCAGCGTCGGCGAGCGGTTCGAAATTTCTTTGCCCTAGCCCTACCGCTCGGCGAGGCGGACGGCGTCGCCGACGACGCACCGCTGCCCGATCAGGCGATCGGGGCCGAACAGCAGCTCGCGCAAGCAATGAAAGCGATTGCTGCCCTGCCGTCTTCCCTCAAGGACACGCTTATTTTGCGTACGATCGACGAGAAATCGGAAGCTGAAACCGCCGAAATTCTCGGGATCAGCCAGAAGGCGGTCGAAACGCGCCTCTATCGAGCTAGGGCACGCCTTTCGGAAATATTAAAGAAAGTTTGAGGGGGATGAGGCCATGCTGCGTATTCCCAATAGGTCCGCCCTCTTTCTTAAAGCTGAGACAACCGAATGATTTCTGCTCTCGACCGCCGCCAGTTCCTTCGCGGAGCGGCCCTCGCCGGTGGTGGCGCCGCACTGTCAGCCTGGCTGCCGGCCTGGGCGCAGACGATCTCGCCGGGGATGCGGCCGACGCTGCCGACCGTGTCGGGCGAAGACATCACGCTGACGATCGCCCGGCAGTCGATGAGCATCGATGGTCGCCAGTTCCGGGCAATCGGCGTCAACGGCACGGTCCCTGCGCCACTCATCCGGCTGCGCGAAGGCCAGCGCGTGCGGCTCAACGTCATCAATCAGCTGGAGGAGGACAGCTCGATCCACTGGCACGGGCTGATCCTGCCGGCCAATATGGACGGTGTGCCGGGCGTGTCTTTTCCGGGCATCAAGCCGGGCTCGAACTACCTCTACCAGTTCTCCGTCGTGCAAAGCGGCACCTACTGGTACCACAGCCATTCAGGCCTGCAGGAACAGGAAGGCCATTACGGCCCGATCATCATCGATCCCGCCGGTGCCGATCCGGTCGCCTATGACCGCGAGCATGTCATCGTGCTCGCCGATCACAGCGCGCTCTCGCCGCAGGCGATCTTCCGGCGCCTCAAGGTCAACCCCGGCCATTTCAATTTCCAGCGCCAGACCCTGGCCGGGCTCCTGTCGGGCAAGGATCAGCCGCTCAAGGACCGGCTCGACTGGGGCCAGATGCGGATGGACCCGGCCGACATCTCCGATGTGACCGGATCCACCTACACCTATCTCGTCAACGGCCATGGTCCGATGGACAACTGGACCGCGCTCTTCACCCCGGGCGAACGGGTGCGGCTGCGGGTCATCAATGCGTCGGCGATGACCACCTTCAACGTCCGCATCCCCGGCCTGCCGCTGACCATCGTCCAGGCCGACGGGCAGAATGTGGTGCCGGTCACCGTCGACGAGTTCCAGATTGGTGTTGCCGAGACCTACGACGTCGTTGTCAGCCCAGGCGATGACAAGGCCTACACCCTTGTCGGCGAGGCGATCGACCGCTCGGGCATGGCGCGTGCCACGCTCGCGCCGCGCGCCGGCATGGCCGGCGAGGTTCCCCCCTTACGCAAACGGCCGCTCGCCGACATGAAGGACATGGGCATGGACATGTCCTCGATGCCGGGCATGGAAGGCATGGACATGTCGGGCGGCGCTATGCGGGGCGTCGATCCGACGGCCGAGAAGAACGCGTCCGCGCGCCTCGCGACCGGCGCGGCGGCAGCGATGGCGACCATGGACAATAGCGCCATGGCAGGCATGGATCATTCGGGGATGGATCATTCCGCGATGAGCGGGATGGACCACGGCGCGATGGGCGCCGATGGCCAGATGGCGGGCATGGACCATGGCGGGCACGCGATGGGGTCGATGAAGATGCGAGACTTCTCGAACGCGCCGCAGGTGAAGCGCGACCCGAGCGTCCAGACCATCTCGCCGATGCCCGTCGACCGCACCGGCGAGCCCGGCCAGGGCCTCGCCGACGTCGGCCACAAGGTGCTTGTCTACAGGGACCTGATGGCGCTCGATCGCAATCCGGACGTGCGCGCGCCGAGCCGCAGCATCGACATTCACCTCACCGGCAACATGGAGCGGTTCATGTGGTCGTTCGACGGCGAAAAAATGTCGGACCATCACGAGCCGATCCCCTTCATCGAAGGCGAGCGGGTGCGCGTCAATCTCATCAACGACACGATGATGGGGCATCCGATCCATATTCACGGGCATTTTTTCGAGCTGGTGACGGGGCATGGCGATCATGCGCCACGCAAGCATACGGTAATCGTCCAGCCCGGCGGCAAGGTGACCTGGGACTTCACCGCCGACGCGGTCGGCGACTGGGCCTTCCACTGTCATCTCCTCTACCACATGCATGCCGGGATGATGCGGGTCGTGAGCGTCCGTCCGAAGGGAGACGCGTAATGACCCGCATCCTCACGCCGCTGGTGAGCGCGATCGCCCTTTTCGCTGCCGCGCCCGCCTTTGCCCAGGATCATTCAATGCACGGCATGCCCGGCATGGCGCCGCCGGGCGAGGTGCCGCCGGCGCAGGAGAAGAAGAAGGACAAGGCCGCCGCCAGGCCGCGCGCTCAGACACCAGCGCCAGACGCCGCCTCGGCGATGGACCATTCGCAGCACCAGGCCAGTCCTGCGCCGCAGGGAGATGCGGCCGGTCAGCCGCAACCCGCGTCTCCCGCGATGCCGGACATGCCGGGCATGGACCACTCCCAGCATCAGGACGGCGCGATGCCGGACATGCCCGGGATGGACCATTCGCAGCATGGCCAGACCGCCATGCCCGGCATGCAAATGACCGGCACGGCGCTTCCGGCCGGCAATGCGCCCCCGCCGCCTCCCCCCAGCGACCACTTCGCCGATCGTGATTTTCCCGGCGCCGAGATGGCGCGCTCACGCGACATCATGATGAAGGACAGCGGCGGCAACAATTTCGGGCAGGTGCTGCTCAACCTGTTCGAGTATCAAGCGCATAGCGGTCGCGATGGCTATCGCTGGGATGGCGAAGGCTTTTACGGCGGCGATATCAACCGGCTCTGGCTCAAGAGCGAGGGCGAAGGCGAGTTCGGCCGCGGCATCGACAGCGCGGAGGTGCAGGTGCTCTATAGCCGGGCCATCGACCCCTATTTCAATCTTCAGGGCGGTATCCGCCAGGACTTCGGCCGCGGGCCCGACCGCACCTACGCGACGATCGGCGTCGAGGGCCTGGCTCCTGGCATGTTCGAGGTCGAAGGCGCGCTGTTCCTCTCGACCAAGGGCGATGTTCTGGGCCGGGTCGAGGGCTATTACGACCAGCGCATCACCCAGCGCCTGATCTTGCAGCCGCGCGCCGAGGTCAATTTCGCCGCGCAGGATATTCCGGAGAACGACATCGGTTCGGGGCTGGTCAACATAGAGCTCGGCGCGCGCCTGCGCTACGAATTCAGCCGCCAGTTCGCACCTTACATCGGCGTTTCCTATCTGCGCAAAGCCGGAGACACGGCGCGGCTGTCGAGGCTTGCGGGCGAGGACGTCCATGCCACCAGCTTCGTCGCCGGCATCCGCTTCTGGTTCTAGGATCGGGACAGCTGATGGCGGGGGCGAACAAGAGAGCGGGGCGTTACACTCATACCCAGGTCGGCCGGCGCCGAGCGAAGGAGATACGCCATGGACCATTCGTCCCACATGAACACCCGGAAGATGGGTGCCTATTGGAGCCTTGCCGTTCAGACCGTCATCAGCGGCGTCATCATGTATCTGGTGATGTTCGTTATGATCGACGGGCTCGACAGCTTCTACAACAACCTCAACATGCTCTACATGACGCTGATGATGGTCGCACCGATGGTGGTGCTGATGATCCTCGCCATGCGACACATGTTCGTGTCGAAGGCCGCCAACATCGCGCTGATCGCCGCGTCGCTGGTCGCCTTCTTCGGCAGCTTTGCACTCATCCGCACCCAGACCACGATCGGCGACACGGCCTTTCTGCGCTCGATGATCCCGCATCATTCCGGGGCGATCCTGATGTGCCAGGAAGCAAAGCTCAGCGATCCGGAAGTCATCCGGCTTTGCGAAGCGATCAAGCGCTCGCAGCGGCAGGAAATCGACGAGATGAAGGCCATACTCGCGCGGCGCTGAGTGGCACGGTCGGGCTACGCCCGGATCCGTGCGCCCGGCCAGGCATGTGAGCCGGGACGATGGTCGACACGAGGCGCGGGCCGGACGAGATTGCCAGCGACGTAGCGCGGCTTGCGCCGCAGTTCCTGCGACAGGCTGGCGGCCACGTCCTGACGCTGCTCGATCCTGCCGGGATCGTGCTGAGCTATAATGAAGAAGGCGAGCGTGCCGAATGCTGGCCCCTCGATCGCGTCCTAGGACAGCCCCATGACCTGTTCTACCCGCCCGACGAGATTGCGGCCGGCCGCCCGTGCGCAGACCTGGCGGCCGCCCTTCACGAAGGCACGCTGGAGCGCGAAGCGTGGCGGGTCTGCGAGAACGGAGCGGAGTATCTCGCGCGCCTGACGATCAGCGCCCTGTTCGAAGGAGACGCACATCGAGGCTTTGCCTGCATCAGTCGCGATGTCACCGACGAGGCGGCGGTCCGGGCGTCAATCGAGACCCGCGAGCAGCATCTCCAGTCGATCCTGGCGACCGTCCCCGATGCGATGATCATCATCGACGAGACCGGCGCCATCACGTCGTTCAGCGCGGCCGCCCAACGCCTGTTCGGCTATTCGGAAACCGAGCTCGTCGGCCGCAACGTCTCCTGCCTGATGCCCCAGCCCGATCGCGACCGGCACGACGAATATATCGCGCATTATCTCCAGACCGGCGAGCGCCGGATCATCGGCCTCGGCCGCGTCGTGGTCGGCCAGCGCCGTGACGGCTCGACCTTCCCGATGCAGCTGTCGGTTGGCGAGGCCGGTGAAGACGGGCAGCGGCTGTTCACCGGCTTCATCCGGGATCTCACCGCCAAGGAGCAGGATGAGCTCAGGCTCAAGGAACTGCAGGCAGAGCTGGTCCATGTCTCCCGGCTGAGCGCGATGGGCACGATGGCCTCGACCCTCGCGCATGAGCTCAACCAGCCGCTTGCCGCGGTCGCGCTCTATCTCGAGACGATCCGCGACATGCTCGACGAGCGGGACGACGAACCCTTCGTGTCGCTACGGTCGGTGATGGATGATGCGGCACAGGAAACGCTGCGGGCCGGCCATATCGTCCGGCGCCTGCGCGATTTCGTCGCCCGCGGCGAGGTCGACAAGAGCCTCCACGAGCTGCCGCGGGTCATCGCCGAGGCGAGCCAGCTCGCGCTGGTCGACGCCCGCGAGCGCGGCATCCGCAGCTTCTTTGCAGTCGATCCCGCCGCGACGCCGGTCCTCGTCGACAGGGTGCAGATCCAGCAGGTGCTGGTCAACCTGATGCGCAATGCCATCGAGGCGATGGCGGAGTGTCCGGTTCGCGACCTCAAGGTGGCGACCAGGTTGCGCCCTGACGGGCTGATCGAGGTGACCGTGGCGGATACCGGCCCCGGCATCGCCGACGAGGTCCGGGAGCAGCTCTTCACGGCGTTCAAGTCGACAAAGGCCGACGGCATGGGCCTCGGCCTTTCGATCTGCCGGACCATCATCGAAGCGCATGGGGGCCGTATCTGGATGGAGCGCCCCGACCGCGGCGGCGCGCGCTTTCATTTTACCTTGATCCATGCGCGGGCGGAGGAGGAACATGGGGGATAGACGCGTCATCCATCTGGTCGACGACGAGGAGAGCATCCGCAAGGCGGCGAGCTTTGCGCTCAAGACCGCGGGCTACGACGTCGTGACCTATGCCTCGGGCGTGGAGTTTCTCAAGGAGGCGAAGTCGGCGGCCGTCGGCTGCGTCATCCTCGACGTGCGCATGCCCGAGATGGACGGTCTCGAGATTCAGGCCGCCATGGCAGCACGCGGGGTCAATATGCCGGTCATCGTCCTGACCGGCCATGGCGACGTGTCGGTTGCGGTGCAGGCCATGAAAGGCGGCGCGGTCGACTTTCTCGAGAAGCCCTTCGAGAAAGCCGCCCTGCTCGGCGCCGTCAGCCGCGCGTTCGCGCGTCTCGACGATGTCGACCTTCGCACTCTGGAAACCTCTGAAGCCGGCGTGCGGGTCGCTGCACTGACGCCCCGGGAGCGTGAAGTGCTGGAAGGGCTGGCGAACGGCCTGCCCAATAAGACGATCGCCTATGACCTGGGCTGTTCATCGCGAACGGTCGAGGTCCATCGCGCGAGCCTGATGGCCAAGCTCGAGGTCCGCAATTTGTCCGAAGCCCTGCGGATCGCCTTTGCCGCGGGCATGGGCCGCAAGCCGAAGTGACTGCGACCTCTACGTAGCGACGGGACGAGGCGCGATATGCGATCGATGGTGCAATCGTCACACGGGTGTCCGCTTCTCGCAATGCCATCGGTCCGTTCCACTCAGCATGATGGCAGATACACCATCCTCGTCTCCGACGACGATCCCGGCGTGCGGCGTGGCCTCCAGCTGCTGCTGAGATCGCGCGGCTATGCCGTGTGGGGATATACGACCGGCCACGCGCTGTTGGCCGACCCCCGCGCGAAGGAGGCAGACTGCGTCATCCTCGACTATCGCATGCCCGACATCGACGGATTCGCGATGCTGCGTCACCTTCGCGAGATCGGATGGTCGGGACGCGCGATCATGATCTCAGGCTTTCATGACACGCTGCTGGCCTCGCGGGCCGCTGAGGCGGGCTTCGATCATGTTCTCGCAAAGCCGCTGATCGGCAGGGCTTTGCTCGAAGCGTTGGACCGGCACCGCATCGAGACGCTTCGAAAGCATTGAATTGTGGCGGCCGGCCCCCGGCAGCCTCAGCCCGGCGCGATGTGGAAAGCCGATCTGCGCCGTCAAAGCCAGTGGCTACGTTTGAACCGGATGTAGAGCCCAATGCAGACCGCAGCGATGACGCCGAGGATGACGAAATATCCCCATTGCGTCTTCAGTTCGGGCATATTCTCGAAATTCATGCCGTAGATTCCGGCAATCGCGGTAGGCACCGCGAGGATCGCAGCCCGGGCGGCAAGCTAACGGGTGATCGCACCTTGGCGCTGCTGTTCGAGCAGGTGACTCGCCTCGAACACCGAGATCAGGATGTCGCGGATGCCGGTGATGGCGCTCTCAACCCTGAGCATGTGATCGTCGAGCTTCGAAATCTGGTGGCCGTTGTCGGCACCTTCCATGGCAAGCGGGTGAAGGCCGTAATTCCCGGCGATGTCGGCAAGTTCTGTTTCGCTGGGCTGGGACATTTTGATCCACACGAAGTCATCCTTGCCGACGTGCTCGCACGCCGGATCGATCAGGGTCGCCGGCCGTAGCCGTTTGCCATTGTGACAAAGAACGGCGGCGGCGACCGGAAGCCGTGTGCCTCGCCTATTGAGACGCGCGCACAAACACTCGTCATTCTTCAAGCCCAATCGCAGGAAGAAGAAGGCGGCGCGCAGCAATTCGAGCGAGAGCTTATAGAAAATGCGGCGGAGCGTTGGGTTTCGCAGAAGGCCGCTCCCGTTCATGACGCGCGTGGCTGGGCGGCGCGCTGCCACATCAAGGGCACGCAGACTGCGAAGGTCTGCGCACCCTTGATTGGCGACCGCGAGGGTTTTCCTCTCTTGCGATGGTACCAAGCGATTGCCCGTGTGGCGCCTCTGCAATCGTGTCGGATGACTATACCTAAGTATCGGATAACGGCGCTGACGACAGGGTTGCCGGGCCCCGGTGAGGCGCGTCGCACCGCGCGGAGACGAAAGCTGGAAGACGGAAAAGCTCAACTGTCGAAAGCGACCGAGCGCGCGAGCGCTTCCTGGGACTGCAGAAAGGCGAGCCGCGATTGCAGCGCCGCCTGGACAACGCCGAAAGCGTCACCCCCCAGAGTCACGCGCAGCGGCGGATGGTCGCTGGTTGCGACATCAACGATCGCTTGCGCGATCTTTTGCGGGTCGAGCGTGTAGAGCTCGTTTCCGGCGGTCTCGAACATCTTGCGGATATGGCCGGCGGGCGTATCGCGATACGCGGCGATCTCGCTGGCGAATTGCAGATTGTGGCTGAAGCTGGTGCGCGCCCCGCCCGGCTCGATCAGTGTCACGAACAGGTTGAAGGGTTCAAGCTCCTGGCGGAGGCATTCGCTGAAGCCCTCCAGGCCCCATTTGGCCACATGATAGAGACTGCTCGTCGGAAGCGAGCCCTGACCACTAGCGCTGGAGATCTGGATGATCCGGCCGCTCCCGCGCAGCCGCATGGCGGGGACAAAGGCGCGGGTGATGTGGATGGGCGCCATGAGATTGAGCGCGATCTGGCCTTCGACCTCGGCGTCCGACATCTCTTCGGTGGCGCCGATCACGCCGCCGCCGGCGTTGTTGACCAGAATATCGACGGGTCGACGCGCCTGCGCCCGGGCCACGACCGCAGCAATATCGTCCTTGACCGTGACGTCGAGCGCTTCGACGCGCAGCTGGCTCGGATATTTCGCCGCGAGATCATCGAGGCTTTCGGGCTTGCGGGCCGTCGCGGTAAGGTCGTCGCCAGCGGCCAGGATCAGTTCGGCCAGATGGCGGCCGATGCCGCTGGACGCGCCCGTGAGAAACCAGTGATTGGACATATGTTACTCCATATATTACCAACTGGTCGGTAACTTGAAACCTGGAATGCGTCAATGCTTGGAGGTGTGATGAAGCAACGAACCCGGCGGAATGCCGCACAGAGCCGCGAGACGCTCCTGGCTGCAGCGACCGAGGAGTTCGCGTCCCATGGGCTGGCGGGCGCGCGGATCGACCGGATTGCGCAGGCGGCGGGTATCAGCAAGCCGATGCTCTACACCTATTTCGGGGACAAGGAGGCGCTCTTCGATGCCGCGCTGACGCAGGAAGTGATGGACGCGGCGCAGGCCGATCGCTTCGATCCCAATGATCTTGAGGGTTATGCGGGGCGCACCTATGACTTGCTGGTCGAACGCCCGCGCCTGTGGAGGCTGCTGACCTGGCATCATTTGGAGCGTGGCCAGGATGTTCTGATGCTCCCGGCCGGCGAGGTCCTTCTCGGGGAGAAGCTGGACGGGATCGCAGCGGCGCAGGCCGAGGGGCGGATCGTCGCCGACTTCACGCCCCTGGATGTCGTCCGGCTTGTCGCCGCCCTCACCCAGCTCTGGTGCATGACCGGAGCTGCACGCGACGCTGCCGAGCACGCGGCGCGCCGGGCGACGATCATGCGGGCGGTGGGGCGACTGCTGCGCGTGTGATCGTGCGAGGCGCGAGCTGCACGCCCGCGCGCCGACCGGGACACAGCAAGCATTTTTCGCAACCTGCCGTACTGCCCAGCGGCAAAATCAGGGCGGCTCATGCACAAGCCGGCCCGTCGGCTCCGCGGATGCGATCGACGTTCGAGGACTGCGCCGCCACTGCCGAACCGGATTGGATCATCGCCAAGTGACCCAGTGGCTGCGCGACAATCTCAGGTCGCCGGACTCGTCGCACGACGTTTCGTCAGGAGTCGTTTCATCTGCCTCAAAAGGCGAACCTGCGGCTCAATCCGGAAGAAGGCGCGACACATCCAGGAAACGAGGATCAAATGCGGTCCGCATCGGTATTACTTTCCCTGGCGCGTGCAAGCTCAGCAAAGGACTAATGTTCCCGGAGCATCTCTAGAGCAGTTTTCGATCATTCTGGTTCATAGCCGCACGATCTGAAGTAGTTGGCGCATTCCTGAGGCTGGAAGATATCGACGAGTTTGCCGATCAAGCTCCACAGGCCGCTGACCGTTCGCTCGCCCGCTTTACGGAGCATGGCCTTCAAGCGGGAGAACGCTTTCTCGATCGGGTTGAAGTCTGGGCTGTAGGGCGGGAGAAAGCGCAGGGTTGCGCCTGCAGCCTCGATGAGCACCTGCACCGATGCGCGCTTGTGGCTCGACAGGTTGTCCATGATGACGACGTCGCCGGGCCGCAGTTCCGGGACGAGGACCTGAGCGACGTAGGCTTCGAACCAGTCACCGTTAATCGGTCCATCGAGCACCATGGGCGCGACCATGCCAGTCATGCGCAGGCCAGCGACGAGAGTGGTGGTTTTGCGGTGCCCGTGCGGGAAGCCCATCCGCAGTCGCTCGCCTTTCGGGCAACGTCCGTGGCTGCGGGTCATATTGGTCGCGGTCCAGGTTTCGTCGATGAAGACCAGGCGCTCCGGTTCGAGATCGAGTTGACCCTCGAACCAGTCCTGACGCTGTTTCAGGACGTCTGGTCGATCTTGCTCTATCGCATGGCCTGTCTTTTTTTGCGCGTCAGGCCACGGCGAACAAAAAAGCGATGTAGCCCGGCTACGGAAACGGCCATTCCCTTGTCCGCAAGCGCCAGACGTAGTTCTTCGAGGGTGATGTCCCTGCGCTCCTCCCAAATGGCCAGAATGTCCGCTGCCCGCTCTTCCACCCGCCGCGAGCGCATATCCCCGCCGCGCGGCTTTGGGGCTATGTCACCCGTCTCGCGCTGCTGTGCCCGCCAACGGACCGCCGTTGATGGTGCAACACCGAACCGGGCCGCCGCAGCACGGCAACTCGATCCACTGTCCACCGCTGCCAACAGCCGAGTGCGCAAATCCATCGAAAGAGCCATCCATGCCGGCCTCCTTCACCAGCACGGATTCTGAATCAGAAATCGCGCCCGAAGGGAATCCCAGACCGATTCAGAACGGTCGAAAACCGCTCTAGCGCTATACCTAGGTATATCACGCCGACACCAATAACATGTGATCATGCCGCTTCGCATTCTTGCCGGCCAAATGTTCCGATCATCAAATCGAAGCGTGCGAGGCTGTATTACGATATGATATTCTATCTCCTATCTCAGCAGCTTTGCAAATGAGCGCTCGCAAAAATATCTCTTCAGTCATGAGGGTTCGACGTCTGGCGTGCGTATTATAGCTATATCTATATCTAAATTTCACGAGAATAAGGTATTGGAAAAACAGGAAAAATACTGTTGACCTGTATATACAACTGATGTTGTCTGTGGCTGTTCTAAAACGTCAGGGGGATTGCACATGACCATCAGGATGGCCCTGCTCGGCAGCGCCGCCATCGTCGCGGGCTACGCCGCGCCGGCTCTCGCTCAGGCCGATCCGACACCGCAGCCAAAAGCACAAGTCCTGGGGGATGACAGCGACATCGTCGTTACCGGCTCACGAATCCGTCGGCAGGATCTGGCCGGGGTTGGACCGGCCACCGTGGTCACCGCCGAGCAGATCCAAAATACCGGCATCGTCAATATCGAAACCGCCTTGCAGCGTTTGCCGGCCAATGCCGGCTTCGCGGGCAACCAGACATCGGCCTACTGGACCAACAACGGTTATGGCACTGCTCAGGTCAATCTGCGCGGCCTCGGCATCAAGCGCACACTCGTGCTCCTCAACGGCCGACGCCTCGTCGCGGGCGGCACCGGCGCCAATTCCTCACCCGATCTCAACATGATCCCGGTCGTGGCGCTGGCACGCACCGATGTCCTCAAGGATGGCGCGTCCGCTATCTACGGGGCCGATGCCATGGCCGGCGTGGTCAACCTTGTCACGCGCACCGATTATGAAGGCCTGGGTCTCAGCGTCCGACAAGGCATTACCGAGCGCGGCGACGGCTCCGATCTCACCGCGGACCTACTTTGGGGCATTCGCAACGATCGTGGCGGGTTCATGGCAGCAGTCACCTACCAGAAGACCAGCGCCGTCAACATGGCCTCGCGTGCGCCCTGCTCGCTCGCTGAAACGACGCCGGGCTCGCTGAGCTGCGTCAACAGCGCCTCGACGATCGGCGGACGCGCGGTGCTGCCCAACGGCCAACAGATCAACTTCAACCAGGTACCCGGAGGGAACGGGAACTTCTACGAGCCTTACAGTCCCGCCAAGCACAACTTCAACTCGAACCCGTTTCTCAATGCGGTCAGCCCAGTCGAGCGCGTCAGCACGGCCTTCTTCGCGGACTATGCGCTGACCGACGGTATCCAGGCGTTCGGCGAGTTCCTCTATACGTTCCGCAAGTCGAATCAGATCGCGACACCCGGCACGCTGCGCAATCTCTCGATACCAGCCAGCAATCCGACCAATCCGACCGGCCAGAACCTGGTCCTGGCCCAGCGCCGCCTCGCCGAACCCGGCGCGCGCCACTTCTTCCAGGAGACCGATACCTGGCAAGGCACCTTCGGGCTGCGCGGCAAGCTGGCGAACGACTGGGCCTGGGAAGTCGCGGGCAGCTTCGGGCGTAACACGGCCGTCGACGGCTCGACCAACATCGCCAATCTCGAGCGCGTCGCGAACACGCTCGACAGGAGCAAATGCTCCAGCACGGCGGGCGCGGCCATCCCCTGCGGTGACTATCTTGGGTTCGGAGACCTGACACCTCAGGTTCTGGATTATATTCTGTTCACCTCGCGCGATCGCGGAGGCAACGAACTCGGCACGGTCACGGCTGACCTCAACGGCGATCTCTTCTCCCTTCCAGCCGGCGCGGTGTCCTTCGCCACCGGCGTGGTCTATCGGCGCGAAAAAGGCTGGCGCGATCCCGACCCGTTGACGGTGCTCGGCGTGGCGAACGTCAATCAGCAGGATCCTATTTCGGGCTCGAGCACCGCCAAGGAAGCCTATCTCGAGCTATCGGTGCCGGTGCTTGCCAACACAGCTTTCGCCAAGGCGCTCACGCTCGATGGCGCAGTCCGCTACTCAGACTATAATCTCTTCGGGAGCGACTGGAATTACAAGCTCAGTGCCGACTGGGTAGTCAATGACAGCATCCGTCTGCGCGGCACTTATGGGACGGGCTTTCGCATTCCCAACGTGCCGGAGCTTTTCGGCGGCGTCTCGGAAGGCAATCTGACCACGACCGATCCCTGCTCGCGCTACACCTCCAGCGGCAACGTGACCTTGATCGCCAATTGTCAGGCGTCCGGTGTGCCGGCCAACTATACGCAGCTCGGCACCACGATCCTCACCACAGTGGGCGGTAACCAGAGCCTTCGGCCCGAAAGCTCCACGACCTGGACCGTTGGTACGGTGATATCGCCGCGCGGCATCATCCCAGGGTTGTCGCTGACGGCAGACTGGTTCGACATCAAGATCAAGGACGCGATCCGGGCCATTCCCGGCTCGACCAAGCTCGCAGTCTGCTATGCGAGCCAGAACCTGTCGCACCCGTTCTGCAGCGACTTTACGCGCAGCGCGCTGACCGGCGAGGTCACTTACCTCTCCGCCCAGCCCATCAACACCGGCCGCGAGGAGATGAATGGTCTCGATCTGGGTCTGGTGTACAGTGGTGCGGTGGGCGAGGTGAAGATCTCCTTGGATCTCAACATGACCTATCTCAACAAATATGTCGTAAACCCCTTCCCCGGCGGCGCGCCGATCTATTTCGACGGGTTTATCGGGGGCGGCAATGGCGGCTATCCGAAATGGCGTGGTTATGGCGTGCTGACGGCGGAAAAGGACGGCATCAGCGCGACCTGGTCGACACAATGGATCGGCAAGGCGACCGACTTCAACGCATCGGCCGGCGACATCGGCTACCGCACGCCGAACGTCTTCTACCACAATCTTCAGCTTGCCTTCGCGATCGACGAGAAGACACGTTTCCAGATCGGGGCCGATAATCTGTTCGACCGCAAGGCGCCCTATATCCAGAGCTTCACCGATGCCAACACCGACACGATGACCTATGATCTGCTCGGACGGCGCTTCTACGCCGGCTTCCGAACCGCGTTCTGAAGGGCAGCACATGGCAATTCGCTGGCCTTTGGTCATCCGCCGGACGCACAAGTGGCTGGCCCTGATCGTCGGCGTCCAGGTTCTGCTCTGGACGCTGACCGGCTTCTATATGGTGGCCGTCCATATCGACATCATCCATGGCGACGATCTGGTCCGCCCACCGGTCGTCGCCCCCATCGACCTTGCGAGCTTCGTCCCGCCGGCGCGGATTGTTCAATCGGCTCCCGACGCGTCCGAGATCCGCCTGCAACGGTTCATGGATCAGCCCGTCTGGCGCGCGCAAACCCCGGGTGGTCCAAGACTCTTCGATGCAGGTTCGGGACAGCCCATCCCCGATTTGAGCGAGGCACAAATCCGCGCCGCCGCTCGGCGCATCTACAGCGGCACCGGGGACATCGTCGCAGCCCGGCTGCTGACGACGGCGCCACTGGAAATGCAGGCGCGCAAGCCTCCCTATTGGCAGGTCGAATTCGATGCCTGGAACCGGCCAACCCTGTATCTCTCTCCGCAGACCGGTGAGCTGATCTCGCGCCGCCATGCGCTGTGGCGCGTGTTCGATTTCGCGTGGATGCTGCACATCATGGACTATGACGATCGCTCCGACGTCAACAATCCGCTGCTGCGCGTGGCGACCTGGAGTGCCCTTGCCATGGCGCTGGCCGGGGCTTGGCTGCTGCTTTGGTCGTTCCCGCGGCGCAGGAAGAAGAAGGCATGAAGAAAATCCGGTTCACCCCGCTCTTTTTTCGGCGTATCCACAAATGGGTCGGCCTGATCCTGGGCGTGCAGTTTCTCCTTTGGGCTCTGAGCGGCTCGATGATGGCCTTGCTCGATCAGGAGAAGGTCGGCGGACACAGTGCGCAGGCCAGCCATCAGCACGCCCTACCTGCCGGTGACTATATTGCGCCGGCAAAGCTCGCTCTTGATGGTCCCGTGCTCGGCATCGCCTTGCGGTCCCTTGCCACACGCCCCGTCTACGAGCTTCGATCCACCACGGGCACGCGGCTAATCGACGCGACGAGCGGCGCCCCGGTTCGGGTCGACGAGCAGGTCGCGCGCGACGTCGCGACGATGGTGAATGAAGCACCGATCCGCAAGGCAACGTTGCTCGCCGAACCGAATGTGGAAGCGCGCGAGCACGAAGGCACCATGTGGCGACTGGATTTCGCGGACGCAGAGAACAGCAGCGCCTACATCTCCGCCGACACCGGCCGATTCCTGGTCATGCGCGGCGACACATGGCGCACCTGGGATTTCTTCTGGATGCTCCACAATATGGACTATGTGAACCGCACCAGCTTCAATCACCCGCTGATCGTCTTCGTTGCGTTCGGTACTTTGTGGCTGTCGGGGACGGGCTTCTACCTGCTGTTTAAGAGCTTCAGTCGCGCCGACGTGCGATGGTTGCGGCGCAGGCGCAAATCGGCCGTCAAGTTGGGCGCGGGCTGATCGCTAGGTCCCAACAGAAAAAGCCGCCGATAGCTCGAACCGATTGCCCGGGTGCGTGAGCCAAGCGTGCGATACGAGACGTCCGCGACTCCAGGTTCTGCGCGTCATCATTAGCACTGGTTCTCCTTCAGCGAGGCCCAGCATTGTTCGCATGGCTGTATCCGGCATCGCCGCGCACACCCGGTGCTCTACTCGCTCGAGCGGGGCAACACGTGTCAGATATTCATTCGGCGTCGAGGCGCTGAAATCCCTCTCTCCGTAGCGTGGCGCAGCAGATGCCAGTACAAAGCGCTCCTCGACCTGAATTGGGAATTCGGTCTCGTGATGGACGATAAGCGAATGGAAGAGGCGCGTGCCCAAGCCGACTTCCAGCAGAGCTGCCCTTTCCGCATCAGCCCGTATCTCGATATTATAAATGACGCGCGCGCGATAGGCGTGGCCCCTGCCGCGCACCTCCTCCGCGATGTTGCGGATCTCGATCAGCTGCCCGATCGGCCGGGGCTCGGCGACAAAGCTGCCCCGCCCCGCCCGCCGTACCACGACACCGGCCGATTGCAGTTCCCGCAACGCCCGGTTTGCGGTCATGCGCGAGACTTTGAACGTCTCGACGAGCTCGGCCTCTGACGGCGTCTGGTCGCCGGGCTTCAGGCGACCTTCCCGGATGTCCTCGAAAATGCTGTCTTTGATCGCCACATAGCGAGGTTGCTTCTCCGCACCGGCAGCGTCGACCGCGGGTTCGCCCACAGAAGCAGCTTTCGTCCGGGGAGCGGATGCGCGGCTATGGGGGCGAGCGGGAGCATGCATCAAATGACTATACAGGTGGGGGCGAGCAAGTCCCAGTCATTCAAACAGGAAATCACCAGCGAGAGCCGAGGCGTGCGTGATCAATGCCGCGCGAAGACCTTCTGGCCCGAACTGCCGAACGACACCACCGCATAGGGTTGGCGGGCGGCGCCTGCCACTTCCATGCCCTCCGAGCCGATCGGCATCCCCGCCACCGCAATGCCTCTGACGCCTACGGGACGGGTTGCCAGCAGGCGCTTGATATCGGCGACCGGGACATGGCCCTCGATCAGATAGCCATCAACCATCGCGCTGTGGCAGGATGCCAGCGTGCCCGGCATGCCGGCCCTCCGCTGAAGCGCCCCGCGCGACGCATCGTCGCGCATGACGACCGTGCGGCCCAGCTTCGCGCGAAGCGCCTGGGCCCACTTCTCACAGCATCCACAACCCGGGTCCCGGTGGACGACGACATCATTCGCCGCAAGCGCTGCGCCGGGCAGGGCGAGGAACAGCAAGGCGGCAGAAAGACGGGTCTTCATGAACGGCTCCCGGAAGCATGCGATAGGGTTCCTAATGATCTATACGCATTGATGCCCCCTACCCCTCATCACGCTGAAGATTTCACGATGGCGCGCGGCCTCCAGGCGAGCGGCAAGGACACAAGCAGCGCCAGCGACAGACCACCAATCCCCCACAAGACTAAGTGCTGCGCCCCGGGAGCGACGACGGCGATCGCCAGCGGCGCGAGCGCCTGCCCGATGCTGGCGGCGGAATGCTGGAGACCGAGCTTCAGACCCGAAGGGGCTGCCGCACCGCTGATCCAGAAGCTGGTGACCAATCGAAGGGTTGCCGAGCTCCAGCCGGCAGCAACGATGATCCCACTGAGTTCGGCCATGCTCGCGGCGACAGGGAACAGGAAGAGCGCCGCAGCCAGCAGGCCGAGCGTCAGCCCCGCAAGCCGCCTCGGCATGGTCACCAGCCAATCGAGCCTCGCATGGAAGATCTGTGCTGCCAGCATGCCCAATCCGCAGAGACTGAGCATCCAGGCGATCTCTTCGCGGCTCAGCGAAATGACGCTCCGCGTCACCAGGAGATTGACATGCATCGCCGCCAGCCCGCCGCCCGCGACGATCGTGACGAAAAGCAGGATCAGCGTCGCGCCGAGCGTCGGCGCGGGCAGGTCTCCGCCATCGATGCAAGGTGCACACCAGCGCGGCAGACGCACGGCGCAAAGCGCCGCCCCGACGGCACCGATGCCGAAAGCGAGGATCATGAGGGGAGCGCGGGGCAGGATCGCGGCCGAGACCTCCGCCACCAGCGGACCGGCGAGATCGCCCAGAAACAAGAAGGCGGTCAGCCAGGTGAAGCGCCGCGCCTGGTCCGCGCGCTCGTTTGCGGCAAAGCTCGCGCAGAGCAAGCCCAACGGTATGATGGCGGCCGACGCCATCCCCGCCACCAGGCGCAATGCATAAAGCTCAGGCAGCCCGACGAGGCCGATCGGCGCGGTCACCAGGGCGAGGATGACCAGCGCTGCGCGCAACATCGCCCGATAGTCGACCCGGTCCGCGATCCAGCCCCAGAGCGGCGCCGCCAGCAAGGCTGCCAGGGGATGGACCGCGGTCAGGCTCGCGACATGAAAATCATGAGCGCTTGACGATAGCGCGCCACGAGCCGGGTCGACCAGTGCCGGAAGGAAGGCGAGAATGGCCGTCTGTCCCGCCGACGCCGCAGCCGCCGCGAGCAACAAGACGAAAAAGGAGGCCGGCCAGCGACCGTTGGCTTGCGATCCAGCCTTGTCACGCGGCGTGTTCGCGGTCGACCCCTCGAGTGGCCATCCGCGGATCACCACCAGGCGCGCAAGCCGATCACCAGCCTGTGTTCGGAAGGCCCTTCCCCGCGCAGGCGACGGAAATCGGCCGTGCCGTCAAATGCGCGCTCCCAGACGAAGCCGATATAGGGCGCGAACTTGCGCGACACCTCGTAGCGCAACCGTCCGCTCAGCTCGACATTGCTGAAGCCGCTGCCGAGCTGCCGATCGCTCGACCGCTTCGAATAGATATTGGTCTCCACCTGCGGCGTAAGGATCAACCGATTGGTGAACAAGACCTCATAGGACGCCTTGGCGCGCGCCGCGAGACGCCCATCGGTTCCTACATAGCCGGTGAGCTGGACGTCGAACCAATAGGGCGCCAGTCCCTCGACGCCGGCGGCCAGCCAGGTGGTCGCACCCTTGCCGAGATCCTGCCTGACCCCGAGCAGCGTGCCCCAGAACGGGTTCTTGCTGTGCCACCACAGCGCCTCGACGCTGCTCTCCGGATCGAGACGTTGGTCGCGGGAGTTCTTGAGCCCCTGGCTGCGCAGCCAGAGCTTGTCATTGTCCTGACCCTTGGTGACGAGCACGGTCCAGCCCACGCCCTGACCCTCGTTGCCGCTGGTGAACTCAAGCTCATCGACAAGTATCTTGGGGATTGAGAGCTTGTCGGCCATCTCATAGCCCGGCAGCGTCGAGTTGCGGTAGCCGTCGGCATAATCGTCCGAGTTGCGCGCGTCCGGCGGGGCCTGGCCGCCCTGCATCGAGCCCATGTCCATCGTGGCGCCGTTACCGGACGCCTTCGTGTCGGTCATATCCATGCCCGGCATGTCCATGCCCGCATGGTCCTGAGAGCCTTGCGCGGAAGGGGTGTGCTGAGCGGGAGTGGCCGTTTGGGCAGGGGTGGCGGCGGGCGACGGGGGCGAGGCATCCTGCGCGAGGGCGGGAGCCGTGATCGCCGGCGCCAGGAAGAGGGCAGCGCCAAGAGCGATGCCGCGCGAGGGGAAAATCCGGATCATGCGACCACCACCTCCCGGAACATGCCGGCCGCCATGTGATAGAGCAGATGGCAGTGGAAGGCCCATCGGCCCATGGCGTCGGCGGTGACGCGGAAGCTCACCCGCTGGGCGGGCTGGACCACGACCGTATGCTTGCGGACCTGGAAGGCGCCGTCCGGGCCTTCGACATCGCTCCACATGCCGTGCAGATGCATCGGATGCGCCATCATCGTGTCGTTGACGAAGGTGACGCGCAGCCGCTCGTTTGGCTTGAAATGAAGCGGCCTGGAATCGTTGAGCTTGATGCCGTCGAGCGACCAGATGAACCGTTCCATATTGCCCGTCAGATGCAGCTCGATGTCGCGCTCGGGCTCGCGCGGGTCGGGATCGCCGCCCGGCGTGCGCAGATCGGCCAGCGTCAGCACGCGCCAGCCGCGCCCGCGCAGCCCGGCGCCGGGATCGTCGAGATTGGTGCGCGGATAGTCGACGCGCATGTCGGTATTGGCGCCATATTCGGTGCGGGCGTGCCGTGCCCTGGCCGGCATCTCGGTCATGCCGTGCCCGGCATGCGCGTCGCCTCCCATTGCGCCCATCGTCGCCATCGCGCCCATCATGTCGACCGGCTCGAGCCAGGTCCGGGCATCGAGCGGCGGCACGGCTGCCGCCATGCCCGGGGCCGGTGCGATCGTGCCACGCGCATAGCCGCTCCGATCGATCGCCTGCGCGAAGATGGTGCGGGCGCCGCCCTCGGGCATGGTGAACTCGACGTCGTAGGTCTCGCCCGGGCCGATCCGGAATTCCTCGACCGTGACCGGCTCGACCGGCTGCCCGTCGGTCGATACGACCGTCAGCTCGACCCCGGGGATCCGCACGTCGAAGAACGTCGCCGTCCCCGCGCCGACGAAGCGCAGGCGCACGCGCTCGCCGGGCGCGGCGATACCGGTCCAGTTGCCGGCGGGCGGCGCGCCGTTCATCAGATAGGTGTAGGTCGCGGCAGAGACATCGCTGTAGTCGGTCGGGTTCATCCGCGAGCTGTTCCACATCCGCCGCCGCTCGAGCGCCTTGCCCAAGCCCATGGTGCCGACATCCTTGAGGAAATCGCCGGCGGTCGGCTGCGCAAAATTATAGTAGCTGCTCTGCTTCTTGAGATTGAGGAAGATCTGCAGCGGCGGCTCGTCCGACCAGTCGCTGAGCACGATGCAATAGTCGCGATCGGGCGCCCGCGCCGTCGGCACCTGTTTTGGCTCCACGATGATCGCTCCATAGAGTCCCGTCTGCTCGGCGAGCGTGTGAGCGTGATACCAGTAGGTTCCGCTCTGGCGGACCTCGAAGCGATAGGTGAAGGTCTCGCCCGGCGCGATGCCGGCAAAGCTGATGCCGGGCACGCCGTCCATCTCCGCCGGCACGATGATGCCGTGCCAATGGATGCTCGACATCTCCTTGAGGCCGTTGCGTACGCGCAGCGTGACCGTGTCGCCTTCGCGCAGGCGCAGGACCGGCGCGGGCACGCTGCCGTTCACGGCGGTCGCGATACGGCGTTTGCCGGTGAAGTTGACCGGCAGCTCGGCGATCTCGAGGTCGAACTCGGTCCCGCTCAGCTCAGCGGGCAAGGTTGGTGCGGATCGCGCGAGAAGCGCCGGGGCGAAACCGGCGACCGCGCCGCCGATCGCCAGCCCCTGGACGAAACGGCGCCGCGCGATCGGCCGGATATGTAAGGGAGACATGAACTGTACTTTCGCGAAGTCGGCTTCAGGCGAGGTCGAGGACGATCCGGCCCTCGATGTCGCCATGATGCATGCGGGAGAAGACGTCGTTGATGTTCTCCAGCTTGTCTGCATGGACCGTGGCCTTGACCTTGCCCTCGCCGGCGAACGCCAGTGCCTCGAGCAGATCGAGCCGCGTGCCGACGATCGAGCCGCGCACGGTAATGCCGTTCAGCACGGTGTCGAAGATCGACAACGGGAAGTCGCCCGGCGGCAGGCCGTTGAGCGCGACCGTGCCGCCGCGCCGGACCATGCCGAGCGCCTGCTGGAACGCCTTGGGCGAAACGGCGGTCACCAGCGCCCCGTGCGCGCCGCCAATGGCTTTCTTGAGCGCTGCCGAAGGGTCCTCGTTGCGCGCGTTGACCGTCAGTGTGGCGCCAAGGCGTGTAGCGAGGTCGAGCTTGCTATCGTCGATGTCGACCGCGGCCACATTGAGACCCATGGCTCGGGCATATTGCACCGCCATGTGGCCGAGCCCGCCAATGCCGGAGACGACCACCCACTCGCCGGGTCGGGCCTCGGTGGCCTTCAATCCCTTGTAGACGGTGACGCCCGCGCAGAGGATCGGCGCAATGTCGAGGAAGTCGACATTGTCGGGAAGGTGACCAACATAGTTGGGATCGGCGAGGACATATTCGGCAAAGCTGCCATTGACCGAATAGCCGGTGTTCTGCTGTTCGTGGCAAAGCGTCTCCCAGCCACCCAGGCAATGCACGCAGTGCCCGCAGGCGGTGTAGAGCCAGGGCACACCGACCCGGTCGCCTTCCTTCACATGGGTGACGCCGGCACCAACGGCGGCGACATGCCCGACGCCCTCATGGCCAGGAATGAAGGGCGGGTTGGGCTTGACCGGCCAGTCCCCTTCTGCCGCGTGCAGGTCGGTATGGCACACGCCGGTTGCCGCAATCTTGACCAGGACCTGCCCGGGGGCGACCGTCGGGATCGGCGCGTCCTCGATGACCAGGGGCTTGCCAAATTCGCGGACGACCGCCGCCTTCATGGTTTTCGCCATGTCCGTTTCTCCTTTTAAGCGGGGGGTCAGAATAGGCCGAGCGCGTGCTCGTCATAGGAGACGAGCAGATTCTTGGTCTGCTGATAATGATCGAGCATCATCCGGTGGTTTTCACGCCCGAAGCCCGATGCCTTGTATCCGCCGAAGGCGGCATGGGCGGGGTACTGATGATAGCAGTTGGTCCAGACCCGCCCGGCCTCGATCGCGCGGCCGAGCCGGTAGGCGGTGTTGCCGCTTCGGGTCCAGACGCCCGCGCCAAGACCGTAGGCGGTGTCATTGGCAAGTGCGATCGCCTCCTCGACCGTCTTGAACGTGGTGACCGACAGGACGGGACCGAAGATCTCCTCCTGGAAGATGCGCATGTGGTTCTGACCCACGAACACGGTCGGCTGCACGAAATAGCCCTGGTCGAGCGCACCGCCCGGCAGCGCCCTGGCGCCACCGACCAGACACTGCGCGCCCTCGGCCTTGCCGATATCGATATAGCCCAGGATCTTGTGGAGCTGGTCCTCCGACGCCTGCGCGCCGACCTGGACCGACGGGTCGAGCGGATCGCCCTGGCGGATCGCGGCGACGCGCGCCACGGCGCGCTCGATGAAGCGGTCGAAGATCGACTCATGGATCAGGGCGCGCGACGGGCAGGTACAGACCTCGCCCTTGTTGAAGGCGAACAAAGTAAAGCCTTCGAGCGCCTTGTCGAAGAAGGCATCGTCCTCGTCGAGCACGTCCGCCATGAAGATGTTGGGCGACTTGCCGCCAAGCTCCATCGTCTGGGGGATCAGATGGTCCGCCGCGGCGTGCATGATCTGCTTGCCGGTGACGGTCTCGCCGGTGAACGAGACCTTGGCGATGCGCGGATTGGCGGCGATCGCCTGGCCAACGGTCCGTCCCGGGCCGGTGACGACATTGAGCACGCCGGGCGGCAGGATGTCGGCGGTGAGCTCGGCGAACATCAGCAAGGTGAGCGGCGTCTGGGATGCGGGTTTGATGACGGTGCAGTTGCCCGCCGCCAGCGCCGGCGCGATCTTCCACGCCGCCATCAGCAGCGGGAAGTTCCACGGGATGATCTGGCCGACGACGCCGAGCGGCTCGCGGAAATGATAGGCGATGGTGTCCGCATCGATCGTCGAGATGCCGCCTTCCTCCGCCCGGATGCAGCCGGCGAAGTAGCGGAAATGGTCGATCGCAAGCGGAACGTCGGCAGCACGCGTCTCGCGGATCGGCTTGCCATTGTCGATCGTCTCGGCAAGCGCCAGCAGCTCCAGATTATCCTCGAGCCGGTCGGCGACGCGATTGAGAATCCTGGCGCGCTCGGCGGGGGCGATTCTTGCCCATTGATCCTTGGCGGCGTGCGCCGCATCGAGCGCGCGCTCGACATCTTCCGGCGTCGACAGCGCGAACTCTGCGATCTGGGCACCATTGATCGGGCTCTTGTCGGCGAAATACTCGCCGCTCGCAGGAGCATTCCATCGACCACCGATGAAATTATCATAGCGGTGTCGGAAGGAGGCCGCCGCATTGATGGTCCCGATCGCCTTCTCGAACATTACCTGACTCCATCTCTATCGATGGCCTGACGGAGTAATCTCTTTGCCCGGGCGGCCTATAAGTAAGTTCCGCAGAAGGTAGTTTGGTATCGGTGTCGCGGTCTTTGAGGGTCAGACACGCCAACGGAGCCGATGAGTATTCATCGACTCCCGAACCTATTCGCGCACGCATGATCGGAATTATGCCGAGACACGCTACTCGGCTGATTCTTCTTTTGGGGAGGGCGGCGCTTGGCATTCCAATTCTGGCGTTACGCCCGGACGCGCTTTAGGCTCACCCAATCGCCTTTCTGAAGCGTCCCGTCCCTCACGCGGAAATGAGCGTAATGGTCGTCGAAAATCTGGTCGACTTCGACATGACCGACAAGGCGGCGGTGGCGCGGCGTTGCGTGATAGACTTCGAGTATCTGCCCGATGTGCGCGCCATCGGCTTTGCCCAGGCAGGCCACTGTGCCGCCCGCATCCGTACGGACGATCTTGCCGCGCATGAACAAGCTATGGCCGATACCCTGTGCGAGGAGCGGCGTGCTGCCAAAGAGCAGAAAGCCAACAGCAGCACCGACGCCAAGATGTTTTCGCATCACTGTTTCCTCTCTCACGTCAGTTGCTCGGTCCCGGCTTTGAAAGTTGGGAGCACGGGGCGACGCTGGGCATCGTCAAAGAACTGGCCCGCCGCGGGGGCGGCGGCGGGCCCTCAGCCCCGGGGGGTGTTTTATCGGGGCTGGAAACTTCACATGTCGCTCATCGGCTTGTCGGCCATGGGCTTGGCGGTCTTCTTCGCGGCCGGCTTGGCCTTCTTCATCGGCATCTTGCAGCAGCCACTCTTCGCCTTACCGGCCATGCCCGAGCCGTTCGATGCAGGCGACCCGCCGGACATGCCGGCCATCCCCGACATGCCCTGTTGATCCTGCTGGGCCGGTTGCCGCTGCTGCTTCTGCGCGCCGGCCTGATGATCCTTCATCATCTGATCGTGCATCTGCTGCCCGCCATGATCCATGCCCTGCTGGTGGGCATGGGCCGGCGCAGTCTGCGCGGGCGCGGGCGTCGACTGGGCGAGAGCGGTGCCGGCGGCGAAAGTTAGCGTCGCGAAGAGGCTGATGGTCGCCGCGCGAAATGTCGTCTGTCGCATTGAGGGTCTCCGAGTGTTCGTCCTGTTGCCCGGTCGACGTTCCGATCCCGGCAATTCCGAAGCTTCAATGCTGCTAGCGAGACGCAGTCTGTATACGTAACTTACGAATCCGCTTTGGATCGCGACAAGCATGCGCGGGATCGTGCGGGGTGGACCATGGCCCAAGTTCAAGCGAATTCATGATCCCGCTTGATGGCGGCCGGCAGCGAAGTGCAAAAGCCAATTGGCCCGCCGTGGGAGAACGGCGGGCCAAAGCTGCGGTTGAACTAGGCCACGGTCGTTGGCCGCCCAGCCTCGTGGTCGGAGCTGGCTTAATGCAGGGTCAGCAACCGCCCCGCGACCTATGCAACATGCGGGAGGCTCCGTCCTGGGTTCCCATCTCCCGCATAGCGATCCGATGGTCCTGCATCATCTCACCGTGCATCCGTACTTCGCGGTGTCGCATGCCTTGCATCTGGGCCGTGTCGGACCGAGCCGGCGCCGGCTTCGCCTTGAGCGTCTGTTCAAGGTCGGGCATGCCCGGCGGCATCCCATCGGCGAGAACTGGCCCGGCGCCGACGGCAAGGACGCCAAAGGCTGCGAGCGAAGCGATAATCGCTGCTTTCTTGCGCAAATATGATTCCTTCAAGTCTGAGTTTCAGTGCGACCGGACACATGCCCGGTCGATTCTCGCTCCCCAGGGAGCTTGCCGTTGAGATGGTATCGGCCTGGAGGTGGCAGTATACGTAATTTGCGAAGCTGGCGGTCAGCCTGCAATGTCAGCTTTAGTTCGGCTACTAGCAAAAGCTGGGCGCGGATGACCGACGACGGCGGCCATCAAAGCCTCCGCCTAGCCCGAGCACTGGAAAGCGACGCCGCCTGCTGCAGTGGCGAACAGCGAAACGTAAATCGCACGCCGCTTTTGCTTCGGCGCGATCGTGGCAAGGCCCACCGCCGAACCAGCCACTCGGACTGGCCCAGGCTAAATTGTCGGAATAGACGCTCGCTCGGATCGGTGCCGCAGTGATTGAACGCTCGCCTGGCTGATTATGGATCAACTGGCGAGGGCCGCAACCAGCTTAGAAGGGCAATTTTGTCTTCCCAGAGGGGGCGGGCACAAAAGCGATCGGTTCGGGTATTACGGATATTGCCCTCCCGCGCGCCCTTTAAGGGAAGAGCGGCGCTTCGCCTCGGTGGATCTCATCGGATCGAGAAAAGCGCGTTTGCGTCAGTTTCACGATTGCTCAGGAGGGGCTTCGAAATGACTTTTCTGAGCCGGCGAACTGTCTTGGCGGGCGGAGGCCTCCTGCTGGGGGCGGCATGCACGCGCAGATTTGCGACGCCGGACCAAGCAGGCACGCTGCCCATTCCTCGCCTGTTAGATGCACGCGACCATGGGCAGAGAATTGGACTGAGGGCGCAGGAAGGGGAAACCACTTTCTTCCCAGGGCGGCGGAGCGCCACCATGGGATACAACGGAAGCTATCTCGGCCCGACTCTGCGGGTACATCGCGGGGACGACGTGACGGTGACTGTCAGCAACAATCTGTCTGCTGATACCACGGTTCACTGGCACGGGCTGCTCGTACCGGGAGAGCTGGACGGCAGCCCCCACCAGACCATTAGTCCAGGCGAGACTTGGCGTCCGACGCTGCCGATCCGTCAGCCGGCGGCCACTCTCTTTTATCATTCGCATGCACACGGCCGAACGGCGGAGCAGGTCTATGCAGGCCTAGCGGGATTGCTCTTCGTCACCGACGAGGAAGAGCAAGGTCTCGGTTTGCCTTCGGATTACGGCGTCGACGATCTACCAATCTTGATCCAGGATCGGCAGTTCGTGGATGGCCGTCTGGTGTTACCGGCGGGCATGATGGTGGCGCTGGACGGGAGGCGGGGCAACGTTATTCTCGTAAACGGCGCGTACAACCCGCGAGCAGACGTTCCCAGAAGCTTAGTGCGGCTGCGGCTCGTAAATGGTTCGAATGCCCGGACTTACGATCTTTCGTTCAGCGACGGACGAGCCTTTTATTGGATCGGCACCGAGGGCGGCCTTTTGGAAAAGTCCGTTGAATTGCAGTCCCTCACTCTGGCCTCCGGTCAGCGGGCTGAGATCTTGGTGGACTTCAGCGATGGCAAACCGGTCTCGTTGGTATCGGCTCCGGACCAAAGCACCCTCAGGATGCATGGCATGGGCATGATGCATCGGCACGAGGCTAGCGAAAACAACGCAGGGGATGAAACTGTCCTCACATTTTCACCGCGCTTGGCATCGAGTAAGCGAGGTAGCACCACGCTTCCGCTCCTCCTGGCGTCCCGCGCGGTGCCAGATCCGGCGACGGTCGTCGCACGGCGACGTCTGGTGCTCAACATGAGGCTGGGAGGTATGATGGATAGCGACGAAGAGCCGCTAACGATCAACCACAGGCGATTCGATATTGATCGCATCGATGAGGAAGTCGAGCTTGGCGCCGTCGAGATATGGAAAGTCTCCGGGCAGAAAATGGCCCATCCCTTCCACATTCATGGAGTGCACTTCGACGTGCTACGTCGCGATGGCGAGGAACCAGATCTTCTTGATCAGGGGCCACGTGACACCATCGTCGTGGACGAACCGGTCGAGTTATTAATCCGCTTCGACCAGCCTGCTTCAAAAGCGCCCTTCCTGTTCCATTGCCATATCCTGGAGCACGAGGACGAAGGCATGATGGGTCAGTTTTCCGTGACGTAGTGGGAACAACTCAAGAAGCGAAATCCTGCATATGCCAATAAGGGGGCAATGCTCGACGTGTGACTTCGAACTCCACTCTCGTTTTTGTTCCCTTTTCGGGCTTGGGCCAGAACGTTTCGCACATCTCGATCGAAGGCATTCGATCATCCCGGACACTTGTGCATCACATGACGAACCCTGCGGTTCGTCACGGCCACCAGGCGCCGCGGGCCGCGCTCTATAATGACCATACGCTTGTCGGGCCGTCCCGCGGCCGCTGTCAGTACTCGCGGCAATGAGTAATAGATGGTATCGCCGCGTTCATACCACTTTCCTCCGCCAAGCGGCGTCTGGTCAGGCAATCGGATTTCGCTGTAAGATCCGTTGCGATTAAGAACCCAGGCCATCCCCGACTTACAGCCGGATCGGCCATCAAATGACCAGACACCCGCGAGCTTGGTGGTCGAGGTATCTTCCCTTGCGGGAACGACCCTGGCCGGCGAAGGTAGCGTTGGCACAGTGAGCGCGGCGAAAATCGCCCAGATGGAACACGACCACCGTGTGAAAGTGAGCAGCCGGCATCGATATAACCCGTTAAGCGCGATCGTCATACTGTTCCCTTCCGATCCACACTCACTCCGCTGCGAGCTTCGTTGGTTGCCCTGGGCAGACTATGCCGACCATCTGCCGGTGGTAATGCGTATTTGTCGCTAGACAGAAGAGACGCCTGCGATGGCATCTGATCGCAGATCGCCCAGGACAAGGCAGCCGGCGCAGAACTTGGGATGACGGTGATCGTCTCATGCGCAGTGCAAGCGAGCAACCACATGAGCGGTAACGGGGGTGACGAGTTCGCTTCCGGACGAGGAAAAGGTGACCAGGTGACCTTCATTCTATCCCGATATGTTGGTTTGGACGCTCAAGCCGGGTGCCGAGGCGGAGGCATATAGGCCCGCCCGATGTACTAATCGCAAGCGACCGGTTTTCGGTTCTGATGCTCTTGCGCCCCAGTCAACCGACCGATCGCCATTCGTATATATCACAATTTCGCGGGTCGTTCCCCCCAGATAGGGTCAGAGCAGGTTCGAGTCGTGGAGGGGTCTTGGAACTCAGAAAACGGCGGAAATCCGAGGATTTTTCTTCCCACAGAAACCACTGCTGTACCATGCTGCTGTACCAGTTGGTCACGCAACGAGGCTGTTGAAGCACGCTACACTGGGATGATCAATCCTTTTTAAGGCGGCTTGCGCCCATCTCGGTCGTTGAAACCCTCGCTGCCGGCAGCCTGAAAGCGGACGATGCGGGTGGAATGGCGGCGCTGTCGGACTGTCCGGTAAGTCCGCTTCCGGGCGGCCACCTGGCTGGAGCGGTCGTTCGTTCATCCAACGCAGAGATGGCAGCAAGGCGCCCTTTCCGGTCGCTCGTGAGACGCCCTGTAACCCCAACAGGAGCCATTGGTCGAGATCGTGGTGGCCATCTCCGTGACGCCTTTATGACCAGGCTCAGGCGATCACTTATACTCTGCTGTAAGCGGCTGAGGCACGGCGTCGGATGAAAAGACGCCGCCTCGCGCTTCTTGGACCTTGATGTCATGGCGTCTTACGAGGCGTCATTTCGCTGCTGACGAAGCCATCTGGAGGTCGAGAAAGTCGCCGTGCCGCGTATTCTCGCCAGGTTTAGCGCTGGGAGGCGGCCGACAATCAGCCGTATTCCGGCCCATAGCCGGCTTCGGCCCAAAGCTGCGCCTCGCGATCCGCCTGCAGCGTCTCAAGCGGCACCGCCGCCTCCTTGAAGTCGAGGTGGTACATCGGAAGCTGCCAATAATGCCGCAGCAACCTGACGTGATCGGCGCTGGCCGCCTCCGTTACGACCTGCGCCGCATCGAGCCGTTCGAACATCGCCTGCGTCAGCTTTTCCTGTTCGGTATAGCCCTGCGTGTCGACGAACTCGACTTCGCCCCAGACCTCGGCGACCGCCTGCAGCCCCGCGCGGGTGAACATCCCCACCGCCGCCATCGCCTTGCCGAGCATCAGCGCGGCTGGCTCGCTTGGCCTCCTGACCGAACCGAATTGCAGCGGCTCGCTCCAGTGCGCGCTGCCATTATCGAGCACTTCGATATCGGCGTACATCGCCGCCTCGCGGCTATAGCGGCTCCAGTTCGGCACGATATATTCGCCGGCATAGCCTTCGAGATAATGGCCCTGTCGCGTGTTATCGACATAGTCGCGCAGCTGCGCCACATCGACCGGACGCCAACTCTGCGCGTCACCATAGATCAATCGGCCGAGGTGATCGTAGAAGGTCCGCACGATCTTGCCGCTGAGGCTCGCGACTAGCTTGGGCGGGCAGCGCACCAGATCCATCAGGATCAGGATCTTGGCGGCTTCCTCCTCGGCGAACCCTTCAAGCACGCGGGCTTCGCGGGGCGCCTGCGTCAGGCTGGCGGCCGCCGTCCAGAAGCTCTCGGCGCTGGCGAGGATCACCGGCAATCCTTCAGCGATCAGGTCGAGTCGCCGCTCGGTAGGGAGATTACACAAGATGCCGGCCTGGCGGTTGCCGAACGTCACTTTGGCCATGGGTCGTTACTCTCGAGTCTTCGCTGGCCCTACTGTGCCCGCGATTGCGGAGGCGCTGAAGGATTTCTGACGTGGCCTGATGGGCGGCGACCGCGCGATGAAAACGCATCGACACGGAGACGCCACTATGATTGCTTCGCCGCTGATGCAGGCCACCGCCGACCGAATCAAAGCGCTGCGCGCCGCCCGCGCGCTGACACAGGAAGACCTCGCCGCCCTGGCGGGGCGCAGCGTCGCGTCGGTGCAGCGGATCGAACGCGGCGAAAAGGTCAGCGCCTACACCATCGCCTCGATCGCCGCCGCGTTCGACATTACCGCCGAGGCGTTGACCGCCGCGCCAAATGATGACCGCCCCTATCTGCCGCTCGCGACGATCAATGGCGGCCGCGCGCTGGTCGGCTTGATGACGGGCTGCTCGCGTCTCGATTTCGGGTTCGACGAGCTCGACACCCTGGATCAGGCCGAGATGCTGGAGGCGTTCCACGATTTCTGCGCCGGGCTGGTCGGCGATGGCGCCCCGGCAACACCGCTCGCCATCACTCGCAGCGAGCTCGAGGGGCGTGCGAAGCTGACGGCGCTGTCCGAGCGCGGCTTCGTCGTGAGCGGGGCGGCGCTCGCGATCACGGCACATGAGGTCGACGATGACGGCGGCGCCGGCATCGCCATCCTGTTCGCGCAATGGGACGAGACCATCGCGGTGCTGCGCGTCGGGGTCGGGCGGACGCTCGATCGCGCCTATGTGCTCGACAGCCTGGGACAATGGGAGACGCCCAAGGGTTACGCGCTAGTCTATCCGGCCGGCTCGCGCGAGGATGGCGATTGGGCAGAAGATTGGAGCGGGATCGGCTCCGATCCGCCGTCGGACGGGGAAGGTTCGGGCGCCAATGTATAATGTGATGGTCACCGCTGGCGACAATGCCTGGGAAGAAGGCGTCTATGTCTGGGATCGCACCCGGATGCTCGAATATACCGAGGACGTCATTCGCGATGCCCTAAAGGCGCTGACCCCAGACGCGCTGGAGGAGCTCGCCAAGCTTCCCACCCTTTTCATGTACGAGCAGCACACCGAAGGCACGCCGCGCCTCGGCACGATCAAGCGCATCCAGCAGCGCGGCTCGGAATTTCGTGTGATCTTTGAGTTCGACGAGGACGTGCCAGCGCTCTCGCTCGAGCAGATCGCGGCGACCAAATGGGATCTGCAGCTCGCTGATTTCGAGTTCAGCCGCACCCATTGGGCGGTCAAGGCAGGCGATCTCTACGCCATCCTGCGCCAAAAGGGGCTGATCCCGGACGCCGCGCCGGAGGCGGTCGCAGCGCCGGCCGAGCCGGAAGCCGCGCCCGCCGTTGATGTCGTGCCAGCCAAGGTCTTTCTCGTCCATGGCCGTGACGAGGCCGCCAAACATGCGGTCGCGCGGTTCCTAGAAACCCGTGTCGGCCTCGGCGTGATCATCCTGAGCGAGCGCCCCAATCAGGGTCGGTCGATCCTCACCAAGTTCCAGGAGGAGGCCGATGGCGCCGCCTACGCTGTCATCCTGATGACGCCCGATGATCTGGGCCAGTTGCGTCCGGGGCTTCTGCCGGCCGGCGTGGCGCCCGCCGATCCCGCGCCGCGCCCGCGCCAGAACGTGATTTTCGAGATGGGCTTCTTCATCGGCCAGCTCGGCGCCGATCGCGTTTGCGCGCTCGTTCCGCCGAACGTCGAACGGCCTTCCGACTATGATGGCATCGTTTACGTGCCCTTCGATGATCAGGAAGGATGGCAGCGCAAGCTTGTCACCGAGCTGCACGCCGCCAATGTGCCGGTCTCGCCGACTTGGTGGCAGGCTCCTTAGCCCCGCGTGTCATTGCTGTGACATTGCCGATCGAGAATTCGGGCACTAAGCCTTCCGCGCCTGCCGTGGCTCTACAGCGTGGTTGAAACATTGCCGCTGCACCCTCTCGCCCGTCGCGTCCGTTTGCCAAAACCTGCTTTTCCGCTACCGCCCCATTCTGCCGGCTAGTAGAGCCTCGCGTTTACATCGACAGTACCGCTGGTTCGAACGTCGGCTTTGGTACTCTCTGCAATATATAAGCTGCCTGGCAACTCACGGCCCGATATCGGTCGCGCGCTGGTTTTGCGTCTGAGATCGAATGAAATACTCTGCTCGTCGATTGGACGAATGCGGCCGTTCTACTTCGGGCTCAATCCATAGACGCTAAGTGAACCGCTTACCTTCGTCCTCCCAAGCCGACAACGCTCCGGCTTTTCCCGATTCCGACAGATGCGGTTGCTTTCATAATCATCGAGGCGATTTTCTGCGCGCTGCTCACATAGCACAATGCCATGCCGGCAAGCGCCTGGCACCGGGACAGCAAAGCCGGGCAAGCGGAACCCCGCGAGTCGGGTTGGGCTTCACGTGGGGTTCCTGGACGGCCCCTTGGGGGCACCTGCGACCCGCAGGGCTTCGGGGGGAGGCGGGGCCGTCCTTTCCTGATCTTGCGATGTTCGTTGCGGTTTCCTGCCCAGGGTATCTCCTGAATAGCCGTGTCACCGGGGAACGCGCCCGATCACATGCTGTCCATGTCGTGATCGGCCATCGAGGACATGTCATGGCCCGCATGGGGATCGGCGGGCGGGGTCGCCTCGCTCGCGGGTTGCGTGCGCGTTGCTGGCGCTGCGGGTGTGGCAGTTGCGCGTGATGCGGGCGGGACAGCGCGCCGTGACGCAGGCGTGGCGGCGCCAATTGTCGAAAGAGCGTCCTGACGTGCGGCCGCTGCCTCATTTTCGGAGGGAGAGGTTGCCGGGTCTGCAAGACCCGCCTCGGGTGCCGTGCCAGGCATCACCGCAGTTCCGCCCATAGGCGAAACCTCAGCAGCCGGTGTGCTCTCCTGCGCTTGGTCACAAGCGGCGAGAGCGAACGTCAATGGCGCGGTCGCGAGAAATGCTATCGCGGTGTTCGATTTCAGAATTCGCATGTTATTCAACTCCTTCAGAGCCACGAAACGCCAAGATGGTCCGGTCCGTGCGCGAGCTCGCCGCCAAGGAACCCCTGGATGAGAACGAGTGCCGCCATGGAGAAGATCGACGCGCGCAACCATGCGCGGCTCTGGCTCGGCCTGCTCGCAAGGTATGCCATCGCAATACCGAGAACCGCGATCAGCATACCGGTCCATCGATGGACTTGCATGACAGTATCGCCGCCGAACCACAGACCGGTGTGAATCCATCCGAACAGAACTGCGACGACTGCGCCGATTGCTCCGCCGTAGACGAGTACGCGCACCGCACTTTCCAGGCCCGCTCCTTTCCGGCGCATCACGAACAATTCGGTGGCCGCAGCCATGAAAAACAAGGCGATCGGGAAGTGGATCGTTGCCGGATGCAGCTTTTTCAGTACGGCCATGACGCCGGTTTCGCTCTCATCCGCATGGCCACCGGCCTCGTCATGGGCTGCGCCCGCTTCATCGTGCGCGCCGGAGGACTCGCCAGCATCCGCAGTCTCGCCCATCTGCGCCATGGCCGCCTGGTCGTGCACATCGCCATTGGTGGCAGCAGGCGCGGCGCTCGCCTCTTCGCCGTGCTTTTCGTCGCCATGAGCCTGAACGGGTCCGACGAAGAGCAGGCTTGCGGCGAGCAGCGCCAGAAATGAGGGGGCTTTCATGTCTCGTATGTCTCCCGACCCTGCAGTTAAAGTGCGACCTATGTGCCTGATACGCACGGCAGCCGCGTGCCCCTCGCATTAATTTGATAGTTCAGCGCGACTGAAGTGCGCCCGGGTGGTCACGCTTGCTGGCGGCATCATCGCGATCGTCGAACGCATTCGGCTCCTGGCCGCGTTCGGCCTGGCGAACGAGGGTAAAGCGTTCGCCCACGCGAATAAGCCCCATGGGCTCAGGCGAGCTTGCTCTTCTTTGCGCGGCGGCGCAGCCTCGGCATCCGGTTCGCCAGCAGGACGAAACCCGACAGGGCTATGATCGTGCCGCCAATGCCGAACAGCAGCAGCCACCAACTGTTGATGCGGTCGCGCTCGGTCCAGTCCATGATGTGGAGGCCCCAGATGAAATCGAACAGGCGCCATGTATCGCTGCGCGCTGCCCCGAGCGTGCCGCTGGCGGCATCGATGTAGATGCGCGTCGAAGCCTCGTCAGCATAGGTGACCTGCCAGGCCGGAAAAGGGCCGCGAAACTCGGTTCCGATGGGGTCATCGACGATCCGTGCGGCCTCGATGGTCGTGCGCGGCCCGGTCCATGCGCGCAAGGCGATGGATTTTGCCGTTGCCGCCGAGATGGGGGAGAGTTTACGCCCAGTCACCGGATCGTGGAGGCTCACGCTACCGTCAACCTTGCGGACCTCGGTCACGGCATCGCCGTCGAGCGAACGTGTCGTTACCGCTGCAAGAGTACCGTCGTTTGCGACCCAGGCCGGGAGCGGGGCATCGGCGGGCAGCGCCTCTTGTTCACGCGAAACGACATGTTCGGAGCGAACTTCTTCCAGGTCGAGAAACGACATGAGGGCGCCGGTTCCCATCCACAAGAGAACCTGGACACCGACGAAAATCGCCAGCCATTTGTGGATCTTGCTGCCGAGCACATGCAGGCGCAGCTTCAGCGACGGCGTTGCCAACCGGTGCTACCTCTTCGAAAGCCGTAATCAGTTGCGCGGCGCGCGCGACGAGGAATGGTACTGGACGATTCTCCACCCGTCCGCATCGTGAGCAAGCACCGATGTCGCCACGCCGTCGCGCTCGATCACCCGGCCATCGCTAAGTTCGATGCGATAGCCATACGTCTCATAGGCATGGGCCATGTGCCCCATCCGGGTGACGGTCAGCGTGGGGTCGGTAAAGGTGAAGCTCACAATCGCGTCGAGCTCGGGGCCCAAATGGTGCTCCATGTAATTGGCAAAGCTTCCTTCGGCCTTGCCATTCTCGAAGATCGCCGAGTCCTCGGCGAAGAGCGCGCGCATTGCCTGCGCGTCGCGCGCTTCAAGAGCGGTGCGATAGGCCTTGAGGGTTTCTTCAGCGCCCGCGACATCGTCCGCCGAAGCGTCCATCGCGTGCATCTGATGGTTCGCATGGGAAGAGTGGTCCATCTGCTGCGCGAAGGCTGGCAGCGGTATCAGCGTGGCAACAAGCGCAGTCGCCGCGATGCGTGTCAAAGTCTTGGTCATGGAAGTTCTATCCTTTTTGAGATTTCAGAACCAGAATCGCACACCGACGACATAATTGGTGACGCTCGGATCCTCTCCGGCGGCCCGCGCAAAATCCGCGCTGTCGCCGATGCGCCATTCCTGGGAAACGCCGACATAGGGCGCGAATTCGCGTGCGAACTCGTAGCGAAGACGCAGACCTGCCTCGATCCGGTCGAGGCCAGCGCCAATGCCGAGTTCGGGAATATCCTGAGCGGAAAGTGCGATTTCGGCACGCGGTTGAAGGATCAGCCGCTGCGTGATGCGCTGATCAAGTTCGCCCTCAAAACGCGCCGTCACATCGCCCTTGGTGGAGACGAAGGCCGCGGCATCGACCTCGAACTGGTAAGGCGCGATCCCTTGGATACCGATAACCGCGTGCGTGCGTTCCGGACCGGTCAGGTCCTGGCGAACACCCGCCTGGAAATCGAAGAAGGGCGCAATGGCGCGGCTCCAGAGCGCCTGGACCTCGGCGCCTTCTATGGGTTCGCCGAAGCTGCCCTCACCCTCGGACTTGAACCAGAATTTGTCGATGTCGCCGCCATAATATCCCTGGATGTCCCACAGATATCCATCCTTCCCCTCGCGGGCGCGGTACTCGAGCCGGTCGCCCTGAAACCAGAAGCGCATTCCTCCGTCGGTCTCGCGGACAAGCTCGCGGCGCGCTTCGTTCATGGCTTCCTCGCCCCAGATGGCGACCGCCGCGCGCGCTGGGCCGCTCCCTGCTTCTGGAGGAGGCGGCAGCAGCGGGATATCATCGTCCGAGCCCATCTGCATCGCCGAATGGTCCATGCCCTGCCTGTCCTGCGAAGGCGTCTCCCCATGGTTCATCTGGCTGTGATCCATCTGCCCATGGTCCATCGACGAACTGGCCTCCGCCTGACCCATCTCGCCGTGATTCATCTGCGAATGATCCATCGCGCCTTCGGCGGGCTTGCCCTGCGGCATCGAGCCGTGATCCATTCCTTCATGACTTTCGGGCAATGCCTGTGGACGGGCAGCGTCCACAGGCATTGTCATGCCAGAATGGCCATCCTGAGCGGTCATCGCACCATGATCCATGGTTGAGTGATCCATCTGCGAGCGGTCCATGGCGGCTTCAGGTTGAGCAGCCGGTTCGCATGCTCCATCTGCAACCGGATGCCCCATCGCGCGATGGCGCTCGGCTTCTTCCTCGCACTTCGTCTTCGCGTCAGCCTGCGCCTCGGCGCTTTGCTGCGGCTCCGCCGGCGAATGACCGGCATGCTGCGCCGCCGCGGGGGAGGCGAGAACTGAGCCGGCTGCGACCGATGCGAGCAGGCTGACAATACGAATTTTCATGCTTCGCTCCCGTCGGGATTGGCGACCGTGACGATCTGAAACATCCCGGCATGCATGTGGTAGAGAAGGTGACAGTGGAAGGCCCAGTCGCCCGGCTCGTCCGCCGTCAGGTCGAACTGCGCGCTGCCACCCGGCTGCAGGATTACCGTGTGCTTGAGCGGTTGACGATCGGCCGGCGCGCCATTGACCAGCTCGAAGAAATGACCGTGCAAGTGAATGGGGTGCGCCATCATCGTGTCGTTGACGAGCTTCACGCGCACGCGCTCGTTATAGGCGAAACGGATCGGCTCGTCTGAGACGGCGGAGAACTTCTTGCCGTCGAACGACCACATGTAGCGCTCCATATTGCCGGTCAGATGAATTTCCATTCGCCGGGACGGCGTGCGGCCCTCGCGGTGTGGAGTCAGAGCGCGCAGCTTGCGATAGTCGAGCGTACGATGCGGCACATCGGCGAGACCGATGCCGGGATCGCCCATGCGGTCGACCGGGTTCATCGAGACCATGTCGAGACCGGGCCCGACCTTCACATCGGGCGGCAGAAGCGACGTGTCGCGCATCTGCATCCCCGACATGCCGGCCATGCCTGCCATCTCGGATTGGCCGGACGAACCATGATCCATCCCCGCCATGTCGCCGCCACTTCCGTGGTCCATGCCCGACATGCCGGCATCGCCAGACGAGCCGTGGTCCATGCCGCTCATGCCCATGTCGGCCATGGTCAGAAGCGGCGGATCGCGCAGCGGCGGAATGGCGGCGCGAGCGCCGGGTGCGCTCGCGAGTGTGGCAATACCCATGCCCGAGCGGTCCATCGACTCCGCGACCAGCGTGTAGGCTTGTTGCGCGCCCGGCGTCACGACGACGTCGTATGTCTCGGCCACACCGATCTGGAACTCGTCGACCTCCACCGGCTCGACGTTCTGCCCGTCCGCCTGAACGATGGTCATCGGCAGGCCGGGAATGCGAATATTGAAGAAGGTCATGGCGCCGGCATTGATGAAGCGCAGCCGCACGCGTTCGCCCGGGCGGAAGAGGTATTCCAGATTGTCGAGCGGGCCATGGCCGTTCAGAAGATAGGTATAAGCCGCGCTCGACACGTCGAGGATGTCCGTCGGCATCATGCGCATTTTCGCCCACATCCGGCGATCCTCGCCCGAAAGCGGGTAATCGTCGGTCCAGGTGTTCTGGTTGTAGTTGAAGTAGCCTTCGCCCTTCTTGAGCTTGTCGAAAATCGTGTGGGGCGACATTTCGCTGAATTCGCTCAGCACCACGATATATTCGCGGTCGGCCTGGACCGGATCGGGTCCGGCGGGGTCGACCACGATCGCGCCGTAATGCCCGGCCTGTTCCTGCAGGCCGCTATGCGAGTGCCACCAGTAGGTACCCGACTGGCGAACCGGAAATTCGGCGGTGAAGGTCTCTCCCGGTTTGACGCCGGGAAAGCTCACGCCAGGCACTCCATCGAGCTGAAACGGCACGAGCAGACCGTGCCAGTGGATCGAGGTATCTTCCTCGAGCTGGTTATGGACATTGAGCCGGACGGTCGTGCCTTCCTGCAATCGCAACAGCGGACCGGGGATCGTGCCATTGACGGCGATCGCGCCGCCGCGCCTGTTGCCGGTCGCGAAGGCCGATCGGGCAACGGTGAGGTCGATATTGGGGCCGGATATCTCGTCCAGCCCCTTGCGGGCGTTACCTGCGAGGATGTCCGCGCCCCGTGCCCAGGCAGGCATCGCCCCGGCAAGGCCGAGCAGACCCATTCCTCCTGCTCCGGCTCCGAGAAACTTGCGTCGATTGACGGCGATCATAAAGGGCTCCTGACTTGGCGTTTACCGTTACTTACGCGCGCGCCCAGCCAACCCCCCAAAGTTTTTCGAAGCGCTCCTTCAGCCTGTTGCGCGCGCGATATACGCGGGTTTCGATCGCCTTTTCGGTCGTTCCGAGAAGATCGGCCGCCTCGGCCTGGCTACGCCCCTCGATGGTCACGAGCACAAGCGCTTCGCGCAGCCTTACAGGCATTCGCGCGATCTCGGCCTGAACGAGATTGAGCTCTTCCCTGGAAACGGCCAACGCTTCAGGACCCGGCAAATCGTCGGCGATGGAATGGAGTTCGTCATCACCCGACAGTCCGAAAAAGCCCGCGACCTTGCGCCTGCGCAAACGGTCCCGGCAGCGGTTGAGGACGACGGTTGTCAGATAGGGTCCGATCGGCTTGTCCGGATCAAGCCGATGGCGCGTCAGCCACACCGAAGCGAGGCTGTCCTGAACAACGTCCTCGGCCTGAGAAGGAGAGGAAAGCATGCGTGTCACGAGCGCGAGAAGCCGACCAGTTTCATGCTCGACGAGTTGGCTGAAAGCCCGCTTGTTTCCAGCCCTCGCCTGCGAAACAAGGGCCTCATCCGGATTGTCGCCCGCCCCCGACATGGCGCTTCAGTCGCGAGGGTCGCGGGTCAAGGCGTCGGAGACCTTGCGGTCGAACTGGCGTTGCTGCTCGGGTTCGAGAATTTCGCGCATGTCGAAGACATGGCGCACCGTTGCTTTCTGCAGATCGCCCATGCGTGCATGCACCTCGTCGATCGCGGCCGAGACCTCGGGACCGTACTCATGCTCGGTTTCCATCGCCTGGGCGAGCCGGGCATTGGCTGCACGCGCCGATCCTTCGAGCCGTGCCCTTTCGACAGCGAAACGAGCCTCGAGCGCATCGAGACGCTGCTCCTGGTCGGCCGTCAGGGTGAGTTCGTCGTGCACGAAATCGTGGAGGCCGGAGCCAGCCTCGTGATTGGCCCAGCGGTCCGCGGCAATCGCGCCGAGGCATCCTGCAAGTGCTGCGAGAAGCACCGCGAGAACGATATGCGTCGTCTTCAAACCCTATTGCTCCACATGGAGGAGCGCCGATGGGGACAGCTGTTCGCCGAGGATAAGACTCTCGCCAAATGACGCGGAAGACGTGCCATAGCCGCCGGGCCAACCGCTCGTTCCGGCGCCAGCTCCAAGCCCGACGACGAACAGACCGACGAACAGAGCCGTCCGGCGGCGTCGGTCGGCGATTTCGCCAAGCTGTCCGGCGCGCTGCCAAACGCCATCCATGAAGTCCGCGGGGACCTCGCTGGTGCCGGTGGCGGAAAGGGTTCCGAGCACCGCATCAAGAGAGTGATTGTCACGCATCCGAAAAACTCCTGTGGGTTGCACGTGTCCTATACGCGCTCGCCTGCACAATCCCTTAAACTTCTTTATAGGATGGCCCGCCCCTTTTCCCCGGCAGCGGGTATGATGCCGGTGCTTGAGAAGGGAAAGGAACGGACCGATGTCTATTGTGATCCTTGGCGTTGATCTGGGCAAGAACGCTTGCAGCATCGTCGGTGTGGATGCGACCGGGGCGGTTGTCCTGCGCCGGTCGATGCGCCGACAAACATTGATCGATTACGTCTCGAAGCTACCAGCATGCATTGTAGCGATGGAGGCGTGTTGCGGCGCTCATCATATGGGCCGTCTCTTCGCCGGTCATGGGCACGAGATCCGGCTGATGTCACCGGAATACGTTCGCCCTTACGTGAAAGCGCAGAAAAATGACGACCGGGATGCCGAAGGCATCGCTGAGGCAGCATCACGCCCGACGATGCGCTTCGTAGAACTCAAAAGCCAGGATCAGTTAGATATCCAGACCCTTCACCGCGTCCGGTCCCGTTTGGTGGCTGAGCGCAGGAGCCTGATCAACCAGTTGCGCGCCATCATGCTGGAGCGCGGCACGATTTTTCCGGTTGGTCGCCGCAAGCTGGAACTCGGTGTTGATGCTTTGCTCCTTCAGGGGGAGGCAGGGTTGTCCCCTCGAATTCGCCGGCTCATCGGCGATCTTCGTACAGAATGGCGACACCTCGACGAGAAAATCGAGAGCCTGAACGCCGAGTTTGTTGAACTTGCCCGCAATGATGCCGCCGCCCGGCGTCTGACATCCATCCCCGGAATCGGGGTGCTCAACGCCACCGCGCTGATCGCAGCGGTCGGCAATGCCGGTAGCTTCGCCAAGGCCCGAGATCTGGGGGCATGGCTTGGTCTTGTCCCACGCCAGCATACCACCGGAGGCAAACCACGACTGCTGGGCATCTCGAAACGCGGCAACACCTACTTGCGAACCCTGCTGATCCATGGTGCCAGGGCCAGCCTGCCCTCGATCTCTCGAAGTGACACACCGCTCGGGCGATGGCTCAAAGCGATGCTGGAACGAGGTGTTCACCGCAATGCTGCCGTGGTCGCCCTGGCCAATAAGCTGGCGCGGATCGCCTGGGCCGCTTTGCGCAAGGGCGCAACCTTCGAACGCAGCTACCCCGTCGCCGTTTGAACCGATCGGCCTGATGCTCATCTGGGCATAGGCCAACGTTGTTTGCAGGAAGGATTGGAAAGATGGCCTGACAGTCGACCAGCATCTGGAAAGCCCGGTCAAAAAAATGGCACTTGCTGCCGACGTCTTTATTGCGGCTCCAGATGCGCGGATCTCCATCTTGGCCACGGGCTTGCTCGTGAGACCGTATACGTTGACGCAGACTGATCAGATCACCTCAAAATCATGCTTGCAAACGGGGCGGGCCATACGTTTTTTGAGGGAATGTCCACCACCATACGTAATCGAGACGGGTCTGTCAGAATCGGGTCGAACCCGGGATGAATGGAAACCAACTCGTGAGCAATATCACCGCACCTGAAGATCACGGCGAATTTACGCCTCTTCTTGGCAAGAGCTTTCTGACGCCGCTTTACGACCGGGCGATCGGTCTGTTCACCCGCGAACATCTCTGGCGCCAAAGGATTGTCGAAGAGCTGCACCTTGTCCCCGGCGACCGGGTGATCGATGTTGGCAGCGGAACCGGCACTCTTCTCAAGGCCTTGATGACGGATTGTCCGGAAGCGGGTCTGATCGGTGTCGAACCCGACCCGGATGCGCTCGCGCTTGCGCGGCGCAAGTTTGGCGCGGGAGCCGATCTCGTGAAATGGCACAATGGCTTTCTCGAAAGCCTCAAGCTACCCGCAGGGTGGCAGCCGAACAAGATCGTCAGCAGCCTCGTCCTGCACCAGGTCCCCTTGCGCAAGAAGCAGACAATCCCGGAAACCATCGAAAGCTTGCTCGTGCCAGGCGGAACCGTGTTGATCTCCGATTATATGAAGCAGGATAGCCCACTCATGCGGAGCCTCTTCCGGGCGACCGTCCAGTCTCTTGACGGCATAAGCGACACGCAGCCCAGCGCCGACGGCGAAGTCGAAAAACTGTTCGCCGAAATCTTCACCGAGCCATGCCTGCTCCAACGGTTCCCGACGGCAACCGGGACGATCTCGCTATGGCGCGGATACAAGAAAGGAATTGCACAATGAATTTGAAAAAGCCTTCGCTGCTCCGGCGATCGATTAGCGGCGCGGCCTTGCTCGTGCTGGCAGCCTGTTCGAACGTGGCTCAGGCAGCGACCTATACGATGTTCCGGGATCCAGGATGTGGGTGCTGTCTCAACTGGGCAGGCCATGTCGAAGACGGGATGAACACGAAGGTGGCATCGGTCGACAGCAACGACATGGCGGCGATCAAGACCGCGCGGGGCGTACCCCAAGAGTTATGGTCATGCCATACGATGGAGGTCGATGGATACATCATCGAAGGTCACGTGCCTGCAGAAGCCGTCGCCAAGCTTTTGCGCGAACGGCCCGCCGGCGTTGCCGGCCTCGCGGTTCCGGGAATGCCTCTGGGATCGCCCGGCATGGAGGCCGGAAACCGGATCCAGCCTTACGACGTCATCGCCTTTGGCCCAACCGGACAGAGCGTCTTCGCGTCCTTTCCGTAAGGGGGTGAAGCCACTCCATGCGTCGGCATGAAAGGTTGCAGGCGATGAGGACTAATTGCGGGAAGCGACACAGAAGCCTGTCGAACTTCTCGCCGGGTCCGGGCTGGCTGCCCCCACAGTCCCGGACCCTTCCAATTTGTATGATTGCAGCACGCACGAAATAGGAGAAATGCGATAGTCAAAAGCTCGGTCAGAAATGCTGGATCTTTTTAAGGGGTGAACCTCTGCCCAACGTACTGCTTGTCGTGATGCTTCTCGGACGGGATGACATAGACAGGGGAAAGACTTGCAGACAGATGGCGACGATCAACATAGCGAGAATGCGGGCTCGATAACGTTGCTGGGCGGTGTCGCGATGGGGACCGGCGTCATGATTGGCGCAGGTATCTTCGCACTGACCGGCCAGATTGCCGAACTGGCTGGACCGTTATTTCCGCTTTCTTTCATAGTCGGCGCGCTGGTTACCTCGCTTGCCGCCTACAGCTACATCAAGATGTCGAACCGCTGGCCCTCCTCTGGCGGCATCGCGATGATCCTTCAGAAGGCTTACGGACCGGGCGTCGTTGCAGCATCGGCATCGCTCCTGATGGCGCTGTCGATGGTCATCAACGAAAGCCTGGTCGCTCGGACCTTCGCGACCTATGCCTTGCGGCCCTTTGGGCTCGAAAGCAGCGGCATTCTGGTCTCCGTCGCGGCACTGGCCCTCATCGTTTTCGCCTATTTCGTGAATGCTGCCGGCAACAAATCGGTCAGCGGGTTTTCGCTCATTATGTCGGCAATCAAGATCGGCGGCATCGCCCTGTTCGCAATTGCGGCGATCTGGGCCACCGGATTTTCAAGCGGTGCCTTCGCAGAGCCGGTCGCGCTTTCGGGCCTCGACGCGTTGCTCGCTTCGGTCGCTTTCTCGATCCTCGCTTTCAAGGGTTTCACCACCATCACCAACAGCGGCGGCGAAATCATCGATCCGCATCGGAATGTCGGCAGAACCATTATCATTTCGATCGCAGTATGCGTGGTCGTCTACCTTCTCGTCGCGGTGGCGGTCGGCGCCAGCCTCAGCACTTCAGAAATAGCCGAGGCGCGCGATTACTCTCTTGCGGCAGCTGCGCGCCCCGCGCTCGGAGAGCTTGGCTTCTATTTCACAGTCGCAATCGCGATCGCAGCCACGACCTCGGGTGTCATCGCCAGTGTTTTCGCCGTTTCGCGAATGCTGACGATGCTGACCGAGATGAAGATGATCCCGCATAGCCATTTCGGCATGAGCGGACCGATCCGCAGTCACATGCTGGTCTATACCGTAGTGATTGCCGGCACGCTCGCGGTCCTGTTCGATCTGTCGCGGATCGCTTCGCTCGGAGCATTTTTCTATCTCGTAATGGACATGCTTGTGCATTGGGGCGTGCTGCGCGGTTTGCGGGAAGAGATCGGTGCGCGTGCCTGGGTGCTATGGTCGGCACTCGTGGCGGACAGCGTAGTCCTGACCGCTTTTGCCTTCGCCAAGCTCAAAACCGACCCTGCGGTCGTCGCCTATGCGGTCGCAGGCATTGCCGCCGTTTTCATCGCCGAATGGTTCTATTTGTCCAGGCGTTCGCAAGCGATGGACTCCGCTTCAGAAAGACCGGCGGAAGAGAGGCGGTGACCCCGTTAGTAGAACACGAGCGCAAAGGCAGCGACCAAAAGCCGACGAGGATCGAGGCGCCAAGTTCGCGGATCAAAAGAAATTCAAGACGGAGCATATCGTGACGACTAAAACTGCCACCGTTTACCGAATGGTCATGCCGGACCACGTTTGTCCGTATGGATTGAAAACGGTCGATTTGCTCAAACGCGAAGGTTTCGAGGTGGACGACCACCATTTGAAAACGCGCGAGGAGACCGATGCGTTCAAAGAGCAGCATGGGGTAGAAACCACCCCCCAAACCTTCATCGGCGGGAAGCGCATCGGAGGTTACGACGATGTCCGTGAGCATGTCGGCAAGAAAAGAACGCAAGCCGGTGATGACGAGACCAGCTACCAGCCCGTCATTGCCATTTTCGGCGTCGCTTTCCTCCTGGGTCTGGCAATTAGCTGGTACGTTTTCGACACGATTTTCACGGTGGAAGCGGTCGAATGGTTTGTCAGCCTATCGATGGCCTTGCTCGCGATCCAGAAGTTGCAGGACGTGCGCAGCTTCTCGACCATGTTCCTCAACTACGATCTGCTGGCGCGACGCTGGGTACGATATGGATTTCTATATCCGTTCGGTGAGGGTTTGGCTGGAATATTAATGGTCGCGCACGCGCTTCCGATCGTCTCGGTTCCGGTATCGCTGTTCATAGGGACGGTCGGCGCGGTCAGCGTGTTCAAGGCGGTCTACATCGACAAGCGCGAGTTGAAATGCGCTTGCGTCGGCGGAAGCAGCAACGTGCCGCTCGGCTTCGTATCGTTGACCGAGAACCTGTTCATGATCGGTATGGGTCTTTGGATGGGTGCCAAGGCCCTGGGTTGGGTCTCGCTATGATTTGGGCACTGCTTCTCGGTTTCGCGCTGTTCGCGATCTCTCTCTACTTCCACATGTTGATGCTGCGCGGGGCGAAAGCCGTTTCTCCGCCAGGCAAGGACCCACGCCATTTCCGCTGCTTGCAGGCTCCAGCCTCGTTCTTCTCAGCCATCTGGTCATCGCCGGCATATTCGCGGGCGGAATGTATCTCGCTTCCGTCTGGGGCCTTGGCGGGCTCGAGAAGGACGTCATCAACAGCTGGATGGATTATTACTACTTCGCGCTGATCACGATCTCGACGGTCGGTCTCGGCGATATTCTGCCCGCCGGGCACATGCGCGCCATTTCCGGCATCGCCGCCCTTACCGGGTTCCTGATGATCAGTTGCACCGCCCAATATGTCTATCAAACCATGAGCGAAAAGGAGAATTGATATGGCTGAAGCTAGGCACGATGCACACGAAAAAGGTGGAGGGGGCGGCAACTACTGGCGGTTCATGGCAATGGTATCGACCTCGACCGTGATCATGTTCTTCCTGATGTATGCCAACAGCTTCGACATGGACGACGTTTTCTGGAGCGAGACGCGCTTCTGGATGATGTTCGTCATGGGCGCGATGATGATGGTGGTCATGCTTCTCTTCATGTGGGGCATGTACAAGGACCGGACCAAGAACTTCATCATCTTGGGTGTCGGAGCCGTCGTCTTCGCGCTCGCGCTATGGCTCGTACGCAGCCAGACCACGGTGGACGATACGGAATACATGGCCGCGATGATCCCGCACCACTCGATCGCGATCATGACTAGCGAGAGGGCGAGCCTGAAGGATCCGCGGGTTCGCGAACTCGCGCAGGCCATCATCGTCGCGCAGCGGCGCGAGATCGCCGAGATGAAATATCTCATCCAGGACATCGAGGAAAACGGTCCGCGCACCGAAGAACGCCTGCCCGAGGAGATGCAGCAATGAACAAGATCGCAATCCTGACGCTTGCAGCCCTCCCTCTGGCGGCCTGCAACACCAATACCGCGGTCGGCAATGATCGCGAAGCACAGCTCGATCCCCCGGCAACTGCGGCGCCGATAGAGAGTGCTGCGAGCGCTCTTGCCAACCTCAGCCCGGGCCTCATGCTGCCCGAGACCATGAGCGACGCGGACCTCGCCACGCTGGGAGCCGAGAACACGTGTCAGTTTCGCCTGACTGAGGTCGCGTTTCCGTCGTTCGTCTACGACAACAGCGGTGGCGGCGCGATCAAGATCAACGGCAAGCTGATCCCTGTCACAGCAAGCGCCTCGGGTGAGTATGCGAATGGTGAGCTTCGTATCCGCACGCGCCTTCTCGATGACGAAGGAGACGCGGGCCTGCAGATGCAGGAACTCATCGTCGCCGGACCTCGGATGAAGGACGAGTTCGGGTTCTGGGGGTACACGACCTGCGGCAACAGCGAGGCGTGAACACGAGCGAGCGGGCGCCAGCGTGCGTCGGCGCCCGCTCCATGATCACGACGGGCCCGGCACGCGCGGCCAGATTCATAATGAGGTACGACAGTGGCAGCAGAGCCTGTGACCGATGCAGCACCCATTGCGGTCTTCGGTGCCGGAGGAAAGACCGGTACGGAAATACTGCGCCATGCGGTTCGCAAGGGCATCGCGGTTCGAGCGTTCGAGCACACCTTGCCCGAACCATCGGACCGGGTCGATAACGTCGAGTACTTCCAATGCGATGTACTCAATGACGACTTCAGCAGCGAGCTCGAAGGTTGCCGTGCTGTTATTTCCGCACTCGGTATAGGGTTTAGTCCATCGACGGCGATCGATCCGCCTCCGCTTTACACGGAGGGAACCCGCAGGCTGGTGGAAGCGATGTCGGCAACCGGCATTTCCCGGATCGTCGTGATATCGGCAGCGTTCGTAGAGGCGCAGTCCAGCGTTCCTGCATGGTTCGAGCTCACAGCAAGACCAGCCTTGCACAAAATTCTCGCACAGATGCGCGCAATGGAAGATCTTCTGGAGCGCGCGAAAGGCCTGGAATGGACGGCTGCGCGACCGGGCTGGCTCCTGGACGAACCCTATACCGGTGAAGCCGTCATTTCCGACGAGCGCCTTGCCGAAGGTTGCTTTCGCTGCCGGCACGCGGATCTTGCGGCAGCGATGCTCGAATTCGTCTGCGAGAACACCTGGGTCAACGCCAAGCCCGCAATAGCCCGCCCAGAAGAAGACCGCTTCGAAAGCATGACAGCGCTGAAAGCCGAACTGGGAATCGACTGAGGAGGAGGCGGCATGTTCGAGACACGTACGGCGACAATCGGGAGGGGTCACGATAATTTTGAGACTCTCCGCAGGCTGCATGACCTTGTCTTAAAAGCGGCAAAGCTCTAGGTGAGTGTGATGCGAGCCTTGCGTACCCTAGGACTGTTATTGATCGCCTGCGGGCTATTCGTCCAGTCGGCCGCGCATGCTTCTGCTCTTCCTCAGGTCGTCGACGCAGGCGATCCGGCCTGCGCAGAGATGGAAACGATGGCGGGCGCGACTTCCACGGAAGATGACGGCAGCGCACCTTGCAAGAACCTTCGGCTGGATTGTCTGGTGGCGCTCGGGTGCATTGCGCCGCTCGCTCCCGGCGCTGATGCGACCCTTTCCGAAGACTTACCGGCGCAGGCTGCTCAATTCAGCGGTTTGATCTCCAATTCGCTCGCCGCCCCAAGGCTGGGGCCAGAACCGCCACCTCCGCAATTTCCGGCATGACCCGCGTGCAGGCTTAAGCCTGCGCGCTCCTGCCTCTGGATGAACGGCCTGCGCTCGACGCGGGCCGGTGATCCGGAACGCGTGCCTGACGCGCTCCTTTTGCGGAATGAACAATCATGAAACGAGTATGCTGGACCGCGCTTCCGGTCCTGCTGGCCATTGCGCCGGCAAGTAATGCCCAGTCGGTGGGCTATGAAGAAGCTTTGCGAGCAGCGGCTAGCGACCAGCCGCAGGTTCGAACAAGCGAGCTGCGACTGGACGCCCGGCGCGAGATCGCCGACGCTGCCGATGAACTGCCTGACCCGCGCCTTCGCGCGGGCATCCAGAACCTGCCGGTAAGCGGGCCGGCCGCGTTTGATCTGGGTCGCCAGCTTCCCACGCAGATCCAAGTCGGAATCGAACAGGAGATTCCCAATCTCGCAAAGCGCAGGGCCCGGTCTGGAATGGCGGACGCCGACATCGACTTTGCCGCAGCACAGTTGATTCAAACCCGTTACAGGGTGTGCGTCAGCGCAGGAAAGGCATGGATCTCGTTGGCTTACGCCCAACGGGCTCTGACCGTGGCCGACGATGCGCTTGCTGAAATCGGGGGGCTCGTGCCACTTGCGCGCAGTTCTGTAGCCGCCGGTTCGGCCAGACCCGCCGAAAGTCTCGAAATACGCCGTGCCGTGCTCGAGGTCGAAGATATGCGGACCAAGATTGAAGCCGACCGAGAGGCCGCGCAAGCCATGCTGTCGCGCTATACCGCTCTGACGAACGCTATCGCGACCGGAACCACGCCTTCGCCCGATCTCGATCCCGAAGGTTTGCGGGCAAGTTTGCAAAGCAATCCGGAACTTGTCGTGGCGCTTGCGCAGGTTCGTCAAGCGGAAGCGCGAAGTGATCTTGCCCGATCGGAAAGGCGTCCGGATTTCGGCGTCAATGTGAGCTATGGAAGGCGCGATCCCGACTTTGGCGATGTCGTCTCGGTGATGGGTTCGATCACGCTCCCGATTTTCGCCGACCGGCGCCAAAACCCGCGTGTAGCCGCCGCCGACGCCGAGGCGGCGGCGGCGCAGTCGGCCAGAGCAGACCGGCTCCGTGAACTCGAAGCCCAGTTCGAGACCGATCTCGCCGCATGGCGCAGCGCTTATCGACAATGGCAGCGCGCGACGGACGAACTGCTCCCTCTTGCCGAAAGCCGCGTGGACCTCGAACGCGCGAGCTTTGCCGCAGGCCGCGCGGATCTGCTCGACATCATCGACGCCATCAAAACGCTCGCCATGCTGCGGGTGGAAATTCTGCAACGCGAAGAGGCGTCCGTCGAGGCCGCCGCGAACCTGCGACTGACTTATGGGGAGTATGGCCGATGAGACCCGCAATGGGAGCCGCGTGGGACAGGCTGTCGCCGCGCCAGAAATCCTGGATGATGGCAGGCACGGTCGCGCTCATCAGTCTTGCCGCCGGCTATGGTCTCTCGCAGCTCGGCGAAGGCCAGGGTGGTGCAAGCGACGCGGGCGGCAGTGCGACCGAATGCGAGGAGGTCCTTTACTGGTACGACCCGATGGTGCCGGGGCAGCACTTCGACGAGCCGGGCAAGTCGCCCTTCATGGATATGCAGCTGGTGCCCAAGTGCGCGGGCGAGGAGGCCACTGCAGGCGTCAGGATAGATCCCGGCCTGGTGCAGAATTTCGGCATCCGCACCACTGAAGCCGAGTACGGCGTCCTCGAGCCGGAAATAACCGTCACAGGCGTTCTGGCCTACAATGAACGCGACGTCGCGATCGTCCAGCCACGTGCCGGAGGCTATGTACAAAGAACCTACGGCCGCGCGCCCGACGATGTCGTTGGACGGGGCGCGCCGCTCGCGGATATCCTGGTTCCCGAATGGGGCGGAGCGCAGCAGGAGTATCTGGCCGTCCTGAACAGCGGTGATGAAGAACTTGCGCAGGCCATGCGCGAACGCATGCGCCTTTTGGGCATGCCTCCAGGCCTGATCTCATCGGTAGGGCGCAATGGACGTCCGCAGTCCACGATCACCGTTACCGCGCCGATTGGAGGTGCCATCACATCGCTCGGCGTGCGTCCGGGAATGACAGTCATGGCCGGACAGACGCTCGCCGAGATAACCGGTTTCTCACCGATCTGGCTCGAAGCCGCGGTGCCTGAAAGGCAGGCGGCGACTGTCCGCGTCGGGCAACCTGTCAGCGCGACGCTGACCGCATTCCCCGAGGAACGCTTCTCCGGGCCCATCATCGCTATCCTGCCGAGCGCGCAGGATGCAAGCCGTACGATCACCGTTCGTGCGCAACTGCCCAATGCATCCGGGCGCCTCAAGCCGGGCATGTTCGCACAGGTCTCGCTGACCCCGGACACACGCCGCGCGCTGCTGGTACCGTCCGAAGCGGTTATCAGGACCGGACGTCGAACCATCGTGATGGTGAAGCAGGACGAGGGCGGTTTCATGCCCGCCGAGGTCCGGATCGGCCGCGAAGCGGGTGGAAGGACCGAAGTGCTGGCCGGTCTGTCGGCAGGCGACCAGGTCGTGACATCGGGTCAGTTCCTGCTCGATTCCGAAGCAAGCCTCACCGGACTGGACGTCCGTCCGATAGATCAGGCAGATGACGCTTCCACCGGCGGCGAGGACGCACCAGCGACCTTCGGTGCCACCGGCACGATCCAGTCGATCGCCAATGGTTCGGTGACGCTGCGGCATGGTCCTGTGCCCCGGCTCGATTGGCCCGCGATGACCATGACCTTCCGCACGAAGAGCGCGGCGCAAATGCGCGGGCTCGAGACGGGAGACAGGGTGCGCTTCACCTTCACCCAGCAGGATGCCGGCCCCCGGATCGAGTCTATCACGAGGGCCGGACAATGATTGCTCGGATAATCGATGCCTCGATCGCCAACCGCCTGTTTATCGTTCTCGCCGCCGTCGCGGTAACGCTGGCCGGTTTCTGGGCGGTGCGCACGACGCCGGTCGACGCGTTGCCCGATCTGTCCGATGTGCAGGTTGTGGTCCGGTCAAACTATCCGGGTCAGGCCCCCCGGATCGTCGAGGAACAGGTCACCTATCCCCTGGCAACGACCATGCTCTCGGTGCCGGGGGCGAAAACCGTCCGTGGCTATTCGATGTTCGGTGACAGCTATGTCTATATCATCTTCGAGGACGGTACCGACCTCTACTGGGCACGCTCGCGCGTGCTCGAATATCTCAACCAGGTGCAGAACCGCCTGCCCGATGGCGTCACGAGCACGCTTGGGCCCGATGCAACCGGTGTGGGGTGGATCTACGAATATGCGCTCGTCGACCGGACCGGCGGGCACGACCTTGCCGGACTGCGCAGCCTGCAGGACTGGTTCCTGCGCTACGAGCTCAAGACGATTCCCGGCATTGCCGAGGTCGCCAGCGTCGGCGGAATGGTCAAGCAATACCAGGTCGTGCTGGAACCTTACCGGATGGCATCGCTCGGCGTGACTCACGCCGAGATCGTGAGCGCAATCCAGGCCGCCAACCAGGAAGCGGGCGGCTCGATCGTCGAGATGGGCGAAGCCGAATATATGGTGCGTGCCTCGGGCTATCTCGGCGACCTCGACGATTTCAGGGCGATCCCGCTGCGCGCGGTGAGCGGCGGCGTTCCGGTCACGCTGGGCGACGTAGCGACGATCCAGGTCGGCCCCGAACTGCGCCGAGGCATCGCCGAGCTCAATGGCGAAGGCGAGGTTGCCGGCGGCATCATCGTCCTGCGCCAGGGGGCGGATGCGCGAAGCGCAATACAGGCCGTGGAACTCAAACTCGATGAGTTGCAGGCAAGCCTTCCCGAAGGCGTCGAGATCGTCACGACCTACGACCGATCCCAGCTCATCGATGCGTCGATCGAGAACCTCACCACGAAGCTTATCGAAGAGTTTATTGTCGTGGCGCTCGTATGCGCACTGTTCCTCTGGCACGCGCGTTCGGCACTCGTCGCCATTATCACCCTGCCTTTGGGCGTGCTCGCAGCCTTCATCGTGATGCGCTTCCAGGGCGTCAATGCCAACATCATGTCGCTGGGTGGAATAGCCATCGCGATCGGTGCGATGGTAGATGCCGCCGTTGTGATGATCGAGAACGCGCACAAGCATCTCGAGCGATGGGAACACGAGAATCCCGATACCGTGCTCGCGGTGAAGGAACGCTGGCGGATCATCGCCGATGCATCGAAGGACGTGGGACCGGCGCTGTTCTTCAGCCTGCTGATCATTACGCTGTCGTTCCTACCGGTCTTTACCCTGCAGGCGCAGGAAGGGCGGTTATTTGCACCGCTTGCTTTCACCAAGACCTATGCGATGGCTGCCGCGGCCATTCTTTCGGTAACGCTGGTGCCGGTGATGATGGGTTGGCTGATCCGTGGGAAGATCCCTTCGGAAGATTCCAATTTTCTAAACCGCTGGCTGACGAAAATCTATCGTCCGGGGCTCGACTGGGTCATGCGGCGCCCCAAGGCAACGCTGGCGATCGCGGCGCTGATCTTTCTGACCACCGCGATCCCCTTCACCCGGCTTGGCGGCGAGTTCCTCCCGCCGCTCGATGAAGGCGATTTGCTTTATATGCCGAGTGCATTGCCCGGCCTTTCCCCCGGCGAGGCGTCGGCGCTGCTGCAGCGCACCGATCGCCTGATCAAGTCGGTCCCGGAAGTGGAAACGGTGTTCGGTAAAGCGGGGCGCGCCGATACGGCGACGGATCCGGCTCCCCTGACGATGTTCGAAACGACGATCCGCTTCAAGCCCCGCGAAGAATGGCGCGAGGGAATGACGCCCGATCTGCTGGTCGAGGAACTCGACCGGGTCGTCCAGGTGCCGGGCCTCGCCAATGTCTGGGTGCCGCCGATCCGCAACCGGATCGACATGCTCGCGACCGGAATCAAGAGCCCGATCGGGGTCAAGGTGTCAGGCGACGATCTCGATCAACTGGAACGCGTTGCACTCGATGTGGAGCGTATCGCCAAGACCGTGCCTGGCGTGAGTTCCGCGCTGGCCGAGCGGCTGTCGGGCGGTCGCTATGTCGATGTCGATATCGACCGGATGGCGGCCGCGCGATACGGACTCAACATTGCCGACATCCAGCAGATCGTCTCTGGTGCAATAGGCGGCGCCAATGTCGCACGGACCGTCGAGGGGCTGGCGCGCTATCCGATCAATGTGCGCTATCCCCGCGAAATCAGGGACAGCGTCGATGAACTCAGGGCCCTGCCGGTTCTGACGCCGTCCGGCCAACAGATTACGCTCGGCACTGTCGCCCGTATCGCCGTCAGCGACGGTCCGCCGATGCTCAAGAGCGAGCAGGGTCGTCTGACCAGCTACATCTATGTCGATGTCCGGGGCCGCGATCTTACTTCGGTGGTCGCCGATCTTCAGGAGGCCGTCGCCGCGGGCGTCGATCTGCCTGCCGGCGTCAGTCTGTCCTATGCGGGCCAATTCGAATATCTGACGCGCGGCTATGAGCGACTAAAGATCGTGGTTCCCGCGACGCTCGCGATCATCTTCCTGTTGCTTTATCTCATTTTCCGACGCTGGGACGAAGCCTTGCTGATCATGGGCACGCTGCCCTTTGCGCTGACGGGCGGATACTGGTTGCTCTATCTGATGGGCTACAACCAGTCGGTGGCGACTGCGGTAGGCTTCATCGCGCTCGCCGGCGTCTCCGCCGAATTCGGCGTCGTGATGCTGATCTACCTGAAAGCCGCACTGGAACGGCGACAAGCTGACCTGAGCGCCGAAGAAGTGGACGAGGCCATCCGGGAGGGCGCGCTCCTGCGCGTGCGGCCCAAGGCGATGACCGTCGCAGTCATCCTTGCCGGTCTCTTTCCGATCCTGATCGGCACCGGCGCGGGCTCGGAAGTCATGAGCCGCATCGCCGCGCCGATGGTCGGCGGCATGATTACCGCGCCGCTCCTGTCCATGTTCCTGCTTCCCGCCGCTTATCTGTTGTTGCGGCGCCCCCGTCCGGAAAAATCGGCCAATTCTCAAGGAGAAGAAGAATGCGTACCCCAACCTACATGATCCTGCTCGCGGCACCGCTGGCGCTTGCAGCCTGCGACGCTGCAGACGACAGCTCAGAGACCATGATGTCTGACGACATGGCGAACTCGGACAGCATGCCCATGTCAGGCGAAATGCCGATGGCGGAAGAGACCGGCGGCGAGCAGAGCGCCAGCGCGGAGGGAACGGTAACAGCCATCGATTCCGAGGCGGGCACCGTGACCATCGAGCATGGTCCGGTCGAAAGTATCGGATGGCCCGCGATGACCATGGCCTTCGAAGCCGACGAACCAATCCTCGAACAGGTCAGTGTCGGTGAGGGGATAGCCTTTGAATTTCGTACTGGAACCGAAGGCAGCGTCGTTACCTCGGTAACGCCGCGATAGGACGGTGGGTGGGAGGCGCTCGGTTGCGCCGGTGCCTCCCACGCGAAAACAGGTGAATATGCCAGGTATCGACAGGCCCAACTTTCAGGATCGCCGCGACTTCATGAAAAGCGCCGGCCTCGCGGCGACGGGTTTCGCGGCGCTGCCGCTGCTGGGTTGCGACACGCAAGGCAAGATGTCGCTCGATCGATCAGGCGCAAGCAGTCCCCTTGCTATTCCTCCGCTACAAGCAGGAACGATCGAACGGGGCGAGCGTGTCTTTCGCCTGTCCCTGACACCGGGCGAGAAAGAATTCGTGCCCGGCACTCCGTCTCCGACGATCGGTATCGACGCATCCTATCTCGGCCCGACCCTCGAAATGCGCCGCGGCGAACAGGTTCGCTTTCACATCGACAACAAGCTTGCCGAAGATGCGACCGTCCATTGGCATGGTTTCGAACTTCCCGCCACAGCGGATGGCGGGCCGCACCAGCTCATACGGCCCGGTGAGCGCTGGAGCCCGTCCTTCGAACTACGCCAGCGCGCTTCGTTATACTGGTATCATTCGCATCTGCATCGCCGGGCCGGACCACAGGTCTATGCCGGACTTGCTGCCCCGATCTACGTGCGCGACGAGGAAGAGGATCGCCTCGATCTGCCGAGCCGGTAGCGGCCTTCCTCACCGTTGATGAGGGGCATGACGAACGTCGAGAAGCCCGAGCCGGGTCGCACCGTCCGCACCGGGCAGATCAGATGGCAGTGGGGCACACCATGCCCCCAATGCCTTCCGGGCACATGCAGAACGGCAACAGCCGCCACCTCGAGCTGGAGAGCAAGCAGGAGTCCGAAGCCTCGCGACAGCTCCCAGACCTCGTGCAGGCGCATCTCGGAAGGTATGCTGTCTGCCTCCGGAAATTTCAAGGTCATCACGGCTGCAAGGTGCTTGATGGCTCCATCGTCGTTGATGTGAAAGGCCTCGCACATTCGCTGGGGATCGCGAAATTCATCGGGCGCCCCCCGCGGCAGCAGGACATCCCACCGCTCCGCTGTCGGATCGTTCCACTTCGTGCCGACAGCCGGCCTGTCGGTCGGATAGAGGCGCCGACCAATCACATCCTCCAGCCTGCGACGCGGCTGAGATTGACCAGCATCGGCGCCGACCACCCCATAGGAGATGTTCTGCTCCTCGCCGGTGATCGGATCGTAATCGAGGCCTGGCGGTGCGTTGTGCTTCCTGACCGGCATCACAGCACCTCCGTTCCGCGCGTGGCCTTGATGATCTCCTTGGCCGCGCGGCACACGCCGTCGCAGCGCTCCTGCCAGGTGACGAAATCTGGCTCCGCCTCGATATGCAGACCATCAGCGGCCATTCGGACGTGGGCGCCCTTGCGGGACGGCACGAGCCAATGGTCGCCATTCCCCGAATAAAGAATGAGATCGGGGAGCATGATCGTCTGATCGCCGCTCCAGATCACCGCATCCCACAGCACCGGATCCAGAACCTCCGGATGGAGGCCGTGCCGCGCCAGGAGGACGTCGCAGCCCGTTTTCATTGCCGCACGCTCCATCGCCTCGCGGAAGAGCGGATAGGTACAGGGAGTGGCGGCGAGGATCAGTCCAGCCTGGCTGAGGCGGATGGATCCGGCAGGTAGGCCATAAGCGACGGCGCGGCCCATCGGGTGCGGCAGGATTTTCAGAGTGTGGCGCAGGACGCTGGAGGACGTGCGCGAGCCTTCATAGTGCGGTTCGGTATAGTTCATCAGGGAAAACCCTCTTGCTGGAGAGGAGCCGATCCGTTTGATCGGCTCCTAGGCTTCCCTTCGATTTTCATCTCTTCAGGAAGTCGCAGCTTCCCGCTTGTTCATTTGCTCCACTTGTGAGCGGCGAACGCCTGTTCGCCGCGCATCTTCGTCAGGCGGCCTCCCGCCGAGCCACCGGCGCGGGGAAGTAGGACAGCTCGAGCTTGGCCACCTCACGAGCGAGGCGAGTGAGCGGTGCGCCATCGCCGTATTTGCTGCCGATATCGGGCCTCCAGTGCCCGGTCAGCTGGTCATGGATCTCCTTCGAGATCCCGGCGTCCCGGCACTCGTCCTTGAACTTGTGGCGGAAGCTGTGGAACACGTAGTTGCGTTCATCGATGCCGATCCGGTCGAGATAGCGGTTGGTACGCCGGCTGAGATTGTGCGTCAGCTTCTCGTTGGAATTGAGCTTCACGTCCCGAAACACCCGCTGGTCCGGCTGGCGACCCCGCCGCGCCCACTCCAGGAAGCCGAGCTCGATCAGCTTCGGGTGCAAGGGCACCCGGCGCCTCGAGCTGTCGGTCTTCAGCTCCTGATCATCCCCCAGGTTATCCAGCCAGAGATAGTGGATGCCCTTCTCGGTCCTCACGTCGCTGACAAGGAGCTGGCCGAGCTCCTCGATCCTGGCTCCGGTGGCAGCCGCCAGCAGGAACACCCAGTAGAGATCGTCCGCATAGACCTCCTCGCCCGGCAGGCAGCGCCGGAAATCCGCCTCGCCCGCGCAGCCTGTGAACATGGGCGAGGCGAAGATCTTGTGCATGTGCGCGTCCGTGAACGGTCGACGCTCCGTCTGGGCGACCACCCGCCCGCGCTTCTCCCCGATCATGCGGATGCGAGCCATCGGGTTTCCGTCCAGATCATATTCTTCCAGGACAGAGGAGATGATCGCCGAAAGGCCGCCGACATACTTCTTGATCGATGCCGGCGAGAGCGCGGGACGGTCCTCGCGTCCGACCCGGTCGAAATGGACGTAGAGATCGTGAAAGGAGAGCCTGCGCTCATCCTTGGTGAGGTACGCCGGGATCGCCATGTGAGCGTCGCGGAAAATCCGGCCATGCCGCGCGGTGACGGCCGTCAGAGGCATGTCGCCGAACAGATCGTGAAACCGATTCACGGCCACCAGATACTCGCCTGCAGTCTGGCTGCTGGGGCCCTGGAACTCCTTCCACAGCTCATAGGCGTCCCGCATGGTGCCGCAGGCCGGCGGCGGCGCTGCCGCCAGCTGGGCAGCCCAGGTGGCCGGCACGACGCTGGTGGGATTCTTGTGAACCTCGGGCTTCAGGAGCTCGGCTAGCAAGGCTTCTGCGAGGAGACGCGATTCGCGGCGGCCGGGCTGCTTGTCGGGCAAACCGGCAAACTCGCGCACTTCGGGAAGGATGATGCTCGCCCGGCTGTAATCTCCGCGTTCGAACTCCTGCCGCAACGCCTCGATCGGATCGGGGAAGGGCATCGCCCGGGCGTCCGCGACCGTCCCGTCGGGGCCGAACTCCACGTCGTCAGCCAGTTGGTTCTGTTTGGCGGTCTGCTCGATCTCGATGTGGCCCGCGACGAAGGCGAGCGCAAAGGCCGCGCGGTCGGACGCCTTCCTGACCGAAGCAGCATCGCGCCGATTCCCGAGCAGGAACTCGGCCGCGATGTCCGCTGCTCGCTCGGCCGTCATCGGCGCGGCGTCCGGCCCGAGGGCGGCGAGGGCGACCTTCTTTCGGGCCTGCCACTTGGCATCTTCGGCCGCGAACAGCTGCTTTGCGGCTTCATAGTCGCGAACGCCGAGCGACTGTTTCCACTCGGACTTGCCGCCGAACTGGCTGCGCAGGGCTTCGGGGATCTCTCGGCGCAGGTAATAGACGCCGTTTTGGTGAACGTAGAGTCCTGGGGTTTTTGTCTTTTTCATACCGTCTCGCTGTACAAGTCTACTGTACAAGCAGCGGTAAAAAAGGGCTGAATCCTGAGATTCCGCGCGCTTCAAGCGTTCTGGTGACCCCTACGGGAGGGGACGCCAGGCCGAAATGCCGGTTGTTCCCGCTGTCCTAGCCGCCACGAATTCGATGGAGATCCAAGGCAAGAGGAGCATTTGATATCAGCCGCTTCAGCATTTCCAGCTCTGGCGCAGGCGTCCCCCCGACCGCAGTCCGGGATTGTCGCCTGTATCGATTGCTCCGATCATGATGCGTGGATCTACTCACACGCTCGTGCGCTCGCGACAACGCTCGACGTCCCTATTACCCTGCTACAAGTACTTGACGGCGAGGGCTCGACGCGCTCTCGTCCAGACCCGATTGAATGTAACCTCCGGCGGCGCGAAGCCCTGCGCGCCCTCGATCGATGCGCCGCCGCGACCAGCGCACCTCCAACCAAAACCTCCATCGAATTGGCCGAAGGCCAAACCGCGGAGGAAATTTGCCGCTTTGTCCGAGAGTGCGACGACGGCATGGTCGTACTGGGAAGACGAGGCAGGCAAGAGGCCGGTCGCCCGGGCATGGGGGCAACCGTGCACAAGGTGCTCATGCAGACGCCAGCCCCGGTCCTGCTCGTACCGGTAGAGGCCCCGCTTCCGGCAGCGCCCTACAGAAGGGTTGTGGTGCCGCTTGACGGCTCTCGTTGGGCTGAGAGCGTGCTGCCCCTAGCTGTGCGTCTTGCGAAGGCCTCGGAAGCGGAACTCCTGCTCGTCCATGTCGTCCCTACGCCCGAGATGATCGAGGCACGGCCCCTGGAAGTCGAGGACAAGAAGCTTCAACAAGCCCTTATAGAGCGAAATGAGCAAGCAGCACGCAGCTACCTGGATCGAACGAAATCCAACCTCTCGGCGTCCGGTCTACGAATGCGTACGATTTCGATCCGTGGCGAGGATGTACGCGAGGTGCTGTGCGATCTTATTCAGCGCGAGAGGGCCGATATTGCCGTCCTGCCCGCGCGCGGCCACAGCCATCGGCATGTTTCCGACGTACCCTATGGAACGGTCGCCTCCTACCTGATGACGCATTGCAATGTACCAATGCTCGTAACGCCTGCGACAATCCGCTCGGGAAAAGCGCAGATCGCCGTAGGGCATAATTGCCTCCGGCTACCCCTCGCCGCCCAAGCCTGATCATGGCCGATATTGAGGGGACCGACCCTATTTCGGGGGCGGCCGACGAGACCGCCACACGCCATCAGCTGACAGGATTGATCGGTCGCTCAGCGCCTCTTCCCATCTGGGCGCATCTCGACGCCATGAAAGACTGGCTGGCTCGAGCCCGCCAGGCAGCCACGCAAGCCGACCAGCGCGGCAGCGCCGCAGCCGAATGGCTACTCGACAACGACTATCAGATCCAGCGCGCGATCCTGCAAATTGGTGAGGGTCTTCCGAAGGCTTTCTACGCGAAACTTCCCGGTCTTGCTGAAGACGGCCTCAGGCGACCACGCGCCCATCAAGTCGCGCAGTCTCTGCTTCTGGCGTCTCACCTGCAAGTCTCACTGTCCTCGGCTGTCGAATTCGTCGTTCGATATCAGAATAAGATGCCGCTCAGCATAGCTGAAACCTGGGCGATTCCTACGATGCTACGTGGTCGTGTCCCACGGGGTGGTGTAGGAAGGTTTCCCTGAGAGGGTGGCCACCGTCGATCTTCTGGTAGGGTTCGGATGCGAACTCGAATCTGGAGAAGAAGACGATGACCGACGACAGAATGGCCCTTGTTGAGCTGATTGAGCAAGGGGCTGATAGTGATTTGGTGCGTGAGATGCTGGCTTTCGCCGCCGAGCGCATGATGGATTTGGAGATCGAGGCGAAGACCGGTGCTCGCGCCGGCACGCGCAGCCCGGAGCGGCTCAACCACCGCAATGGCTACCGCGAGCGTGGGTGGGATACGCGCGCCGGGCGGATCGAACTGGCGATTCCGAAGCTGCGTAAAGGCAGCTACTTTCCCAGCTTCCTGGAACCGCGCCGCACCGCAGAGAAGGCTCTGGCGGCGGTGATCCAGGAGGCTTACGTCCACGGTGTCTCGACGCGCTCGGTCGATGATCTGGTAAAGGCTATGGGGGCCAGCGATGTGTCGAAGAGCCAGGTCAGCCGCCTGGTCGCCGAGATCGACGAGCGGGTGAACGCCTTCCTCACGCGGCCGATCGAGGGCGAGTGGCCCTACCTGTGGATCGACGCCACCTACCTCAAGGTGCGTGAGGGCGGACGGATCGTCTCGATGGCGGCGATAATCGCCGTTGGTGTCAACACCGATGGCCGCCGCGAAGTGCTGGGCGTCGCCACCGGCCCTTCGGAGGCGGAGCCCTTCTGGAAAGCCTTCCTGCGCTCTCTGGCCGACCGAGGCCTGCGCGGAGTGAAGCTTGTCATCGCCGATGATCACAAGGGGCTGCGCGCCGCCGCGAGCAAGGTGTTCAGCGCCAGCCAACAGCGATGCCGGGTGCACTGGATGCGCAATGCGCTGGCCCATGCTGCGCCCAAGCAGCGGCCCGCCGTCATCGCCATGATCAAGACCATCTTCGCGCAGGAAACGGCCGAGGCGGCTCTCCAGCAGTGGGAACAGGTTGCCGATGCCCTGCGCGAGAAGTTCCCGAAGCTCGCCGACATGATGGACGCTTCGCGCGAGGACGTGCTCGCCTACATGACGTTCCCGAAGGACCACTGGGCGCAGATCGCCTCCACCAACCCGCTGGAAAGGTTGAATAAAGAGATCAAACGCCGCTCCGACGTCATCGGCATCTTCCCGAACGATGCCTCCGTCGTACGTCTCGTCGGCGCGCTGATGCTGGAGCAGAACGATGAGTGGGCGGTATCCCGACGCTACATGACGCTGGAAACCCTCGGCTCGGTGAGCCATAATCCAATCGTCAGCCTGCCAGCCCTGGCTGCCTGACCCGAACCCGGTCCTGCCGAGGATCGACGGTTCCTACACCACCCCGTGGGACACGACCATGCTACGTATCGTTTGTCTTGAAATGATCGTTACGGGTTTCACCCAACTTTTTCCTCAAGTCGCTCCCCCTTTATGGATGGCCCGCCCCTAAACCGAACCGCTATCATCTCGTAGCAGCGGGAGGGATTTAGGAAGGAGCGACGGTCATGGACGTATCGGTTCTTGGAGTAGATCTGGGCAAGAACAGCTGCAGCGTGGTTGGTCTGGATGCAACCGGGAAGGTCGTCGTCCGCCGGCGAATGCGGCGCGAGACGGTCATCGCATATGCAGGCACTCTGCCGCCGTGCGTCGTGGCCATGGAGGCCTGCTGCGGTGCGCATCACATGGGCCGTGCGCTGGAGCGGCAGGGACATACCATTCGCTTGATGTCACCTGAGTATGTCCGCCCCTACGTCAAGGCCCAGAAGAATGACGACCGCGATGCCGAGGCGATCGCGGAAGCTGCGACACGGCCGACTATGCGATTTGTCGAGCTGAAGTCCGAAGAACAGCTGGACATGCAGACGCTGCATCGCATTCGTGATCAGCTCGTCGGTGAACGCACTTCGCTAATGAACCAGATTCGGAGCCTGCTTCTGGAACGTGGCCACATCGTACCCCAAGGCCGTGCAAAGCTCGCCGTCCGGCTTGCCGAGTTGCTTGACGCAGACGAGCCAGTGCTTGGCTGCCGCATCCACCGGCTTGTAAGTGATATGCGGCAGCGCTGGACCGCACTCGACGAGCGGATCGGCGATCTCGATGCCGAGTTCACCCAAGCGGCGCAGGAGGACGAGCGCACGCGGCGCCTGCTGACCATACCCGGCATCGGGGCGCTTAATGCGACCGCGCTTGTGGCCGCAGTTGGCGATGCCCGCACTTTCGGGCGTGGCCGTGATCTTGCCGCGTGGCTGAGCTTGGTACCACGACAAGCGACAACGGGGGGCAAGCCGCGACTGCTGGGAATCAGCAAGCGCGGTAGCCGTTATCTTCGCAAGATCCTTATCCAGGGAGCGCGTTCGTCGTTACCAACGATGAGCAAGAGTGACACACGCCTTGGCGCCTGGCTGCGCGGTCTGCTTGCGCGCTCCCACGCCAACACCGTCGTGGTCGCCCTGGCTGCCAAGATGGCACGTATAGTCTGGGCGCTGCTCCGCCACGAGCGCACCTTCAATCCGGTTGCGCAAGCGGCCTGAATGAGTTCGGTCGATGCACCTCGCACCGACTGGATGACGTCTGCGGGAGGTAAGTGACAGATGGCCTGACAGTCGACCGGTGTCTTGGAACCCTATGGCGCAAAATGGCACTCGATGCCGGCCCCTTTATGAGGACCAGGACGCGCGGATCTCCATCTTGGCCAACGATCTCGCATCGAAAGGCCGGATACGTTTTCGCAGACTGCTCAGTACATCCAACACAAACCGCTTGCCGACGGGGCGGGCCATACGTTGCACTAACGAACGCCATGGGCAAGGCGCCTGAGGAGATCCGTAGCGCAGCGCATTACATTTCAACCAGCAACGACAAAGATGGCATCGCCGATGCCATCGACGCATTTCTGCTGCCGCTTGTGGGAGGATCATCATGAAGCGACTGGCCGCTTTCGACCTCGACGGAACGCTCGCGCTCAGCAAGCAGCCGCTCGACGATGAAATGGCGGATCTGCTTACCCGCCTGCTCGACGTGACGATGGTAGCGATCATCTCCGGAGGCGACTGGCCGCAATTCGAGAAACAGGTGGTGTCGCGCATGCCCGCCCGGGCGCGGCTCGACAATTTCATCATCCAGCCGACCACGGGCACCAAGCTCTATCGTCACGCCGACGGCCAATGGACGCGTATCTATGCCGATCTGTTCACCGGCGACGAAAGCCAGCGCATCCGCGAAGCACTGACCAAGGCGGTCGAGCAGGCGGGCTATCCAAACGAGAACATCTGGGGCGAGCAGATCGAGGATCGCGGCAGCCAGATCACATTCTCCGCGCTCGGTCAGGAGGCGCCGCTCGAGGCCAAGGACACGTGGGATCCCGATCACGCCAAGCGCAAGAAATTGCAGGCCCTGCTCCAGCCGTTGCTGCCAGGCTTTGCCATCAATATCGGCGGGGCGACATCGATCGACATCACGCGCGAAGGGATAGACAAGGCCTATGGCCTTAAGCGCCTTTCCGAGCAGACCGGCGTCGCGCTCGACGAGATGATCTTCTTCGGTGACGCGATCTTCCCGGGCGGAAATGATTATCCGGCCAAGCACCTCGGGCTGGATACCGTTCGAGTCCGCGACGTTGCCGAAACCAAGTCGGTGGTTGGCGCGATCGCTGCCTGGCTAGTCTAAAAGCGCTACCGCCGATACCTAACCAGTCCCGCTTTCGCGCCCGTACGACCCAGCTTCGCAGCGGTCCCACATCGTGGAGCCGACGGATCGCTTCAATCGTGCCGGAGCTGCTTGACCCCACTACGCCTGGGCGCGTTCTAGGACACTCAGCTGGCCATGTCCGCCATCATCCGACAGCTGGCGGCGCAATCCTTGCAGGTAGCCGAGCAACGCTTGATCCGCTCGCCCACGACGTGGCTCAGGCATTCCCGCGCACATCGTTCGCAGGCGTCAGCGCAGGCGCGACACAGGATGGTATGGAGCGGGGATTCGCGCAGCATCGAGTTGGCGGTCGCCTGGCACAGTTCCGCACAGTCGTTCAGCATGGCGATCAGCGACGCCGTGGCTGACGCGCCGCCTTGCTTCGTCAGCCAGGCGGCGGTTTCCAGGCACATGCGGTGAGACGCCACGCAATCGTCGATGCAGTCCGTCATCGACATCGCCATCCCTTCCATTCGATGCTGCTGCGCCGCCGCCGGCGCAGCCAGCGTTCCGGCGGCGGCAAGGCCGGCGCCCGCCATCAGCAATTCGCGTCTCTCGATCATGATGCGCCTTCCATCTGCTATCGCTTGAGCGCTGTGCCGCATCCGGCGGCCTCAGCCGTAGCCGGCGACCCATCCGACGCCGCACGCGCCTTCTCCCGCGCCATCCGCGTTTCCTCCCAGGGCCAGTGGCCGTTGATCTCGACCCCGAGCGAGATGCTCAGGAAGGTCCGCACCAGCACAAGCCCGGCCAGCACGATGAGATCGTCGAGCGTCGGGTTGATCACCAGCGACTTGACGATGTCGCCGGCGACCAGAAATTCCAGGCCGAGCAGGATGCTGCGGCCGAGCGCCGATCGGAACGCGCTATAGGCCTCGGTTCGGTCGCCCGCCCTCGCCCGCCGCGCAAACAGAAAGGTTGCGAGCCCCGCGCCGACCAGGATGGTCAGCGTGCCCGCCAGTTCCAGGCCGATCACCGCGAGCCGGAAGAAGGCGCTCAGCCAGTCGACCTCAATGGTGATCATACCAGCCTCGCTTGCGGATATTGTTGAAGCTGTCGGTAGCGTGACAGGCATAGCATTGGTCGACGCGCGCCTTCGACCCGGCTGCGCGCTGCGAGACCATGCTGAAATGCTCCATGAAGTGACTGGGCGGCGCCTTGTGGCACTCGGCGCACTGCGTCGAATTGACCGATGGATGGCGGTAATTGGCGATCTTCCAGCTGTCGGTCTTGTGACAGCTCGCGCAGTCGGTGCCGAACAGGCCCTGGTGCGGATCGCGGAACGCATGGCAGCTCGCGCAATTGAGCGCGGTCTCGGGGGTCAGGCTTCGAGTGTTTGTCGACATGCCCGCCAAAGGCTGCCGCCACTTTGCCATGTCGAGCAAGGCGGCGTGATCCATGCGGATGATGCCGCGCTCTCCCTCATGTTCGACGTGGCAGGAGGTGCACTGCGTCGCTTTCGCGTGGAACTGCGTCGACTGCTTCGTCCCGAAATCCGTGCCCGCATGGCAGGTGAGACAGGTCCGGGTTTCGACGCCCTTGCCCGGCGTGTGGCAGGCCGTGCATTGGCCGGCGAAGGACTGGTGGGCGCTCGAGAGCGGGCCGGGCGCTACGAGCTGCGCCACCAGGCCGGCATCCCTCGGCGCGTCCGATCGCATCCGGATCGCGACCGCGGCGACCATCACCAGCAGGGCCGCGATGAAGACGGCGTAGGAAAGACGCTGCCAGCTCATAGCCAGCGCAGCCCGTAATAGATCGCCGCGCCGACGTGGAGCGCGAGCAGCGCGAAGATGAGACAGCCCAGCAGGATGTGCAGGAACCGCCATCGCGCGAACAGGGTGTTGGTCGCCTCTTCGGCGCGGATCGCGAATTCGGTATCGGCCAGCGCCGCGGCGATCCCCGCCTTGTCCTGGGGGTGCTGGCCCGCGGGCGCATCCCCGGCGACGAACAGATAGCGCCTCCAGCCCGACAGCGGCGCGGCTGCGGTATCGGCCTGCGTCGGCGCGGCCGGCTCCTCGAGGAAGGCGGCGCGAAGCGAAGCCAGTTCCGACCTGCGTCCGCGCAGCGCCCGACCAAGCTGGGCAAGCAGGTAGCGGCCGATGAAGCCGGTGATGACCGTCATCAGCAGAAGGATGGTCAGAAGCAGTCCGACCGGGCTTTCGAGCTTGTGCGCGGCGTGGACCAGACCCAGGATCGGCGCCAGCACGCCGGCATAGATGTGGATGGCGAGCAGGGTCGGCTTGCTGACGAGCCGGGAGAGCGCCTTGTCGACCCAGGCGATATGCTTGGCCGCGACATAGGGAAGCGTCAGCAGCATCAGCACGAGCGCTGCGATCCCGATGATCCCGCCGGCCAGGCTGCCCGGAAAGCGCGGTGACACATGCACGAGGTAGCCGAACGGGAACAGCAGCAGGAACGCGACCAGCAGGCCGACGGCGATGTCGCTGCGTTCGCGCATCAGGCTTCGACCACGAGCGGCGTGCCCGTGCCCTTCGCCTGGCACGCGAGCACATAGCCCTGCGCCTTGTCGGCGGGCGCGAGGCCGGACTCGACCTCCATCGTCACCTCGCCCTGCAGCAGCTTGACGACGCAGGCGCCGCATGTGCCCGCACGGCAGGCATAGGAGATCTCGACGCCCGCGCCCTCGGCCGCCTCGAGCACGGTCTCGTCCGCGGGCAAAGCCGCCGACACCCCCGACACGGAGAAGGTCACCGTGCTCGGTGCCACCTCGGCGCTCGGGGCCGGCTTAGCTGCTGGCGCGGGCGCGGGCTTGACCTCGAGATCCTCGTGGTCGGCCGGCAGCGAGGCCGGACCGAACGCCTCGGTGTGCAGCTGCGCTTCGGGGACGCCGAGTTCCGCCAGCACGCCGCGCATCGCGCCCATCATCGCCGGCGGGCCGCACATATGGATCCGCCGGCTCGCGATCTCCGGCACCGCGGCCAGGATCATCTCGCGGGTGATCGGCCCTTCGGGGCCCATCCAGACGGTGCCGGGCGCGCGCTGCATCGCGGCGACGACATGGAGGTTGGGAAAACGGCGTTCGAGCCGTTCGAGCTCGTCGCGGAACACGAATTCCTCGGTCGACCGTGCGCCGTAGAAGAAGAAGATATCACCCTTCCACGCGGTGTCGGTGAGATAGCGCAGCACCGACATCATCGGGGTGATGCCGACCCCGCCCGCGATCAGCACGATGCTCTGGGCATCCGTTCCCGTGAAGGTGAAGGCGCCGAACGGTCCGCTGACCTTCAGCAGATCGTCGGCGACGACCTTGTCGTGCAGGTATCGCGAGACCACGCCCTGCTCCTCGCGCTTGACCGTCAGTTCGACATAGGCCCGCTGGGTCGGCGAAGAGGCGATCGTGTAGGAACGGCGCGCGGTCTTGCCCGCTTCGGGCTCTACCTCGACCTGCAGGAACTGGCCCGGCAGGAAGTCGAACGGCAGCCGGTCGGCGGCCGGGTCCGCGAGCCGGAAGGTCAGCACGCTCGGCGTCTCTCGCACGATCTGGACCACGCGCAGCTGCCCCGCCCAGCTTTTGGGCTTGCGCAGCGAAGCTCCCGCGGGCGCGGCCGCATTGCTCGAGGCGAGCCCGGCGCTGCCGGCAACGGGGGCAGGTGCGGGCGCGAACTTCGCAGCGGGCGGGACAGCCTTCGGCTCCGGCTTTTCCGAGGTCTTGGCGGTGGCGACACCGCCGGCGATCGCCCCGATCCGCCGGAGGCGGAAGATCTGCAGCGCGATCAGCGTGGCGCTCACCAGCCCCAGGAAGAGCATGAGAAGGAGGTGTGAGGGCGAGATGCCGAACCAGTGGTCGGCATGGCCGGGCGCGGCCTGGTCGATGTCGAGCTGATCGCGCAGCCAGGCAAGCCCGACCTCCCGGGGCGGCTGCAAGCCGCCGATCGCGCCCTGCGCGGCGGTGCCGGACCGGAACAGGTCGGTTCCCTCGCGCAGGCGGCGCGCCGCATCGAGTCGGGCCGAGACCGTGGTTGCACGCGCGCCGTCGGCCGAGGCGGCGTTGATCATCGCTAGGCCCGTGCTTACCCGTTCGCCAGCCTGCGCAGCGACCCGCTGCCTTGCCGCTTCGTCGAGCGCGGGAAAGGCGAGCAGTTGCGAGATGAAGCCGGTCCGGCGCGATTCGTGGCCGTGCTCATTCTCCCCTTCCCCATTGATCATGCGATCCATCATGGGGTTCATCATCTTCGCCATGTCCGACGACCCCGACGATGCCGGTGCGGACATGCCCCCGCCGGCCGGCATGCCTGCGCCATGATGCGCGGCATGATCCTCGCCCTCCTGCGCGCCCGCGCCCGCGGACAGGCTGAGAGCGATTGCGCAGCCGAGGCTCAAGCGTCGAAGGCTGATCCGCCTGGACATCCTCATCCCCTTTTTCAGCGCGCTTACATATCCTTCATCGGCATCGCCGAATTGCCCGGCGCGGGATCGGGTGCCGGCGCGGTCTGGTTGCCGGCCCCGGCGCGCATCGCGTCATGGTCCATCGCCTGACGGTGATGCCGCTCCATCTCGGCCTGGTTGCTCATCGCGTCCATCGGCGCCGCGTCTGCAGCGTTGCCGCTGTCGGTCAGGACCGGGGTGGCGGCGACGCTGTTCGCCGCGGGCGGCACCGTCTGGTCGGCCTGGCGGTCGCAGCCCGAAAGCGCGAGCGCCAGCAACAGGCTTCCGCCGACAAGCGGAAGGGCTTTTTTCGCATGGTCGATCATAGCTTGCTCCTTGGCTTGAAAACTGTGTCCGGGCGCCAGGGCTGGCGCCCGGACCGGATCATTGCGCGTTGCGCAGGATCTGAAGGCACCGGTCGTGCGAGAGGTTCATCGGGTTGCGCCCCTGCCCCTTCATCTCGCCATGATCATGCGGCGTCTGGAGACCCATATTGCCCTCCATCGCCCGGCAACTCTCGACCTGCGCCGAGGTCGGCCGCGTGGTTACACAGGCGCCCAGAAGCAGCGCCGGCGTGAGGACGCCGATCAAACGCATTTTCTTCATAACAAAACCCCTTTCGCTCGTGGTGATCGTTCGTCCTGCGCTGCCTGATGTTTCTTGTTATGCTGCTGGTCTTTCCGCCGCGCCGTCAGGAAGGCGAGGATCGGGCAATCGGAGACGGGCACTTCGCCCGGGCATTCGTCGGCGAGCATCCGCAGCATGTCGCGGATATCGGACAGGCGCTCGAGCCGGGCTTCGGCGTCAGCGATCTTGGCGAGCGTGATATCGAGCACGGCCTGGGCATGCGCGGTGTCCGACGCCCTGAGCGCCAGCAACTGCCGGGCCTGTTCGAGTGTGAAGCCAAGCTCCTGCGCCGAGCGGATGAAATTGACGCGCTCGAGGTCGGTCGCGTCGTAGAGCCTGTAGCCCGCCGCCGTGCGCGCGGGTTCGCGCAGCAAACCCATCCGCTCATAATAGCGGATCGTGTCGCGGCCCACGCCCGCAGCGGCGGCCAGTTCGCCGATCTTGAAATTGCCCATGTCATCCGCTCGATCATCATGCCGGTTGGACCATGGTCCAGGGTCAAGCGGTTCGCTTTGACCCCGAACGGTCCGTTGCCGCCGCCAGCCCGCTGCCCCGACGTCTCGCGTCAGGGCAGCTTGTGCCGCCGGGCCACCGGCTCGTCAGTTCTTGCGAAGCTCGACGATGTCGTGCTTGGCAGGCGTGCCGTCGGCGACGGACACGTGCGCGAAGTGATCATCGAAGATATGATCGATCGTCACATGGCCGATGAGCTGGCGGTGATAAGTCGGCGCCACGCCTTTGGACGGACCCGGATGGGTCACAACGCGATAGACCTCGAGCTTCTGGCCGACCTCGGCGCCATCGGCCTTGCCGATGCAGACGACCGTGCCGTTGCTGCCCGTGTCAACGATCGAGCCGCGCATGAAGAAGGTATGTCCGATACCCTGAGCGAATGAAGGGACCGCTGCGAGCATCGAGATGCCGGCGAGCGCAACCATGATGGAGTTCTTGATCATCTTGGACTCCTCTGAGAAGTGTTGAACACTGCCGCTCGATCTCTCGAGGGGAAGACTTTGTTTCTTCGCCTTCAGGAGTATGGTCCCTGGTCCAAGCTCGGTATACGTATTGTTCGCAGCGACTGTCGGTTTGAGTAGATCCCCCGGGACCGTCGTTGATTTGTCCGTACCTCGCCAAACGGATGGCACCTGCCGCCTCCTCGGTGGGCGTCGTCCAGCATTGGTTGCAACTGATCTGTCCGGGTGCGCCCACTTGGTTCCGGGCACCTTTTGCAGATGTGGTGGGTTACGCCGTTTCCCCCCAACCGTGAGGGCTCCGCCTTCACGGTGCGTATTACCTAGGGGCAACAAAGGAGACGATGATGAAAAGATCAGGAATGGCGTTCGCTCCCCTCTTACTGCTGGCCGCCGGCCCGGTCCTCGCCCAGGAGGCCATGCACGGCATGGATCATGGCAAGATGGGCCACTCCGACACGGGCATGATGAAACCGACACCCGCCAATCCATACCCGCGTGCCGAAATGGAGATGCATCGTAAGATGATGTCGGCCGTTGGCACCGATGCGACCGAGACCTGGGCCCGCAAGATGATCGAGCATCACCGCGGCGCGATCGCCATGTCACAGATCGTGCTCCGCGAAACGCGCGACGCCAAGGTTCGCGACATGGCCACCAAGAGCTCTGCCGAACAGCGACGCGAAATCGACGAACTGCAAGCCTGGCTGCGTGAGCATGGCAAGCGGACACAGTGACCGAAGCAGGAACTTGAGATTCGAAAGATGAAGAAGCAGGCGATCGCGGCGCTGGCCGCCATCTTCATGGCGACAGCGGCCAGCTCTGCGACGCCGATCCTCGTGCATCGCGATCCCGGCTGTGGCTGCTGCGAAAAGTGGGCCGCGCAGATCCGCGCACAGTTCAAGCGTTCCGTCACGATCGTCGACGACCGCTCGCGATCTTCCTTCCAGCGCTCGCATGGTGTGCCGCTGCGTCTCGCCTCCTGCCACACCGCCGTGATCGACGGCATGGTGTTCGAGGGGCATGTGCCCATCAATGACATCAAGCGGGTTCTGGCAGTGCGCCCGCGCGGGGTGGCTGGCCTTGCCGTTGCGGGAATGCCTTTGGGATCACCGGGCATGGAGATCCCCAGTCAGCCGGCACAGTCCTATCAGGTGGTAGCATTCGGCCCGTCTGGCCAGCGCGTGTTCGCAAGGCACTAAGGGGAAAGCTCCATTTGTAACTTCGGTTCCAGCGCGCTAGAATAGTCGTTCGTGAAACGCCTGCTCGCGCTTCTGCTCGTCATCGGAGCGCTGTCCGGTCTCTTCGGAGCCCAGATGGCGGCCGCGCACAGCGTGCCTGAGGCGGCAGGCGCGCCGCTGGCCAAGGGCATGGATGCGGACTGCATGGCGATGATGGCCAAGCAGCATCCTGCGCCCAGCGAAAAGCCTTGCAAGGGCCTGACGCTCGATTGCATCGCCGCGATGGGGTGCGTGATCCCGCTGGTCGCAGCTGACCTGACAGGCGGCATTGCGCCTGCGCGTCTCTACGACGCGCCCAGCTTCTGGACGACCGATACGATATTGACCGGCAAGGCGGTTGTGCCCGAGCCGGATCCTCCCACCAGCCTTGCCTGATTGAACGAGCACGGGCTGCGCGCATCGATCGATGCGCGCAGCCCGGTTTCCTTCTTTTCAGTCAAAGGTTTTCGTGATGACCAAAATACTTCCGGCCGCCCTTGTGGCGGCCCTCGGTCTCGCCGCGCCTGCGCTTGCAACCGACGCGAGCCGCACGCCGCAAGGCCATTGGGAATGGCGGTCGGCGCCGCAATATGGTCCGCGGGCGACTAGCCCTGCGCGTGTCCGCATATGGGTGCCCGACAGCCGGGACATGGCCAGCTGCGATTGCGCGATGATGCAGGCAAGCGCCGCCGACTGCATGCGCGGCGCAGTCAGGTCGGACAAGGGCTAAACCCGCTCCGGAGCGGCGCGTCACATCTTGGCGCGCCGCCTCTGTCATGAGGGGATGATATCCATGATCATGATGCCGAGGCGCGCTGTGCGACGCCTGTTGCTCTCTATCGGTGCGACGCTTGCGAGCGCCTGGGCCGTGCCGGTGTCGGCCGGCCCGCTCACCTACGAGCAGGCAGTGAGGCTCGCTGCCGCCAACGCGCCAAGCCTCAAGGCGCGCGCGGCGGCGACAGCCGGCGCCCGCTCTTCGGCGGTCGCGGCCGATCGCCTGCCCGATCCGACGCTCGACCTGGGCCTGCAGAACTTCCCGGTGAGCGGCCCCAATGCCGGCAGCTTCACGCGCGACGATTTCACTATGGCGACGATCGGGTTCAGCCAGACCTTCCCCAATCTCGCCAAGCGCCATGCACGCGCCGCGCGCGCCGCGGCCGATATCGGTATCGCCGAGGCGGGCGAGCTGGTCGAAGGCCGCAACGTGCGGCTCGAGACCGCCCTCGCCTGGGTCGATCTCTATTATGGAGAACGCCGGCTCCGGCAGCTCGACCTGCTCGATGCCAGCCTCGACGACCTGCAGAAGACCGTGACCGCACGCCTGGCGTCGGGCAGCGCGCGCCCGAGCCAGGCGCTCGAGCCCGACCAGCTCCGCGCCGCCATCGCCGATCGCCGCGCCGAGATGGCTGCGGTGGTGGCGCAGGCGCGGGCCCGGCTCGCGCGCTATACCGGCGACCCCGACCCGCAGGCGACGGGCGACCCGCCGATACTCGATGTCGATCCGATCCGGCTGCGGGCCGGGATCGATGCGCTTCCCGCCGTGCGCGCGCAGGACGCGCGGATCGCAGTCGCCGAAGCGGACGTGCGCCTCGCGCGCGCCGACAAGCGCTCCGACTGGAAGGTCGGCGTCACCTATGGCCGGCGCGATCCCATGTACGGCGACATGGCCTCGGTCGGCGTGTCGATCGACCTGCCAATGTTCGCCGGCAAGCGCCAGAATCCCAGGATCGCTGCCAGCGAGAGCCTTGTGCAAGGGGGTCGGTTCGACCGCGAGGCGATCCGCCGCGAGCTGGTGGCGCAACTCGACGCCGATCTCGCAGACCATGCCATGCATCTCTCCCGGTTGCGCAATGCCCGCGAGACGCTGGTGCCCCTCGCCAGGCGCCGCGCCGAACTCGACCGCGACAGCTATGCCGCGGGCAAGCTCGACCTGGGAACCGCGCTGCTCTCGACCCTGGCGCTCGCCGAGGCCGAGGTCGAAACGCTCAACCGCGAGGCCGATGTCGCGCGCGACGCGGTCCGTATCAACATCACTTATGGGGAGGAGCGGCCATGACGCTCAAGTCGGACACAGTGCGCTGGGGCGCATCGATCCTTGTCGTCGCGCTGGCCGCCGGTGGCGCGGGCTATTGGGCGGGCCACAGGTCGCCGCAACCGCAGGCCGCCGCGTCCGGCGAGGCGGGCACAGGCTCGGGCAAGGTGCTCTACTGGTACGACCCGATGTTTCCCAACCAGAAGTTCGACAAGCCCGGCAAGTCGCCGTTCATGGATATGCAGCTTGTGCCCAGATATGCCGACGGCGAAAGTGCCGGCGCGGCGCCCGGGGTGACGGTCGATCCCTCCGCGCGCCAGAGCCTCGGCCTGCGCGTGGCCGAGGCCCGCATGGGCAGCCTTGCGAGCACGCTGGAAGTCACCGGCACGGTCGATTTCAACCAGCGCGACATCGCGATCATCCAGGCGCGCTCGGGCGGGTTCGTAAGCCGTGTCTATGCCCGCGCGCCGGGTGACGTGGTCCGCGCCGGCGCCCCGATCGTCGACCTGCTGCTGCCCGAGTGGGGCGGCGCGCAGACCGAGTTCCTGAGCGTCAAGCGGCTCGGCAAGCCCGATCTCACCGCCGCCGCGCGCCAGCGCCTGCGCTTGATGGGCATGTCCGACGGCCTCATCGCCAGCGTCGAGCGGAGCGGCCGGCCGGGCGGCACGGTGACGATCACGACGCCGATCTCCGGGGTGATCCAGACGCTCGACGCCCGGGCCGGCGTGACGCTCGGCATGGGCCGGACGCTCGCCCAGGTGAACGGCCTCGGCACCGTCTGGCTCAACGCCGCGGTGCCCGAGGCGCGGGCGGGCGAAGTCCGCATCGGCCAGAGCGCCAGCGCAACCCTGACCGGCTTTCCGGGCGAGAGCTTCGCCGGCCGGGTGATCGCGATCCTGCCGACGACGCAGGCCGACAGCCGGACGCTCACCGTCCGGATCGAGCTGCCCAACCGTGGCGGCCGGTTGCGGCCCGGCATGTTCGCGAGCGTGGCGCTCGGGGGCAATGCCCGATCCGCCCTGCTGGTGCCGAGCGAAGCGGTGATCCGCACCGGCAAGCGAACGCTCGTCATGCTCGCGGCTGGCGACGGGCGCTACCATCCCGCCGAGGTCCGGATCGGCCGCGATGCGGGCGGCCAGACCGAAGTGCTCGCGGGCCTCGCCCCCGGCCAGAAGGTCGTTGCCTCCGGCCAGTTCCTGATCGATTCGGAAGCGAGCCTTTCGGGAATCGAGGCGCGGCCCATCGGCGGCGGTGCGCCGGCGAATGCCACCAAGCCCGCATCCAGGCCCGCGCTCTACGAAACCGTCGGAAGGATCGAGCGGATTGCTCCCGGTTCGGTGACGCTCAGCCACGAGCCGGTCCCCGCGCTCGGCTGGCCGGCGATGACGATGACCTTCGCGCTGCCCGATCCCGGCATCGTACGCGGCTTCAAGACGGGGGACCACGTGCGCTTCGGCTTCGACCAGCCACCGGCGGGGCCGACCGTGCGGCGCATGACCAAGGTGGCGGGCCAGTGATCGCCCATCTCATCCGCTGGTCGGTGAGGAACCGCTTCTTCGTCGTGCTCGGCATGCTCGCGCTGGTCGGCGCGGGCCTGTGGGCGGTGCGCTCGACCCCGATCGACGCGCTGCCCGATCTTTCCGACGTGCAGGTCGTGATCCGCACTTCCTATCCGGGTCAGGCGCCGCAGATCGTCGAGAACCAGATCACCTATCCGCTCACCACCACCATGCTGTCGGTGCCCGGCGCCAAGACGGTGCGCGGCTATTCCTTCTTCGGCGACAGCTTCGTCTATGTGATCTTCGAGGACGGCACCGATCTCTACTGGGCGCGCAGCCGCGTGCTCGAATATCTCAACCAGGTCCAGGGTCGGTTGCCGGCCAGCGCCCGCAGCGCGCTCGGGCCGGACGCGACCGGGGTCGGCTGGGTCTATGAATATGCGCTGGTCGACCGCACCGGCCGGCACGATCTCTCGCAGCTTCGCGGGTTGCAGGACTGGTTCCTGCGCTACGAGCTGAAGACCGTGACCGGCGTGGCCGAAGTCGCCAGCATCGGCGGCATGGTCAAGCAGTACCAGGTGCTGCTCGATCCGGTGAAGCTCGCGGCCTACGGCGTAACCCACGCCCAGGCAGTGCAGGCGATCAGCCAAGCCAATCAGGAAGCCGGCGGCTCGGTGCTGGAAATGGCCGAGGCCGAATATATGGTCCGCGCCTCGGGCTATCTGAAAACGCTCGACGATTTCCGGGCAATCCCGCTCAAGACTGCGGCGGGCGGCGTGCCCGTCCGGCTCGGCGATGTCGCCACGATCCAGGTCGGCCCCGAGATGCGGCGCGGCATCGCCGAACTGAACGGCGAAGGCGAGGTCGCCGGCGGCGTCGTTATTCTTCGGTCAGGCAAGAACGCCCGTGAGACCATCGCGGCGGTCAAGGACAAGCTCGCCGATCTCAGGAAAAGCCTGCCGCCGGGCGTCGAGGTGGTCACGGTCTATGACCGCTCGCAGCTGATCGATCGCGCGGTCGAGAACCTCACCCGCAAGCTGGTCGAGGAGTTCATCGTCGTCGCATTGGTCTGCGCCCTGTTCCTCTGGCACGTCCGCTCGGCGCTGGTCGCGATCCTGACCTTGCCGCTCGGTGTGCTGGCCGCGTTCGTCGTAATGCGGTTCCAGGGGGTGAACGCCAACATCATGTCGCTGGGCGGCATCGCCATCGCCATCGGCGCGATGGTGGATGCGGCGGTCGTCATGATCGAGAACGCCCACAAGAGGATCGAACGCTGGGAGCAGGATCACCCGGACAGACATCTCGATGGCGAGATGCGCTGGATCGTCGTCACCGAGGCGGCGGCCGAGGTCGGGCCGGCGCTGTTCTTCAGCCTGCTGATCATCACGCTGTCGTTCATTCCGGTCTTCACCCTGGAGGCGCAGGAAGGCCGGCTGTTCGCGCCGCTCGCCTTCACCAAGACCTATGCGATGGGCGCGGCCGCGATCCTGTCGGTGACCCTGGTGCCGATCCTGATGGGCTGGCTGATCCGGGGCCGCATTCCGGCCGAGCAGGCCAATCCGGTCAATCGCTGGCTCACCAATATCTACCGGCCCGCGATCGACTGGACGATGAAGCGGCCCAAGGCAGTGCTGCTGATCGCGGCTCTGGTGTTCGCCACCACGGCCTGGCCGCTCAGCCGGCTCGGCGGCGAGTTCATGCCCAATCTCGACGAGGGCGACCTGCTCTACATGCCCTCGGCGCTGCCGGGCCTCTCGGCCGCCAAGGCGAGTGAGCTGCTCCAGCAGACCGACCGCCTGATCAAGACCGTGCCCGAAGTCGAAAGCGTGTTCGGCAAGGCCGGCCGCGCCGAGACCGCGACCGATCCCGCGCCGCTCGAAATGTTCGAGACGACGATCCAATTCAAGCCCCGCGACCAGTGGCGGTCGGGCATGACGCCCGAACGCCTTGTCGACGAGCTCGATCGCCGGGTGAAGCTTCCGGGTCTCGCCAATATCTGGGTGCCGCCGATCCGCAACCGCATCGACATGCTCGCGACGGGCATCAAGAGCCCGATCGGGGTCAAGGTGTCGGGCAGTGACCTCGCCGAGCTCGACCGCATCGCGCATGATGTCGAGACCGTGGCCAGGAGCGTGCCCGGCGTCAGCTCGGCGCTCGCCGAGCGGCTGACCGGCGGACGCTATGTCGATGTCGACATAGACCGCGCCGCCGCCGCGCGGTTCGGGCTCAACATCGCCGACGTCCAGGCCATCGTCTCCGGCGCGATCGGCGGCGAGACGATCGGCGAGACGGTCGAGGGCCTCGCCCGCTATCCGATCAGCGTGCGCTATCCGCGCGAATTGCGCGACAGCCTCGAAAGGCTGCGGGCGCTACCGATCCTGACGCCCGCGGGCCAGCAGATCACCTTGGGCACCGTGGCAAACGTCTCGATCGCCGAGGGACCGCCGATGCTCAAGACCGAGAATGCCCGGCCTTCGACCTGGGTCTACGTCGATGTGCGCGGGCGCGATCTTGCCTCGGTGGTCGGCGATCTGCAGCGTGCGGTGGCGAAACAGGTCAGGCTCTCGCCTGGGGTCAGCATCGCTTACTCTGGCCAGTTCGAATATCTCGAGCGCGCGGTCGACCGCTTGAAGCTGGTCGTGCCCGCGACGCTGCTGATCATCTTCGTGCTGCTCTACCTCATCTTCGGCCGCTTCGACGAGGCGGCGCTGATCATGGGGACGCTGCCGTTTGCGCTGACCGGCGGCATCTGGACGCTTTATCTGCTGGGGTTCAACCAGTCGATCGCCACCGGGGTCGGGTTCATCGCGCTCGCCGGCGTCTCCGCCGAGTTCGGGGTGGTGATGCTGATCTATCTCAAGAACGCGCTGGCCGAGCGCGGCGCACATCCGGACGCTGCCGAGGTCGAGGCCGCCGTGCGCGAAGGCGCGCTGCTGCGCGTCCGTCCCAAGGCGATGACGGTGGCGGTGATCCTGGCCGGCCTGCTGCCGATCCTGCTGGGATCAGGCGCGGGTTCGGAGGTCATGAGCCGGATTGCCGCGCCGATGATCGGCGGCATGCTGACCGCGCCCTTGCTCTCAATGTTCGTCCTGCCCGCCGCCTACCTGCTGTTGCGCCGGCCCAAGACCGATCCCATCCCTCAACCCGTTTCATCATGAAGGAGAAGACGATGAACCATGCACGACTGACCATTGCCCTCGGCCTCGCCGCCCTGACTGCCGCGTGCGGCAAGAAGGCGGAGGCCCCCGTTGCGACTGAGACCAACGAGGCGGCGCCCGCCGCGACCATGAGCGGCGACATGGGCAACATGTCGATGGCGCCTGACGCGAACGCCGCGATCAAGGCCAAGGGCCATGGCACCGTCACCGCGATCGACAAGGCGGCAGGCACGATCACGCTCGATCATGGTCCGATCCCGGAGGCCAAGTGGCCCGCGATGACGATGGCGTTCAAGGCCGCGCCGTCGATCACCGATGCGGTCAAGGTCGGCGACAAGGTCGATTTCGACCTCTCGCTCAAGGGCAGCGATGGCGAGGTCACCGCGATCGCAAAGCAGTGATCCGCTAAGTTCGACCGGAAAAAGCTGGTTGCGGCGCCGCTCCCGGGCGGCGACGCCCGTGCCGGCCGTCTGCCTGGCTGTGCGCCCGGTCGACGGTTGCGACCGGCAACGCCCAATGCCAGCGGCGTTTCCCTGCGCGATCACCGACAATTTGAGCACGCTTCGCGGATCGCACATTGAACGTGCAAGCCGCCCTTGCTCGCGATAGCCTGAACGGCAAGGAGCCCAGTTTAGATGACCCAGCCAGTATGACCTTGTTACCCGCGACACATCATGATCTCGTGAGCGAGCTTGTCCGTCGTTGGCGAGACGATCCCGGCGCCACCTATCGCTCCTGGTTTCTGTGGGACGAACGGCTGAAAAACTTCCGCTCCATCCGTCGCGGGCTGCAGCAGGTGGTCGCAGAAATCGAAAGTGGGCGGTTCGGCGTCGCCTATCGCGGCTCGTCACTGGAAACGGTTGTCCACTCGATCGCCGAACAGCGGCAGATCTTCAAGGGCGCCGACCATGCCTGGCTGTGGAAGCCCAAGCTGCGCATTCCAGACATCTACGAAAGCCCGGACAACCAGCGGGCGTTCGGTCGCCTGCTCGACAATTGCTCGTGCTGCGATACCGCCGAGGAGATCATCAGCCACATCCGCAGCATAGACGCGCTCAAGATCAAGGGGCTGGGGCCGGCGGCGGCCAACCTGCTCTATTTCCTTCACCCGACGCTGGTGCCGCCCTTCAATACCGCGATCGTCAAGGGCTACAATGCCGTCACCGGCGCCAAGGTGAAGCTCGGGTCATGGGATCATTTTCTCGCCATGCGCGCCGGCATCCTCGACCTCAACGACCGTTACCGCGAGTTGCTCTCCAACGATCTCGGCGCGATCGGCGGACTGTTGTTCGACATTGGCTCGGGCCGCTATCCCGCGCCACCGCTGGAGGATGACGCAACGGCGGCCGACGACTGGCTCGGCAGATTGGAACATGCCAGAGCGGAGGCAAGCCGGCTCGACAAGACAGCCGCCGCGCAGGGCGAAACCGATCGCACGCACGCCGAAATCCAGGCCTGGCTGCGCGACCTCGGCCATGCCCTCGGTTACGATGTGTGGATCGCCGCCAATGACCGCGGTCGACTTCACGCTGGCTGCCCGCTTGGACAGGGATGCCTCGAGCGCCTTCCAGACGCCATTGCGACCTCTCCCGGAGCGGACTCGATCCGCCTCATCGACGTGTTGTGGCTGGCGAAGGGTGGCGACGGCGTCGCCGCCGCGTTCGAGGTTGAACATTCGACCTCGATCTACTCGGGGATCGTGCGCATGCTCGATCTGGCGCTGTCGGGGAGCGATCTGCACGCTGCCGCCGGGCTATTCCTGGTCGCACCGAATGCGCGCGAGCAGGACGTTCGCGCGCAACTCCGTCGCCCGGCTTTCAGCCGTATTGCCGATCTCGACTTCGCCTATCTGCCCTATGGCGAGCTGGAGAGAAACAGGGACGCGATCGCTCGTTTTGGAACGGGATTGAAGGCCATCAAGGCGATCTCAAGCCCCCTTCCCTGAAAGGGGGCGTTTGCGGGAGGGGGCGGAATCCTACGCCAAGCTCGCCCAGATAGCCGGCGCGAGATCTTACTTGTTGCTGCCTTCTACGGTCGCGCCAGAAAGGCGACGGCTCAGTTCTATCCGGCGATGGCTACGCATTTTGAAGGTGTCTGGCCCAACGCGCCGATACTCAATGAAGCCGAGAGAACGCCAAAATCGCTCTGCCGCTTCATTCGCTTCCAGCACGGCCAACCGAATCTCTGTGGCACCTCTCGCAGCGGCCCAGCTTTCGACCGTCGAGTAAATTGAGCGTCCGACGCCACGACCACGCTGTGCGGCATCTACGATCATGAAGCCGAGATACCATGTGCCATCACGCGGATAATCGCGGAGGATGGCCGCGATTGCATATAGGCCGCCAGGCCCCTTCCATCCCAGGACAGCTTGATTGTGGGCGCTCTTTTCGGGCGGCACATCGGAGAAAAGCTCGCGAGCATCGTCCAGCGTGGGCGCGGCCCCGTCCTGCAACAGGAAATAGTCGCTGCAACGGTTGTACAGGTCTGCAACGTCTGCGGCGTCCGCTTGGGTAAGTTTGATCGGGGCTCCCGTCATCATCATCGCGTTTTGGCAGCAAGCACGCGCTGACCGTAATCCCGGAGTTCCCCGTTGGGACCGACATAGCGGTAGAGAGTGACGCGCTCGATCCCGAGTTCCTTGCAGAGGTCGGAAACGGACGTGTCGCGTTGGGCCATAGCAGCCTGAGCGAGCCGCACCTGGGCCTTGGAGAGGGCGAACTTGCGGCCACCCTTGCGTCCCCGCGCGCGGGCAGCGGCCAGGCCAGCCATGGTGCGCTCGCGGATCATATCCCGCTCAAACTCCGCCAGTGTGGCAAAAATGCCGAACACCATCCGGCCCGATGGCGTCGTGGTGTCGATCTGCGCGCCCTTGCCGGTGAGCACCCGCAGACCGATACCGCGATCCGACAGATTCTGCACCGTGCTGACCAGGTGGGTGAGCGTTCGGCCGAGCCGGTCGAGCTTCCAAACGATGAGGACATCGCCGTCGCGCAACGATTTCAGGCAGGCGGCAAGACCGGGGCGATCATCACGGCGGCTCTGTTGCAAACTCTGGCGCAGTGGCCAAGATTGGGCTGCTGGATTGGCAGGATCGGTTGCGATGAACGATTTCAAGGGGCGGCACTTCACCGGAGAGGTCATCCTATGGGCGGTGCGCTGGTATTGTCGATACGGCATCAGCTATCGTGATCTCGCGGAAATGCTGGCTGAGCGTGGGATCGATGTCGATCATACGACTATCTATCGTTGGGTGCAGCGCTACGCGCCGGAGATGGAGAAACGACTCCGCTGGTTCTGGCGGCGTGGTTTTGATCTGAGCTGGCGCCTCGATGAGACTTACGTCAAGGTGCGGGGCAAATGGACCTACCTGTATCGGGCGGTCGACAAGCGGGGCGACACGATTGATTTCTACCTGTCACCGACTCGCAGCGCCAAGTCTGCGAAGCGCTTTCTGGCAAAAGCCCTTCGCGGTCTAAAGGACTGGGAAAAGCCGACGAAACTCAACACCGACAAGGCACCAAGCTACGGCGCCGCAATCGCTGAGTTGAAACGAGAAGGAAAGCTCGCGGCGGCGACTGAACACCGGCAGGTGAAATACCTGAACAATGTGATCGAGGCTGATCATGGCAAGCTCAAGATATTGATCAAGCCCGTCCGTGGTTTCAAATCGATGCCCACAGCCTACGCCACGATCAAAGGCTTCGAGGTCATGCGCGCCCTACGCAAAGGACAGGCCCGACCATGGTGCCTGCAACCAGGGATCATGGGCGAGGTGCGTCTTGTCGAGCGAGCTTTCGGCATTGGACCATCAGCCCTGACCGAGGCCATGGAATTACTAAACCAACACCTGGCCACGGCCGCTTGATTGCCATGAAGCGGCGGATCTCACTCGCTCGCGGACGATCTTTGCAACAGAGCCCAAACGGGGACGCCTGTGGCTCAACGACGGATCATGCGTCCGCCTGCGGCCTGAGTATCCGGGGCATGTGTGGGCCTACGACTTCGTCGAAGGGCGCACGCACGATGGCCGCAAGTTCCGTATCCGGCTCTGTTGCAAACTCTGGCGCAGTGGCCAAGATTGGGCTGCTGGATTGGCAGGATCGGTTGCGATGAACGATTTCAAGGGGCGGCACTTCACCGGAGAGGTCATCCTATGGGCGGTGCGCTGGTATTGTCGATACGGCATCAGCTATCGTGATCTCGCGGAAATGCTGGCTGAGCGTGGGATCGATGTCGATCATACGACTATCTATCGTTGGGTGCAGCGCTACGCGCCGGAGATGGAGAAACGACTCCGCTGGTTCTGGCGGCGTGGTTTTGATCTGAGCTGGCGCCTCGATGAGACTTACGTCAAGGTGCGGGGCAAATGGACCTACCTGTATCGGGCGGTCGACAAGCGGGGCGACACGATTGATTTCTACCTGTCACCGACTCGCAGCGCCAAGTCTGCGAAGCGCTTTCTGGCAAAAGCCCTTCGCGGTCTAAAGGACTGGGAAAAGCCGACGAAACTCAACACCGACAAGGCACCAAGCTACGGCGCCGCAATCGCTGAGTTGAAACGAGAAGGAAAGCTCGCGGCGGCGACTGAACACCGGCAGGTGAAATACCTGAACAATGTGATCGAGGCTGATCATGGCAAGCTCAAGATATTGATCAAGCCCGTCCGTGGTTTCAAATCGATGCCCACAGCCTACGCCACGATCAAAGGCTTCGAGGTCATGCGCGCCCTACGCAAAGGACAGGCCCGACCATGGTGCCTGCAACCAGGGATCATGGGCGAGGTGCGTCTTGTCGAGCGAGCTTTCGGCATTGGACCATCAGCCCTGACCGAGGCCATGGAATTACTAAACCAACACCTGGCCACGGCCGCTTGATTGCCATGAAGCGGCGGATCTCACTCGCTCGCGGACGATCTTTGCAACAGAGCCGCTTATCGGACATAGATGGGGGGTGCGAAATTTGCGCCAATCCTGTTTTGTTCTGGTGTAGAATCGCCATGTGCTGTACGTTGCCAATCCGCAACCGATCAGGACTACCACCATGACCATGCACAGCGTCAAGATCACCAGCGACGGGCGCATCCAGATACCGGCCCAACTTCGCCGCGAAATGAACCTTCGTGCCGGAGAGACACTTAATCTCGAACTGCATGACGGCACGCTTTCGGTGCGGCGCCCATCCAAGACGCTGGAACGAATCCGCGCCAGGCTGGCGCCTTACCTGGCTCCGGACGCGGATCTGCAAGGGGACCTCAAAGCCATGCGGATCGAAGATGCGCAAAGGGACGCCGGGCGTGGCTGACAAGATCCTCGACACCTCGGTGCTCGCCGCGTTCGTCCTTGGCGAACCGCATGACGTGGACGAGAACGAGCTCCTCGCTGGCGCCTGTATGTCGGCCGTGAACCTCGCCGAGTTTCGCGCGGTCCTGGCAAAGAATGGCGTGGCCGAGGAAACCATCGCCGAAACCGTGCAAGACTTCGCCTTCAAGATCCTGCCGTTCGGTGAAGCCGAAGCGGACATCGTTGGCAGACTGATCGGGCCCGCACGAAAACTGAACATCGGCCTCGGGGACTGCGCCTGCATCGCCACGGGCCAGATAGCGGGACTGACGATCTGGACCGCCGATCGTGATTGGCTGAAGTTCGCGGTGCCCGGCGCCGAGATCAAACTCATCAGGAACCAGCCTTGATCCGTCCCGCCCAGGACCGCGAACTCGTGGCGCTGGACAAGCCCGGATCGGCACTGGCGCGTAGCTGCTCGATGCCTAGGGCACCGAACTAGTCGAGCGGCTGTTCGGCGACTAACCACTGGAGACGCACAATGTCCCTCGATGAAGGCAATGATGGCCACGGTTATGTGATGTCGCCGCACGTCGCGGCCATGCTTGAAAGCAAGAAGGCTGGAGAGGCAACAGTCCGTGCCTTCATCGCAGACATCTTCACGCAGCGAATCCAATCGCATCATGCAGAGGCGATGAAAGGAAAGCGGTTCGCAGAGCACCTCGAGCGCTTTATTGAGCGCGCGCCGCAAGTCATCGAGGTCATTGTCTACACGGACGAGGTGGAAGGCTTCTCGATCCAGCAGGTCCAGCGCATCACCGACGATCTTGTCGAACTCGAGGATAGCGCATTTATGGCACGCTATGGCCTCGAGGAGCTGTTCGCCGCGCTGTCCGAAGCGGAAGCCGCTGGCGAACTCGATCCGGAAACACCTTATCAGGCGCTGGCGAAACACATCGATCCGGTTAATCCCGCAGCCGGCGCCCTGACTATCGACCGGCTCATTCTCAGCGCAATCCGCGCCCGGGACAGCCACTACAACCGCCAGCGCGCCGCGAGCTTTGCAGGGTCGTTCATGGTTGCAAGCGGCCTCGCCAGTCTCGGCGTGTCTGCGCTGCTTCACGCTATCGGATCGGCAACGCCCCTCCCGCTCCCCACCCCGCCAGTCGCCGTCGCGCTCGCAATACTGGCGATCGGCTTAGGTCTCACCTGGCTCTCCTTTCGCTGGCGCGACAAGGAGCCCGATCCACCATTGCCTGCAACCATCTCGGCATGGCTGACGGAAAATAATCACCAGAATGGCCTGCGCTACTGGCACGCGGTCTACTGGCCGACGGCAAAGCGCCTTGCGTGCGAGCGAAGAGTGTTCGGTTTCAGTTTCCCGAAAAAAAGCCCACTGTCAACGGCGGAGCAAAAGTCGGCCATGGGGCGGCGTAAAACCAGGCCATCGTGTTACACGCCGGGGGGAGTGGCGTGAGGGCGTAGCCCGAGGGCCACTCCCCCCGGCATTGGCTTGCTTTTCAGGGTCTGATTTTGGCCTTGCGGGCCCGGCTGTGAGCGAGGCGATAGCTTTCGCCGTTCATCTCGAGGATGCTGACGTGATGGGTCAGGCGATCGAGGAGCGCGCCTGTGAGACGCTCGGATCCGAAGGTTTCGGTCCATTCGTCGAAGGGCAGGTTGCTGGTGATCAAGGTGGAGCCGCGTTCGTAACGCTGGGAGATCAGCTCGAACAGCAGTTCGGCGCCGGTCTTGGAGAGCGGTACGAAGCCCAGTTCGTCGATGATGAGCAGTTTGTATCCGACCATCTGCTTCTGGAAGCGCAGGAGACGCCGCTCGTCGCGCGCCTCCATCATTTCGCTGACCAGCGCCGCCGCAGTGGTGAAGCCCACCGACAGCCCTTTCTGGCATGCTGCCAGTCCGAGCCCCAACGCTACGTGCGTCTTTCCGGTGCCCGATGGCCCCAGAGCGATGGCGTTCTCACGCCGCTCGATCCACTCGCAGCGCGCCATCTCGAGCACCTGCATCTTGTTGAGCCTCGGGATGACGGTGAAGTCGAAGCTGTCGAGGCTTTTGACGGCGGGGAAGCGCGCGGCCTTGATGCGCCGCTCGACCATACGACGCTCCCTGTCGATCATCTCCATCTCGACAAGGCGGGCGAGGAAGCGGATATGATCGACGCCTTCAGCGGCACATTGCCGGGCGAGCTTGTGGTGCTCTCGCAGGCACGTAGGCAGCTTGAGTGCCTTGAGATTGTGAGCGAGAAGAAGCTCCGGGGTCTGATCGCTCATGCGGCCTCCTGCTGGTCGGAGAGCAGGCTCAGATAGGCTCTGGCAAAGGTCTTCTCGACCGTTGTGCGTGGCAGGAAGGGATAGACGTCCGTGTCCAGCCCGGCGGTACGCGTTCGACCCGGCACAGGGCGAGGTGCTTGACGGCATCGAAGCCGATGGCGCCAAGATCAATGGCCTGTTCCACCGCCGCCTGGAGATCGGCGAGGGTGAACGTTTCCAACAGGCGCAGCACCTGTACATATTCACGCCTGCCATGCTTGTGCATGCGGCCTTCCATCAACCGCTGCAGTGTCGTGAACGCTTCGGGCAAATCCCAGCCCTGCAAAGGCGCGGCTCGGTCGAATGCGTTGATCTTCTGCTCGATCAGCGGGAGATAGTGGAGCGGGTCGAAGATAACCTCCTCGCGGGCATAACAACGAGGATGACGGGCGATGACTTCGCTGCGGCAGCCGACCACCACCTCATCGACATAGGCCCTGATCCAGACCTCCTGATGGCCCCGTGCCACCGGAACCGAATAATCGTTGGTCCTGTAGCGCACCAGGGATTGCGAGGAGACCCGCCCGCTCGTCTGATCGCAGGCCTCGAAGGGTGTAGCGGGCAGAGGCTGCATGGCTGCCAGATCGCGTTGCAAGCGCTCACCGATCGTCTCGCTCTGTCCGCGCACCTTGTCCTGCTGGCGCTTGCGGCATTGCTCCTCCAGCCATAGGTTGAAGGCCTCCCGTGTCGGGAACTTCGGGATCGGCACCATGAAATTGCGGCGGCAGTAACCAACCAGCCCTTCCACATTGCCTTTCTCGTTCCCTTGCCCGGGCGGGCATAGCGGTCGCGGATCACGTAATGCGACAGGAAAGCGCTGAACAGCGTGGCACGCTTACGCGTGCCGTCTGGCAGGATCTTCGCCACAAGGCAGCGATCGTTGTCATAGACGATCGAGCGCGGCACCGCGCCGAAGAACGCGAAGGCATGAACGTGTCCGTCCACCCGTGCCTCCGCCACCGCCGCCGGATAGGCCCGCACATAGCAGGCATCACTGTGCGGCAGATCGAGTGCGAAGAAGTAGGCCTTCTGCTGCACCCCGCCGATCTCCACCAGCGCTTCCCCGAAATCGGCCTGCGCATCCCCCGCCGGGTGGGCCAGCGGCACGAACATCTCCCGGCTGCGTTGCTCACGCTCGCGGATGTAATCCTTGATGATCGTATAGCCGCCGGTGAAACCATGCTCGGCGCGCAAGCGGTCGAATACCCGCTTCGCCGTATGGCGCTGTTTGCGCGGGACGCAGCGGTCCCCTTCAAGCCATCCATCAATGATCGCCACAAACCCGTCCAGCTTCGGACGCTGCGGGACAGATTGACGCCGGTAACCCGGTGGCGATGAAAACGACAGCATCTTGCGCACCGTGTCGCGCGACACATTGAAACGCTTCGCCGCCGCCCGCTGGCTCATGCCATCCGCGCAAGCCAAACGGACCTGAAGATAAAGTTCCACGCTGTAGATCCCCACACCTCCCTGACTTGGCAGAAAGGCTTCAAGGTGGACGACTTTTACGCCGCCCGCAGCAGGACTATCCCGCCGCTAGCGTGGTCGAATATTGCTCCGCCGTTCTCAGAAGACGCAAGGCATCGCCGAAGCCTTCAGGTTCTTCCCATTCCGTAGTCGTGGGCAGCGGGTTCTCCGTTGGCTGCTTCAACTGCGGTCCAGATTTCGTGACTTTGGATTTGCGCTTGGATTTTACGGTCGGTGTTGGCCGAGGTGTGCGGGGCATAGTGCGATCCGAAAGGAGATTGTGCTCGCGCCAGTCGGGTCGCCGGCTCACGAAAGGCGCGCGCCTATCCTAGAAAATCATCGACAAGTCACGGTATTAGTGAGAGAAAATGGCTGGAAACTTGTGCAGATGTGCCATCACTGCCGCATGCTCCCGATGAGCTCAGAGGCCGTTTCGAAAGGGGTTGAGCGGCTGAGGTTCGTGTGATTCCGGGGGTTTTGCAGACAACCCGGAGATCTTGATGTGGACCCCAGCCACCCGCGTGCAGCATACGCGTGTTTCGAAGCGTTACCAGACGGATTTGAGCGATGCCGAGTGGGCGCTGATCGCGACATTTGTTCCCGAGGCGCGCACGACGGGGCGGCGACGGCAATGGCCAATGCGCGAAATCGTGAACGCCATCTTCTACGTTCTGCGCGGCGGGATTGCATGGCGGTTGCTGCCCAAGGACTTCCCGCCGTGGCAGACGGTCTACCGCTGGTTTGCCCGGTTTCGTGACGAATGCCTGTTCGAGCGGATCAACCATGCGCTGGTCGCGCTCGATCGCGAGCGAGCCGGAAGGGACGCCTCGCCAAGCGGAGCCATCATCGACAGTCAGAGCGTCAAGACCACCGAGAGCGGCGGACCGCGCGGCTACGATGCTGGCAAGAAGATCAAAGGTCGCAAGCGCCATGCTCTGGTCGATACTGACGGCAGGCCGCTGCTTGTCGAGCCGCACACCGCCGATGTCCAGGATCGTGATGGCGGCGGCGCGTTGCTGCAAATCTCGCGCGGCCTCTTCCCGTTCATCGAGAAGGTCTGGGCCGATGGCGGCTATAACCATCACCGTGTCACCGAGGCGACCCGCATCACCGTCGAGATAGTCAGCAAGATCGCCGGGCAGTCCGGCTTCGTCGTCCTCCCTCGGCGCTGGGTGGTCGAGCGGTTCTTCGCTTGGGTCAATCGAAACCGCCGTCTGGCCAAGGACGTGGAAGCCACCCTCAAATCCGCCGCAGCCTTCCTCTACGCCGCCGCCGCCATGCTCATGCTACGCCGTTTGGCTCGGTCAGCGTGAGTTTCGAAACCGACTCTCAGTTCGCCGTCATATGCAATGGGAATTTCAGATCGCAATCAGGAGAAAAGGCGCAATTCTCAGATCGCCTGGCAGTTTCTCTAGCGGCGTCATCCAAGCTTTATTCGAAAGACACAGAGGTGACTGCTGATCTGTTTTCGCAAATCCCCTTGGAGCGGTGCCACGGCGCATCTCCCAGCGATGCAGAAAGTGGGCGAAGATGCGGAGAAGCGAGGTCGCGCCTCCTTGTGCGGTTATTTAATACATCATATATGACGCGATAATAGATTTTTATCGTCATATTTGGATGCATGCGATGGGATCCCCAAAAGCGAAGCAAGCTTTGGAACGCCTCGGCAATGATATTCGCGCCGCCCGGTTGCGACGCGGGGTCGCCGTGGCCGATTTGGCGGTACGAGCAGGTACATCTCCCAGTTCCATCAGCAGGCTTGAGAAGGGTGATAGCGGCGTCGCGATAGGCACGCTTGCCGAGGTTTTGGTCGCACTTGGGCTGATCGAGCGGCTTACCGACCTGGTAGACGTGCGCAAGGACGACCTCGGGCTTGCATTGGCGGGCGAGCGCGGTCCGCGCCGAGGACGCACGTTCGCCGCCCGTCTGAAATCGCAAAAAGCAAAATCCAGTAAGGGCGAAGGCCAACAAGACATCATCGACCCCGATGGGGCGGCCTTCTGATGGCCGATTTCAGTGCCCATGTCGCGCTCGGAGAAAGCCTGACGCCGGTCGGGCAACTTCGCTTCACCCATGCTGGCCCGCGCCAATTCTCGACGTTCAGCTATGAACCGGCATGGATCGAAAATCCGCGCGCATTTGCCATCGAGCCGGATTTCACCCTTGAGGCCGGGCCCTTCCACCGATCAGGGCAGTCCGCCAACACGCGCGACGCATTGGCAGGCGTATTTGCCGATGCTGCGCCCGATAGCTGGGGGCGACGGTTGCTTGAACGTGCCTACGGCAATGGCCTCAGTGAGTTCGAGTACCTTACGCTGTCTGATGACACCTGCCGTCAGGGAGCCATGCGTTTTCTCGATGAGGATGGTCAGGTCATCCGCGGCAACGCAGAGGATGCTGTCCCTCGCCTCGTCGATTTGGAAGCGATCACAGCGATCGCACGCGCCTATGAGCAGGGCAAGGAGGTGTCCGCCGAGGCCATGCAAGCGCTCGCAGGTGCGGGTGGCTCCGGCGGCGCCCGTCCCAAAGCCAATGTCAGGGATGGGGACGACCTGTGGCTCGCAAAATTCACTTCGGTTCACGACCAGCAACCGATCGAACGGGTAGAAGTGGCGACGCTACGTCTTGCTGCCGCCTGTGGCATCCGCACGCCCGTGGCGCGTCTCGAGTTGGCCGATACGCCTTTTCCCGTAGCGCTGATCCAGCGGTTCGACCGCAGAGGCGTGAACCGAATTCCCTATATTTCGGCACGTACCGCGCTCGGCAAGAGCGGTGCGGAATTGGGCTCCTATACCGAGATCGTCGACTTCATCCGGCAATACTCGCCCCAGCCCAGGCAAGATTTTCGCGAACTCTACCGGCGCTTGGCGTTCACCATCCTTGTGTCCAACAAGGACGACCACCTGAAGAACCATGGCTTCCTGTATGTCGGCGGCGGGCAATGGCGCCTGTCGCCGGTGTTCGACGTCAATCCTGCCCCCGACCGCAACCCGCATTTAGAAACGGCGATCCTGGAAGGCGGCGCGCATGACCGCTCGATGGCGCTTGCGCTGGAGGCCTGCGAGTTCTTCGAAATCGGGGAGCAGGAAGCCCGCGACACCATTCAAGGGCTGGCACAGACGGTGTCCTCCTCATGGCGCAATGCGCTTCGAGAGGTCGGCGTGTCCGGAGCGCCGGCAAGATCATATGAGCCAGCGTTCGTTCACGACGAGATGGGACTCGCACTGAATTTATAATTCATATTTGATGATTTAAGGAAAATAAATTATCAAATATGACTTTATCAGTAGGCCCAAAAGAGATTTAGCTCAAAGGATCATTGCGAGCTTTCTGAAACACCCTTCCCATCTGTCTTGGGGTTCGATCCTCCGCAAAAAGCATCCCAGTCGCCCATCATCGCCCGGCGCTTCTCCAGCAGATTGCCTCGGCGATAGGCTGCCTCGGTCTTGCTCTTCACCACGTGGGCAAGCGCCGCCTCCGCAACATCGCCAGGATGCTGGGTTTCCTCGCTGACCCAGTCTCGGAAAGACGAGCGAAAACCGTGCGCGGTATAGGGCTCGCGCATCTCGCGAAGCAGTTTGGTAAGGGTCATGTCGGACAGCGGGGACTTCGGCCGCGCCCCAGGAAATACCAAGGTAGCCGCCCCTAGGCGCAATTCCTCGCATCGCCGCAGAATTTTCAAGGCGCCCTCGCCCAATGGCACGACATGCTCGCGCTGGGCCTTCATCCGATCCTTGGGGATGGTCCAGAGCTTGGCTTCGAGATCGATCTCATCCCAAGTCGCCTCGCGCACCTCTCCAGAACGTCCGGCCGTCAGGATCGCAAACTGGAGCGCAAGGCGGCTGAACGATTCGCGTTCACGCAGACGCCGCAGGAATGTCGGTACCTTGTCGTAGGGCATGGCAGCGAAATGGCCATCCTTCTTGGGCTGGCGGGGAAGCCCCTTCGTGATCGCGCGCATAGGAGCCTCTGTTTCGCGATAGCCCGAGGCGTAGGCCCAATCGAGAACGGCCCCGATCCGCTGGCGCACCCGCCTCGCCGTCTCGGGTTTCGAGAGCCAGATTTCAGAAAGAAGGTTTCGGATCATCGGCCCCGTGATCTCGCTCACCTGGCGATCGCCGATATGGGGGAAGACATAGGCCTCGAGCGTGCTCGACCACTGCCCTGCATGCTTCTCATTGCGCCAGGTCTTGTTGTGCGCGGCGATGACCTTGGCTGCTGCCTCACGGAACGTTGGGATGCCCTGAGCCTTGCGCCGCTCGAAGATGGGATCAAGGCCCATCTCTACCCAGCTCCGGATTTCCCTCGCCTTGTCCCGGGCGGTGGCGAGCGAAACTTTGGCAGCGCTGCCAAGACCGAAGTCTCGTCGCATCCCGTGCTTCTGAACGCGGCATATCCAGCTCTTCGAGCCGGTCGGATGCACGACGAGGTACAACCCTTCACCGTCGCCCATTCGGCCGGGCCGCGTGGCAGCCTTCACACTCGTTGCGGACAGCTTTCCCATGACCTAAACCTTCCCACATTTTATCCCACATGACCAATCGGACACCGATGGATCGCTCTGGATGTGTCTGGAAGAGTAAGTGGCGGAGAGGGTGGGATTCGAACCCACGGTACGGTTGCCCGTACACCGCATTTCGAGTGCGGCGCATTCGACCTCTCTGCCACCTCTCCGCTCGAAGTGCCATCTGCAGGATATGCCTGCGAGGTCAGGAAGAAGCGCGCCACTAATCCAACTTTGCGAGCTTGCCAAGCCCCTAAATGACAAAAAAGGGGAACATTTTTTCAGCTTGCTTGTCCGCTCCCCTTGCGGGGCCTATATTGCACATATGAACAGAGCGTCCTTTTTCTCGCCTCAGGCCGGACGCGTGATCGATGCGCCGCGCCAGATGCGCGCCCGTTTTGCCATCGGCGACATCGTGCGCCACCGCGATCACGACTTCCGCGGCGTCGTCTTCGACATCGACCCTGTCTTCGCCAACAGCGAGGAATGGTACGAATCGATCCCGGCCGAGATCCGCCCCCTGCGCGAGCAGCCTTTCTACCACCTCCTCGCCGAAGCCGACGATTCGAGCTACGTCGCCTATGTCAGCCAACAGAACCTGATGGCCGATGACGAAGGCGGTCCGGTCGACCACCCCTCGCTTTCACAGATCTTTGAAGACTACCGCAACGGCCGCTACCAGCTTCGTCGCAGCCTCGCGCATTAGAGTATCCGTGATGATCAAGTCTGAGATTGCGCCCAGCATCTATCGGCTTTGAGCAGAGCGTTTGCGGTCACGACGAGCTTTCGCATGACGGCGGTGATGGCGATTTTGGCGGGCTTTCCTGCGGTGACGAGTTGTTGGTACTTTGCCTTGAGGTCAGGGTTGTATCGGGCGGCGACGAGGGCCGGCATATAGAGGGCCTGCCTCACGTTAGCACGTCCGCCGCGGATGAAGCTTTTGCCTTTCCATTGTCCGGATTGCCGCGCAATCGGTGCAAGGCCGGCAAGGGACGCGGCCTGCTTGTTCTCAAGGCTGCCGAGTTCGGGCATGGTGGCGATGAGCTGGTTGGCGGTCAGCGTTCCCACACCCGCGATGCTGGTCAGTATCTGGTGTCGACGAGCGAGTACGGCATCGGCGGCGATCAGGTTGGAGATCTCAGCATCGAGGGCCGCGATATGTCGATCAATCTGTTCGAGCCGCTGGCGACACTGGCGCTTGAGAAAGGCGATGGTGAGATTTTTCTCACGATTTTTGAGCGCGGTGCGATCACGAACCAGGCCATCTCGGGCATTGATGAGTTCCGCCATTTGGGTCTGCTGTGGGCTTCGAGCGGGTCTGACCACTGGCTGCAAGGTTGCGGCCATACGAGCCAGCAGGATGGCGTCAATGCGATCAGTCTTGGCCAGCGTGCCAGTCGCCTGGGCGAAGCGCCGGGCCCGTTCAGGGTTGAGCTTCACACAGGGCCAGTTGGTCAGCGCCGCCTCCAGTGCGCGATGATAGGTGCCGGTTGCCTCGTAGGCGATCCGTTCGATCGGCCATTGTCGCAGCCAGGCGATCAGCGCCTTGTGCCCCTTGGCGGTATTGGCAAACTGGCGCTCGGCGCCGACGGGGTAGGCATGGCAATCGAGGCTCGCTTTGGAGATGTCGATGCCGATCGTCTGTGGTAGATTGTCGCTCATCTTTTCCGCTGTCCCATGCTTGTCATCCGGGTCCAAAACCCCGGTATCCGTTCGGGCCTGATGGAAAAGAAAGGGGCGATCCTACTCTAACCCGGTCCCTTAACGACCGGCGGTTTCGCGATCCGTCCCCTTCCGCCCGGACCGGGGTGGCCACCCCGGTCCGGGCAATCCAGCATGGCCCAAACGGACGGCGATGTCATAAGACAAGCGGTTTCCGATCCGATTACATCGGATCAACCGCTCTAGATCATTGGCTTGACGCATTTTCTGAACCAGCAGATGATTCCATCTGATTGGAAAATGCTCCAAGCGCGGCGGTTTGCGGCGCTATTCGGCGATCTCAGATCGCCCAGCCGTCGCTTCCGGCCCATTGCAGCGCCGGGCCCTGCCCCGCTCGGCTTTCCGCCAGGAGCGCGGACAGGTTTTCCGCACAGACCGGATGAGACAGCAGGAAGCCCTGCAACTCGTGGCATCCCAGGTCGCGCAGGAACGCCAGTTGCATCGGGGTTTCCACGCCTTCGGCTGTTACGGCCATGCCGTGCACCCGGGCCACGCTGACGATGGCCTCCACCAGCCCTGCCCCCTGCGGCGTCGATATCGCCGCGACGAAGGACTTGTCGACCTTGATGCGGTCGACCGCCATGTCGCGGATGTGGCTGAGCGAGGAATAGCCCGTCCCGAAATCGTCGAGCGCGCAGGCCACCTCCAGCTCGCGCAGCGCCGCGATCGTGCGGCGCACGTCGCGCGAGGAGGCCATGAGCGCGGTCTCGGTCATCTCCAGTTCGAGACGCTGCGGAGCGACCCCGCTCTCCTCGAGCAGGTCCCGGACACGGGTCACGAAATCGGTACACCGCATCTGCGAGGGCGAGATGTTGACGCTGACCCGCACGTCGGGCCAGGCCCGCGCGTCCTCGAGCGCGCGGCGCAGGACGAAGTTGCCCAGCGCCTCGATCAGCCCCGATTCCTCGGCCTGCGGGATGAAGGTGCCCGGGCCGATGAAACCGCGCTCAGGGTGCTCCCAGCGCAACAACGCCTCGACCGCCCGAATGGCACCGGTCCGCGCGCAGTACATGGGCTGATAATGGACGTGCAACTGCGCCGGGTCTTCGTGCACGGCGTGGCGCAGCGCCTGCACCAGCTCTTCGCGCGCACGGATTTTCGCATCCATTGCCGGGGTGAAGAACAGGTAACGCCCGCGCCCCTCGGCCTTGGCCGTCGTGAGCGCGATGTCGACCCGTCGGGTCAGCTCGGTCCGCTCACGGCTGTCATCGGGAGCGAGGGCAACGCCAATGCTGCCGCCGATATAGGCGCGTGCGCCGAACAGGTCGAAGGGCCGGGCCAGTTGCTCGATAATGCGCGCGCAGATCCCCTCGACCGCCGCGCGGTCCTCGGGCTCGCAGATGGCAATGGCAAACTCGTCCCCCGCCATGCGCGCGACCATGTCGTAGTCACGCACTTCGGCGCGCAGGCGCGCGGCCACCTGGCGGATCAGTTCGTCGCCCGCCGGATGGCCCAGCGTGTCGTTGATCAGCTTGAAGCGATCGAGGTCAATGCACAGCAGCGCCAGGTGGCCCGCCCCCTCCGGGCCCTGCTCGCAGCGCTCGAGCGCCTCATCGAGCCAGGCCTCGAACATCATGCGGTTGGCCAGTCCCGTCAACGGATCGTGGAGCGCCTGATAGTGCGCTTCGCTGCGGCTCTCGGCCAGGTCACGAGTCCGCCGGGTCAGGCGGCTGGCGAGGAAAAAGACCACCGAGGCGACGACCAGCACCAACAGCATCGAGACGGGGCCGAGCGCGGAGACGACCTGCTGGCCCGGCGCGAAGGCCCGCCAGACAAGATAGCCCATGACCTGGCTGGAGCGATCACGCAGCGGCGCGGAGGTCTCACCCGGTCCGGTGCGTGGACCGGACTGGTAGCGCATATCGGCCAACCCGTAGTGCTGCGCCAAACGCTCGAAGAAAGACCCGTCGAGATAGGCGACCCCCACCACCATCGGCACCGCGCCCACGCGCTCGCCATCGGACGCCTGGCCGGCCAGGACCGGCTTTACCGAGAGGATCGCGGGGCGGCCGCGCAGGAAACGCAGATCCGCCACCACCGGCGTGCGCGTGCTCGAACCGTCGTTCTGGGTGCGGTTGCGGATGGTGGCCGCGCGCATCTGTTCGGCCAGCGGAGCGGCGTATTGCTCGATCCCGATGTAGCTGTGCGCTGCGACCCGTGCGTTGCCCCGAATCGCGTAGAGCGGCGCGCCTTCCGGCGACAGGAGATAGGTCTCGGCGAGGCCCGCGTAGTCGGTGAACCAGCGCTCGGCGAAGACATCGAGCCATTCGAGATCCGGATCGCCGCCGGACAACTGGCCCAGCAGCGCGCGGGAGGACGCGCCGACCTCGAGCCCATGGCTCATCTGCTCGACACTTTGCGCCACCACGGTCTTCGCGGTCGCCTGGTCCCGCTCGCGGGCGATCCGATCGACCTGGCTGCCAGACCACTGGAGCAGCGCGACCAGCAGCGTGCCCAGAACCATGATGGCGAGAGCCAGCGACAAGGCAAAGGCCGAACCGCGTCGGTCCGAACCGCCCCCGGGGGGATGGGCACGCCGTTCCTTCACGGGCGCCAGACTGCCCCCGCAAGGGATGCGATTTGGTTAATATCCCAAGCCACCTTCTGCCTTCCCCAACAAATTCCCGTGTGTGGCAGATACGGCATGCGCGAGAACTATCCCTTGAGCTTCCAGCCCGAGCGCAGGATCATGTAGACCACGACGGCCAGCACGGCATCGACAAGCGTCATGCCCAGCGCGCTGTGCAGCACGTCCATGTTGGTATCACCGATGTCGCTTTCGCCCAGGAATCCGAAGCGGAAGCCCGAGATCACGTAGAAGAAGGGATTGATGCGGCTGATGACCTGGAATGCAGGCGCCAGGTTGTCGATGACGTAGAACGTACCTGAAAGCAGCGAGAGAGGGGCAATGACAAAGTTTGTCACCGCCGCGTTATGATCGAACTTTTCCGCCCAGATCGAGGACAGGAGGCCCAGCAGCGCCAGGAACACCGCCCCGATGAGGCCGAACCACACGACCGCCCAGGGATGCGCCATCGAGAGGTCGACCCCGGGCCAGAGCAGCATTGCGATCGACAGCGCCAGGCCCACCATCACCGCACGGGTGACCGCAGCCCCGACCATCGCGGCCATGAGTTCGGCTTCGCTCAGGGGCGGCATGAGGTAGTCGATGATCGTGCCCTGGATCTTGCCGGCCAGGAACGAGAAGCTGGAATTGGCGAACGAGTTCTGCATCATGCCCATCACGATCAGGCCCGGCGCCACGAAGGTCGCGAAGTTCACGCCCAGCACCATGCGGTCCCCGCGGCCCATCGCCAGCGAGAAGATCACCAGGAACAGAAGCGTGGTCACCGCAGGCGCCCAGATCGTCTGCGTCTGGACCTTGAAGAAGCGGCGCACCTCCTTCATATAGAGGGTTCCGAGCCCGACCCAGTTCACCGTGTGGATGATGGGCTCGCCCTTGGCCGGGAAATGGCGGGGCTCAACGGGCCTCTCGGCACTGTGGAGTTCGGTCGAATTCGTTTGATCGTCCATGCCCCGGCGACTATCGGCTGACGTTTGGCATGGCAAGCGCCACCTTTTGAATTTCGGACAACCCGCGCGCGGTTGTCCTGTGAGGAACGGAACAGGAATGAGCTGGACGGACGAGCGCATCGAGAAGCTGACCAAGATGTGGGAAGGCGGGGCCACCGCCAGTCAGATCGCGGAAGAACTCGGGGGCGTCAGCCGCAACGCGGTCATCGGCAAGGCCCACCGCCTGGGCCTGAAGGCGCGTCCTTCCCCGGTGAAGGCCAACGAGAAGCCCGCCCGCGCGCCCGCGCCCAAGAAGGCGAAACCGGCAAGCGAGGCACCGCCCGCGCCAGCAGCCCCGGCCGCGCCCAGCGAAGCGCGTCCCGCGCCCGCGGCTCCGGCCCGCGCGCCGGCCGCAGCGCGTCCGCAGGCCCCTGCCCCCGCGCCCGAGCCAGAAACCGAAGAGGCGTCCGACACGCCCGCTTCGGACAAGCCGCGAATCGTCTCGGTCGGCCCCGGCGGCTTCCTGCGCCAGGGCCCCGGCGATCAGCAGCCGCCGATCCCGCCGGCACCGCCGCGCCGCCTCGTGCCCGCCAAGCCGAGCCCCGAGATCGCCGACAAGACCAGCCTGCTCGACCTCAACGACCGCATCTGCCGCTGGCCGATGGGGCACCCGGGTGAGCCGGACTTCCACTTCTGCGGCGACAAGGTCAATCCGGGCTTCCCGTACTGCGTCGAGCATTGCGGCCGGGCCTACCAGGCACAGCTGCCGCGCGGTTCGCGCCGTCCCCCGCCGCCGCTGCCCTTCGGCGGTCCGCGCGTGCGCTGAGGCACCCGCCCGCCACTTTTGAAAAATTCCGGATCCCGGCCCGCTGCTCCCGAGCATCGGGCCGGGATGCGAAACCCAGCCAGCGAGATCACTGCCACCGGGAGTTCGACCATGGGCCGCCTGACCTTCTGCGCTAGCCTTGCCGCCGCATTGGCTCTCGTGCCTGCGGGCCTTGCCGCCCAGGAAACCGCTCCTGCGCCCGGCGCGATGACGCCTGCGGTAGAAGCCCCGGCCGAGCCCGCACCCGAACCGGCCGAATACGCCTACGTCGCGCTCAAGACCGCCAAGGGCACGATCACGCTCGCGCTCGACACCACCCATGCGCCCAAGACCTCGGCGAACTTTCTCAAGTACGTCGATGCGAAGAACCTCGATGGCGCGCTGTTCTACCGCGCCATGCACCTGCCCTACGGGGAAGGTGAGGACCAGGGCCTGCTCCAGGGCGGCGTGCGCAACGCCGCAAAGCTCTTCGCCCCCGTCGCGCACGAGAGCACCAACGAGACCGGCATCAAGCACACCACCGGGACGATCTCGATGGCCCGCTTCGCGCCCGGCACGGCCACGGCCGACTTCATGATCATGCTTTCGGACATGCCTGCCCTCGACGCCGAGGACGGCAACACCGGCGAAGATCCGGGCGCAGGCTTCGCCGCATTCGGCCACGTTGCTGCGGGTATGGACGTGGTCAAGGCGATCTGGTCGCAGCCACGTTCGGCCACCAAGGGCGAAGGCGTCATGAAGGGCGACATCCTGGAGAACGAGGTCCCCATCCTGAGCGCCCGGCGCACCTCCGCGCCGCCCAAGGCGCCCGAGACGCCCCAATCTCCGGCCACCGAAGCGGAATCGCCCACTCCGACCAGCTGACGGGGAACAGCGCCACCAACGCAGGGGAAATCCCTGCGCCCGCGCGCAACCGAGGCGAAACCGTGCCCGGCTAGTCTGCCCTCTCCCCGGAAGCGAGCCCGCAAAGGCCCGCCGATGGACTGGAGCAACGCAGCTATCGGTCAGCCTCGCCCATGAACGCGCACGATCCCGGCACCTCCCGAAGCCCCGGCTGGGCCCGCTGGCTTGGCCTGGGACCTGCGCGCGAGGACGAACCTCCTCCCCCGCCCCCGCCGACCACGGACACACTGCCGGGGCCTGCGGAAAGCCCTGCCGACAAGCGCCGGCGCCATGTGCTGGAGGACATCACCCGCTTTCTCATGGGGCACGGATTGCCGGTCAGCCCCCACACGCTCACCATCGCGCACGATGTCGTGACCGGCGCCAACCCCGCGCTGGTGCGCCTGGTCGGAGAACATGTCGCGAGCGGCGCGCCGCTCACCGTCGAATGGCTTGAAGAGACGGTGCGCTGCGACGAGGAGGAAAGCGGTGCACGCCAGATCCACGCCCTTGTCCGCAAGCTTGAGGGCGCCATTGCCAAGTTCGGGTGTACCGCCACCGCTGCGCGCTCTGCCACCACCAGCTACAACGAGACCCTTGCCGAGCAGGTCGACGCCCTGGGCGGCATCGCGCCGTGCCAGGAGGCCAGCAGCGCGATCGCGGCGCTGACCTCTGTCGCGCGTGAGATGCTGCGCCGTACCCGCGACATGGAGCGCGAGATCTCCCGCTCCGAGCGCGAGACAGAAGCACTCCAGCGCAGCCTCGAAGATGCCCGCCGCGAAGCCGAGATCGACCACCTCACCGGCCTTCCCAACCGCCGCGCCTTCGAGGCCGTGTTCGAGGACGAACTGGCCCAGGCCAAGGACAAGAACGAGCCCCTGTGCGTTGCCTTCTGTGACATCGACCGCTTCAAGCGCGTCAACGACACCCACGGCCACGAGGCCGGGGACCGCGTGCTGCGCACCGTCGCGCAGGCTCTGGCCGAACTGTCCAACGACAAGTGCCATGTCGCACGTCATGGCGGCGAGGAATTCGTGGTGCTTCTGCGTGGATCGAACCTGGCCACGGCCTGTACGATCCTCGACGAGACGCGCGCGTCGATCGCCGCGCGCCGTCTCGTCAACCGCGCCACCAACACCCCTTTCGGACGGATCAGCTTCTCGGCCGGGGTCGCCGACGTCCACGCCTACCCCAACCGCAAGAGCGCCCTGCGCGCAGCCGACGAGGCGCTGTTCCGCGCCAAGCTGGCCGGACGCAACCGGGTCATCGCGGCAGGCCATGACGACTGGAACGGCTTTCGCGTCATTCCGCCCGATCCCGCCTCCGGGACCGCGGCCTAGCCGCTCAGCCCCGCCACCGCCTGCGCCAGGGCGAAGAACTGCTCCATCACCCACAGGAAGGGCGGGACAACCACCCGCTCGACGATGTTCCAGTCGGGAAAGACATAGGGCACGCCGAGCAGGATCAGGAACATGAGCCCCAGGCTGAAGGGCCGCGCCCGGGCATAGACGCGCGCGGCGGGCGGGGGCAGCAGGCCCTCGACGATGTGCGAGCCATCGAAGGGCGGCACAGGCAGCAGGTTGAAAAGCGCCAGAAAGACGTTGAACTGGATGAACAGCGTCAGGCTGAGCGCGGCGAACTCGCTCACACCGCCACCCTCTTCGGGCAGGAAACGGGCGAGGAGGCCGAACAGCACCGCCGAAAGCGCGGCCAGCACCAGGTTGCTCCCCGGGCCTGCCGCGGCCACCAGCATCATGTCGCGGCGCGGATGGTTCAGGCGGCGCTTGTTCACCGGAACCGGCCGCGCCCACCCGAAGACCGGCGCGTGGACCAGCGCCAGGAAGCCCGGCACCAGCAGGGTCCCCACCGGATCGACATGGCGCAGCGGGTTCAGCGTCAGGCGCCCGGCCGCGTGCGCCGTGGGATCGCCGAGCAGGCGCGCCACGGCGCCGTGCGAGACTTCGTGAAAGACGATGGCGAGGATCAGTGGCAGAGGGATCGCCGCCATCTGCAAAGCTGTAAGTTCCATGGTCCCGTCCCTTAGCCTGGCCCCTATGGCCGGGTGCTGAACGCCCGCCCGAAAGCCCGCGCGATCAGTGGCCCAGCGCCTCGCTGAAATGCTTGCGGCACAAGGCCACGTAGCGCTCGTTGCCGCCGATCTCGGTCTGCGCGCCTTCGCTCACTGCGCCGCCGGTGGCATCGACCCGCAGGTTCATCGAGGCCTTGCGCCCGCAGTGGCATACCCCCTTGAGCTCCACCAGCGTGTCCGCGATGCCCAGCAGCACCGCCGAGCCCGGAAAGAGCGCGCCCTGGAAGTCGGTGCGCAGGCCGTAGCACAGCACCGGGATATTGGCCTTGTCGGCCAGATGCGCGCATTGCCAGACCTGCCCTGCTGTCAGGAACTGCGCTTCGTCGATGAGGATGCAGGACAGCGGCTCGGCCGCGTGCGCGGCGCTCACCCGCGCATAGAGGTCCGTCTCGGGCGCAAAGCGGTGCGCGCTGGCATGAAGTCCGATCCGGCTCTCGATCGCGTAGGCATCGTCGAGCCCACCCGAGCGGCTGTCGAGCGCGGCGGTCCACAGCATGGTGCGCATGCCGCGTTCGTTGTAGTTGAAGTTCGCCTGGAGCAGGGTCGCCGACTTCCCGGCGTTCATGCTGGCGTAGTAAAAGTAGAGCTTGGCCATCGCTGCTGGGGATAACAGGGCTCGCGCCGCTGTCTACGGGCTTGCTCTGCGTTCTCCCCGGCAGGAAGGATCAACGCCAAGTTGCACCGGGCGCGCGCGTCCGCAAGGCGGCCTGCGCGGCCGTCGACAGAGCACAGCACGGCAGTGGAGCACGCCATGAAACGAATGATCGCCGCCTTCGTCCTGATGGGACTGGCGATAGCGGTCGCGATCTACATCGCGATGGCCCCGGTCGCCTCGCCGACGGCGGATGGCGCGCTCAACGGCTTCCTCGCCGGGCTCGACGGCCTGGTCGACGGCATCGAGGCCGCAGTCGGGCGCAGCACCGGTGCCCTCATCGCGATCGGGATCGGCCTCGCGCTCTCGCTCGTCCTGGCGCTGATCCCCACGCGCACGCGCTACGAGGAGGAGGGCGAGCCCTTCTTCAACCCGTCCGACGAACTCGATCTTGACCATTACCCCCAGGCCCCCGGCGCGCAGGACCTGATCGAGGCCGAACAGGACGAAGATGCGCCTGTCGAAGCGCCTGCACCCGCTCCCCGGCCAGCCCCGGCCCCCGAGGTCGAACGCGCGGCACAGCCCGCGCCGGTACCCGCCCAGCCCGTACCGACAGAGCCCATTGCGGCCGAGCCTCTGCCTGCGCAGCCCACGCCCGAGCCCTTCACCGCCACCCCGCTCACCCTGGTGCGCAAGGTGCGGGAACCGGGCCGTGACTGGTTTGGCGACAGCAGCTGGTTCGGCGGCCTCCCGCGCCTGGGCGATACGCCCTGGCCGCGCGACCTTTCCGGCATCGCCCTGCCCTTCCTCGCCCAGATCGACCTCGCCGACATCGCCGCCTGCAGCGCGGAAGGCTCGCTGCCCCGCGCCGGCTCGCTGGCGGTGTTCCTCGGCGACGGCGGCGTCGTGCCGCTTGCCGTAGACGTTACCGCCGACTTCACCGATCCCCCGCAGGACCTGCCCCCCGCCTTCGAGGAAGGTGCGGCCATGCCCTTCCCGCAGCACACCTCGCGCCTGACCCGCTGGCTCTTTCCCTACTGGCCCATCGAGGTCCATGCCGGAGACGCCATCGGCACCCCGCTTGAACGCGACCACCCGTTCTACGCAGTGGGCGTGGGCGAGCCGGTCGAGACGCTGTGGTGGCATTCGGTCCAGCACTTCGCCGATCGCCTGCGCGAGGGACTTGAACAGGCCGACGCGCCGATCGCGGCGCACCGCGCGAACCTGCTTCAGGCCCGCGAGGAACTGAAGCGGATCGAGAACGATCCCGACACCGACCCTTACGAGCTGGAAGACGCGCGCGAGGACATCGAAGGCCTGGAAGCCGACCTCGCCCGGATCGAGGAACAACGCGGCTCGCTGCCTGACATGCTGGCCGCGCTTGAGAGCTTCACCGAGGGCCGCGCACCCTGGGGTGTGCTGAGCGAGCAGGAACTCGAGATCGTGCGCGACCTCCTGCCCGAAGCGCACGAGCGCTATGGCGAACTGATCGGCCAGAGCATTCCCGGCTCGCTGGGCGAAATGGCGACGGTCTCGCTGCGCGCGGCGATTTCAGGCCCCCCCGAAGCGGTCGCGGCGATTCCCGAAGCCATGCTCGCGCGCCTCAACGCCGAGTACCGCCTCCCCGCCGAAGGCACGCACCGCCTGTTCGTGCCCGCCCAGGACAGCGACGAGATCGTGCTCGTCGACCTCGCCTGGGACGACATGATCGAATGGTGCTGGCCCGAGGAAGCCCGCTTCCAGATCCGCATCGCGCCCGAGGACGCCGCGCACGGCAACTGGGACCGCGCGCGCGCGCTGTTCGTGCCCAGCTGATAGCTCCAGCCATTCCAGCCCCACACACCAAAAGAGGCCCGGACACAGTGTCCGGGCCTCTTTTGGTTGGTGCAAGGCGATGGCGCGATCAGTCTTCGTCGCCGTCCTTTTCCTCGTCGTCGAGGTCGCGCTGGACGCGCGGGTCGTTCAGAAGCGCGTCGATCCGGCTCGCCTCGTCGAAGGTCTCGTCGGCGCGGAAGCGGATCTTGGCCGCGAACCTGAGCTTGAGGCGCTGGGCCACCTCCTTCTGGAAATAGGCCGTGTTCGTGCGCAGCGCCTTGAGCACCGCCTCCTCGTCCTCGCCGAGGAGCGGCTTCACGTAGACGGTCGCCTGCCGCAGGTCCGGCGTCATGCGCACTTCGGTGACCGAGACCGAGTGGCCGCTCAGCGTAGCGTCATGCACCTGCTGGCGGGTGAGGATCTCGGAGATGACGTGGCGCACCTGCTCGCCCACCTTGAGCAGGCGGACGGAGTGCTGTTCGGGTGTGATTTGCTGTCGAGCCATGGTTGTCCTCCATGTGGGCCGAACACGACAATTTGCAACAATTGATTACGCCACTTTCCATGCGGCGTGGGGTTAAGGAGGTACAGGCGTTCACATAAAGGAACAATAAAATGAACAAACTTGCCGCAACCCTCCTCGGCGCGTCCCTGGCCCTTCCCCTCGCCGGCGCGCCTGCCCTGGCCGCGCCGCAACATGGCCACGCGCCCACGGCAAAGAGCCAGACCCGCCACGGCGCACCGGCTCCGGCGAAATATGTGAAGAAGGCCAAGGCCAGCCCGAAGAGCTACAAGAGCTTTCGCAAGGGCGACAGGTTCGACCAGGCCCACGCACGCAACTACCAGATCGTCGATTACAAGCGCTTCAGGAAGCTGCCCGCCCCCAAGCGCGGCTACCGCTACGTGCGCGCGGGTAACGACGTGCTTCTGATCGGGACCTCCAGCTACAAGGTCTTCCAGGTCTATGGCGGACTGTTCCGCTAGGACGACGAACTGGGGGGGCAGACCCGCTCTCAAGGGGCCATGGCCCCCGCCCCCGAACGGTCGACCTCACCGTATACGCGCCACGCGGGCCGCGACCGATGAGGTCGACAAGTCGGGAGCCCGAGGGCAATGGCCCTCGCATCCTCCCTTCGCTTGCCCTTCTGGTGCCGACACAGACAGCCAGCTCAGCGCATGTAATTGACGTAGATGCCGTGCAGCAGACCGGGCAGGAACAGGATGATCGTGAGGATCAGGTTGAGCAGGAATGTCTTGCCCAGCCCATGCTTCAGGGCGACGCCAAGCGGCGGCAAGAGAACGGTCGCGACCAGCGTTATCAGTGACATCATCGGGGTATCTCCTTTGCAGGGACAACCCGGCATCCGACGACTCGTTCCGCAGCTGTGAAACCGGCCCCGGATGGCTTTCACATCTTGGCGAGAATGCGTCCCAGCGAGCGGGCGTTGCGCGCGGTCGTGCGGCACCCCAGACGCCGCTCGATGAAGGCCGGAGTCAGACGGCTTTGCCCCACGCCGTGGACGTAATCCACGAAGAGGCAGCGTTCGCCGAGCGCGAACTTCTCCTCGCCGCGGCCCTTGTAGGCGGCGAGGAGCGCGTCGAAGTTCTCCTGAGGGGGCTGGGACTGCAGGAAATGGGTGTGGACTTGTGCGTCCTCGCCAAAGCCCACGAAGGGGTTGTCCTCCAGCGCCGCGCGCACCTCGTCCTTCGTACGGATCGCGACAAAGCTGTCGATGTCGAAGCGCTCGGCCATGATGAAGCCAAAGAGCTCCTCCAGCCCCTCGGTGGGACGGTCCTCGTAATCGAACAGGACGTTGCCGCTGGCGATCACGGTCTCGACGTTGTCGATCTCCTCGCGCCGCAGCGCGTGGCGCAGTTCCTCCATCGTCAGGCGGTTGCCGCCCACGTTGAGCGAACTGAAGAAGGCGCAGTAGCGGGGCATCAGCGAAGAACTCCGAACAAGGCCACGCCGCCCAGACAGGCCAGCGCGGAAAAGCACCCGCAGCCTAGCCGTTCCAGCCCCTGGGAGACAGCCGCATCGGCAAGTCCGCCAGCCAGTTTTCCCCCAATCCCCTTTTTGCCGCGCCCCAAACGGCGACGGCCCGCGCCGGACGTGGTGTCCGACGCGGGCCGCAGCTGTCTGTGTCGCTTTCGCGAGACGGGCAAGGCCTATCAGCCCAGCGTACGCTCGCGATGGCTGACCTCGAAGACTTCGAGCTGGTCGCCCGCACGAATGTCGTTCGTGTCGGCCAGGACCACACCGCACTCGAGGCCGGTACGCACTTCGTCCACGTCGTCCTTGAAGCGACGCAGCGAGGCGATGGTCGTTGCCGAAACGATGACGTCGTTGCGGGTAAGACGGGCGTGGAGACCCTTGCGGATCGCGCCCTCGACAACGAGAAGACCCGCTGCCTTGTCCTTCTTGCCGGCCGGGAAGACCTGCTTGACCTCGGCGCGGCCGACGACGGTTTCGATCTTCTCGGGGCCCCAGATGCCGGCCATCTGCTTGGCGACTTCCTCGGTGAGCTCGTAGATGACGTCGTAATACATCATCGCGGTCTTGCTCTTCTCGATCTGCTCGCGCGCCTTGGCGTTCGGACGGACGTTGAAGCCGATGATCGGAGCGCCCGAAGCGGATGCCAGCGAGACGTCGGTCTCGGTGATGGCGCCCACGCCCGAGTGCAGGATGCGCACCTTGATCTCGTCGTTCGAGAGATTGTGGAGCGCGGCTGCGATCGCTTCCACCGAGCCCTGCACGTCGGCCTTGATGACGACGGGGTACTCGATGACGTCCTGCTTGGCCTTGAGCGCGGAGAACATCGTGTCGAGCGAGGCCGGAGCCGTGGCGGTGCGCTTGGCGGTTGCCTGCTCCTGGCGCCACGAGGAGACCTCGCGAGCACGCTGTTCGCTCTCGACCACGGTCAGCACGTCGCCGGCCATCGGCACGCCGCCAAGACCCAGCACCTCGATCGGCATCGAGGGGCCAGCTTCCTTGACCTGCTTGCCCTTGTCGTCGTTCATGGCGCGCACACGGCCGCTCTCGGTTCCGACGACGAAGATGTCGCCGCGCTTGAGCGTACCGCGGTTGACGAGAACCGTGGCGACCGGACCCTTGCCCTTGTCGAGCTTCGCTTCGATCACGGTGCCCACTGCGTTGCGGTCCGGGTTGGCCTTGAGCTCCATGAACTCGGCCTGGAGCAGCAGCTTCTCGATCAGTTCATCGAGGCCCTTGCCGGTCTTGGCCGAGACTTCGACGTCCTGCACATCGCCCGACATGGCCTCGACGATGACCTCGTGCTCGAGCAGACGCTCGCGCACCTTCTGGGCATTCGCCTCTTCCTTGTCGCACTTGTTGATCGCGACGATCATGGGAACGCCCGCGGCCTTGGTGTGATTGATGGCCTCGATCGTCTGCGGCATGATGCCGTCGTCGGCGGCCACGACCAGGATGACGATGTCGGTGACGTTGGCACCGCGCATGCGCATCTGGGTGAAGGCCGCGTGACCCGGGGTGTCGAGGAAGGTGATCTTGTCCCCGCCCTTGGTCTTGATCTGGTAGGCGCCCATGTGCTGCGTGATGCCACCAGCTTCGCCGCGCACCACGTCGGTGCCGCGAAGGGCATCGAGCAGCGAGGTCTTGCCGTGGTCGACGTGGCCCATGATGGTCACGACCGGCGCACGCGGCTTCAGCGTCTCGGGCGCATCGACGTCGCTGTCGACGTTGATGTCCACGTCGCTCGAGGAGACACGCTCGATGTTGTGGCCGAATTCCTCGACCAGCAGCTCGGCCGTATCCTGGTCGATCGTCTGGTTGACGGTGACCATCATGCCCATGTTGAACAGCGCCTTCACAAGGTCGGCGCCCTTCTCGGCCATGCGGTTGGCGAGTTCCTGAACGGTGATCGCCTCGGGCACGATGACATCGCGCACCTGCTTCTCACGCGGCTGCGAGCGGCCCGAGAACTGCGCACGGCGCTCCTTCTCACGCGCACGCTTGAGCGCGGCGAGCGAACGTGCACGTGCACCCTCGTCGTCGTTCAGCGCACGGTTGACCGTGAGCTTGCCCGACTGGCGGCGGTCGTTCTTGCGCTCGGCGCCGCGCGCAGGCGCGCCGCCCTTCTTGGCGACCGCCGGCTTGGCACCACCAGCCGCACCGGCCCCCTCGGGCTTGCGCGCGGGTTCGGGACGCTTGACCGGGGTGAAGCGGCGCGGACCGGGTGCGGCAGCGCCGTTATCCGATGCCGGCGTCGCGGCGGCGGGCTTGCTGTCCTCCGCAGGCGCGGCCTTGGCCACCGCTTCGGCTTCGGCCTTGGCCTGTGCTTCGGCTTCCGCCTTGGCCTTGGCGTCGGCAGCGGCCTTCACAGCTGCTTCTTCCTCGGCGCGGCGGTTGTCTTCGGCGCGGCGCTTTTCTTCCTCGATCGCCTGAAGCTTGGCTTCTTCCTCGCGGCGACGGTTTTCCTCGCCCATGCGCAGGCGGTCTTCCTCGGCCTCGCGCTGGAGACGCTTCACGCGCTCCTGCGGCGTTTCACCGGGAGGGCCCTTGCGCGGCGGCGCGGGCTTGCGCGGGCGGGGCGCCGGAGCGGCCTTGGGCGCAGGCGCCGCCTTTGCAGCAGGTGCCGGAGCGGGCTTGGGGGCCGGGGGCGCCTTGGCCTCGGGCTCGGAAGCGGCCTTCGCCTCGGGTGCCGGAGCCGCGTCCGCCTTGGGAGCGGGCGCAGGCGCGGGTGCCGGAGCGGCCGGCGCTTCGGTCTTGGCCTCGGGGGCCGGAGCCGGAGTGGGTGCCGGAGCCGGGGTCGGCGCGGGCGCCGGGGCCTCGGCCTCGGGAGCCTTCGTTTCGGGGGCCTTGGTCTCGGCCGCCTTGCTTTCGCTCGCGGTGTCCGCGCCCGGCTTGCCAATCACCTTGCGACGCTTGACTTCCACCACGACCTTGTTGGTGCGGCCGTGGCTGAAGGTCTGCTTGACCTCACCGGCTTCCACGGAACGCTTCAGCCCAAGCGGCTTGCGGCCCAGGGTCGGTTTGTTATCGGTCTCGCTCATAATTCTCGTTTTGCCCTTCAAATCTCAATCTGCGTGTGCCCGACCCATGTCGGGTGTCGTCGTGGGCACAGCGTTTTGGGCCTGCCCCTTGCCATCTTCGTGTGTGGACGCCCCGTCATCGGGTGGGTCCTGCCCCTGGAAATTCAGGAGGCGCGTCAGCAGCGAATTGACCCTCTGGGCCGCGCCGTGATCGTTCAGCGCCAGGTGCACGACATTGTCGCGGCCCAATGCCACAGACAGTGTGGTGCGGTCCAGTGGCAAGCGCGCGCCTTTCAGGCCCGAGCCTTCGGCATCGCGGCCGACACGCCAAGCCTGGTCCAGTTTGCGCGATCCATCCTCGCGGGCGTCGGCGGCATGGGCAAGCCAGGCCACCTTCCCCTCACGTGCGTTCTGCGCGATCCGGTCCGATCCCATGAGGAGGCGCCCGGACTTCAATTCCAGCCCCAGGCGTTCGGTCAGGGCTTTCTCGAGCCCCTGCGCGATGCGCGCACCAAGGTCCTCGGGGATCGACAGGGGCGCGCCCTTGTAGGCACGCGCCATCGCTCCCTTTAGTTTGCCCTTCGCGAGTGCATTTTCAAGGGTGTCGCGCGAAACGCCGATCCACGCCCCGCGCCCGGGGGCACGTGCGTGGATATCGGGAAGGACCAGACCGTCCGGCGAGATCGCCAGACGGATGAAGTCCTCGCGCGCACCTTTCCGACCGGAGAGGATGCAGGTCCTCTCCGTCCCGGTGCTATCGATGTCGGAGCTTACGCGCTCATTGCGAGGATTCCGCATCGGCGGCCTCCTCGGTTTCGGGCGCAGCGGCCGTGTCGGCCGTGTCCGCTTCGGTTTCGATCGCGGCGTCGGCTTCCACCGGCTCCTCGTCGTCGAACCAGTGCGCACGCGCAGCCATGATGATCTCGTTGCCCTGCTCTTCGGTCAGGCCGTACTCGCCGAGCACGCCGCCCTTGTCCTCGTCGCGGGCGCGGCGGTTCACCGAACCGTCGCGGCGACGCTGCTCGGTGCGCTTCTTGGCGATGAGCTCGTCGGTGGCAAGGTCCGCCAGATCGTCGAGCGTCTTGATGCCGCCCTTGCCGAGCACGACCAGCATGCCCTCGGTGAGGTGCGGGAGTTCGGCCAGGCCGTCCTCGACGCCAAGCGCACGGCGCTCCTCACGGTAGGCGTCCTCGCGGCGCTCGAGCGCCTCATGAGCACGGTTCTGGAGTTCCTCGGCGAGTTCCTCGTCGAGGCCTTCGATCGAGGCGAGTTCGCTCATGTCGATGTAGGCGACTTCCTCCAGCTCGGTGAAGCCTTCGGCCACCAGCAGCTGCGAGAGCGTCTCGTCGAGATCCAGCTCGTTCTCGAACATCGTCGAGCGCTCGGTGAATTCCTTCTGGCGCTTCTCCGAGGATTCGGCCTCGGTCATGATGTCGATCTGCGAGCCGGTGAGCTGCGAGGCGAGACGCACGTTCTGGCCGCGGCGGCCAATGGCGAGCGAAAGCTGGTCATCGGGCACGACGACCTCGATGCGGCTCTCTTCCTCGTCGATGACGACGCGGCTGACGGTCGCGGGCTGGAGCGCGTTGACGACGAAGGTCGCGGTGTCCTCGCTCCAGGGAATGATGTCGATCTTCTCGCCCTGCATTTCCTGGACGACCGCCTGGACGCGGCTGCCCTTCATGCCGACGCAGGCGCCGACGGGGTCGATCGAGTGGTCGTGGCTGATCACGCCGATCTTGGCGCGCGAGCCCGGGTCACGGGCGGCGGCCTTGATCTCGATGATGCCGTCGTAGATCTCGGGGACTTCCTGCGCGAAGAGCTTCTTCATGAAGTCCGGGTGGGCGCGCGAAAGGAAGATCTGGGGACCGCGGTTCTGGCGCTCGACGCGCAGGACCAGGGCGCGCACGCGCTCGCCGACACGGGCGGCTTCGCGCGGGATCTGCTGGTCGCGGCGGATCACACCCTCGGCGCGGCCCAGGTTCACGATCACGTGGCCGAATTCGACGGACTTGATGACGCCGGTGATGATTTCACCCGCGCGGTCCTTGAATTCCTCGTACTGGCGATCGCGCTCGGCGTCGCGCACCTTCTGGAAGATGACCTGCTTGGCCGACTGCGCGTCGATGCGGCCAAGGTCGACAGGGGGCAGCGGATCGACGATGAAGTCGCCCAGCTTTGCTTCCTTGTCGAGCTTCTGCGCCTGCTTGAGGTCGACCTGCTTGAAGTAGTCGTCGACTTCCTCGACCACCTCGACGACACGCCACAGGCGCAGGTCGCCGGTGCGCGGATCGAGCTTCGCACGGATGTCATTCTCGGCGCCGTAGCGGTTGCGCGCCGACTTCTGGATGGCTTCCTCCATCGCCTCGATGACGATCGCCTTGTCGATCATCTTCTCGGAGGCAACGGCATTCGCGATCGCGAGCAGCTCGGCGCGGTTGGCGGAAATCGCACTGGCCATGGCTTAGTCTTCCTGTTCCTCAAGAATGTCGTCCGCACCGTCGGTGTCGAGCGGGCGGGTGGCTGCGATCAGGCGGTCGGTAAGGACAAGCCTGGCGGAATGGATGTCACCGAGCGGGAAGGAAACCCGACCCGACTTCTTGTCCTCGATGGTCACGACCTCGGCGCCCGCCTCGCCCTCGATGCCGACGAGATCGCCGGTGAGAGCCTTGCGGTTGCCGTCGACCGGCACCGTCAGGTTGATGCGCGCCTCGTGGCCGACCCACTTGGCGTAGTCCTTGGGCCGCGTCAGCGGACGGTCGATGCCCGGCGAGCTGACCTCGAGGCGGTAGGCTTCCTCGATCAGCACGTCACCGGCCTCTTCGAGCGCATCCATGCGGTCCGAGATGCGGTGCGAGAGCGCCACGCAATCGTCCAGCACGAGCTGCCCGGTCTCGGGACGCTCAGCCATGATCTGCAGCGCGATCTCGTCGTCGCCGACCTCGCTCTTGCCGAACAGGCGCACGCGCACGAGCTCGAAGCCGAGGGCGGTGACCTCCGGTTCGATGACTTCGGTAAGGCGTGCAAGATCGGCCAAGCGGAACTCCAGCTACAGAACAAGGCGATTCGCCCTCGGGCGAGTCGCGGGATAAAACGCATCGGGAAACGCGGTTTCGCGCCGGCCCCTGTCCGGCGCCAGCCCGATCCATGTTTCACCAATGTCGGGATGAGCCTGCAGATAGGCTCTTTCGCGCAAAGATGCAAGGGTCACGTTCGGGCCGAGGCACGGCCTGCACCGCCGGGCACCGGACAGACCTGCGCCATGATCCGGACAAAAAGGGCGGCGAGACGCCCTGAAGGCCTCCCGCCGCCACGAAGCGAGACGGACCCGGACCGGCACAAACCGATCCACATGGGCCTGTCATCACTCCCCCATGTGCTCCACGCAGGTGCTGTGCGTCTGAAGTGCAGTCCCTGCGCGAAGATCGCGAAATTCCATTACGCCGCGCGGCGGCGGCGCTCGATACGTCCTCCCAGCAGGCCACAGGCCCGCATGCTCGTCACCTGTCGGCCACCGACCACGAGGTGATCTGCAAATTCCAGCTCGAGTGCGCGGCCCAGCGCCTGCAGGCCATGAGTCGCGCGGATATCCGCCGCACTGGGCCGCGGATCCCCCGAGGGATGGTTGTGCGCGAGCAGGAAACCCGCCGCCCCCAGCCGCAGCGCGGGCGCTATCAACGGGCGGTAGCGGCCATGGACGGCATTCGCATCCTCGCCCCCAAGAAACACATGGCCAAGCGCATGCCCGTGCGTATCGAGATAGGCGATCAGCAGGACCTCACGCGCCAAGGGCCCCATCATGTCGGCAAGGAGCGGCGGGAAATCCCGGCTCAGCACCCGCACCCGGGCTAGCTGGTCGGCCAGCTCTGCCAGGCGATGTCCGTCCCCTCGCGGCGCACACGGCGCATGTGGCACAAGGTGCCGATCAGGAGCGCGATCATGACCACGAAGGTCGGACCATCGCGCATCAGCGCGTAGACAATCGCGGGAATGTCGAGGTCCGCCCAGCGGGCGAAGTGCGCGCTCAGACTCAGCAATTGCAACGCGGCTGCCCATAACGGCCAGACCCTCCTTGCATTGAGCGCGATGATGCCAAAGCCCAGCATGCCGACGACGTCGGTCAGGAAGGCCACGGGATCGACCGCGTAATACTGGCTGGGAAGAACGAATTCTCCGACCGACTGGAGCGCCCACATGGCCAGTATGACCATGCCGCCCCAGCGTTCCGGCTCGCCCCCCTTCCAGGCCGCCAGTCCGGGACTGACGACCAGAAGCAGGAAGAACGCGGGCAGGAAGATGCCCGAGAGCATCGCAGATTCCCCCATTACAGCCGCACCCGTGGGTGTCAGGCGGCGCGCTCCACGGCAACGTCACCTTCCAGATCCTCGCCCGCGGCGCTGGCAAGGCTTCCCTCTTCAGGGCACCCGGCTACCGGAATACCCATGGTTTCGGCAAGCTGCGAGAGGTCGCCGTGGGCGCGCAGCAGTTCGCCGCGGGCAGCCATGAGGTTCTTCTGCATGGCGGCAATGCGCATCATCGGGCGCTGGCCGGCGTGCGCGGCTTCGGCGGTGGCGACACGGGCGCGGGCCATTTCGGCCATGAGATCGCCCGAGCGGGCAAGCAGTTCGTCCATGGCATCCTCGAGCGAGGTCACCGAACGGCCGATACGCAGGCTGGCAACTTCAGGGGTCATGGTCATGTCGTCGTCTCCGGTCCTAATGCCGGGGCCACACGAGAAAGCAGGGCCGCGGCGCGAGCGGCCGACCTGAAGGAGGTCGACCAGGGTCTGGCGAAGACCCCGGCACGAACTGTCAGATAAGGCGCTCCAACGCGTCGGCTACCGCCAGCGAGGTGGCCAGCGTCATCGCCATGACCATCGCAAGAACGAGGATCGCGGCAACGCGGCCAATACGCCCGAACTTCTGGTCCAGGGTCTCCAGGCCCACCGGAGCGGTCACGACAGGCTCGCGCTCCTCCTCCAGCCACTCGGGAAACCCCATCATGGGGCGGGCATCGGAGAGAACGAACTGCGGCGTTTCCGGCAGGTCATGGAGCAGACTTTCGACGTCTGCCCCCGGTTCGTCGACACGCGAAAAATCACATGTGGGTTTTCCACATAGGTCGCACAGACGGGCGTAGAAACGCGCGGTTTCCTTGCGGTTGGAGGTCCCCCACTTGTCGCGCACCCCGGCAATGCGCTGGTCGACCGTGTTGGGCGCGATACCCAGCTCGCGCGCGATCTCCTTGGTCGTGCGGTGCAGGACCAGCAGATCGAGCACCTCGCGCTGCTTGGCGGTCAGGCCATCCAGCAGCGCCCGGGCGCGGTGTTCATCCATCTCAGCAGGCATGGCTCACGTTACAATCGCTCATCGTCGGGGCACGGACTGTAGCAAAATCGCCACGGGACCGAAATTCCCCATGTGTCCGATATTGCAACAGAGCCATCAACAAGAACAGCCGCCCCTGCCCGATCATCGTCAAAACGGCTATCCCTATCGACAAAGTGCGCGAATTCGCCCCCTGTTGCGATCCACCCCGGCCCACAGCCGCCCTGCGCTAGGCGCCCGGAGCAAGCGCATGGCGCTTCATCGCGTGGCGCAGCTGGTCGTAACTGAGCCCCAGCGCCTTGGCCGCGCGCCGCTGGTTCCAGCGATTCGCCTCGAGCCCCCGGCGCAGCAGATCGCACTCGAAGGCATCGACCGCGGCGCGCAGGTCGTCCGGGAGCGGGCCGGAGGCGGGCACCCTTTCCTCGGCGCTCCGGCGCACCGCGTCTGGAGTGGCAGGCGGCGCCTGCAGGGAAGATGCAGGTGCAAGCTGGCCGGGCTCGGACGCGTCCTCCACCCGCCAGGGGCTGCCGAAGGGGTCGAAGACGACCTGCCCGATTGGCTCCTCCGGGATATCCCAGCGGTAGACCGCGCGCTCGACCACGTTGCGCAGTTCGCGCACGTTGCCCGGCCAGGCGTAGGCCTCCAGCTCGTCCAGCGCCGGGCGGGCAAAGCCGGGCCACCCCTCCCAGGCCAGTTCGGCCGCCATGCGCCGCCCATAGTAATCCGCCAGCTCGAAGACATCGCCTTCGCGCGCGCGAAGCGGCGGAAGCGTGATCACCTCGAAACTCAGCCGGTCGAGCAGGTCGGAACGGAACGCCCCCTCGCGCGCCATGCGCGGCAGGTCCGCATTGGTGGCCGCAACGATGCGCACGTCAACCGTGATCGGACGCGAGGCGCCAATGCGCGCAACCTCGCCATATTCGATCGCGCGCAGGAGGCGCTCCTGCGCGGCCATCGAGAGATTGCCCAGCTCATCGAGGAACAGCGTGCCCCCGTCGGCCTCCTCGAAACGGCCCGCCCGTGCGCGCGTCGCGCCGGTAAAGGCGCCCGCCTCGTGACCGAACAGCTCAGCCTCGATGAGAGTTTCGGGCAGCGCCGCGCAGTTGAGCGTGACGAGCGGCTCACCCCAGCGCGGCGACAGGCGGTGCAGGCGCTGGGCGATCAGTTCCTTGCCCGTGCCGCGCTCCCCGATGACCAGCACGGGACGGGTGATCGGAGCCGCGCGACTGGTGCGCTCCACCGCATCGAGAAAGGCGACCGACTGGCCGACGAACTGAACATCACGATCCATTACCAATATTTGGCGTATTTTACCATTATTTGGCAATATGCAAAATGCGGTTCATCAGCCAGACAGTTAGCAAAGGCTGCAATTCAGCCATTTTTCGCATTTGGCACGGCTCCTGCAATGTCTTGGGCGACACGCCGAAAGGCACACTGCAACAGGGATTTTTCGCCATGCCGCTGCGTACCGCCAGCTCCGACCAGACCGGTTCCGACCTCGCCGCCCGCCAGCCGCGTGCGACCCTTGCCCGCACCAAGCTCGACTGGGCGATCATTGCCAGCCTGCTGGCGATGGGTGCCCTCAACCTGATGGCGATGGCCGACCAGCTCGGCCCGGCCAAGGCCTATGCTGCCCCCATCTGCGGAGTACCCCTCGCATGAGCCGCCTCGACACCGAAATCGAAATCCTTCACGCCTCCAGCGATGCGTGCGATGATCGCGGACAACGCCAGGGCGGTCGCACCTGGCACGCCGCCAACGACAGCCACGCCTCGTTCACCACCACCACCCGCCGCCCGAGCCACAACAAAGGAATAGCCAGCATGGGTATCTTCTCGCGCACCCGCGACATCATCGCCGCCAACTTCAACGACATGCTCGACAAGGCGGAAGACCCGGCCAAGATGATCCGCCTGATCATCCTGGAAATGGAAGAGACCCTCGTCGAGGTGCGCACCAGCTCGGCCCGTACGATCGCCGACCAGAAGGAACTGCGCCGCCACGCCGACAAGCTCGACGCGCTCCAGGCCGACTGGGCCGACAAGGCGCAGCTGGCGCTGAGCAAGAACCGCGAGGACCTTGCCCGCGCCGCCCTCCTTGAAAAGAAGAAGGCCTCCGACATGGCCGAGCAGCTGCGTTCCGAGATCGCGGTGCTCGACGATTCGCTCGGCGCCTACGAACAGGACATCGAGAAGCTGCAGAGCCGCCTGCGCGAAGCCCGCAGCCGCCAGAGCGCGATTGCCGCGCGCCTCAAGAGCGCGGAGAACCGCGTGAAGCTGCGCACCCTGCTTGCCAGCGAGCGCGTCGACGAGGCGCTGGCCCGCTTCGACCAGCTCGAACGCCGGGTGGACTATGCCGAAGGCCGCGCCGAGGCGATGAACATCGGCGACGACAGCCGCCAGCCGACGCTCGCCGATGAAATTGCCGCGCTCGCCGATGGCGACTCGATCGAGGCCGAATTGGCGCAGATGAAGAAGACGATGGGCCAGGGCTCGGACACCACCGGGCAGTAAACCAAAGGCCACCGGGCCGCGCGGCAGACACCCGGATCGCCGCGCGAGCCCTCATCAAGGGCCCTCAGCCATCCGTGGCAAGGGGCCATGGTCCGGGGGCGCGGGAGACACGAAGGTCTCCTGCAAGGGACAACCCAAGGGAAGGGACCAGCACAGTGTCACGTGGACATTTCTATCTCGACAAGTCGAACGCCAAGCTTGCAGGCGTTTGCGCGGGCATCGCCGACTTCACCGATGTCGATGCGCTCTGGATCCGGCTCGGCGCCGTGCTCCTGCTGCTCTTCGGCTTCCCCATCGTCATCGCGATCTACATCGCGGTCGCGCTCATCGCCGACAAGCGCCCGCTGTCCGACTACAGCGCGCACGAGGAAGAGCGCCTGCTGCGCCGCATGGAACGCCGTCGCGCCAAGAAGGCCGGGATCGGCCGCGGCGAACGCCTGCGCGGCGAGCTGAGCGACATCGACCGGCGCGTCGCCGACATGGAAGCGCACTACTCCAACAGCAACTCGCGCCTCGCGGCCGAGATCGAGAGCCTGCGCTAAGGCGCATCTCTTCTACCGGGCATCAGACAGGGACACGATCATCATGGACACCAGCTCACTCGCGCTTCTCATTCCCCTTGCACCGTTTCTGGTCGGCGCCCTCGTGGTCTGGACCAAGCACCAGCGCAAGATGGCCGAGATCCAGGTCGAGGCGACCGCGGAAAAGGCCGCCCAGTACGCCTCGAACGCGCGCGAACTGGAAGAACGCGTCCGTGTCCTCGAACGCATCGTGACCGATGGCAGCTACGACACCGCGCTCCAGATCGAAGCCCTGCGCGACCAGCGCGAGGCCGACGCCCAGCGTGCGCCCGCCCCCGCCAAGCGCGTGAACTGAGGGGAGAGCGAGCATGAACTGGGGAAGCCCCGAATTCGTCCTTGCCATCATCGCCCTTTCGACCGGCGGATGGATCTTCAACAACTGGATCCGCGCGCGCCACGGCTACGCGCTGGAGGATGAATGGTTCGGCAAGACCGAGAAGACTGACCCGGCTGCCGCACGGCACCAGACGCAAGCCCATGCCAAACTCCTCGAACGCGTGGAGTATCTCGAAAAGCGGACCGCCGCGCTCGAGGCCATCGTCACCGACAGCGGCTACGACCTCGCCCGCCAGATCGAGGCGCTGAGCGCGCTCGACACCGCCCGCAGCCCGGCCGCAACGCCCGCCCCTGCCTCCCGCGCGCGCTGACGCCGGCCACCGTTTCCCGAAAGGACACCGTCATGGCTCTCGATATCGCGACCATCGAAATGCTCAGCCCGGTCATCATCGTGGGCACCGCCGTCGCCACGGCGGGCTGGATCTTCAACAACTGGCTGCGCATGCGCCACGGCTATCCGCTGGAGAATTCCTGGGGCAAGAGCATCTACCCCAGGACCGACGGCGAGGCGCAGGCCCGCGTCCAGCTCCTCACCCAGGAGAACGCGGAACTGCGCGCCGAGATGAGCGCGGTGAAGGACCGCCTCGCCGCAGTCGAGAGCATCGTCACCGACAAGGGCTATGACGTGGCGCGCCAGATCGAATCGCTGCGCGAAGCCCGCGATCTCGCCCGCGCCGACGTACCTGTGGAGACGCGCCAGTGAATCTGGGAGACCTTCTTACCGTCACCATTGTCATGGGAACGGTGGTGCTGCTTTTCGCGACTCTTGCCAGCGCCTACAAGCGCTACCTCGCCTACCTGGAACGCAAGCTGGAACTGGCGGCGGACACCCACGCCCTCAAGGCCCGCGAAAGCGACCTTGAAGAACGCCTGCGCCACCTCGAAAACCTTGCCTCGCCCCACCGCGATGCGCAGGATAGCGCGCACCAGCTGACCCACCCGACCGAGGAGCAGGCCATGCCCCTCCTCGCGCATACATAAGGTACCACGACAATGAGTTTCTGGACGGCCGTGGTGGTCATGTTCGTCATCGGCTGCATTACCTGGCTGCGCGCCAAGAAGCTGCACCTGCCCTCCGAACGCTCGGACCATGGTCGCACCATCGGTCGGCGCGATCCCCACGAGCAGGAACTCGAGGACGAGATCGCCCAGCTGCGCGAACGCATCAATGTCCTTGAACGCATCGCCACCGACGAACGCCGGGGCAAGGATCTTGCGAAAGAGATCGAGAGTTTAAGGGATTGAAGGTAAAAGAGTAGGTCCGAGGGCCATCGCCCTCGGGCTCCCCGAACTGTCTGGGACCGTTCACGCCGCCACCTGGCGTCGGAATGGTGAGGTCGGGGAAAAGGTATTGGGGGCGAAGCCCTCTTTTTCTTATCCTGTGGCTTCGTCTTTCAACGCCGCACTGCCCGCAAAAGCCCCCTCACCGATTCCGGGAGCCCGAGGGCGATGGCCCTCGGAACCTCCCCTTATCTTCCTACCCTTCCAAAGGCACCTTCGCATCCAGCTCTGCCAGCCACACCTCGGCGCGGGCATCGGACGGCGCGCGCCAGTCGCCGCGCGGGCTGAGCGCTCCGCCCGAAGAGACCTTGGGTCCGTTGGGGATCGCCGAGCGCTTGAACTGGCTGAAGGCGAAGAAGCGGCGCAGGAACTTCTCCAGCCACCCGCGGATCACCGGCAGGTCATAGGCAAGGCGCCTGTCGGCGGGATAGCCGTCGGGCCATTGGCCCTGCGCGGCGTCGTGCCAGGCGTGCCAGGCGAGGAACGCGACCTTGGAGGGCGTCTGGCCGTAGCGCATGATGTGGTGGAGGAAGAAGTCGTTGAGCGCGTAGGGCCCGATCTTCTCCTCGGTGCTCTGGATCGCGCCGTCCGCGCCGGCGGGCACGAGTTCGGGCGAGATCTCGGTATCGAGGATGGCGTGAAGGATCGCCCCGGCCTCGGCCGCAAAGTCCTCGCCATCCGCGCACCAGCGGATGAGGTACTGGATCAGCGTCTTGGGCACGCCCGCATTGACCGCGTAGTGGCTCATCTGGTCGCCCACGCCGTAGGTGCACCAGCCCAGCGCCAGTTCGGAAAGATCACCCGTCCCGATCACGAATCCGCTGTGCTGGCTGGCGAGTCGGAAGAGATAGTCGGTGCGAAGCCCCGCCTGGACGTTCTCGAAGGTGACGTCGTAGACCGGCTCGCCATCGGCAAAGGCGTGGCCGATGTCCTCCAGCATGCGCGTTGCGGCCGGGCGGATGTCGATTTCCTCGGCCGTGATGCCCAGCGCATCCATCAGCTTCCAGGCGTTCGACTTCGTCCCCTCGCTCGTCGCGAAGCCGGGCATGGTGTAACCCCGGATGAAGGTGCGCGGCAGGCCCAGGCGATCGCAGGCGCGTGCGGCGACGATCAGCGCGTGGGTGGAATCGAGCCCGCCCGAGATCCCGATCACCATCGACTTGGAGCCCGTCGATTCCAGGCGCCGCATGAGGCCATCGACCTGGATGTTGAACGCCTCGTAGCAGTCCGCGTCGAGCTTTTCCGGGCGGTTGGGCACAAAGGGGAAGCGGCGGATCGGGCGCTGGAGGCCGATATCCCCGCGCACCGGCGCATGACGGAAGGGAACGGTTCGGAACGTCTGCGCGGGCGATCCGGCAAGTTCGGCCGCGTCGGCGAAGGTCGGCAGGCGCAGCCGATCACCGACGATACGTTCGCAGTCGATATCGGCGATGCACAGCTGCGGCTCCAAAGCAAAACGCTCGGACTGCGCGAGACATTCGCCCAGTTCGTAGACGATGCCCTGCCCGTCCCAGGCCAGATCGGTCGTGCTCTCTCCGTGCCCTGCGGCGCAATAGACATAGGCCGCGGAGGTGCGCGACGACTGTGCCTTGCACAGCGCGTGGCGTTCGTCCGACTTGCCAATGGTGATGTTGGAGGCCGAGAGATTGCACAGGATCGTCGCCCCGGCGAGCGCGCCCAGCGTGCTGGGAGGCGTGGGCGCCCAGACATCCTCGCAGATTTCGACGAAGAAGCGGAAATCCTTGAGCACTTCGGATGCAAAGACGAGGTCGACGCCGAACGGCACGTTCTGCCCGGCCACCGTGATCGACTGCCCGCGCACGGCCTTGCCGCTTGCGAACCAGCGCTTCTCGTAGAACTCGCGGTAGTTGGGCAGGAACGACTTGGGCACCACGCCCAGGAGCTTGCCGTGCGCGATCACCACCGCGCAGTTGTAGAGGCTGGAGCCGTGGACCAGCGCGGCCCCCACCAGCAGCACCGGCGAAAGCGAGGCGCTGGCCGCGACGATCTCGGCGAGCGCGGCATCCACCGCCGCGATCAGCGCGCCCTGCAGGTGCAGATCATCAATGGCGTAGGCCGAAAGGCACAGCTCGGGAAAGACCAGAAGATCGACATGCGCTTCATGCGCGCGGCGCGCTTCGGCCAGAATCGCATCGCGGTTGACGGCGACATCGGCAGGACGCACGTGCGGGGTCGAGGTCGCGACGCGCACGAAACCATGCTCGTGCAGCGAGAAGAAGGGATGGCTGCGGTCGGCGGCGGCAGAAGCGTTCATGGCCTTTTCCCTGACAGGAACCGCGCGCGGGTGCAATTGGCGTGATGCCGAAAAACAGGAGGAAGCAGGAAGATAATTCCGAGGGCCAGCGCCCTCAGGCTCCCCATACCGTCGACCTTACCTCACACCCGCCACCCTGGCGGAGCAAGGTGAGGTCGCCGTTTGGGGGCAAGGGGTGACGACCCCTTGAATCTGTCCTTTCTTCGTCTCTGCCTGTATCTTTATTTCGATTGCAGCCCTATCGGACCGCGCCCCACGCCCAAGCCCCCTTGCCCTGTGGCGACACGGCCCTAAATGACGTTGCATGCGCAGCCTTGATGACATCCGCGAAGAGTATGAATTCCTTGAGGGCGATGAACGCTATCGCCTGCTGATCGAGCTGGGACGCGAACTCGACCCGATGCCCGACGCGCTCAAGACCGACGCGACCAAGGTGCGCGGGTGTTCGGCCTCGGTCTGGGTCTACCCCACCGAAGCGGAAGGTGGCACGCTTCACTTTCTGGCGGACAGCAACGCGGCGATCACCAAGGGCATCGTCGCACTCGTCATTGCAGGCGTGCAGGACAAGCCTGCCGCCGAGGTTGCCGAGACCGACATCGTCGCCGCGCTCGAGCCGTTCGACCTCAGGAACCAGCTCTCCTCGAACCGCACGCAAGGCGTTCCCAACATGATCGCTCTGATCCGGGAAACCGCGGCGCGCTACGCGGACCCGCAGTCTTGACCCAGCCTTCCTCCGACCGGAGCGCGCGAGCTTGAAGAAGGTCAAGCGCTCGGTCTGGATGCTTGGCGGCGTACTGTTCGTGGCGCTGGGCACCATCGGCATCTTCCTGCCGGTCATGCCCACCGTCGTCTTCTACATCGCGGCGGCCTGGTGCTTTTCCAAGAGCCACCCGGAATGGGCCGAGCGGCTGTACAACCATCCCAAGCATGGCCCCCATCTCGTCGCCTGGCGCGACCGGCGGGCGATCAGCCGCAAGGGCAAGGTCTCGGCCATCCTCGCGATGAGCGCGAGCATTCCCTTCACCTGGTTCGTGGCGGGCTTCCCGCTGGCCTTCATCCCGGTTGGCGTACTCGCCCTACTGGGCCCGTGGATCTGGACCCGGCCCGAGTAATCCCCCGGGCCGGTGGTCCTGCTCAGATCTCGGCGTGGATCTGGCCGTAGGAGAGCATCGCGAAGAGCCCGGTGCCCCCGATCACGTTGCCCGCGAACGTGGGCAGGAGATAGCCGGTAAAGGCGGCCTCGATGGACTTCTGCCCGTCGATCACGAGCATGAACATCTCGGTCGATCCCGCGATGACGTGGGTAAAGCCGCCCGCCGCGATCAGCGCTGTAAAGACCATGATGACCCACAGCTCGAAACCCTTGGAGCTGGGCAGCATCCAGACAAGGCCCGCGATGAAGAAGCCTGCCGGAATGCCCTTTACCAGCGCGGTCCAGCCTTGCGACTGCGCGGCGTGTTTCGAGACCTCGAGCATGGCGGTCACATGGCTGCTTGCCTCGGCATCGCCCCCATCCGACATCACCATCACGAAGAAGGCGGTGAGGAAAGTGCCGATGAAATTGGCGGTAAGAACGATCGCCCAGAGCCGGGCGGAGAGGCCCAGCTTCCCCCAGCTCGGCTCGGAGAGCATCGGCAGAACCACGCTCAGCGTGTTTTCCGTAAAGAGCTGGAGGCGTGAGAGGATGACGAGGATGAAGCCCACCGAATAGCCAAGGCTCGAGACGACCCAGCGGTTGGGGCTACCTTCCAGCGCCTCGTAGAGAAGCGCCTGGGCGAAGACCGAGGTCGAAATGCCGATGCCAGCGGCAATGCCCGACCACCACAGTGAGGAGGTCGGACGGCGCAGTTCCTCCTCGCCCTCGCTGCGGATGATCGAAAAGACGGTGAGAGCGGACAGGCGGCTGTGCGCGGACACACGGCGGCGTTCGCGGCGGGTCAGGGTGGAATTGCCGCTTTCGATTTCACGCTCGACGTTCTCGCGCTCGGCCTTCTGTTCGGCGCGGCGCAGTTCCTCCTCGCGTTCTTCTTCGGTTTGCTCCGCCTCGGCAGGACCGGAAGAGGTCCCTGCACCGGAGCCGGCGGTATCGATCACGTTCGGATGTCTCCTGAAAGATCTGGAACGCCTGTAACGCGCCAGATCGTGGCAGGTTGCCGCTTGTGTGACCTTCTGCTCAGTCCTCCACCGCCTCGCGCACCACCGCGATGCCCCGGCGGCGCTGCTCCTTGAGCTCCTGCTTGAGCCGGACCGGATCGCGCGCCACGACGAACCCGAAGCTGACCCCGCCCTCCTTGCCGATCGTCGCATGGTGCAGCTTGTGCGCCTGGACCAGACGCTTTGCATAGCCACGCTTGGGCACCCAGCGGAAATAGCGCTGATGGACGAGACCATCGTGGATCAGCGTATAGATGATGCCATACACGAGGATCCCCAGCCCGATCCACGTCCCCGGCCACCAGGCGTGCTGGCCCATGACGAGCGGCGAGCCGAGCGCGAACATCGAAATGCTCATCCCCGCACCGACCAGCGCGTAGAGGTCGTTCTTTTCCAGGAGCTTGTCATGGGGCTCGTGGTGGTCGCGGTGCCAACCCCAGCCAAAGCCGTGCATGATGTACTTGTGGCTCGACCAGGCGACCAGCTCCATGGCGGCGGCGCTCGCAAGAACGATGAGAATGGCGATAAGAACAGTCACCCCCTTCTCCTAGACCGATGCGGCGCCCGTGTCAGCGCCTGATCGCACGCCGTTCACCGCATCTTCGTGGCGCAACTTGCCCCTTACCGGGTTGAAAAATACGCCGTTCGTCCTCCTGCCGGATAAATCGAACACACGCCCTGCGCTGTACTGCTTGAATTGCAAAGCGCAGGGGCCTAATCGGCTCGCATCATGACCACACAGCCGCGCACACTCTACCAGAAGATCTGGGACGCCCACGTTGTCGACACCCGCGACGACGGTACCTGCCTCATCTACATCGACCGGCACATCGTGCACGAGGTGACGAGCCCGCAGGCCTTCGCGGCGCTACGCGCGAACGGGCGCAAGGTGCGCCGTCCGGACCTGCACATCGCGGTCCCCGACCACAACCTGCCGACCACCGCGCGCCGCGATGCAGCCGGCAAGCGCGTTCCCATCGCCGACCCGCAGAGCGCGCAGCAGCTCGACATGCTGGAGAAGAACGCGCCTGAATTCGGCATCCGCTACATTGGCGATGCCGACCCCGAACAGGGCATCGTCCACGTCGTGGGCCCCGAACAGGGCTTCTCGCTGCCGGGCGCCACGATCGTGTGCGGCGACAGCCACACCGCCTGCAACGGCGGCCTGGGCGCGCTGGCCTTCGGCATCGGCACCAGCGAGGTCGAGCACGTCATGGCGACGCAGACCCTGCTCCTCAAGCAGTCCAAGACCTTCCAGGTCAACGTCGAGGGCACCCTGGGTGCAGGCGTCTCGCCCAAGGACGTGATCCTGCACATCATCGGCAAGGTCGGCACCGCAGGCGGCACCGGCTACGTCATCGAGTACACCGGCAACGTGTTCCGCGAAATGTCGATCGAGGGCCGCCTGACGGTCTCGAACATGTCGATCGAGGCAGGCGCGCGCGCGGGCCTGATCGCGCCCGACGAGACCACCTTCGCCTACGTCCAGGGCCGTCCCTACGCGCCCAGGGGCGCGGACTGGGACAAGGCCGTCGCCTGGTGGAAGAGCCTCGCGAGCGATCCGGGCGCGACGTACGACAAGTCGATCCACATCCGCGCCGAGGACATCGAGCCGACCGTGACCTGGGGCACCAGCCCCGAGGACACCGCCCCTATCGGCGCGGTCGTCCCCTCGCCGGACGATTTCGCCGACGCCTCCAAGCGCCAGGCGGTCCAGCACAGCCTTGACTACATGGGCCTGACGCCCGGCACCAAGCTGACCGACATCGAGGTCCAGAACGTCTTCATCGGCTCGTGCACCAACAGCCGCATCGAGGACATCCGCGCCGCAGCCCAGGTCCTCAAGGGCCGCAAGAAGGCCGACAACGTGACCTGGGCGATCGTCGTGCCGGGCTCCGGCCTGGTCAAGGCGCAGGCCGAGGCCGAAGGGCTCGACAAGATCATCATCGAGGCAGGCCTGGAATGGCGCGAGCCGGGCTGCTCGGCGTGCCTTGCGATGAACCCCGACAAGGTGCCCGCCGGTGAGCGCTGCGCGTCCACCAGCAACCGCAACTTCACCGGGCGCCAGGGTCCGGGTGCGCGCACCCACCTCGTCAGCCCCGCCATGGCGGCCGCAGCCGCCGTCACCGGACGCCTCGCCGACGTGCGCGAGCTGGCCGAGAACGCCTGAAGGACGAACGCAAGATGGCAGACGAACCCGATACCTCGCTCGCCGGACGCGCCGCGATCGCGGCCGGTGCGGCCATTGGCTCGGCGGCGGTTGCCGCTGCGCTGCTCTTCGTGAAGCGCCGCAAGTCGCGCGCCGAGAAGAACGCGCCTGCGCACCCCGAACAGGCCCACGAGACGGATTGAGACGAGCACACCCATGAACCCGATTTCCCAGGTTTCCGGCCGGGCCTACCCGTTCGGCCGCAAGAACGTCGACACCGACGTCATCATCCCTGCCCAGTGGCTCAAGACCGTGACCCGTGAGGGCCTTGGCCAGGGCTGCCTCGAATCGGTCAAGGCCGAGCCGGGCAACGTCTTCACCGACCCGACCTACGAAGGCGCGCCGATCCTGATCGCAGGCGACAACTTCGGCTGCGGCTCGAGCCGCGAGCACGCGGCCTGGGCGCTCCTGGACATGGGCGTGACCTGCGTGATCGCACCCAGTTTCTCGGACATCTTCTCGGGCAACGCGTTCAAGAACGGCATCCTCACCGTGGCCATCCCGCAGGAAGCCATCGACCGCCTGATGGAGGTCGCCACGACCGATCCGATCAGCGTCGACCTGGAAACCCAGACGGTGACCACCCCCTTCCAGGATCGCTTTACCTTCGAGATCGACCCGTTCCGCAAGCACTGCCTGCTGAACGGCCTCGACGAGGTTGGCCTGACGCTGGCGCAGGACGCCGAGATCGGTACCTACGAGGCCAAGGCGCGCGAAGATCTGCCCTTCCTGGCCAGTCCGAAGCTCGCCGAGGCCTGAGCGCTTCGCATCCCCTTTGGGATACTTTTTCCGGCCCGGCGGGACCCTCCCGCCGGGCCGGTTGCCTTTGGGCCCCGCGCACGATGCCGGAATCGGGATTGAACCCGGCCCCGCTCGGCCCTATCGCAATGGGAACGAACCGTGACGCGGCGCGCAGGTGCGCCGGGCTCACGCTTTTGCGGGATTGTGTGATGAAGAGTTTCAGCAGCAAGGGGCACGGCGCAGATGGCGGCGAGCCGACCGGGCTCGAGCATGACGCCGAGGTGCTTTTCCGCATCCAGGCGCGCCGCAACCGCCTCGTGGGCGAATGGGCCGCTGCGCGCATGGGCCTTTCCGAGGCCGAGACCGAAGCCTACGCCAAGGCGGTGGTCCAGGCCGACTTCGAGGAAGCGGGCGATGAGGACGTGATCCGCAAGCTCCTGGGCGACATCACCGCCGCCGGTGTCGATACGACCGAAAGCGAAGTGCGCGCCGCCCTGGAAGCCAAGCAGGTCGAAGCGCGCCGCGCCTTTCTCGGCACGGCCTGACCCCTCGCCCACCTCGTAAGCCCCGTGCCCGAAACGGCTCGAAACCGTGCGCCAGCGGTGCTAGGGCGAGGCGCAAGACCAAGGTGCCGGCCGCACCCTGCCCCCCAACGACGGCCATAGGAGAAGCCCATATGGCGATGCCCGCCAGCGAGATCGAGCGCCTCATTGCAGAGGCCCTGCCCGGCTGCGAAATCACGATCACCGACCTTGCCGGCGACGGCGACCACTACGCAGCGCACGTCGTCGCGCCCCAGTTCGCGGGCAAGATGCGTGTCGCGCAGCACAAGATGGTCTATGAAGCGCTTGGAGGCCGCATGGGCGGCGAGCTCCACGCCTTGCAACTCACCACCGCCGTTCCCAAGTGACGCGCATACGCTTTTGAGGATTTGAATCAGATGTCCGACGTTAACGCCCGTATCGGCGACCTCGTGAAGGCCAACGATGTTGTCCTGTTCATGAAGGGCACGCCGCTCTTCCCGCAGTGCGGCTTCTCGAGCCGCGCCTGCGCCATTCTCGACCACATCGGCGTCCCGTTCGAATCGGTCGACGTCCTGCAGGACCAGGAAATTCGCCAGGGCATCAAGGCCTACTCGGATTGGCCGACGATCCCGCAGCTCTACGTGAAGGGCGAGTTCGTGGGCGGCAGCGACATCATGATGGAGATGTACGAGGCGGGCGAACTGCAGCAGCTCGTCACCGATGCGGGAATCGCGCCCCAGGCCTGATTCGCGTTCGCAAGCACCGTCACCCGACGCAAGAAGGGCCCGGAGACCACTACGGTGTCCGGGCCCTTCGTGCGTCTGTCGGGGAGGCAGGGCCAGGAGACATGATGGCCCTGCCCCATCGAGACTGCTTTGGGTACAATGGATACAAAGCATGGTCCGTGCCAAACTCGCGAAATTACGCAAAACCCGCATTCGAGCCTCCGACGCGATCATGCCTCAAGGACGATGTGTAAGAAATCTCGACACAACGGAACCCCGTTCTGGCTCCGGGAGGCGCATCGGGACCAACGCACCTGCGGCCAGCGCCGCCCCCTTCTCCCTGGGGCCCGGAGGGCGTCAACCGTGCGCGCGCCTTACCTGCAAGGCAACCGACCTCTTGCCCCCGGCGGCACGGCGCGCGAAAGCTGTTCCATGACCGCGTCCCACGCTCCCACCGACCCGCCCGAGGACATGGTGCCCGCCGCTACCGTCGTCATCTTCCGGCGCAGCCCCCGGCCCGGCGGCCCGCCCGAACTGCTGATGGTCAAACGCGCGCCGAAGATGCGTTTTGCCGCAGGCGCGCTCGTCTTTCCGGGTGGGCGCGTCGATGCCGAGGACACCGCCCTTGCCCGCCGCCTCCTGCCAGATGAGGACGAAACGCTGGGAGCGGGGCGGATCGCCGCCATTCGCGAGACACTGGAAGAGACCGGCCTGCTCATCGCCAACCCGGCCGCCGTCTCGCCGCAGGCCGTGCGCGAGGGCCGCGAGCTGCTGCTGCGCGAGGGCGCCCTTGCCCCGGTGCTCGAACGGATGGGCTGGGAGCTCGATCCCGGGCGCCTGACATTCTACGCCCACTGGTGCGCGCCGGGGACCAGGCCCTTCGACACCCGTTTCTTCCTGACCGATCTTGGCCGCGGGCAGGTCGAAATCGCGGTCGACGAGACCGAGAACACGCACCTGTTCTGGGCCAGCGCGCGCGACACCCTGGCGCTGTGCGAGCGCGGCGAGGGACGGGTCATATTCCCCACCCGCCGCAACCTGGAGCGCCTCGCCGGACATGCCACCTTTGCAGAGGCCAAGGCCGACGCGCAGGCCCATCCCCCGCGCCGAATCCGGCCCGTGATCGAGCACCGCGAGGATGGGGACTGGCTGACGATTCCGGAAGGACGTGGCTACCCGGTCTGCGCCGAGCCCATGGCCAGCGTCCAGCGCGGCTGAGCGCCGCGCCCTTGCACGCGGATCAGAAGCCGCGCGGCATGCCCTTGGACGGGTTGTGCAGCGCCAGGTGGTCGACCACCGGGCCATAGAGCGGCCGGTCGAACTCGACCCCGGCAAAGTCGCCGCTGATCCAGCGCACGACCCCGCTGAAGGCTTCCAGCCCGGCCGGGCGCAGCACGATGCGCCCGCCCACCTTGAAGAACATGCCCGTGATCTGGATACAGCACCCCTCGGGCGAAAGATCGTAGATCTCGCCTGTGTCCCGCAGACCGCTGTGGGTCCGGCACTGTACGGTCATGGAGACCGGCTTGCGCACGGAGCGCCGGGGGATGATCGGACGGCTCATTCAGGTATCAATAGCCCTGTTTTCTTGACCTTCCATTAACCTCTTGCGGTCCGCCCGGTTCAAGCCGGGCGGCGCGCGTAGAGGCCAAAGCCCGCGATCACCGCATAGCACAGCGCGGGGATGATGAAGGCGATCGAGAGGTTGCCGCCCGTCGCATCGGCCAGCGCGCCGGTAAGGACCGGGATAACCGCCCCGCCGCAGATCGCGACATTGATGATGCCCGAACCATCGGCCGCGCGCGTGCCCAGCTTCTCGCAGGCAAGGCTGAAGATGGTGGGGAACATGATCGAGTTCATGAGGCCCACGGCCAGCAGGGTGTAGCCCGCGAGCGGTCCGGTGCCGGTGGTCGAGACTGCGATCAGGACGATGGCCGCGCAGGCGTTGAAGGCCAGCACCTTGCCCGGGCTGACGAGGCGCAGCACCGCCGAACCGAGGAAACGGCCGACCATCGCTCCGCCCCAGTAGAAGCCCAGGAGCTTGCCCGCACTCGCTTCGGGCAGCGCCATCACGTGGTCCTGCATCAGGTAGTTCACGATGAGCGAGCCGATGGTGACCTCGGCGCCGACGTAGAGGAAGATGCACAGCGCGCCGTAGCCAAAGCGCAGGCGCGCAAGGAGATCGAGCCCGAAGCGTTCGAGCATACCCTTGCTGGCGTGCGCCTCGTGCTTCTCGACGGGAAGACGATTGCGGAACATCCAGACCGCGAGGGCAACCAGCGCCAGCGCCGCGGCAATGCCGAGGTAGCCATGGACGATCGCCTGGCTTTCCTGGCGGCGGTAGGTGTCGAGCGCCGCGCCGGTCAGTTCACCGGCCGAGACATTGGCGAGGCTTCCCAGGATCAGCACCGAACCGGCAATGGGGAAGAGCGTGGTACCCAGCGAGTTGAAGGCCTGCGCGAACGTCAGGCGCGAGGACGCGGTCTTGCGCGGGCCCAGCAGGCTGATCAGCGGGTTGGAGACGACCTGGACGATCACCACGCCCGCGGCCAGCACGAAGTAGGCGGCCAGGAACAGCGGGTAGTAGGCCGTCTGCGAGGCCGGGATGAAGGCAAGGCAGCCCGCAATCATCACCACCAGGCCTACCACCGCGCCGCGCATGTAGCCCAGCTTGCGCACCAGCATCGCGCCCGGAATGCCGATCACCGCATAGGCAGTGAAGAAGCAGAACTGCACCAGCATCGCTTCGGTGAAGCTGAGCGTGAACAGCTCCTTGAGCTTGGGAATGATGACATCATTAAGGCTGGTGATGCCCCCGAAGATGAAGAACAGCGCAAACACGAAGTAGCGCAACTCCGGCGCATCGACGTGGCCGCCCGGGACTTCTTCCCCGAACGTTTCAGCATCGCCACTGGGGCTGGTATCGATCATTGCGGCCACGGTGCTCTTCTCCCGGTGGGGTGGCTGTTCAGGGCGCAACGATCTGGTGCATTTTTTCACTCAGGGCAAGAAATTGCGCACGTCTGAGAGATACATGCCGTGATGGCTCATTTCGGGCCAGATCATTTGGAGATCGTCCGGCGCACAGCATCTTTCCAGCCAGCGGCAAGATCCCGGCGGCGCTCGGCTTTCATCGCCGGGCGGAACAGCTCGCCCTGCCGCCAGGTGCGCGAGAGCGCGTCGAGATCGCTCCAGACGCCTGTCGCAAGGCCAGCGTGAAAGGCCGCGCCCAGCGCCGTCGTTTCCAGGTGCACCGGACGCTCGACCGGCACATCGAGCATGTCGGCGAGGAACTGGCACAGCCAGTCGTTCGCGGCCATCCCGCCATCAACGCGCAACCGCTCGGGCGTGCGACCACCATCGGCGACCATCGCATCGGCCAGATCCATGGTCTGGTAGGCCACCGCCTCCAGCGCCGCGCGGGCAAGATGCGCCTGCCCGGCCCCCAACGTCAGCCCATAGATCGCGCCGCGCGCGTCGGGGTCCCAGTGCGGAGCTCCCAGACCGACAAAGGCCGGGACCATGTAGACGCCATGGTTATCGGGCACCTGCGTCGCCATGTCGTTGGTCTCGCGCGCATGGGTGATGACCCCGATGCCATCGCGCAGCCACTTGATCGCCGCGCCCGCCACGAAGATCGAGCCTTCGAGCGCGTAGGTCATCTGGCCATTCAGGCGATAGGCGGGCGTGGTGATCAGGCGGTTGTCCGAGGCCAGCGCCTCCTCGCCCGTGTTGAGCAGCATGAAGCAGCCCGTGCCGTAGGTCGACTTGGCCATGCCCGGCGCGAAACAGGCCTGGCCGAACAGCGCGGCCTGCTGGTCGCCCGCCATTCCCGCGATGGGAATCTCGGCCTCGAACAGGCCAGGCGCAGTGGTGCCGAAGACATGGCTGTTGTCGTGGACCTCGGGCAAGATCTGCATCGGCACGCGGAACAGGCGGCACAGTTCCTCGTCCCACCCTTGCGTGCGGATGTTGTAGAGCATCGTGCGCCCGGCGTTGGTGACGTCGGTCGCGTGGACCTTGCCGCCGGTCAGGCGCCACAGCAGGAAGCAATCGATCGTGCCGAAAGCAAGCTCCCCGCGCTCGGCCGCGGCGCGGGCGCCCGCCACGTTGTCGAGGATCCAGGCGAGCTTGGTCGCCGAGAAGTAGGGATCGACAAGGAGCCCGGTGCGCGCCCGCACGTCGGCCTCCACCCCGTCGGCCTTGAGGTCGGCGCACAGCCGCGCGGTGCGCCTGTCCTGCCACACGATGGCCTTGTGGATCGGCGTGCCCGTCGCCTTGTCCCACACCACCACGGTCTCGCGCTGGTTGGTGATACCGATCCCGGCGATGTCGCGCGGCGCGACGCCGCTTTGGGCCATGGCCTCGCGCGCGGTCTTCACCACATCACGCCAGATGTCCTCCGGGTCGTGCTCGACCCAGCCCAGTTCCGGGTAGTGCTGTTCGAACTCGCACTGCGCGGTTGCGACTGCGCGCGCCTCGGCGTCGAAGACGATGGCGCGGGTCGAGGTCGTCCCCTGGTCGATAGCAAGTAGATGGCCGGGCTGGGACATGCGGGAACTCTCCGTCGGGGTAACTGGGGTAACGGGGCCGGCTTATTCAGCGCCGGTTTCAGATGCGGTTTCGGTTTTCGCGGCGGGGCGCAGGTAGGGCTTGATCGCGAAGTGATAAAGACCTGCGCCGACAAGGCCGCCCACGAAGGGCCCGGCAATCGGCACCCAGAAGTAGACGCCCGCGCCCGGCAGGGCCGAGGCGCCCCAGCCCGTGAACGTCGCAAAGAGGCGCGGCCCGAAATCGCGTGCAGGGTTGATCGGCCAGCCTTCAAGGTAGCCGCCCGAGGCGCCGATGGCCGCAACGAGCAGCCCGATCATCAACGCGCCCGAGTTCGCCCGGGGCGCCATCTCGTTGTACTCGTCGGTGATCGCAAAGATGCCCAGCAGCAGGAATGCGGTCAGGATCACCTCGTCCCAGAAGGCGTGCCAGGGGGTGATGTGCGCGCCGGGCAGCGTGAAGAAAACGCCAGCCGCGCCGCCTTCAGCCCGGGTCAGGCCCTGCGCGGCGTTGAACGCGTCGATCACCGGATGCCACAGCTGAAGGACGAGCGCAGCGCCGATCACGCCGCCTGCGACCTGCGCGGCGATATACGGGAGAACCTTGCGCCGGGGAAAGCCGCGATAGACCATCAGCGCGAGGGTCACCGCCGGATTGGCGTGGGTCCCCGAGACCGAGCCGGTCACGTAGATCGCCAGCGTCACCGCAAGCCCCCAGGCAATACACACGCCCCAGTAGGCCTGCGCATAGGGGCTCGGATCATAGAGCGTGATCATGGCCGCCGCGGAATCGCCCAGCGTCACGATGATCATCACCGCGATCATCTCGGCAATCAGTTCGCCGCGCAGCTTGCGCGAATCTTCGGTCCCGGCAGGCACGATCCGAGATCTCCCCTCTATTGGTCTTCGTTTTCGGCCCCTCCCTGCACGCACCTTCATACGAAGGTCAAGACTTTCGTTTGAATTTTCGTTTTTGACAAACTATACCTTGAAACGAAATTCACCGGGATGTGTTTCCCGGCCCGGCCACACCGAAGTGGAGTCCCCACCTTGCCATCTGCAACGCCCCTTCCCTCGCAAGAGCCCACCTACGACCTGCTGATCGTGGGCGGCGGCATCAATGGGGCTGGCATCGCGCGCGATGCGGCCGGGCGCGGGCTCTCGGTGCTGCTGGTCGAACAGGACGACCTTGCCAGCTACACCTCCTCCTCCTCGACCAAGCTGATCCACGGCGGGCTGCGCTACCTCGAATACTATGAATTTCGCCTCGTGCGCGAAGCGCTGATCGAGCGTGAGCGCCTGCTGTCCATGGCCCCGCACATCATCTGGCCGCTGCGCTTCGTCCTGCCCCAGTCGCAGTCCCCCCGCCCGGCCTGGATGGTGCGCCTCGGCCTTTTCCTCTACGACCACATCGGCGGGCGAAAGAGCCTGCCGGGCACCGAGACGCTCAACCTCGACACCGCGCCGCAGGGACGCGGCCTCTCTCCCGTATCGGACACGGGCGCTCACAAGGGCAAGGGCAAGGGCAAGGCCTTCGTCTATTCCGACTGCTGGGTTGAGGACAGCCGCCTCGTCGTCCTCAACGCCATGGACGCGGCCGCGCGCGGCGCGCGGATCGAGACCCGCACCCGCCTCACCGGCGCGACGAGCGCAAATGGCACCTGGACCGCGCAGATCGAAGGTCCCGATGGCGCGCGCGAGGTGCGTGCGAAAATGCTCGTCAACGCGGCCGGCCCCTGGGTCGACAAGGTGCTCCAGCGCCTGGGCCGGGCCAAGAACGATCGCGGCGTGCGCCTCGTCAAGGGCAGCCACGTCGTCGTGCCCAGGCTCTACGAGGGCGATCACGCCTTCATGCTGCAGAACCCGGACCGCCGCATCGTCTTTGCCATTCCCTACGAACGCGACTTCACGCTCATCGGCACGACCGACGAGCCCTGGACGCAGGAGCCCGGCAAGGCCGAGATCAGCGAGGCCGAGACCGCCTACCTGTGCGAGACCGCCAACCGTTATTTCGATCGCGCCATTACCCCCGCCGACATCGCCTGGAGTTACGCCGGGATCCGCCCGCTCTATGACGATCACGCCGCCAACGCCTCGGCGGTGACGCGCGACTACGTGCTCGACTTCGACCGGCCGGAGAGCGGCGCGCCGATGCTCAGCATTTTTGGCGGCAAGATCACCACCTTCCGAAAGCTCGCCGAACACGCGCTGGAGCATATCGCGCACGTCTTCCCGCAGGCGAAGACCGCCTGGACCGGCGGCGCAGTGCTGCCCGGCGGCGATATCCCGAACGGCGACTTCGCCCGCTTCGTGCAGGACCTTACCCGCCGCTTTCCGCAGATGCCCGGCGCCCTTCTCCACCGCCTCGCGCGCGCCTACGGCACCTGCGCCGAGACGATCCTGTCGGGCGCGCAGAGCCCTGCAGACCTGGGCGAGGATTTCGGCGGCGGCCTCCATGCTGCCGAGGTCGACTATCTGGTCGCCCACGAATGGGCCCGCAGCGCCGAGGACATCCTCTACCGCCGCTCCAAGCTGGGCCTGCATGTTCCTGAAGGTACCGCCGCCAGGCTTGCCACCTATCTTTCGCAGGACGCCTGAGCGCCTGCGCTTTGCACGGCGCGTGCGCGCCGCTAGGGTGGCGCCATGACGGGGGCTGCAGGCGCATGAGCGCACACACGAGCATCGAGGACGGCCAGGGCGATATCGTGACGCGCCGGCGCACGCGCATCCTGGAGATCGCGCGCGGCGCGGGCCGCGTCGAGGTCGACGATCTCGCCACACGGCTCGATGTGACCCCCCAGACCATACGCAAGGACCTCAATGTGCTGGCCGGGCAGGCGCTGCTCTCGCGCGTGCACGGGGGCGCGGTGGTCACCTCGGGCGTCATCAACCTGGAATACGAGGCGCGCCGTTCGGTCGCCTCGGACGCCAAGGCCCGGATCGGCGCAGCTGCCGCCGCGCTGGTACCCGACGGAGCCTCGCTGTTCGTCAACATCGGCACCACGACCGAGGCCGTCGCGGCCAGTTTCGGCAACCATCGCAACCTCATGGTGATCTCGAACAACCTCAACGTGATCGACACGCTCTCGGTCCACCCGTCCATGGAACTGGTGTGCGTGGGCGGCAAGGTGCGCACCGCCGACCGCGCGGTGGTGGGCGCCCTTGCCATGCGCTTCATCGAGAGCTTTCGCGTGGACTACGCACTCATCGGCATCTCCGCGCTCGATCCCGACGGCAACCTGCTCGACTTCGCCATCGACGAGGTGGAAGTCTCGCAAACGATCATCCGCAATGCGCGCAAGGTGATCCTGGTTGCCGACAGCTCCAAGGTTGGCCGCTCGGCCCCGGTGCGGGTCTGCGGAATGGAAGCGATCGACTATTTCGTGTGCGACACCCTGGCCGACCCGGACCTGCGCCAGGCCTGCGCGGACAACGGCGTCACCCTGATCGAGACCCTGACGCACCCCTGATCGATGAGGGGCTGAGATTTCAGCTTCAAATTTTTACGAATAAACGATCTCTATAATCGCATTCCGCAAAGCACCCCCCATTTGCCCCCCAAGTCCATGAAGTGGCACCAACTTCCATCACAGCAGAGGCCGCCGCCTTGCTTGACGACAAAGGCCAGGATGGCGACCGCTTGCGCGAGAACCTGCTCCGGAGCATCCGAACTATCGACGCGATCGAGATCGCAATCGCGTCGAGCGCATGTTCGGCTTCCTCACGCACCAAGCAACGAGAAGAATTGTCGACCTGCCCGGTATCCGCAGGATGTGGTGGCGATGGCAGGCTAGGCTGGCCTCAATCACGCAGGTGCGGTGTGATGCCCTCGAGGCCCTTCAGCGGGACATCGTTGCCGGCTGCGGCTTCGGTCTGCAATCTTGGCAGCCAGCGGCGATGCCGGTGGCGACGGCGCAGCAACCGGTGACGCGCCGCGTTTTCCAACGGAGGCTCCTTCACCAACGGGGCGAGCCCTGCGGGTCAGTGCCGAGGCGCCCCGCGTTTGCGCGCTGCATCGCGGCGGCAAGCCTGGTCCCTTCCAGCCCGGTCAGGATTTCGCGCAAGGTGGGCAGGTCCTCGTCCTGTCCCAGCTTGAAGCGCAGGTCCCGGTCGGTGATCGCGGCGCGAAAGCCGATGATCCGTGACAGCATCTGCGGCGCGCGCGATCCCGCATCTTCCATGCGCCAGGGCACGGGCCGGTCCGCCTCGGCCTCGTCGACCAGCTGGCGCACGGCCTCCTCGGTGCCCTCCTCGCGCAGTTCGACCTCAAGCGTGAGCACGGCGACGGCGTAGTTCCAGGTCGGAACCCAGTGGGCCCTCGACACATGGCCGGGCGAGACATAGCCCTGCGCCCCCATGAACAGCGCCCAGGCGCGGGGCTCCTGGCGCAGGGCCGCGACCTGCGGGTTCGTGCGCGCGCAATGGCCGATGAGCGCACTGACCTCTCCGTCCGGGCCGGTCTCGGCGACGAGCGGAAGCGCAGATGCATCGAAACCCTCTGCGCCCGAAGTGACGAGCCAGGCCAGCGGGTGGGAGCGGATGAGGTCGGCAAGGTCGCCCGGGGCGCCTGTCGGAAAGGTCATGTCGAAAGCCTTGTCGGGAAGGGGCGCGCGGGCGCGGCCCGCATGGGAAATCAGGCGCGCAGCACGGGCGGGCGGGCCTGCGCGATCCAGGCGCTGGCCTGCTCGTAGGCGTGACCCAGTTGCAGGACGGCCAGATCGGCGTTGCGCGGGCCGATCAGCTGGATGCCGATGGGAAGCTTCCCCGCGCCGCCGAAACCTGCCGGAATGGCGAGGACCGGCAGGGCGGCCATGGTGGCAGGCAGGGTAACTTCCATCCAGCGGTGGTAGGAATCCATGCGGCGTCCGGCGATCTCGTGGGGCCAGTGCTGATCGACATCGAAGGGGAAGACCTGCGCGGTCGGAAGCGCAAGGAAATCATGGCGGGTGAACGCCTCCTGGAACGCCTTGGCGATGCGGGTGCGGCCTTCGCTCGCGGCGACCAGCTGCGGCGCGGTCTGGCGCTTGTAGCCTTCGACTTCCCAGATCGCCTCGGGCTTCATCAGACGGCGCGTTTCGGGATCGTCGTAGAAGCCCTGAAGGTCGGCGCCTACTGACCAATGGCGCAGCGTGACGGCGGTCTGCCACCTCGCCTCGGCGTCTTCGGACAAGCTCGCCTCGCTCACCTCCATGCCCAGGGATGCGAAGGCACCCAGCGCCTTCTCGCAGGTCTCCAGCACGCCCGCTTCCATGGGTAGGGCTCCGCCCAGATCGCCCAGCCATCCGATGCGCGCGCCCTTCCAGTCGCGCGCGAGCGGCTGCGCGAAAAGGGCCGGGTCGTCGTCCTGCGCGAAGGGGGCGCGTGGATCGGGGCCGGACTGGACCGACATCAGCAACGCCACGTCCTCGACATGGCGGCCCATCGGTCCTGACGTTGCGAAGTTCTGCCAGAACAGGTCGGTGTTGGGGAGCGAGGGAACCCGGCCCCAGGACGGGCGGAAGCCGAAGACGTTGTTCCATCCGGCCGGGTTGCGCAGCGAACCGCCGAAGTCGCTGCCATCGGCCAGCGGCACCATGCGCAGCGCCAGCGCCACCGAGCCGCCCCCGGTGCTGCCCCCGGCGGATTTGCGCGGATCGTAGGCGTTGCGCGTGATCCCGAAGACAGGGTTGTAGGAATGCGAGCCCAGCGCGAATTCGGGCACGTTGCTCTTGCCCACGAAGATCGCTCCGGCTGCGCGCATGCGGGCGACGACCAGCGAATCTGCGTCGGGGATGTTGTCCTTCAGGATCGGCGAGCCTTGCGTGCTGGCGATGCCGCGGGTGGAGGCGGTGTCCTTGACCGCGTGAGGGAAGCCATGGAGAGGTCCGTGGAAGCGGCCCTTGGCGGCGTCCTCGTCCAGCCTGCGGGCCTGGGCGAGCGCGGCATCGCCATCGATCCGCGAGACGATGGCGTTGAATCGGGGGTTGAGGGCATCGACCCGTTCGAGATGCGCGGACATGACTTCGCGCGCAGAGAGTTCCTTACCGCGCAAGGCCTTGGCGAGCGAGACCGCGCTCATGTCGAGGATGTCATTCACAGGCGCATTCTCCCTGGAAGCGGCCAGCACGGCCGGGGCGGTGAGGGCAGAGCCCAGAGCGGGGGCCAGCGCGGCGGAGCGGGTCAGCACGTCGCGCCGGCGCAGACCCACAGGGGTGGTTCCTTGTGTCATGCCGAAGTCTCCTTGTCACAGGGGTACAGGGTCACAGGTGCGCATCGAACCAGGCGAGCACGCGCTCCTGGATGTCGCGTTGATGATCGGGACCGCCGATCCGGTGCGGCTCGCCCGGATAGGTGACCATGCTGGCCGGCTTTCCGAGCAGGCGCAGGCCGCGATAGAAGGCGAGCCCTTGCGAAAGGGGAACGCGCGCATCCTCTTCGCCATGAAGGACGAGCACCGGCACCGAGACCTTGTCGAGCGCGCGCAAGGGGGCGGATCGGTCCATCCGGGCGATCGCTTCGGGCGGAAGGCCGAAATAGGCCGTCACGAAGTCGGGCGTGTCGGTGGCGAGCGCGAGGGTCAGCGGATCGGTGGGGGCCGCGCCGATCACCGCGGTGCGAAAGCGGCGGTCGTGGGTCACCGCCCAGGCCGAAAGGAAGCCGCCGTAACTCCAGCCTCCGATACCCAGACGTGCCGGGTCGGCGATGCCGCGCGCCACCAGCATGTCCACGCCGTCGGTCAGGTCCTGGTAGTCCCGCGTGCCCCATCCTGAGATAACCCCGCGCGCATAGGCGTTGCCCTGACCTGCCGAACCGCGCGGATTGGGCAGGAGGACTGCATAGCCGTGGCTGGCGAGAAGCTGCGCCCAGTCGATCCAGCTGCCCTGCCAGGCCGTGGCCCAGGCTTCGTGCGGGCCACCATGCGCGAGGACGACCGTCTTGCGCGGGCTGCCCGGCACGTGGTCCGGGGGGAGCACCAGCACGCCATAGATCGTCTGCCCGTCACGCTGGCTGGTCCATTGCACTTCCTCGACGGAGCCGAGCGCAATCCCGCGGATCTGGGGGTTGAGATCGGTGAGTGCGGTGAGCGTGGCATCCCCGTGTATCCAGATATCGGCAGGACGCTCGGGCGTACTCGCCGCGAAGGCAATCTGGCCGTCCGCCGCCACCGAAAAGTCCGTGATGCGTCCCTCAAAGGGGACGAACGGGCTGGCCCGTTCGGTTCTGGCGTCGATGCGGACGATTTGCTGGCGGGTATGGACGACGGCGCGGGCGAGGAGCGTGTCGGCCTCGCCCGACCATACGATCTGCCGGATCGTACCGTCGAGATCGGCACCGACTTTGCGCACTCTGCCTGAGGCGACGTCGGCAACGAAGGCGTCGATTCCAATGGTCCCTTGGGCGGGTGCGGTGAAGGCGACCTTGCGGCTGTCCGGCGACCAGCTGGCTCCGCTGTAGGCGCTCTCGCGCAAGGTGCGCAGGCTCGTGCCGCTGGCAACATCCAGCACGCGCAGTTCGGAATGGTAAAAGCGGTCGTTGAGGCCCGAGGTCGCGGCCGCGCGAACCGCGATGCGCGTCCCATCGGGCGACCAGCTGACATCGGACAGCGTGCGCCCCTTGACCGCGATGCGGCGCACGGCGCCCGAGGCGAGGTCCTGGATCCACAGGTCGACAGGGGTACCCGGCGCATCGACCTCCTTGATCGGGTGGGCGGTGTCCTCGTGCGGTGCGCGCGCCAGCACCGCGAGGCTCTGGCCGTCCGGGGCCCAGGCAAAGCTGCGCACTCCATCTTCGAAGCGCGTGACGGGGCGAGGTGCCTCGCGGCCGGGGCGCACGATCCAGATCTGGCGCGTGGCGGTGCCGGTCGCATCGTCAGGTGCCTTGCGGTTCGAGAGGTAGGCGATGGCCGTGCCATCGGGCGACCAGCGCGGGCCCCCCTCCTTCCACGTGCCCTGCGTCAGGCGCACCGGGGGCGAGGCGCGGTCGCGCGCCGCGATCCAGATTTCCGAACGATCCGGCGCGCCCGTCGCCAGGCGGGGCTGGGTGACGTAGAGAACCTGCGCGCCATCGGGCGCGATCTGCGGGTCATGGACTCCGGTCAGAGCCTGGATGTCGTCCGGCGTGATCGGGCGCGCGTCCTGCACCTTGGATGCGGGTCGGGCCGTGTCGTCTGGCTCGGCGGTCTGGGCCGGGGATGCCATACCGAGGCTGGCGACCAGTCCGCCGGCCAGCAGAACCTGCCGGAGCTGCGCGCTCGCCGCGCGTGAAAGTCCCTTCACTTGCAATGTCCTCATGCGCGGGGTGGAATGTTCAAGGCGCAAAAAAGGACTGCGGGGCAGGTACGCGTGCCCCGCAGTCCGGTCGGGACCCGATCAGAACTCGAGGCGGGCGCCGATCGTCATGTACCGACCGATCACGTCGTAGTACGGCGTGAAGGTGGAGTAGATCGGCGGGTCCTTGTCGAACAGGTTGGCGACGTTGCCGTAGATTTCCAGCAATTTGCCGCCTGCTACCGCGACCTTCTGGCTGAGGTTGAGGTCGAAATACATGAAGGCGGCGTAGTCGTTGTTGGTCAGCGTGGGACGTGTGCGGTCCCAGTAGCCGGCCGAGATGAAACGCCCGCGCACGAGGCCGCTGAACCCGTCGCTGGCGTAGCCGACCGAAAGGTTGGCCCGCAGGCGCGGGGTGCCGTCGGTGAAGGCATAGCCCTGGGTCTTGACGTACTCGATCTTGGTGATGTCATCGTCGCGGGTGAAGCTGTTCACCCAGGTCCCGATGAGACGCACGTCGATCCGACCGTTCGCCGAATTGTTGAGCGGCAGGCTATAGGCGACTTCGGCGTCGATCCCGTCGGTCTTGAACTGCGCGAGGTTCACCTGCGAGGACGTGATGCTGGTGATCCGGCCCGCGCTGTCCCGGTTGATGTAGCCGCACAGGTTCGTGTTGCCCGCCTCGCAGCGGTCGACGATGTTCTGTCCGCCCAGCGTCGAGATGACATCGTTGATCGCGATGTTGAAGTAGTCGATCGAGGCGGTCAGGCCAGGAAGGGGAGCCATCGTCAGGCCCGCGGTCCAGGTGTTCGCCAGTTCAGGCTGCAGCTGCGGATTGCCGCCGCCGTAGATCAGCGTGCTGGTGGTCCCGGCATCCGGATTGCGCGGATCGACGATGCCGCCGTAGCTCATCGTCGGGGTGGTGTAGAGCTCGGTCAGATTGGGCGCGCGGATATCGCGCGAACGGGTCACGCGGCCGATAACGCCCGGAAAGAACTCGTTGGTCAGCCCCAGCTTCCAGGACCAGATCGTGCCGCTCGTGCTGTAGTCGGAGGCGCGCACCGCGCCGTTCAGCTGCAGATTGCGCAGCAGCGGGGTGTCGTGGACGAGCGGCAGGACGACTTCGGCGAAGGCTTCCTTCACGTTGTAGCTGCCCGAAAAGCCGCTGAAGTTGAAGGTCCGGAAGGCACCGGCTGCGTCCATCTCGCTGATGTTGGCGCGGGTGGAGAGGCGGCGACCCTCAACGCCAACGGCAATCGAGACGGGGCCTGCGGGCAGGTCCACCGGCTCGCCGCGCAGCGAGGCGCCATAGGTGTCGAGCTTGTCGAGCCCGTTGAAGCGCGGAGTTCCGGTCGTGTAGTCGATCGCGGCCTGGCTGGGCGCGCCCTCGCCGAAGAGGTTGAGCGGCACGCAGCCGCTGTCGCCCTGGGTCAGCTGGACACGGCAGACCGGCGCGCCGGTGGCCGGGTCGATGACGGCGTCGACCGCGTTGGCGAAGTTCTCGGCGATGAGGAAGCCGGGCGTGCGCAGCTTGTTGCGGTATTCGCCGTGGCTGTAATAGGCGCCATAGCGCCAGCGTCCGTCGCCAAAGCTGCCATCAAGGGCGATCGTGCCCTGGATGTTGCGGCGGTCGACGTCGATGTCCGCGAAGGCAAGATCGCCGTTGAAGCGCGACAGCGTGAAGCTGTCCTGCCCGGCCGCGGCCAGCGCCTGGCGGATATCGTTGTTGAGAAAGGCGTTGTCGGCCTGGATCGTCCAGTTGTCGATGTGGCTGCCGAACCAGGCATAGGAATTGTAGAAGCGCGAATAGCGAAGGTCCGCGCTGATCTCCAGCGTATCGGTCAGTTCATAGGAAGCCTTTCCCATGATCGCGTAGCGGCGCTGGGGGGTGACGAGCACGCTGTAATCGTCGTTCGAGGGGCCTTCGCCCCCGATCATGTTGCTGCCGATGACCGTACCGATGTCGGGGGTGCGCAAGGTGCCGTCCGGGTTGAAGCCTTGCCCCTGCAGAACGCCCGAGGTGATGTAGCCGCCCTTGAGGCGCGTGGCATAGCCGATGTCCGGCGTCAGCGTGGTGTTGCCAAGGCTCGACCAGCGGCCGGTGTTGGCCCGGTCGGTGCGCCGGGGAATGCCCTTGTTGTCGACGTATTCCCCGCCGATCACGAAATGGCCCCGACCATCTGCGAAGCGCGTCCCGAACTTGCCCGAGAAGCCGTACTCCTGCGCGTCCCCGCGCGAGGAAATGCCGCCGTGGGCGCCCAGACGTACGCCTTCGTAGTCGCCGTCGACGATGAGGTTGACGACGCCCGCGACCGCGTCCGAACCCCAGGCGGCCGAAGCGCCGCCTGTGACCACATCGACGTTGGCGATCATGATCGAGGGAACCGAGTTCAGGTCCCCGTCGACCAGGCGGCGGCCATCCATGAGCAGGAGCGAGCGCTGCGCGCCAAGGCCGCGGATGTTGATCGGAAAGCGCCCAGCGCCGGTGTTCGTGCTCGACGTCACCGGGGACTCGGCGGCCTTGAACTGGGGCAGGTCGGCGAAGGCGGCGCCCAGGTTCGGACGGCTCACGACCTGGAGGTCCGATTGGGTCATGCGCAGCAGCGGAGTGGGCGATTCGTAGCCCGGAAGATCAATGCGCGAGCCCGTCACGACAATGCCTTCACCCGAAGAGCCCGGCCTCGTGGCGGCGTCCTGGCGGGTCGCGGAGGGCGCACTGTCCACGCGTTCGATGCGATATCCTCCGCGCGCGTTGGCCACCGCGCGAAGGCCACTTCCCCGCAGCAGGCGGGCGATGGCTTCTTCGCTGGCATAGCGACCGCGCAGCGCAGGCGCGGTCCGGCCCGCGGCAAGATCGGGCGCGACGACGACCATGATGTCGGACTGGCGCGAAAACTCCAGCAGGCTGGAGGCCAGCGCCTGGGCCGGGATATCGAACTGACGCACCTGCGTCTGCGCCATGACCGGCGTGGCCGTGGCGAGTGCCGACACGGAGACCCCGAGCGCCGAGGCCAGCACCAGACGCGACTTGAATAGGCTCAACATTTGCATTTCCCCCTGATCCGTCCCTGAACGGTGGCGCTGCCCGGTGCCGCGACGCAGTGTCCGCATGCACCGACCAACACCCCGGTGACGCACGCGGTCAGGCGATCGTCAGGGGGTGGGTGAAATTTTTTTGTCACAAGGGAACTGCACGCGATGCAATATGTCGGAAAGACGGGGTCGGGAGGTTCTCAGCGGCGGGCGCGGTCAAGGCGGAAGGCGCCGTCCGGGGCCTCCCGTGCCGTGACCGGGATGACCCCGTCGAGCGCGCTGATGAAGGCGGGGATCTCGCTGACCTTGAAGGCGGCCGTGACGCGCAGGCCCCCGATGGCCGGATCACGCATCGTCACCCCCGGCGCGTAGTAGCGGTTCACATCGGAGACGAGATCGGCAAGCCGCACGTTGTCATAGACGAGGCGCCCTTCGCGCCAGGCCCCGGGGGAAGGGGCAGGCGATGGCGGGGCTGGACGCGATGCTCCGGCGGACATTTCGCGAGATGGGCCCGGTGCTGCCGGGGCTGCTGCGGCAGCGGCGAACTGGACCTCGGTGCGCTCCCCGGCGCGAAGCCGGGTGGCGCGCAAAGGCGCTCCATCGCCTCCGGGATGGGCCACTTCGACCTTGCCCTGGAGCACTGCGACGCGCACCGACTGGTCGGTGAAGTTGACGTCGAACTTGGTGCCCAGCACGCGCACGCGTGACTGCCCGGCCTCGACGGTGAAGGGCCGACTGGCGTCATGGACGACCTCGAAGAACGCTTCGCCGCGGGTCAGCGCAACGCGGCGCTGCGCATCGGCAAAGCGCACCTCGAGCGTGGAGGCCGGCGCAAGCGTCACCTGCGAACCATCGGGCAGCGTGATGAGCCGCGTCTCGGCAAGGCGGGTCTCGTAGCGTTCCGGGGCAAGCGGGCGCAGCAGCAGCGAGATGGCCACGACGGCGAAAAGCACGGCGGCCATCGCGGCCCATGCCATCGGGTGCCGTCCGAAACGGGTAAGAGATGAGTGCATAGGCGCGCCGTCCGCCTCTGCTTCCGGCGGCGGGGCCAGATCGGCGAGGCCTTCCAGGGCAGCGATATCGCCCCAGGTGCGCGAAAGCTCCTGCCAGGTGCGTTCGTGGCGCGGGTCGGCCGCGCGCCAGGCATCGCGTTCGCGCCGTTCTTCTGCGCCAAGCTCGCGTTCACTGGCGAGCACGACCCAGTAGCTCGCCTGCTCGTCGATACGGTCCCTGTCTTCGCGGGCGGCCTGCGACGTCATGTTTCTTCCTCCGCCTCCCTCAGCGCGCGCTCGCACTGCACGAGGGCCTGGGCCGCGTGCATCTTCACCAGGGTCGGCGAGCATTTGAGTTGGCGCGCTATCTCTGCGTAGCTTACGCCGTGAATGCGGTTCATAATCAAGACCTGTTGCCGGCGGGGATCCATCGCGCGGATTGTCCGCTCGAGGATCTGCCATCGTTGCTTTGCCGATAAGACGCGCTCGGCATCGCAGTCGTCATGCAGGGCGCCCAGAATCTTTTCGCCCTCGGCATGGTCGCTGCGCACTTTCTGGCGGCGGCGCTGGTCGAGGACGTAGTTGCGCGCCGAACGGGCCAGGAAGGCCTCCGGGCTCTCGATGGCATGACGGTCCTCGCGCACCGCAAATTTCTCGAAGGCGATCTGGACGACGTCTTCCGGATCGGGTGGACCCGGCCCGAAGTTCGCCGCGACGTAACGGCGCAGCCGGTCCCGGTAGCCGCGATAGAGCCGATCGAGCTCCTCGCCCGAACCGGACGGGGCGGGCGTGACGACGTCCTTCGATGTGGATTTGGAACTCATTGAAGACGCCGCTTCCCTTCACGCGCGAGGGGACCAAATCCCGGACCGGGATGCAAGTGCGCTTTTTCGCATTGCCACGATCCGGGAGATGGAGGGCCTCAGGAAGCGGGACGCGGCGCGAGGTGGACGCCGGCCAGCATGCAGCGGACCGAGCCTCCGGCCATTTCGATGGTCGGCACGTCCAACGGAACAAGGCGGGCGACCCGCTCCAGCCGGGCGATCTGCCTGGCATCGAACGCGCGCAGAGCGCGCGACGACAGCGCGATGACCGGCCCGGAGCGCCCGTCGAGCTCGATCAGGTTGCCGCAGAATTCGCCGACCTGGTGCTGATCGATGGCGATCAGCTCGCGCCCGTTGCCGGTCAGCCTGGCGTAGAGTTCATCGCGGCGGCGCGCATCGCGCAGCGTGTCGAGACCCGCGACGCACAGCTGCGTGCCAATGCTGAGCATGACGTTGGTATGGTAGATCGCCATCCCGTCTGCGTCCGTTGCCTCGAACATCATCGGTTCGAAGGCAAAGCGGGTGCAGAACCGCTCGAGCAGGACCTCGCTGGCGCGGTTGGAACGGGCCGCATAGGCCACCCGCTCGCAGTGGTCGAGCACGATGGCGCCCGTGCCTTCGAGGTAGAGGCCATCATGTTCCAGCCCCGACCAGTCGGTCACTTCCTGGACACGGTAGGCCCGCTTGAGGAAAGTGACGATGTCCTCGCGGCGTTCCGGACGGCGGTTGGGTGCGAAGAGCGGGAAGATCGCCAGATGCCCGCCGGAGTGGGTCGAGAACCAGTTGTTGGGAAAGACCGAGTCGGGTGTCGCCGCGGTGCTGTCCTCGAACAGGTGGACCCGGATCCCCGCCGCCTCCAGTCGGTCCGCCGCGCGCGAGACCTCGGCATGGGCGGCCTCGGCCAGCGCCGCGCGGGCATCGGCCCGGATGGCGGCCGTGCTCTGGAAGGCGTTGTCACATCGGGTTTGCGGGTTGGGCGCGAAGAAATGGGGGCGGATCATCACGACCGCCCCGGGCGCCTGGACCGAGGGCATCAGGCGTGTGCGGGCTGGCGGGGCGCGAGCAGGCCGAACAGGTCGCGCGGGTCCTGCGGTTGGGCAATGAGATCGAGCTCGGTGTGCGGCGCGTGTTCGGGCAGGAGGTCGTAGAGATAGCGCAGCGCGGAGAAGTCCTCGATGCCGAAGCCCACCGAATCGAAGATCGTGATCTCCTCGTCGCTCGTGCGCCCGGACGCCTTGCCCGAGAAGACCGACCACAGCTCGGTGACCTCGAAATCGTCGGGCATCTGCTGGATTTCGCCTTCGATGCGGGTTTGCGGGGTATACTCCACGAAGACACGGCCGCGCTGGAGAATCTCGGGGGCAAGCTCGGTCTTGCCCGGGCAGTCGCCGCCCACCGCGTTGATGTGCAGCCCTGCGCCGGTCATGTTGGCGCTGAGGATGCGCGCGTTCACCTTGTCTGCGGTGACGGTGGTGACGATGTCCGCGCCGATCACGGCCTCGTCGGCGGACGGGGCGATCACGACCTCTATACCGCTGTCGGCGAGGTTCCGGGCGAACTTGCGCGACGCGGCCGTATCAATGTCCCAGGCCTGCACGCGGGTGATGCCCAGCAGGGCCTTGAACGCGGTCGCCTGGAATTCGGACTGCGCGCCCTGTCCGATCATGGCCAGCACACGCGAGGCGGGCCGGGCGAGATAGCGCGCGACAAGGGCCGACATCGCGGCCGTGCGCAGCGCGGTCAGCAAGGTCATCTCGCTGACCATGACCGGGTAGCCGGTATCGACGCGGGTGAGCACGCCCAGCGCCGCGACCGTCTGAAGGCCCGCGGCGGTGTTGCCGGGGTGGCCGTTCACCTGCTTGAAGGCGAAATATTCACGGTCGGCCGCGGGCATGAGTTCGATCACGCCGCCGGGCACGTGGCTGGCATAGCGCGGGGACTTGTCGAATTCCTCCCAGCGCTCGAAATCGGCCTCGATCCGCTCGGCGAGGCCGCGCAGGAAAGCCTCGAGGCCGACCGCTTCGACGATCTCGGCCAGATCTGCAACGCCAATGAAAGGTACCATGCTGTGTCTCCTGATTTTCGCTCAGGATAGGCAGGCAGGTTTCATGGTGAATGTCGAAAATGGCTACATTTGTGCTAGATATTAGGCTATTTGCATGGCCATGACGAGCAATTTGACATGATAAGTCTCGACAAGCTGGACCAGAGCCTGATCGGTATCCTGCGCACTGATGGCCGCGCGCCCGTCTCCAAGATCGCGCAGATCCTGGGCGTGTCGCGCGCGACGGTCCAGTCCCGGCTCGACCGTCTGGTGCAGAGCGGCGCGATCCTGGGCTTCACTATCCGCGCGCAGGAGGAAGCGCCCACAGGGGCGATCCGGGCGATCATGCTGGTCGAGGTCGCCGGCCGTTCGACCGATGCGGTGATCCGCCTCCTGCGCGGGATCCGCGAGATCCATGCCCTGCACACCACCAACGGTGCCTGGGACCTCGTCGCCGAGATTGTCAGCCCGACGCTTCCCGACTTCGACCGGGTCCTGCGCGAGGTGCGCATGATCGAAGGCGTGCTCAACAGTGAGACGAGCATCCTGCTGCGCTCGCTGGCATAGCACTGGCGATCTGCCAGGTATCCGACCTTTGTGATTTCGAAGTAGAAGCGCAGGCTTTGACGTCCGACACGCTGTGTACGCTTGGGCCGTCCACCGTCACCGGGAACCAGGAGCCCATGTTCCTGCAGGACGGAGGCGGCTTCCCCTGGATCGCGGCCGGTCAGGACTTCATTCCAGCCGCTATGGAGATAGCCTAAAGGTGTGAGCGAACGGGCTTCGCGCCCCGGTTGCTGGCCGCCGCGCCATCATCATCTGAATTGCTAGCGCATGACGAATGCTCTTTCGCCCTGGGAACGCGGCCAGAGCGTCACTGTCCGGCCTGTATGGCGTTGCGGCCTCGTTCCAGGGCAGGCGGTTGATCCAGGCTCGCGCCAGCGCGCCACTTCCTGCCCCTCCCGCTTGATCCTATCCGATCGGGCTGCGCGTCTGGGCAGGCACTGCTTCAAGCAGGTCGAGCTTGTCACTTCGGAAATGCAATTGCATTTCAGGCCCTTCGTCTCTGAAGGTAAGAAAAGCATCCTCGGGCGTGATCGGCTTCCATTCCAGGCCGTCGACCGCACCGGGCGAACCATCCCGCGCGAAATTCACCCAATAGCCAATTGCGGCCTTCGCGATTGCATGGTCCTGCGCCGTCGCAGGCGGCTGCGGCGCGCCGTAGAACGTGAAACCTTCGTCCGTCAGGTTGTCGAACACGAAAGGAATTTCACTGCCATGCCCGGCGCCGGGAAACTGCGCACGCAGCGCCCTGGGCACGTAGTCGAAGAAGTAGGCATAGGATGGCTGCCCGTTCGCCGCGTGCAGCCGTGCCAGATGGCGCACAGGCTCGGTGCTGGTCACGTCGGTGCGAACAACCTGGGCCATGGCCAGCCGGTCGCCTGAACCTGCATAAGCCGCCTCTACCCTGCTCTGCAGCGGGCCCAGCGAGGCCAGCGCCCGTTCCGGGTCCTGCGCGATACTCTCGCGCATCAAGGAAGCTTCCCAGCTGTTGCTCCCGGTGATGAAGGGAACCTGTGCTTCGCGCCCCGCCGCGAAGGCTTCCTCGGACTGCTCGGGCAGGGAATAGCCATCGATCATGGGAAGGGCCATGCCCAGTGCGACTTCGGGACCGGCAAACAGCTCTGCGGGCAGCGCGCGCAGGGCCGCGGCCGCTGTGGCGTCGCGCCCTTCAATGTCCTGCCCTGCGGCAAAGAGCATCGCCGTCGCCTCGCCGGTAAACGGTCCGTCACCCAGCGCCGGCGGGGCGGGATTGCGGTTGAAACCGCTTTGCGAGATCGCCTTGTGGCCTTGTGGAAGAGACCGCGCGCGCGGGGACTGACCATGAGGTCATTGACCATTGCCGCGCCCGCGCTTTCCCCGAAGATCGTCACATTCTGCGGATCGCCTCCGAATGCGGCGATGTTCTGCTTCACCCATTCAAGCGCAGCCACCGTATCGAGCAGCCCGAAGTTACCGGTCGGCGCATCGGAAGACTGGGCCAGCAGCGCCGGGTGGGCAAAGAAGCCGAGCAGTCCGAGCCGATAGTTGATCGACACCAGTACGACATCGCGCCGGGCGAACTGCGCGCCGTCATAAACCGGCATGGCGTTCGAGCCGACGACAAAACCGCCGCCGTGAATCCAGACCATGACCGGCAGCGGCGCTTCGTGTGATCCGGCCTTGCGCGGTGTCCAGACGTTGAGGTTGAGGCAGTCTTCGGACTGGTCTGGCGCGCGTTCCTGCCACATCTCGGGCTGAATGCAGGCCGGGCCGTAGCGGCGTGCGTCGCGCACGCCCTGCCAGGCCGGAGCGGGCTCGGGCGGGGACCAGCGCCGCGCACCGACGGGCGGCGCCCCATAGGGTATGCCGCGATAGGCGGTGACGTCGCTCTGGGCCTCTCCGCGCACGGCACCTTGCGCGATCTCGACAGTCTGGGCCAGGGCCGGCATCGCTGCCGCGCCCCCGAGCCCGAACGCGAACAGCAGGACGACACGGCAAGCAGGCGAGAGCTTGGGCATGGCGATATGGCCTCCGTTCTGGTGGCGGCCCCTCGGCGCACCGGGAAAAATTGGGATCAAAGCCGGCACGGCCTGGGCGTGCCTCAGCGCTGCGCGGCCGGGAGCGGCGCTTCGCCTGCCCCCGATGGCGCGCCCGCCATGTGCCGGGCAATGAAGTCGCCGACGAGCGGGCGCAGGAGATGGCCCGCCAGGAACGGCAGCAGCAGGTTCAGAACGATCTTCTGGACCGAGGCCATGATCGAGAGCTCTCCGGCCCCTCCCAGGAGGAGGCCCACCAGCAGGGGTGTGATGAAGATCCCGGCAAAGTTGGAAAAGGTCGCGCTGCAGACCGCAGCAGCCACGTTGCCGCGCGCGATCGCCGTGAGCGCGATCGAGGATTGCACGGTCGACGGCAAGAGCGCGAGGAAAAGGAAGCCGGTGGCCAGCGACGCGCTGAGCATCGGCAGGCTCGACAGCGCCAGTCCAAGGACCGGAAAGACCAGGAACGTGCACGCCAGGACTGCCAGTTGCAGGCGCAGATTGCGCCCGCCATCGATCAGGTTGCGCCGGGAGAGCTTCGCGCCATGAATGAAGAAGAGCAGGACGATGCCGATATCGGCCAGGACATCGACCCGATCCGCCCAGGCCCCCCGGGCCGGAAGCAGCGAGGCAAGTACCACCGTGCCGACCAGGAAGCCGATGAAGGGATCGAAAAAGCGGGTAAGACGAGCCATCGTGCAATCCAGTTCCTAGTATGCCGCGACGCAGCCGTCGCTGCGCGGGTCCTGCGCCCCTTCGAGGAGCCCGGTGTCATGCCGCACGATCGCCCCGGCATGCCCCATCATCGAATTGAAGGAAGGCACCGCTTCCACGTCGTGGCCCGCGCTGGCCAAGGCTTGCAGAAGGTCCGGCGCGAAACTGTCCTCCAGCTTCAGGGTGTGTGTTTCCTGCCCCCAGGTCTTGCCCAGGAGCCAGCGCGGCGCGGTCACGGCTTCCTGCAGCGCAACGCCGCGGGCATAGCGTGCGAAGATCGCGGCCTGGGTCTGGGGCTGGCCTTCACCGCCCATCGTGCCGTAGGCCATGACGCGGCCATCGGCGAAGCGCGCAAGCGCGGGATTGAGCGTGGTGAAAGGCTGGCGCCCCGGCTCCAGCGCGTTCCAGCCCGGTGCCAAGCGGAAGCTGGAGCCACGATTTTGCCAGATGATGCCGGTTTCGGGCAGGACCAGCCCCGAGCCGAACTCGAAGTAGGTGCTCTGGATGCAGCTCACGACCTGCCCTCGGCTGTCCGCAGCGGCGAACCAGGTGGTGTCGCCGGGCGAAATAGGCCAGACCGTCCGCTTCCGAGCCGAGGGCGAGATGCTCCACGGTGCCGAAGAAGACGCTGTGGGTGCCCACCTCTGCGACGCTCTCGACCGAGCAGCCCAGCACCGCCAGAGCCTCGCCCAGTCCCGGCAGGCCGCCCGTCTCGATCCACGGGCCGCACCCCTCGAAGCGCTGATCCATGGTCAGCGCACTGTCCGAAAACGTGCGCGAGTGCCCTTCCTGGGCCGCCGTAAGCACGTTGACGGCAAAACGGCCATTGGCCTTCAGATACCGGTTCATCCGCGCCGAACGGTTGATGCACACCAGCAGCGAGGCGGGCTCGTCGCTCACGCTGCACACGGCCGACGCGGTCATCCCGAAGCGGCCCTCGGGACCATCTGTCGTAATGATGTTCACCGCCGCTCCCAGACGCGACATGGCGGTGCGAAAGTCCTTCATCTCAATCATACGATCACCTCATCAACAGGCCGCCGTTGATGTCCCAGACGGCACCATTGGCAAACGCGGCCTGTGCAGAGGCCAGATGGACGGCGGTCTCGGCCACGAAATCGGGCGAGCCGAGATGGCGCACGGGAATGCCTTCGACGATCCCGGCCAGCTTGTCGGCCGGGACCAGCGCGCGCACGGACGGAAGGTCCAGCGGGCCCGGCGCAATCGCGTTCACGGTGATGCCGAAGGGCGCCAGATCCCGCGCAAAGACCTTGGTCAGCGTGATGATACCGCCCTTGGAGGCGGCATAGTGCGCGCCCGTCGCCGTGCCCCCGTTCTGCCCTGCCAGCGAAGCGATATTGACGATGCGCCCGACCCCGCGCTCCTTGAAATAGCGCCCGAAGACCTGGCAGCCCACGAAGGTGCCGCGAAGGTTCACCGAGACAACCTGGTCGAACTCGTCCGGCGCGATCTCCAGAACCGGGCGCACGATGGTGACGACCGCGTTGTTGACCAGCGCATCGACACCGCCCCAGCGCGCGACAAGCGCATCGCGGGCCGCCTCGAAGGCGGTCTGCTCGCGCACGTCGAGAGCCAGGCCAATGGCGCTCTCACCGGTGGGATCGAGCGCGCGCGCCGCAGCGCAGACCCCCTCCTCGTCGATGTCGGAAAGGCCCACGTTGTAGCCCGCGCGGTGGAAGGCCCCGGCGATCGCAGCGCCAAGACCCTGTGAGGCGCCGGTCACAAGGACCGTGCGCGAACGGGAGGAAGAGACAGTCGTGTTCAAAGCAAGCACCTGATAGTGTGTTGAAAATCGCCGAGTTCACGCCCGGCCAGACCCTTCGGTCACGGCCATGCCCTGCCCCTCGGGGCCCGTGGCAGACCCATGTGCCGCACAGGCGCGAAGGGGCCGGGCGGCAAGGCGCAGCGCGTCCCGGGCCACGCAAGGGGCCCGACCCGAAACGCGAGCTACTCCGTCCCGATCAGTTGGGGATGACCAGCTCCCGGCCAATGCGCGCTTCGACCCGGATGTACTTCCACAGGCGGTATTCGCCCACTTCAACGGTACGGAAGAAGTTGCAGGCCGCCTTCACGGTGTCGCGGTCGGGCGCTTCGGCCAGAATGTAGAAGGTCCAGGGCCAGCCATTGGGGGAGGTGCCGACCATCGTCTCGTCATCGTCGAGCGTGCCGAGCACCTTGACGCCGGGCAGATCGCGGATGCCGGTCAGCATCTCGGAAACGCCCGCCCAGACCTTGCCGATCTCGGCGGCGGGAAGGTCGAAGAAATTCTGCAGGACCGCGCCGCAGAACAGGACGCGAAGGGGCTTGGGGGCTTGGTCTGTCATCGTAGGTATCCTTGTCTGAAATCAGGGAAAGCCGGGGCCGACATCGCGGCCCAGGAAAACGCCCCCGGCCTTTTGCCAGGTGCCTTCGGAGAGAAATGCGTGCTGGGAGACGACCAGGGCATCCTGGACGTACCCCGACAGCGGGTGGTCGTTGAAGATACCGGTGGTCCCGGTCATCTGGATGGCGAGCCGGGTCACCTCCGCGCCGGTTTTCGCGGCATGCGAACAGGCAAGGCGCAGAAGGTTGGCCTGCTGGGCGGAGACCGGGTCGCCCGCGCAAATGGTGCTCCAGGCGTCCTGCGTCGCCTCGTAGAAGAACGCGCGGGCCGAACGCAGTGCGGCTTCGCCCTTGGCAAGGTCGCTCTGGACGTAGGCACGGTCGGCCAGAGTGGGCGCCCCGGTAATGGAGCCGCGCGTCCCGGCCATCTCGGTGACGGTATCAAGCGCGGCCCGGGCCACACCCAGCCCCACGACCGCAAGCACCTGCGCGGCGAAGGCCATCGAGGGGTAGCGATAGAGCGGCGAATCGAGCGTGGGTGCGCCGCCGCGCACGAAGGTCCAGGCCTCGGGTACGACCACGTCCTCGACCACGATGTCATGGCTGCCGGTACCACGCAGCCCGATGACGTCCCAGTTGGGCTCGATGCGAACGGCCGAGGCCGGCATCACCGCCATGCGCGGCAAGCCGCCGTCGTCCGCTCCGGTCACCTTGACCCCGACCCCGATCAGGTCCGCCCCGGTCGCGCCGCTGCCGAACTGCCAGCGCCCGCGCACCTTGATACCGCCGTCCACGCGCTCGGCCGGCTGCGGCGGGAAGAGGGCTCCTGCGAAGATCAGGTCGGGACTGTCGGCGTAGAGCCGGTCCAGTGTCTCCTTTCCGAGCGAGGAAAGGTACATGCACGAGACCCCGAAGCTGGCCACCCATCCGACCGACCCATCGCCGATGGACAGACGCTCAATCGCGCGCAGGAACTGCTCGGGCGAACACTCGTCGCCGCCGTAGGCCCGCGCGACGAGTGCGCGGTAGATGCCCAGTTCGCGAAGCGTTTCAACCACGTCGGCAGGCAACTGGCCAAGCGCATCGAATTCGCGGCGCCGTGCCTTGAGGGATGCGAGAAAGCTATCGGGTATCGCCTGCTCTGCAGGCAGACGTCCCACGCCCGCAGGCGGCGCGCCGGTGTCTTTGGCTGTGACCATATCCATCGCGTAATCCTTAAGCCGGATCAGTGTTGAGAACGACCGTGCGCCTTGGCGCGCAGGGTCGCATCGGCACCGGGGAGTGGCACGAATTGTGCCGCGAAGAAGCTGTCCCTGGTGCGCACGCAGCGCCGTGCAGTGCCGTGCGGGCGATGGCCGACCCGCTCATGGAGATACTGCCCTCCATGGTGCGTGGTCGTTCCCGAGAGGCGTTGGTTTCGCGTTCCTCACCCTGCAATTGGTGTATTTTTCGCGTGAAATGTCAACTAATTTCTCAAGCAATTGTGTATTCCGCCAAAGAGCGTATGAAGCGCATATATCCGAACCTTCAGGTTCGGGTGCAAAAGGGAGACATGACCAGGTGAATGCAGACGAGGCCGTCCAGAACGGAACTGACGTGACCAGCTTTCGCATGGAGCAATGGCCCTTCTACTGGATGACGCAGTTCACCGGGAGCTATCTGCGGCGTATCGAACTGGGCCTGAAAGGCATTGGCCTCGACATTCCACGCTGGCGCGTGCTCATGTCGCTGCGCGGTCGAGAGTCTCTCAGCGTGAGCGAAATCGCCGATCATGCTATCGTCAAACTTCCCACGATGACCAAGATCATCCAGCGCATGCAGGCAGAGAACCTGGTTATTGCGCAGCAAAGCCCGACCGATGGGCGCGTGACCGAGGTGCGCCTGACAAGCCAGGGGCATGAGGCTGGAGAGAAGGCCTGGGCGGTGGCGAACCGGATCTACCGGCGGGCATTCGAAGAGGTCAGCGAAGCCGAGATCGCGAACCTCAACGTCCTGCTACGCAAGATCACTGCAAACTTGGCCGACTAGCCCGTCCTATTCTTCCGCCCGTGTTCTGAAGGGTTGGGGGAGCGGTGCAAGGCTCTGACTTCACTAGAAACGGATCACCTCGACGCCATCCTTCGGGCCCGCATGTTCGCGATCGCCTGCGGTTACTCGCGTAGCACGCTGCCGTTTTCACGGCCCGCATCGCCCTTGCGCACGACCTCGATCCCGCTTGGCCCCGTGCGGGTCACGAGGCCGAAGCTGCTTTCCAGCGCCTGGAGGAATTCGCGACTTTCGTTGACCCCAAAGCGGCCCGTGATCGACAAGTCGGCAAGGTCACCCGAGGCCACATGCAGCGGTTTGGCGCGGTAGCGGTTGAACTGGGCCAGCACGTCGGCAAGACGCTCGCCGTCGAACTGGATGAAACCCTCGCGCCAGGCGATGCTGCGTTCCACCGCGAAGGCGTCGTTGTGGCGGATCGCAACCGAAGAGGCGGTGATCTCGGCAAGACTGTTGCGGGTAAGCTGGTGCACGGTCCCGTCAGGGCCGGTGACGGCTACGCTTCCCTCGGTCACGGCCACGCGCGTGGTATCTCCACTGCGGCTGACGTTGAACTTCGTGCCGAGCACACGCACACGCACATCCGGCGCCTCCACCGTGAAGGGGCGGTCGGGGTCGCGGGCGACCTCGAAAAAGGCCTCGCCCTTCTCGAGAACGATCGCGCGCTGCGTGCGGCCAAGCGCGATGGTCAGGCTGGTCTCGGTGTTCAACGCGATGGTCGAGCCATCGGCCAGCGACTTGATCGCGCGTTCGCCAAAGCCGGTGCTGCGCCGTTCGGCCGGGGTGTAGCGGTACCACCCCAGCGCGGCGATTGCGGCCACCGACGCGGCCGCCGCCAGCGCCCGGCGCCGGGTCAGGAAAGGAACCGCCGCGCCTGCCCGCGCGGCCACGGAGCGAACGGGCAGATGCCCGGCATCAGGGGCAAGGGGATGGTCCGCATCCAGACGCACCCGAGGCATTGCCTGCCAGTTGGCGTCCGCGCGGGCAAAGGCCACGGCATGGGCCGGATCGGCCTCGATCCAGGCGCACAGTTCGGCCTCGAGCGCTGCGCTTGGCGCGCTATCGCGGCGAACGACGAACGCGGCCGCCTTCGCGTCGATGCGCGCCTGCTGCTCTGCCCTCTCCGTCCGATCCTGCTGCGACATACTCTGAGATTTCCAACTTGATACGGGCCAGACCTGAAAGCGCCCGGGTAAGATGAGTTTCCACGGTCGACACCGAAATGTCCATTATCGCCGCGATCTCGGCCCGCGAATGGCCATGGACACGCCGCAAGAGCAAGGCCCGGCGCTGGCGCTCGGGCAATTGCGCAATGGCGCTTTCCAGGCGTCGTAATTCGTCGCGGGCATTGAGCAGGGGTTCCGGAGAAAAGCTGCGTTGCAGGTCCTCGATGTCGGCCATGTAGTCGAACGAGACCACCTGGTCGCGCCGGGCCTGATCGATCAGGATGTTGCGGGCAACCCGCGTGAGAAAGCGCAGGCCCTGGTGCATCGTGCGCCAGTCGGCGGCCTCGTAGGTGCGCTTGAGCGATTCCGCAACCAGATCGTCAAGATCGGCCTCGCTCGTCACCATGCGGCGCAATCGCGCCCGCAACGCCGGTTCACATGGGAGTATAACCTCCTGGAACCAGGCAATCTTCTCAAGTGTCTCGTTCATCGGCCCCGTCATGTGCCCCCTGAGGCACGCCTTCCTGAGCGGCCTGCTGTGCAGGTCCGTTTGGCATATCCTTACGCCAAATTGTGCACTGCGCAAAAAAAAGATCAAAAAACCGTCACACGGTGTCGGGGTGTTTTGCGCGTCACTCGTTCTGGGGGGCAGGGACGATCCGTCCGAAGACACCAACGGGGCAACGATGTTCAACACTGAGAACGGCGGAGCAATATTCGACCACGCTAGCGGCGGGATAGTCCTGCTGCGGGCGGCGTAAAAGTCGTCCACCTTGAAGCCTTTCTGCCAAGTCAGGGAGGTGTGGGGATCTACAGCGTGGAACTTTATCTTCAGGTCCGTTTGGCTTGCGCGGATGGCATGAGCCAGCGGGCGGCGGCGAAGCGTTTCAATGTGTCGCGCGACACGGTGCGCAAGATGCTGTCGTTTTCATCGCCACCGGGTTACCGGCGTCAATCTGTCCCGCAGCGTCCGAAGCTGGACGGGTTTGTGGCGATCATTGATGGATGGCTTGAAGGGGACCGCTGCGTCCCGCGCAAACAGCGCCATACGGCGAAGCGGGTATTCGACCGCTTGCGCGCCGAGCATGGTTTCACCGGCGGCTATACGATCATCAAGGATTACATCCGCGAGCGTGAGCAACGCAGCCGGGAGATGTTCGTGCCGCTGGCCCACCCGGCGGGGGATGCGCAGGCCGATTTCGGGGAAGCGCTGGTGGAGATCGGCGGGGTGCAGCAGAAGGCCTACTTCTTCGCACTCGATCTGCCGCACAGTGATGCCTGCTATGTGCGGGCCTATCCGGCGGCGGTGGCGGAGGCCCGGTGGACGGACACGTTCATGCCTTCGCGTTCTTCGGCGCGGTGCCGCGCTCGATCGTCTATGACAACGATCGCTGCCTTGTGGCGAAGATCCTGCCAGACGGCACGCGTAAGCGTGCCACGCTGTTCAGCGCTTTCCTGTCGCATTACGTGATCCGCGACCGCTATGCCCGCCCGGGCAAGGGGAACGAGAAAGGCAATGTGGAAGGGCTGGTTGGTTACTGCCGCCGCAATTTCATGGTGCCGATCCCGAAGTTCCCGACCTGGGAGGCCTTCAACCTATGGCTGGAGGAGCAATGCCGCAAGCGCCAGCAGGACAAGGTGCGCGGACAGAGCGAGACGATCGGTGAGCGCTTGCAACGCGATCTGGCAGCCATGCAGCCTCTGCCCGCTACACCCTTCGAGGCCTGCGATCAGACGAGCGGGCGGGTCTCCTCGCAATCCCTGGTGCGCTACAGGACCAACGATTATTCGGTTCCGGTGGCCGGGGCCATCAGGAGGTCTGGATCAGGCCTATGTCGATGAGGTGGTGGTCGGCTGCCGCAGCGAAGTCATCGCCCGTCATCCTCGTTGTTATGCCCGCGAGGAGGTTATCTTCGACCCGCTCCACTATCTCCCGCTGATCGAGCAGAAGATCAACGCATTCGACCGTGCCGCGCCTTTGCAGGGCTGGGATTTGCCCGAAGCGTTCACGACACTGCAGCGGTTGATGGAAGGCCGCATGCACAAGCATGGCAGGCGTGAATATGTACAGGTGCTGCGCCTGTTGGAAACGTTCACCCTCGCCGATCTCCGTGCGGCGGTGGAACAGGCCATTGATCTTGGCGCCATCGGCTTCGATGCCGTCAAGCACCTCGCCCTGTGCCGGGTCGAACGCGTACCGCCCGTGCTGGACTCGACGTCTATCCCTTCCTGCCACGCACAACGGTCGAGAAGACCTTTGCCAGAGCCTATCTGAGCCTGCTCTCCGACCAGCAGGAGGCCGCATGAGCGATCAGACCCCGGAGCTTCTTCTCGCTCACAATCTCAAGGCACCTGCTGCCTACGTGCCTGCGAGAGCACCACAAGCTCGCCCGGCAATGTGCCGCTGAAGGCGTCGATCATATCCGCTTCCTCGCCCGCCTTGTCGAGATGGAGATGATCGACAGGGAGCGTCGTATGGTCGAGCGGCGCATCAAGGCCGCGCGCTTCCCCGCCGTCAAAAGCCTCGACAGCTTCGACTTCACCGTCATCCCGTGCTCAACAAGATGCAGGTGCTCGAGATGGCGCGCTGCGAGTGGATCGAGCGGCGTGAGAACGCCATCGCTCTGGGGCCATCGGGCACCGGAAAGACGCACGTAGCGTTGGGGCTCGGACTGGCAGCATGCCAGAAAGGGCTGTCGGTGGGCTTCACCACTGCGGCGGCGCTGGTCAGCGAAATGATGGAGGCGCGCGACGAGCGGCGTCTCCTGCGCTTCCAGAAGCAGATGGTCGGATACAAACTGCTCATCATCGACGAACTGGGCTTCGTACCGCTCTCCAAGACCGGCGCCGAACTGCTGTTCGAGCTGATCTCCCAGCGTTACGAACGCGGCTCCACCTTGATCACCAGCAACCTGCCCTTCGACGAATGGACCGAAACCTTCGGATCCGAGCGTCTCACAGGCGCGCTCCTCGATCGCCTGACCCATCACGTCAGCATCCTCGAGATGAACGGCGAAAGCTATCGCCTCGCTCACAGCCGGGCCCGCAAGGCCAAAATCAGACCCTGAAAAGCAAGCCAATGCCGGGGGGAGTGGCCCTCGGGCTACGCCCTCACGCCACTCCCCCCGGCGTGTAACACGATGGCCTGGTTTTACGCCGCCCCATGGCCGACTTTTGCTCCGCCGTTGACATTTTGGGGAACACGGTGGAATTGGAAGACCGGGAGCGTAGTACGCAGGATCGCAAGATCGCATTGCTTATCGATGCCGACAATGTGCCGCATGGCAAGATCGCGGAGATGCTGGCAGAACTCTCCAAATATGGGACAGCCAACATTCGACGCGCCTATGGAGATTGGGCGAGCGCAGGCCTGAAGAACTGGAAGGACAAACTGCACGATTTCGCGATCCGCCCGGTTCAGCAGTTCAGCTATTCCACAGGCAAGAACGCCACGGACATGGCGCTGGTGATCGACGCCATGGAACTGCTCTACACGCGGAAACTGGAAGCTTTCTGTATCGCCTCCAGCGATGCCGATTTCACGCCTTTGGTGATGCAGCTCCGAGCGAACGGGCACGAGGTCTACGGCTTCGGTGAGCGCAAAACACCTTCTCCATTCGTCAATGCCTGCACGGCATTCCTTTTCCTCGATACTCTGGGTGAACCGCTTGTTGCCGCAGCTCCTTTAGCGCCGGCTGCAAAATCCAAGCCCAAAGCCAAGCCGAATGGCAACGGAGCAACCTCGCCCGCCCCCAAACCAGCGGGCACGATCCTGTCGCAGGACACGAAGCTTGTCACTATATTGCGCGGGGCAGTCGAAGCCACGGCCCGCGAGGATGGCTGGGCCCATATGGCGGCGGCCGGACTTGCCGCCCGACGGCAGGCTCCGATCGATCCACGCAATTATGGCGTTCGGAATTTCACCGCGCTCTTCGAGGCTACGGGCTTGTTCCAGGTAGTGCGGAACGAGAATGGTCAGAGCTATGTCGCGGACAAACGAAACAAGGAGCGGACATCGCAACCGACACGTTAGAACCTGGGCACCAGGCTCGCGAAAGAGGCTCACTGTTGCAGCCCCCCCGCGCCGCGCGTGCCCGAGGTGATCAGGCCCGCTTGCCCTTCAGGCTGAGAAAGTCTGTCACGGCTTGATCTCCAGCGCGCTGATCTTCACTCCCTTCAGCACGATGAGGTAGCGAAGATCGGCCGGGCTGCCGGGAAAATCGCCCTCCAGGTGATTGGTGACGACAATGCGATCCGCGTCGACCTCAATCGAAAACGGTTCGACCGTATAGCTGTATTTCGTCGAGGATGACGCTTTCCAGTTCCTGATCGCGGCGCGCCCTTCATGGTTTTCGCCTTCGTCCCGAACGAGCGGGGCCTGCGTGAGGCATTGCGCCACGCGCTCTGGATCCTTCGTCTCGTCGGCAGTGAAATAGCGGGCGATGGCCCGGGACGGTTTGCTCATCGACGCCAATCAACCGACTGTATTTACCAAAGGAATTCCTCGGCCATTTGCGCGACAAGGCCCCCCGGACATGCCGCGATGTGGGACGTCAAAGCGGCCTCACGGCCATATCCGGCGTGCCGACCTGGAACTTTCGCGGTGAACGGCCTTTGATTGGGAAGGGCGGCCATACCGACCGTCCACCGGGATCGAGGCCGAAGGCATGTATTCACCCCGCGCTCCAATCGCGTCCGCTGGAACCGAACGGGTCCGGGCCGGTCCACCCGACCTGACGCATTTCCGGGCAACTCGCGACCTGAGCGTCGCCCTTGCCAGCGGGCTCAACGAAGCCGACGCAACGGTCCAGTCGATGCCCGATGCCTCTCCGGTCAAATGGCATCTGGCGCATACGACCTGGTTCTTCGAGACGTTCCTGCTGCGCGACACGCGATCCGACTATCGCCTGTTCGACGCAAAGTGGCCCTTCCTCTTCAACAGCTACTACGAAGCCGAAGGGGCCCGGCTCGCTCGCCCCCAGCGCGGCCTGCTCACCCGCCCCACCCTGGAGGAGGTCCTCGCCTACCGCGCGCATGTCGACGCTGCGCTCGCGCGCGTCTGGCCCGACCTTCAGGAGCACCATGCCGCCCTGCTGGAACTGGGCCTTCAGCACGAACAGCAGCACCAGGAACTGCTCCTGACCGACCTGAAGCATCTCTTTTCCTGCAACCCGCTTGGCCCGGCCTACCGCGAGGAAGGCGCCGCGCCGCCAACAAGCGTTGCCGCCGAACTAAAATGGCTGGAAGGGCCGAGCGGCGCGCGGACCATCGGCCACGCCGGCAAGGGGTTCGCATTCGACAACGAGGGCCCAGCCCACACGCAATGGCTTGCGCCCCACGCCCTTGCCCATCGCCCTGTTACCAACCGCGAATGGTGCGCCTTCATCGCCGATGGAGGTTATGAGACGGCCTCCCTGTGGCTGTCCGATGGGTGGGACTGGGTCCGCCGCGAGGGCGTCGCGGCTCCGCTCTACTGGCGTGGGCAGGGCGAGCCGGAGGCGCGCGAGACCTTCACGCTTTCCGGTTGGCGTGCGATCGACCTCGATGCGCCCGTCACCCACATCTCGTTCTACGAAGCGGATGCTTATGCGACATGGGCCGGCGCGCGCCTCCCGACCGAGCAGGAATGGGAAGCGGCCGCCAGCGCTCATCCGGCGACGCACGGGATTCAACTCGACCGCGCAGCGGCTGTGCAGCCACGCGCCGAAAGTCCGGAAGGGGATTTTGCCTCGATTTTCGGCAACGTCTGGGAGTGGACGGGGTCGGCCTACCGCCCCTGGCCCGGCTTTCGCCCTGCCCCCGGCGCTGTGGGCGAATACAACGGCAAGTTCATGTCCAACCAGTTCGTGCTGCGCGGAGGAAGCTGCGCGACCCCGCGCGGCCACGTGCGCGCGACCTACCGCAGTTTCTTCCATCCGCACCAGCGCTGGCAATTCACCGGCCTGCGACTTGCAAGGGACCTCTAGACATGGCCACATCACCGCTCGACGCCCCCCGGCGGGCGCTACAGCCCTCCTTTGACCCTGCCTTTCGGGCCGATGTGCTCCGCGGCCTTGCGGGACCAGCGAAGTCCATCCCGGCCCGATGGCTTTACGACGAGACAGGCTCGGAGATCTTCGAGGCCATAACGCAGGCTCCGGAATACTATCCGACCCGCACCGAAACCTCCTTGTTGCAAGCTCACAGCGCGGACGTCGTGCGCCAGAGCGGCGCGGACGCGCCGGTCGTCGAATTCGGATCGGGCAGTTCGCTCAAGACGCGCATCCTGCTCGAACACATGCCGAAAACAACCTACGTCCCCATCGATATCTGCGGCGAATTCATGGATGCCGCCTGCGCGGAGCTCGGCGCGCGCTTCCCCGGATTGGAGATCCTGCCCGTCGAAGGCGATTTCATGCAGGAAGTGCCGCTGCCCTCCTGCGTGAAGTCCTCCGACGGCGCGTCCCCTGAAGCGCTCGGCTTCTTTCCCGGCTCCACCATCGGCAACCTGCTTCACGCCGAAGCGATCGACATGCTGCGCGCGATGCGCCGCACCCTCGGCGAAGGCGCATGGCTGCTCATCGGCATGGACCGCACAAAGGAGCCGGACCGGCTCATTGCCGCCTACGACGATGCCCTGGGCGTGACCGCCCGGTTCAATCTCAACCTCCTGACCCGCATCAACCGGGAACTCGATGGTTCGATCCCCCTCGACGGCTTCCGCCATCTGGCTCTCTGGAACGACGAGCGCAGCCGTATCGAGATGCACCTCGAGGCGCTTCGCGATGTCCGCTTCGAAGTCGCCGGCACGCCGTTCACCATGGACCATGGCGAGACCATTCATACGGAAAACTGCCATAAGTACACGCCTCAGGGCATGGAAGGCCTGCTCGCCGCGGGGGGCTGGGCCACGCAGTGCCATTGGAGCGATGCGGATGGGGACTATTCCCTGTTGCTGGCCCGCGCGCACGATCACGCGCGCGGCTGAGAGGCTAGCGGGTTTGGCGAAGAGGCGCGGTTTCGGGCATGCGCACGAACACCGCGATCACGCACAGGGCGACAGCCGATATCATGGCGCCCGGCGCCCCGGCCCAACCGGTACCGGTCACCAGGAGATGCGCGATCACGGGGGTAAGACCTCCGAAGATGGCGGTCGCGCTCGTCGCGCCCAGGGCCAGGCCGCTCAGGCGCCCCTCGCCCGGGAACAGTTCGGCCGTGGTGACCGCCCCCACTGCGCTGACCGCTCCGCCCAGCGCCGCCATGACCAGAGCTCCTGTCCAGGTCGCGAGGCCGTTCGCGGTCATCCCCGCAAAGAGCGCCGAAGGCACCACGATCGCGACCAGCGCCAGCGCGACGAGCACCGGGCGACGGCCGATACGGTCCGACAGCATGCCCGTCAGCGGCGTCACCAGGATCACCGTCAGCGCGGCCAGGGTCGAGATCGAGAGGGCCTGCGTTTCGGGCATGGTTCCGGTCGCGTCGAGAAACGCGGGCACATAGGTGATCCCCACGTAGTAGGTGATCGACCCCAGGGCCGAGATCGCAAAGCCACGTGCGATGGCGGCGCGATGTCCCGACAGGATGTGCCGGATCGGCCGATCGGGGACCGTGCCGCTCCGTTGCTGAGCATGGAATTCGGGGGTTTCGGCAAGCGCGGCGCGGGCGATCAGCACACAACCTGCCAGCGCCCCGCCAAACAGGAACGGGATACGCCAGCCCCATACGACAAGCGCGTCGGGCGGCAAGGCCCAGACCGTCAGCGCCGCGGCGCCCGCCGCCAGAAGAGCGCCGATCTCGCTCGATGCCGACGCGCAGCTGGCAACGAGGCCACGGCGATGCGCGTGCGCGCCTTCGAGCAGGTAGGCGACAACCCCGGTATATTCACCGCCGACCGAGAACGACATCACACAGCGCAGGAGCACCAGCAGCACGCCCGCCACAGGGCCCGCCTGTGCGTAGGTGGGCAGGACCGCCGTTGCCAGCATGGCCGCCGTCATCAATGCCATCGAGCCCAGCATCGCAACGCGCCGCCCGAAGCGGTCGCCAAGGTGGCCGAACACCAGGGCGCCGATGGGACGCAGCAGGTAGGCGATGGCGAAGCCGCCCAGCGTCTGCGTCATCGAATGGCCGTCCGCTGCGAAGAACACCCGCGCCAACACAGTCGCGAAATAGAGATAGAGCGTGAAGTCGTACCACTCGACCATCGTCGAGAGCGCGGCAATGACCATCGAACGCCGGGGCATCGGCACGTGACGAGCAGAAGGCAAGGGTTCGGCGCTGTGCGCGCTGTGGCTGGCTTCGCCGTGCATCTGCCAAGGGTGCCGCATTCGAGCGGCCCGAACAAGGCTAGCGTGACCGCACCCTTGCCTGCGAATAAGGCTATTCGGCGTGACTGAGGGACTTTTCGACTTTGACACTGCTGTGGATCGCAGCGGATCGGACGCCGCCAAGTGGCAGGAGGGTCCAGACATCCTCCCGATGTGGGTGGCCGACATGGACTTTCGCAGCGCACCGGCCGTGCAAGCGGCGCTCGAAGCGCGGGTGGCGCACGGCGTGTTCGGCTACCCCGCACCCCATTCGGCCTATTTCGAGGCTATCGCAAACTGGTTCGCGCGGCGCCACGGCGTGCGCGTGCGCCGCAGCGGCATCATCCCGACGATCGGCGTCGTCCCAGCCATCCAAGCCATCCTGGGTGCCCTGTGCGCCCCGGGTGACGGGGTGATCGTGCAGCCCCCGGTCTACAACCGCTTCCTTTCCGCACTTGAGCACATGGGCTGCCGCCGGATCGAGAACCCGCTGGTGCTGCGCCAGGGCCGCTACGAAATGGATTTCGCCGACCTGGAACGAAAGGCGGCGTGTTCGCAGGCGCGCGTGCTCCTGCTGTGCAACCCGCACAATCCGGGCGGTCGCGTCTGGACACGCGCGGAACTGGAGCAGCTCGCCCGGATCTGTGCGCGCCATGGCGTCAGGGTGGTGAGCGACGAGATCCATGGCGACCTGGCTTTCTCCGACCACCCCTTCACCCCTTTCGCCGCAATGGCGCAAGACGCGGCAGCAGGCTGCATCACCTGCACCGGGGCTGGCAAGGCGTTCAACATTTCGGGGCTGCAGAACGCGTTTGTGGTCGTAGGCGATCCCGAATTGCGAGCGCTTGTGGAGGCCGCCATGACCGCGCATCAGATCCGCGACCTGAACCCGATGGGGCTGGCCGCCACGACGGCCGCCTACACCCGAGGGGAAGCCTGGCTGAACGCACTCATCGCCTACCTGGAAGGCAACGAGCGCCTGCTGCGCCAGACCTTTGCCCGGCACCTTCCCCACATCGATGTGATCCAGCAGGAGGGAACATACCTCGCCTGGATCGACGGCCGAAGGCTGGGCTTGTCCAGTGAGGCTCTTGCGGATCGCCTGGTTCGCGAGGCTGGCGTGCGTGTCACGCCCGGCTCGATCTTTGGAGCACAGGGGGAAGGCTTCGTGCGCGTCAACTTCGCCTGCCCGTGCGCACGGCTCGAAGATGGTCTCGACCGGCTGATCCGCGGACTTTCTCGATAGCCGCTTTGGCCCGTTAGCCGTCCTGCTCCGAACCAAGCGCGATCGCAAAGCGCTCTTCGCGGCGCTCGTCCACGACACGTACCTGCCAGGGCTGGGTTTGCCGGAAGCGCTGCGGAGCTTCGAGCAGGAGCTCCCCTGCAAGCTGGATCGCGGCAAGGATGGCGGCTTCCTCGTTCGCGAAGTCCGCCGACACGTCGCCAGCGTCGGGCGTGCCGTCACGAACTTGGAAATAGAATTGGTTCACGGACCTGGCTCCAGTCTCCCTACGCTCTGCGATTCTCGGGTGTTGCGTGAAATGGGGGCGCCAACCGGGAATTTACGTTCCGGGTAGGCGCAGGGCACAAGCAGCCACGGAATACGTGGTAGGAACGAGACCTCGTCGAAGCGCGCAAGCCCTTCGGAGTGTATCCATTGCCCGCTCCCCAACGGAACGTGATCTGATCCAAACAGTTCCTCAGCGGCGAAAGAAGCCTCTGAACAGGCCCACAGAGAGGCCTGTCTCGCGCAGGCCGGTCAAAGCCTATGATAATTGTCAATTGACCCGCGACGAGCGGAACGAGGCGCTCGACTGCCGCATTCTCGCTGCACCAGCTTTCACATGCAGGTGGAGTAAGACCAATGAATGAGCGCCTGATCGTGGTTTCGAACCGCCTGCCGATGGGAGACACGCCATCAGGTGGGCTCGTGGTTTCGCTCCACGACGTCCTCGCAGCATCGGGCGGCTGCTGGATCGGCTCGCACCCCGAGGCCGGAGACGATCACGGAGCGTTCGAGCGCATCGGCGAGGAGCCTTACCAGCGCCTCGCTTTCCGACTCACCCAAAGCGAGATGGAAAACTACTATCTCGGCTATGCCAACTCGGTGCTCTGGCCGCTGTGCCATCGCCGTCCGGACCTGGTGAAGATCCGGCCCGCGTATCGTGAGGCCTATGAAGCGGTCAATCGCCGCATTGCGGCCATGATCGCACACGAAGTGTCCCCCGAGGACATCATCTGGGTGCAGGACTACCATTTCATTCCGCTGGCCAGAGAGCTTCGCAAACTGCGCGTCACCAACCGCATCGGCTTTTTCCTGCACATTCCCTTTCCCGTCCTGGCAGACCTCTCGATCATGCCGCAGGCCGAAACCTTTGCCGAATGCCTGGCGCACTACAATCTCATCGGACTGCAGACACGCGAAGACGTCGCGCGCTGTCTGGAGATGTTCCGCGACGATCCGCGCGCGGAGTTCATGACGGATGGGTCCATCAAGTTCGGCGAGCATGTCTCGCTGGTGCACTCGTTCCCGATCGGGATCGACGCCAAGGCGTTCGAGGACGAAGCCCGGCGCGAGCTGCCCGATGTCTTTGGCGGTGCCAGTCCCGCGCCCTTCGCGATCGGGGTCGATCGCCTGGACTACAGCAAGGGCCTGCCGAACCGCTTTCGGGCCTTCGGCACATACCTTGCGGACCTGCGTCCCGAGCATACCCGCCCCTGCCTGATCCAGATAGCCCCTCCGACCCGTCTCGGCGTCCAGGCCTACGAAGACATCACGGAAGAACTTCAGGGCCTGACCGGCAAGATCAACGGGCAGTTTGCCGAACTGGATTGGACGCCGATCCGGTTCATCAATCGCTCGGTGGAGCGCGCCCGGTTAGCCCACCTCTTCCGCATGGCGCGCTGCGGCCTCGTCACCTCTCTTGCGGACGGGATGAACCTGGTCGCCAAGGAATACATCGCCGCGCAGGATCCGGCGGATCCCGGCGTGCTCGTTCTTTCGCAGTTCGCCGGAGCAGCCGAAGACATGACCGAGGCTCTTCTGGTCAACCCCTACGATATCGAGGCCATGGCGCACAGGATCGATGAAGCGTTCCGCATGCCTCTGGGCGAACGCCAGCGGCGCTATCGGCATTGTCTTGAAGTTGTGCGCAAGACCGATGCCACGTCCTGGGCACACAATTTTCTGAATGTCTTGCGCTCGAGCCTCAAAGCGCTCGACCTCGCTTTCCAGGAGCGGGAACTCCAGCCTTTCGGCTGACACGGTCCACTCCTGGAGACAGGTTGTTGCGGCGCTTTGTCAGGGTGAAATATACCAGACTTCGTTGGTGCGCTGGACACGGCACAGCCGCTTCTTTCCAAGCCACAGTTCCGCAGGCCGGTTCTCGGCCTCGATCCTCGCCGCTGAAAGCGCGCCACCGGCGTCAGGCGCTGTAAAATCCAGGCGTTTGGCGAGACCATGATCGTCGTCGGCAAACGTCAACGTATAGATGGGCATGAAGTACCTTTCTGCCCGCAGCTCTCACGGCCCGAGCATCTTTCGTGCGCCATCTGGATAGCATGGCGACGAAGGCACCACGCGCCAAATCCCCTTGATAGTTATCAAGTGCACACGCGCGCCGTGGGCTGAAGCCTGGCGAGGACGAAAGCTTGCCCCACCATCCGCCCCGGACACGGACCCGCAATAAAAAGGCACCTGTCCCGGGAGCACCGTGGCCTTTCACGAATTACTTCGGTGCGTGCCGTGTACTCGAATGGAGCCCTCCTCGTCGTGCTAATGGATGCCTTTCTTGCCAATCGTCGCGATGTCGTCCTCAGTCTGGAAGACCGGGCTCTGCTTGAAACCGCGATTGCAGAAGTCCGCGAGATCGAAAGTCGACAGGTCATTGTTCCTCCACGAACCACGGTCGAGATCAGCACCTTGCTGATCGAGGGTCTGGTCTCTCGCTTCATCGATGACCGCCATGGCCTTCGCCAGCTTGTCGCCGTCCACGTTCCCGGCGAGTTCGTCGATCTGCACGCCTACCCCATGCGTGAGCTCGATCATGGCATCGGCGCGTTGACACCTGCGCGGGTCGCGATTGTCCCGCATGATGCCCTGAGGCGCATCCTGGATCCACGGCCCGAGCTTGCTCGCAAGCTCTGGTTCTCGACACTGCTTGACGCGGCCCTACATCGTGCGTGGCTCTTTCGAGTTGGCCGGCTCGATGCGGTTGGCCGTGTGGCCCACTTTCTGAGCGAGATGAACCTGCGCCTCCAGGCTATCGGACTGTCTGACGGCATGCGATTTGCCTTGCCGTTGACCCAGGCCGATATCGCCGAAATCTGCGGCCTCACCACCGTCCACACCAACCGCGCCTTGCGCCAGCTGCGCGAAGCCGGATTGTGCGAGGTTCATGCCCCCACAGTTGAACTTCTCGATCCCACAGGCCTCGCCCGACGCGGCAACTTCAATTCGCATTACCTTTATCTCGACACGGAAGCATTGATGGCAAAGGGGAACGGTTCATCCTCGCAGCAGAATGACTGAACCGAGACCTTGAAACAGGCTTGGTTGCGCAAATGACCGAGGGTTTCCGTTCGTGAATTCAGTTGGTCAGGGAGAGGCCATGAGCAAGCCGCCCCGGCCCCGCCACCGCACGACAAACTGGAAGTCCTACACCGCAGCGCTGGCGCAGAGAGGTTCGCTTCAGGTCGGGTTTGATCCCCGGATCCAATGGCTGTCCGCGCCAACCGGCAAGCGCGGGCGCCAGCCTGTCTTTTCGGACGCCGCGATCCAGGCCTGCCTGACACTGAAGCGCGTATTCAAGCTGCCCTTGCGCCAGGGGCCACACGCATGGTTGCCAGCCTTCTCGAGATGGCCGGGCTTGATTGGCCGATGCCCCCATGCTGGCCGAACTGCCGGACCAGATCCCACCCGATCAAGCCATCGCGACCGTCAGCGCCGGTGGCGCCTTTGCTAGTCACGAAGCCATTGCCGCGCGCGATGCCTGCGCCATCATTCCCGCCCGCAGCAATGCGCAAGCCTGGTCCGAGAGCACGCCGGGCGTTACGGCCCGAAGCGAAATCGTTCGCTCAAGCAGGCGATTTGGCCGGCTCTCAAAATGTCCGAATAATTCTTTAAAAACAGCGTTTTAGTACTGGTGGGCGGTGAGGGGCTCACAAAAAACAGTACAAGCGACTGAATCTAAATTTTAAAATTCAAAATTGCGCTAACCAAGGCCCTGAGCCAGCCCCGCCCACGTCACACTGTGATGTGACGTGATCTCAAGGGGTATCACATTGCACTGCATGTCGCAGTCTTCCGCATTAACAGGCCGCAGAGGCTTGCACGCCCCAGTTCGTCAAGTGGCGCAGCAGCCTAGGTCCCAACGAGAAGGGCGTAACGACCCATTCAAGCCGCTCAGGGGGCGGTGGTTACTTTCCAGGTTCGGAAGGGCCGCTTTCCTTGACCCAAGGGGCGTGATATTGACGTATACGTGACCCATTCCATTCCCCACCGGTTTCCGATCGGCATCGCCCCGAGTGACATCGACTTCATGGGACATGTCAACAACGCCAGCTATTTGAAATGGGTGCAGGCTGCTGTCATCGATCATTGGCTTGCGTTGGCGCCTGCAGAAGCAATCAGGCAGCATCTGTGGGTAGCGATCAAGCACGAAATCACTTACCGTCGACCGGCTTTTCTGGAAGATGATGTCATAGCCACGGTGGTTTTGGAAAAAGTGCAAGGGGCCAGAGCTTTTTACGAAACGGTGATCAGGCGTGGGGAAGAGGTTCTGGCTGAAGTGAAGTCCAGTTGGTGTTGTCTTGATGCGGCGACCATGCGGCCCGCGCGCTTGGCAAGCGACGTGATTAAGCGTTTTTTCTCGGCCGAAGAAGTGAGCCAGCTCTAAGAGGCTGTTTTGAAATGGGTTGATGCGGCGACTTGGGCGCGATTCAAGCTTGGGATGAAGACCTGTTCGAGCCGTCGCCAAGTGCGGACGCAAGCTTACTACGGACCTGCATAACGTGCTCGATGCACTTCGCTAAATGGGATTGAGCAGGTGTCGGACCACGTATTTTCCCGATCGACGGCCCGTTCTGCCGAACATTGTATTGGTGGTTTCGCCGCTTCGGCCGCCGAACCTTTATGGCCGTTCAGACGCCGATTTTCAGTCCCAAGGTGCGGACCGTCTGCAATTTCGGCAGCTCGCGACCAGGTTCAGCCATTCTCCAACCACTAGTTGAACAGCAGCCTCGGGCAGTAGCTGCTGAGGGATGAGAACGGCGGAGCAATATTCGACCACGCTAGCGGCGGGATAGTCCTGCTGCGGGCGGCGTAAAAGTCGTCCACCTTGAAGCCTTTCTGCCAAGTCAGGGAGGTGTGGGGATCTACAGCGTGGAACTTTATCTTCAGGTCCGTTTGGCTTGCGCGGATGGCATGAGCCAGCGGGCGGCGGCGAAGCGTTTCAATGTGTCGCGCGACACGGTGCGCAAGATGCTGTCGTTTTCATCGCCACCGGGTTACCGGCGTCAATCTGTCCCGCAGCGTCCGAAGCTGGACGGGTTTGTGGCGATCATTGATGGATGGCTTGAAGGGGACCGCTGCGTCCCGCGCAAACAGCGCCATACGGCGAAGCGGGTATTCGACCGCTTGCGCGCCGAGCATGGTTTCACCGGCGGCTATACGATCATCAAGGATTACATCCGCGAGCGTGAGCAACGCAGCCGGGAGATGTTCGTGCCGCTGGCCCACCCGGCGGGGGATGCGCAGGCCGATTTCGGGGAAGCGCTGGTGGAGATCGGCGGGGTGCAGCAGAAGGCCTACTTCTTCGCACTCGATCTGCCGCACAGTGATGCCTGCTATGTGCGGGCCTATCCGGCGGCGGTGGCGGAGGCCTGGGTGGACGGACACGTTCATGCCTTCGCGTTCTTCGGCGCGGTGCCGCGCTCGATCGTCTATGACAACGATCGCTGCCTTGTGGCGAAGATCCTGCCAGACGGCACGCGTAAGCGTGCCACGCTGTTCAGCGCTTTCCTGTCGCATTACGTGATCCGCGACCGCTATGCCCGCCCGGGCAAGGGGAACGAGAAAGGCAATGTGGAAGGGCTGGTTGGTTACTGCCGCCGCAATTTCATGGTGCCGATCCCGAAGTTCCCGACCTGGGAGGCCTTCAACCTATGGCTGGAGGAGCAATGCCGCAAGCGCCAGCAGGACAAGGTGCGCGGACAGAGCGAGACGATCGGTGAGCGCTTGCAACGCGATCTGGCAGCCATGCAGCCTCTGCCCGCTACACCCTTCGAGGCCTGCGATCAGACGAGCGGGCGGGTCTCCTCGCAATCCCCGTGCGCTACAGGACCAACGATTATTCGGTTCCGGTGGCCGGGGCCATCAGGAGGTCTGGATCAGGGCCTATGTCGATGAGGTGGTGGTCGGCTGCCGCAGCGAAGTCATCGCCCGTCATCCTCGTTGTTATGCCCGCGAGGAGGTTATCTTCGACCCGCTCCACTATCTCCCGCTGATCGAGCAGAAGATCAACGCATTCGACCGTGCCGCGCCTTTGCAGGGCTGGGATTTGCCCGAAGCGTTCACGACACTGCAGCGGTTGATGGAAGGCCGCATGCACAAGCATGGCAGGCGTGAATATGTACAGGTGCTGCGCCTGTTGGAAACGTTCACCCTCGCCGATCTCCGTGCGGCGGTGGAACAGGCCATTGATCTTGGCGCCATCGGCTTCGATGCCGTCAAGCACCTCGCCCTGTGCCGGGTCGAACGCGTACCGCCCGTGCTGGACCGACGTCTATCCCTTCCTGCCACGCACAACGGTCGAGAAGACCTTTGCCAGAGCCTATCTGAGCCTGCTCTCCGACCAGCAGGAGGCCGCATGAGCGATCAGACCCCGGAGCTTCTTCTCGCTCACAATCTCAAGGCACTCAAGCTGCCTACGTGCCTGCGAGAGCACCACAAGCTCGCCCGGCAATGTGCCGCTGAAGGCGTCGATCATATCCGCTTCCTCGCCCGCCTTGTCGAGATGGAGATGATCGACAGGGAGCGTCGTATGGTCGAGCGGCGCATCAAGGCCGCGCGCTTCCCCGCCGTCAAAAGCCTCGACAGCTTCGACTTCACCGTCATCCCGTGCTCAACAAGATGCAGGTGCTCGAGATGGCGCGCTGCGAGTGGATCGAGCGGCGTGAGAACGCCATCGCTCTGGGGCCATCGGGCACCGGAAAGACGCACGTAGCGTTAGCTCGGACTGGCAGCATGCCAGAAAGGGCTGTCGGTGGGCTTCACCACTGCGGCGGCGCTGGTCAGCGAAATGATGGAGGCGCGCGACGAGCGGCGTCTCCTGCGCTTCCAGAAGCAGATGGTCGGATACAAACTGCTCATCATCGACGAACTGGGCTTCGTACCGCTCTCCAAGACCGGCGCCGAACTGCTGTTCGAGCTGATCTCCCAGCGTTACGAACGCGGCTCCACCTTGATCACCAGCAACCTGCCCTTCGACGAATGGACCGAAACCTTCGGATCCGAGCGTCTCACAGGCGCGCTCCTCGATCGCCTGACCCATCACGTCAGCATCCTCGAGATGAACGGCGAAAGCTATCGCCTCGCTCACAGCCGGGCCCGCAAGGCCAAAATCAGACCCTGAAAAGCAAGCCAATGCCGGGGGGAGTGGCCCTCGGGCTACGCCCTCACGCCACTCCCCCCGGCGTGTAACACGATGGCCTGGTTTTACGCCGCCCCATGGCCGACTTTTGCTCCGCCGTTGACACCGCCTGCGGGTATGTGCCGCGCGAACCGATCCAGCCAGGCGATCGCAGGAGCAGCGCCGCGGCGAGCGCCCCGAAGGCGAGCGGGGTCAGCAGCGCGCAGGCGGCGGTGATCGACGTCTCGCGGCGGTGGGTCCAGGCGTCGGTGAGGTCAAGCTCGAGGCCGGCAACGAAGACGAACATCATCACCGCCCACCAGGCGACACCGTTGAGCGCCATCATGACCTGGGGGTTGAACACGAAGGCATGGATCTCGGGGAACCGGGCGCCGAGCACGCCGGGGCCAAGCAGGATGCCCCCGACGATCTGCACCACGACAAGCGGCGCCCAGTGTTCGGTGCGCAGCAGGCGCCAGACAAGATAGGGCACGCAGAGGATCACCGTGAGAGCGATTAAATAGACTTCCGAAGTTCCCATGGTTGGTATGCCGTTCTTCCTGCCCAATTTCGCTTTCGCGCGACATGTGACCGGTCTCAGTGTCTTGTAAACGGGAATGCTGTCGTGACATATGATCTTGTGGCATCAGACAAGGGCTCATTCCGATTTTACCCCTTGTCTCCAAATCCTATCTCCCTTGCTTCCCGTCGAAGTTGGCAAGAGAATCGACAAGTCGAATTTAGCGCAATCTGGCGGGCGTCTGTGATGGCTGCCTTTGGCGTTCTGAAGTGGTTTCAGCCGTCGACCCTTCCCGGCCACTCAGACGCCGATTTCGCGTTACCAGGTGCGGACGTTCCGCTATCCCGTCAGTTCACCACCAAACCATGCCAATCTGGCATTGCGAGGTTCGGGTATCGTTCTTAGTGAGATTACCCCATCAGTGCTGGGTGAACCGCCGACTACCCAATTCGGCTTCCACCATTTCCGACCATCCGGTGTGGGAAGTGAGCCAACCTGCGTTTTTGAATGTATCGCAAACGGCAAGCCACCAGGCAGTTGTCAGAACAGGAAGCCCTGTTGAACGTCGTTCTGCCGCACATTGTTCGTTGCTGCGCCTTTCACGCAATCCAGGAAAGTCTCGCGGGTGCTGGCCACGTCCATCACGATCCCCCTTCGCGCGAGCGAAACACACAGGGCCACCGCGTAGGCCTGACAGTTGATCGATTGTTGCGGGTTAAACTCAATGTCGGTGAACGCGTCATGGGCGAGGATGGGCTTGGCGAGTTCCGGCCTACTCAGCAGAGCCGTAATGTAGAGCCAGTCATAGAACGCTGTTTGCGGTTCAATAGGCCACTTCTGCTCATCGAACCGGAATTCGGTCAGTTGTCCAGACTCTCGAAGGCGGGGGTCGCGCTTCGCATCGCGTGACGTCACGTGGAGAAGGTCAAGAAAGGGGCCTCCTCTCTGAAAAACCTTACCGGCCTGGAAAGCGCATTCGACGCTTACCTGCCGCCCGACGACGGGATGAAAGATCGGCAGATTGAACGCACTGAGAATAATGCCAAGCTGTTCGGTCGATTTGCTCGACACTTCCAAGATGGTAGATAGCCCCAGAGTTTCGCTGGCTGCCTCGTGAAGCGAGGCCACCGATTTCTGCTTCTGCGATGCGGAGAGGCCCGGATGCCAGGTGAAGGGCACCAATTCCGTCCGCACGAAGACAGGTCCATCATTGACGGGAATGAATACTGGCCGAACCGCCATCGTCTCAATTACCTCTAATCTTGCGGGCTACGCTGCGAAGCCCGAACAGGCCCGTGCGGTCGGGATGGACGATCGCATTTCGATTGCCAACGACAGACTGCCACCGGGCCAGACTCGCCGCGTCACTGAAAACGGCTCCCGTGATCGCTGAGGCTGGAATGTTCTCGAAGACTAGAATTTCGGCTTGTACATCAGTTGGATCGCACGGTGCCAATCCTTGCTCTGCTCGAGTGGGCCGGGCATCGCTATTCACGAAAAGACCAGCGAAGGCCGTGGCGCTTCCCAGTTTTATCCTGTCCTGCTTGCTGATCCGGCTATCCGCAGCGTTGTGAGCACAAAACGCCACCTCGTTCTTCCAGAGAATGGCCGGATCGAGCGAGAGCACAACCCAGCGCTGCGCCGGATTGGTCATCCGCCAACGATAGAAAAGCCTCTCGTTCGGATGCGAGACGGAAACGCAGATTGCGTCTTCATGCCCATCGATCCGGTGTTCGTCATTCCAGCGAAACGCAATCCGGTTGGCCTGCAACGCCTTTACCGGGAGCAATCCGTGCTGGAAGATGGATGGGAGATTTTCGACCCGCGTAAAATGATAGAGCGAGGCAATTCCCTGCATTTCGCAGATGGCACGGATCTGCTCCGCTTCCTGCTTGAAGGGGCTGAGCGGAGAAACCTGAAGCCGCCTATTTTCCGCCAGGGCGGCAGCAATGGCGCCACGAAATGGATGCTGGGACGCCGGTGCTGGCACAATGTCGGGCGAGGCGGACTTCTTTTCGGTTTGCGCGAAGGCCAATTGCGCGTGGACCGCAGAAGGATCGACACCTCCCCGACTTTTCGCGTATCGCTCAAACCCTCTTGCAATCGCCGGCTCGTCCAATTTGTCCAGCTTCCGCCAAAAATGCCCTGCAAGGTTTGCATTCGCCCTCAGCTGCGAACAAACATCATCAAGAAAGCGCTCATGCTTTTCTTTTGCCTGCAGGATACCCGCTTCCACTCCGTCGGCCACTCGCGCGTCGGGATGCCGTGGCGGGAAACTGAAATTCGGCGGTGCCGAGTGCGCACGCGGAGGAGGTGCAGTTTTCGTCTGCTCTAAGGCTGATGTGAGTTCAGCCAATTTCTTGTCGTACCGGGCGCGCTTTTCCGGCGTATCGTAAGTCCGATCAATCCGGTCCTGCTCAGCAGCTTGTTTGAGTGCCGCATTCAAAACGGCCTGCTCAGGGTAGGTCGTACCAACGACCGCCGATACTCTTTCCTGAATTGCGACTTTGAACTGAACGGCATCCAGCAATTTTTCAGATTTGCGCTGAAGATGTTCCGCGCCAGTCGAGAGGCTATCGATAAATCCTTCAACCGGAGCCGGCGGGGTCACCGGCTGCGCGGTCTTTGTGCTTCTGCCAGCCTGGACCTCTACCCGGTTGAGCACGGGAGCCGTGCTCGCCGCGGATGGAACGGACGCGCTTGGGCGATTATCACTGTTTGCCGAGGAGTGACCGCTGCCGCCGCCTCCTGACAAGAGGCCATAACTTCCCCAAATGACAAGCAATTGCAGCAGAATCAGTGGCGATGCGTAGACCATTACGAACGTGAAGATCGTCCAGCCAATGCACAGCAGTTCAAGTTTGCCTCTGGCGAGGACACGTACAGCCAAGATCGATAGAAAAATCGCGATCTGAAAGCCAAGGATCGAACCAAACATTTACCCACCCCTCGATCAGACAAGCACCATTCAGCGTCGCCCGACAAATTCCGCGCCGTCCCCCCTTCGTCGATCCGGCCCGCCAAGCTGGAGGCCTATCAGAGGCTTCGCTTCGATGCATTGGCTACGCAATATAGCGGAGCGCGCAAGGTCATACTCCATAACGTTTTTTGATTGGTGATCCCGGCTGCCGCAGCCGACCCATTGTTGCCGTTCAGCAGTTTCGTAAAGGCTTCTAGCTCCGGACGGATAGCTTGCAGATTGTTCACTCACTCCTGACAAACGATCCAGCTAAATTCTGTCTACTGCGCTACGCACGAAGGCACTATGCGACCTATCACGTCCCGCCGCTGAGGTGCGAATTTCCAGTTCTCGTAGGCGGCCGAGCAGCTGTCTATGCCTTACTGGTCATCTGAGGGATGCTGCCTTTGAGCAGACTGGTTAATGCCACTCGATACCAACTGGCGCACTTGGAGTATCGATTGCATAAGATGGAGCTTTAAAAAAGATCCGCCAGCGTTAATAGCATATTGGCGATTTATCCTTAACGGACTGGGTTTGGTTGGTGGTGAGCCGAGCGCTCAGGGGCTGCGGGACAATCAGGGGGATTATGTTTAAAGTATTTTCCGCGCGTGGCTGCGCAGCACTTGCGGCTGCTGCATTGATTTCCGGAAGTGGCGACCTCACGGTCACAGAGGCGGCAGCACAAGAAGCTCCAAATGGGGCCATTGGTTCTGACTTGTCTCTGAAGCGAAAGATTGCCATCGGCCGCTTCACTAACGAAACGCGATACGGCCAGACGCTGCTACGAGATTCCAACCTGGATCCTCTGGGCAAGCAGGCCGCTGACATCTTGGCCGCATACTTAGTCCAGTCTGGTGATTTCCTTGTCTTTGAGCGGGGAGATATGAGCCAGATTGCAAGTGAGCAGAAGCGTCTCGGGGAAGGCGACCAATCCATGGTCGGCGTAGATACGCTCATCATCGGGTCAATCGTTGAATTCGGTCGCAGTGAAGACGGAAAGCGGGGATTTTTGAATCGTGAGCGAACTCAGCGTGCGCACGCGAAGGTCGCCATCCGCTTGGTCGACGTGCGGACCGGCCTTGCATTCCATTCCGCTACCGGCTCTGGCGAGGCCACCACTGAGACAAAGACCACCCTTGGCATGGGCAGTACTGCACGCTTCGACGGTTCCCTGACGGACAAGGCTTTGTCTGTCGCGATTGAGGATGTTCTCGAAGAGCTGTCAAACACCATTCAGGCTAGAGAGTGGCGTACAGACATTCTCGCAATCGAAGATGGCCAAGTGTTTGTATCTGGTGGCCCGAGCCAAGGGTTGCAGAGCGGCGCGCAGCTCAAGGTGATGAAGGCCGGGCGCTCGGTCAAAAGTCGCCAGACCGGGCTTGATATCCAGCTTCCGTCCACGGAAGTCGCGCAGCTTCAGGTCGTTTCGCACTTCGGCAGTGGGGAACTCGGCGAGGGATCTATCGCCAAAGTGGTTTCCGGCTCTGTTGTCGGTCTCGACGATGAGCAGATTTATGTGGTGGCAAAATGACGATTCAACCTAAATCACGCCTGCTCCGTTGGGCATTTGCTTTTGCGACCCTCACTGCGCTTTCTGCTTGCGGGATGAGCCCTCGCCACGATCTGGTGCGAGGAACGAAAGCGTCCGCGGTCGAGGTCATCGACGCTCCCAAAGGGGCCCTTGTCGTGATCGATGAAAAAGCCGTTCCGGTCGACAGCAAGGGGCGGGCGCTCATTTCCGTTCAGGACGGATGGCATGATGTCGACGTGATGAGTGGCGGCGATGTTGTTCACCACCAACGCGTCTTTCTTCAGGACGGATCGCACAAGATTATCGATCTGGTTCCCTAAGCCGGGTGGGCGACAGGGCTTCTAAGAAACTAGGGGGCAATTCATGAAGTTGGTGCCGATTGTAGGCGCTGCGTTTTTGCTTGTTGGCTGCGCAGGGCAAAAGACAATGTACGAGTGGGGTAGCTACCAGCCAGCACTGGTAAACTACGCAAAGAATGCAGATAAGACTGCGTTCGAAAAAGAACTTCGCGAAACCATCGCCAAGGCTGAGAAGAAGGATCGCGTTCCGCCGGGCGTTTACGCGGACCTTGGCTACCTGCTTATGGAGCAGGGAAAAGGCGCCGAGGCAGCGACCTACTTTGTAAAAGAACGCGAACGTTTCCCGGAATCCGGCGTTTTTATGACCAAACTTATTGCTGGGGCTGAAAGTCAGTCAGAGGAGACTGCGCAATGAAGCGGCTACTCGCCATTGCCGCACTTGCGGCCACGCCGCTGCTTGGTGCTTGTGCCGGAAACGCGCCTCCGTCGAAGGACTACACCGCCTATTACGCTCAGCAACCAGCCTCAATTCTCGTTGTTCCTGTGATCAACAATTCGAACGAGGTCGATGCCTCCGACTTGTTTTTTGCCACGATGGCTGCACCTCTGGCCGAGCGCGGATATTACGCCTTTCCAACCAATGCCATCAAAACCCTCATGCAGGCAGAGGGGCTAGGCGACCCTGGTTTCGTTCATCAGGCAAAGGCACAGGATCTGGCAGGGTTGTTCGGGGCCGACGCAGTTCTTTATGTAGAAGTGCTTGACTGGAGCTCGAAATATCAGGTCATCTCGTCGTCGATCGAGACTGAGTTCCTTTACACTCTCAAGTCAGGCCGCACTGGCGAGGTGCTCTGGCAAGATCAACAGGAGTATGTTTACGCTCCGAACTCGTCGTCTGGCAACATTTTCGCCGATTTGCTCGCAACAGCAGTTACTGCTCTAATCAACAATACCAGATCTGATTTTACTCCGATGGCGATGCAAGCAAATCTGGCTGCTCTGTCTGCACCAGGTCAGGGCCTGCCTTTCGGTGAACGTAATCCACTTTCACGGAACAACCGTAAGTCTTGGCCCGCGACCGGCTCAGGCCTTCTGACGGATTCCCGTCAAGAAGCTGTTGCCGCACCCGGCTTGCTCGCTCCTAAGGCGGAGGAAGTCAGTACTACTAAGGACGCTGAAACGAAGTAATTTAAAGAAAGCTGCATCCCGGTAGTGTCCTTGCTACTGTCGGGATGCAGCGATGCTCAAGTGAAATATCTTTGCGTCCTCCGCCGGCCAAAATGTACCCATCCGGTGAGCCCCGCCTTGTCCGGTGAGTGAACGACCGGTCTTAAGAGCGCTCGTATGAGCGAGCTTAGGAGCGCAGCATGGGGCAGATTACGGTGATGACGGGGCCGGAGCGGCGGCGTCGGTGGCGGGACGAGGAGCGCTTCAAGATCCTGGCCGAGGCCTTCGCGCCGGGCGCATGTGTCGCGGACGTAGCCCGGCGGCGGGACGTATCGACCAGCCTGATCTACACCTGGCGGCGCAATCTGCGACGCGAACAAGCCAAAGGGGCATCCCTTCCGATGGTGGAGGCAGCCTTTGCCCAGGCGGTCCTCACTAAGGACGAGAAGGTGGACGGCTGTGATCGCTGCGGCGTGATCACCGTCGAACTGGGCGAAGGTCGGCGCGTTCGCATTTCGGCCGAAGCTCCCGCTGCACTGGTCACCGCGACCTTGAAGGCGCTGCGGTGATCCCAGCGGGCGCGCGGGTGTGGATCGCCATGGGGCACACGGACATGCGCAAAGGGATGCAAGGGCTGGCCTTGCAGGTCCAGCAGGGCCTGAAGCGCGATCCGCATGGGGGCGACCTGTTCGTGTTTCGCGGACGGACGGGATCGCTGATCAAGATCATCTGGCACGACGGGATAGGCATGTCGCTCTATTCCAAGCGGCTCGAGAAGGACGCTTCGTGTGGCCCTCGGCGAAGGACGGGATCGTCTCGCTGACCAACGCGCAATTGTCCTGCCTGCTGGAAGGGATCGACTGGCGTAACCCGCAGTATTCCTGGCGCCCGCAGAGCGCCGGATAGACCAGCCACTTTCTTCGCCTTCCGGCGCATTTTCGGCTTCAATGCTGCGCCGATCTGTGATTCCATGCTCGTCATGGACACGGCCGCATCGCCCCTTCCGGACGACGTCGAAGCGCTCAAGGCGCTGCTGTCCGCCGCGCTTGAACGCGCCGACGAGGCCGAGGCGCGCCTCGCCAATGCCAGGGCCCGCGAGAGCGCGACCGAGGCGATGATCGCCCACCTCAAGCTGCAGATCGCCGCTGCGCCGCGAGCAATATGGCGCCAGTGCCGAGCGCAGCCGTCGACTTCTCGACCAGCTTGAGCTTCAGTTGGAAGACCTCGAGGCCGATGCCTGCGAGGATGACCTAGCCGCCGAAGTTGCCGCCGCCAGGACAGCCGACGTTGCCGCCTTCGCGCGCAAGCGGCCGAGCCGTAAGCCGCTCCCCGCACACCTCCCGCGCGAGCGCGTTGTCATTCCCGCACCGTGTTCATGCCGGTCCTGCGGCGGCGTGCGCCTGTCGAAGCTGGGCGAAGACGTGACCGAGACGCTCGAAGTGATCCCGCGCCAGTGGAAGGTGATCCAAACGGTACGCGAGAAGTTCTCGTGCCGGGATTGCGAGGCGATCACGCAGCCTCCAGCGCCGTTCCATGTCGTGCCGCGCGGATGGGCCGGCCCCAGTTTCCTCGCCATGCTGCTGTTCGAGAAGTATGGCCAGCATCAGCCCCTCAACCGCCAGGCCGAGCGCTTCGCGCGCGAAGGCGTGGCGCTCAGCACTCGACGCTGGCCGACGGTGGGCGCGGCGGCCTTCGCCCTGATGCCGCTCTATCGACGGATCGAGGCGCACGTGCTTGCGGCCCGGCGGCTGCATGGCGACGATACAACCGTGCCGGTCCTGGCCAAGGGCAAGACCGATACCGCGCGCCTGTGGGTTTACGTCCGCGATGACCGGTCCTTTGCCGGCAGCGATCCGCCCGCAGCCCTGTTCCACTATTCCCGCGACCGGCGCGGCGAGCATCCTCGGGCGCATCTGGCGTCCTGGGCCGGGATTCTGCAGGCTGATGCCTATGGCGGCTACAACGAGCTCTACGCGCCCGGCCGTCAGCCCGCACCCGTGACCGAGGCGGGTTGCTTTGCGCATGCACGGCGCAAGTTCTTCGAACTCGCCGACGTCGAGGCCGCCGCACGCAGGAAGAGCCGCGGCGAGCGTACCGGCATGATCTATCCGATCGCGTTGGAAGCTGTGCAGCGCCTCGATGCCCTGTTCGAGATCGAGCGTGGCATCAGCGGCAAGGCCACCGAAGAGCGCCTCGCCGTCCGGCAGGACCTCAGCGCACCGCAGATGGCGGATCTGCACGCCCGCTCACCGCCCAGCTCGCGAAGCTCTCGCGCAGCCACGATCTGGCCAAGGCCATCAACTACATGCTCCGACGCTGGGGGGCCTTCACCCGCTTCCTCGAAGATGGCCGGATCTGCCTCACGAACAACGCAGCCGAGCGGGCGCTGCGCTGCGTGCCCCTCGGGCGCAAGGCATGGCTGTTCTGCGGCTCCGATCGCGGCGGACAGCGCGCCGCCGTGCTCTATACGCTGATCCAGACCGCCCGGCTCAACGATGTCGATCCGCAGGCCTGGCTGGCCGATGTCCTCGCGCGCATTGCCGAGCATCCCGTCAACCGGATCGACGAACTGCTCCCCTGGAACTGGCAAGTCCGGCCCGGAGTGCTATCGCAGGTGGCATGACCGCCCGATCGACAGACAGGCCCACAGCCACCGACAGTTTCCTGCAGATCGCAAGGCTGCGCATCGAGCTTGAGGACAGCGATCCGCCAATCTGGCGCCTGGTCGAAGTGCCGACCTCGGTCACTCTCAAGGTCCTGCACGACATCGTGCAGGCCGCGATGGGATGGTTCGATTACCATCTCTGGGAGATGCGCATTGACGACCAGACTTATGGCCTGCCGATGGAAGACGACTGGGGAACCGCTCCGCGCAAGATTGCCGCGCGCATCCGCCTGCGCGACGTACTCGCTCCCGGCGCGACCACGATCGCGTATTCCTACGACTTTGGTGACGACTGGCAGCACACGCTCACCTTGAGCGACGTTCGGCAGGGAGATCCGGCTCTCGCCTATCCCCGCTTCATCGGCGGCGAGCGCGAGTGTCCACCCGAGGATTGCGGCGGGATCTCCGGCTTCTACGAGATGCTGGAGATCAGGTCTGATCCCACGCACGAGCAGCATATCGAAATCAACGACTGGCTCGACGGCTACGACCCGGACGAACTCGACATCTTGCCGATCGAAGCGGGGCTCGCTCGTATCGCTGTCAGACGCAACGCCGCAGCAAAGCGCATCATCAAACCAAAGGCGACCTAGCCACGGCCACTGCGGCCTTCACCGGATGGGTACGCCAAAATTTGGAGAGCAGCATTGGCTGATTCTCATCACAGCCGTAGAGTGAACGTCGGCTTACCCAAGGCGGCCACTCCAGAGCCGACTGTCGCGAATGTCCCAAGGCCCGCCCTTATTTGCCGCCCGTCGAACTCATGTGGATAGGGCAGGTGGTCTCGCTCTCCTTCTCCTCCGCCTTCGCCGCGCAATCGGCGAACTTTGCGCGCTCCTCGTCCGGTAATCGCAGGAAGTGAGCCACTTCCTCCCAGCGCTTCTCATCGTAGACCTGCATAAGGCGCTGACCGGCAGTCCAGCCATCGCGCTTCATGGCCGCCACAGCGGATTTTTCGCGCCAGTGCCAACTGTCCGGTACGATATCCAGGGCGACAGTTGGGGCAGAGAACATCAGTAGTGCGCCCATCACGAAGCCACCACCCAAAACGTAGAGAAGCAACTTGTCCTGTTTGTATGCCTCCCGAGCTGAATAAACGACTTCACGGATCGAGTTTGCCTCGATGTTCAGCTCATTGCGTGCCCGGGTCCAGGCGACTTGCTCCGCCTGCCGCGCTTCATGTGCAGCCGCCTTGATCTGGCTGTTTACACGTTCGGGCGTCAAGGTCATCGCGGGCTGGCCCTTCAGGGATAGGACCTCTTTCCCGAGTTGATTGATCCGCCCATCGATTCTGGCCAGATCCGTGCTGTAGTCGCGCTCCTGCAGGTGATCGAAGCGCGCAGCAAAGCCATCGATGGCCGCCGACATGCCTGCAAGACGGCGGTTCATGGCCTCGAACGCTTCGGCAGCGTCGAGCTCTTCAGGTGGGTTGGTTTCAGTCATGCGCGAAGGCTACCGCTCAAGCCCGCGTGAGCGCGAGCGGCTGATCCAATCCTGCATGTCCCGAGACAGGGTACTGCCTTCGCGGGGCTTGAAGCCCAGCTCATAAGATCTCCTGTGGAGCCGGGATTCCAGTTCCGGATCGCGATGAAAGCTCTTCGACAGGTAATCGATTCGTTCCGCCGCGCGTTCGGCGCCGAGGGGATCGCCCATCTTCTGCATGCGCAGGAACTGGCGGGTGCGGGTCTGCCATTCTTCGATGAAGCGATCGGCTCGCTCATCGCCCGCGACACGGATCTCGCTCTCCAGGCGCATCGCTTGAATGGCTCGCGCGCTTTTGCCCTGGGCCGCCTCATCGATCAGCGACGGGTCCTTGTTCATGGCGGCGTACATGTCCTCTGCCGCGTGCGGACGCTGCGCATCGAGGCTTTTGGCCGCGCGATCGAGGGCGTGCACCTGGCTGATAATCGGATTGAGCCGCTGGCGCTGCATCCGGTCAATGTCGCGCAGCGCCCGCCCGTAGCGCGCGACGGCGGCGTCGAGTGGCTGGGCTTGTTGAATGGCCGGTTCCGGCTGCACCTTGAAGCGCATCCCGGCGAAGGGATTGCGCCGAACCTCGGGTTCGTTCTTCGGTGTCGGCGCTGGCTCCGGCTTCGGCACCTGCTCGGGCACGCGGGTGTAGTCGGAGACCATGTCCTTGCCGCGCTCCCGGCTGAGCGCGCGGACAAGCCGACTGCGCTCGGCAAAGTCGTCCTTGCTATAATGCAAATCGACCTGCGTCCGGTGGCGCGACAGCGCGACATACGAGGCATGCCGATCGAGCCCCGGCGTTGCCAGCACATGGACCCGGTCCACCGTCATGCCCTGCGACTTGTGGATCGTCGCTGCGTAGCCGTGATCGACGTGGGCATAGTCCTTGATGTCAAAAGCGACCGACCGCCCATCATCGGTGCGCACGCGCATGTCGGCGGCGCTGGCATATTCGACGGTGCCCAGCGTGCCGTTCTTTACGCCAAGGCTGCGCTCGTTCTTGAGGAACATCACGCGATCGCCCGAGGCGAAGGTCCGCTCGCCGCGCTCGACTGTCAGCCCCACGTCCTGCCCGAGCATCTGCGCGACGCGCAGGCGGTTGCGCGCGGCCTCGTTGAGTTCGCGCACTTCATCATTGGTGTGCGTGAGGATGATACGGCTGGCGTCAGGATGCGCTTGCCGATCCGCGTCCCAGCGATCGATCAAATTGGCGCGCGCGTCCTCGCGCGTCTCGGCGGCATGAACATGCCCCGCGTCTTCATAGGCGGCGAGTGCCTCACCGGTTCGACCCGTGGCAAGCTGACGCGTCGCCTCGCGCTGCCATTCTTCGGACTGCCGGCGAATAGCGGTGATCTCGACCGCGCCGTGCCGCTCGGCGATACTGCGGAACGAGGCGCCCGCCTCGATCGCCTGGAGCTGCTCGGGATCGCCGACAAGCACGATCTTGGCGCCGCGCTTCTCGGCCTCGCGCATCACGCGCTCCATCTGACGCGTGCCAATCATGCCCGCCTCGTCGATGACAAGAACGGACTTGCTGGTCAGCAACTCGCGCTCCTTTCCCCACTGGTGTTCGAGACTGGCGAGCGTTCGGCTGGCGATGCCCGAACCCTGTTCAAGGTTCTCAGCCGCTATCCCTGAGAGCGCTGCGCCGTGGACCGAATATCCCGCCGAGTGCCAGGCCTCGCGCGCAACTCCGAGCATCGCGCTCTTGCCGGTCCCGGCATAGCCGATGACACTGCTGATCCCACGCGCATCGGTGACATGCTCGAAGGCCCCGCGCTGCTCGGGCGAGAGCACCATGCCGCGCGCCTCGGCGCGCGTGAGCGCGCGGTCACGATGCCGGTCGGGCACGCTGTGATGACGTTCGGCATCAAGCCGGACGGTTTGCCGTTCAAGCCGCTGTTCGGTCTCCAGCATGGCGCGCGAGGTGAAGCGGTCTTCGCCGCGCCCGTCCTTGCCCAGCTTCACCAGCTCGGGTGAGGCCCTCACCACGGCCATGATCTGGTCGAACTGGTCCTTCCCCTCGCTGTGGCGGTGGACGAACATCGCAAGGTCGCGGTTGGTGAACGTCGACTGCTGGTGCGTGATCGCATCGAGCGCGATGTGCGGGGCCGCGAGCAGCTTCTCGCCGTTGGCCCTTGCAATGGCGTGGTGCTCGTCGAGGCGTTCACTTTCGAGCCCTTGTTCGAACATGCGCGAAGCGGCTGGGCCGATCTTGTTCTGTGGCTCCAGCTCGATGCCTTGCGCTTCCAGCGAGCGGTGATCGACACGCGCGTCGATATCGAGTTCGGCCAGCCGGGTGTTGACGTGCTCGGCCCAGGCTCCGCGCCAGTGCGTGAGCAGCTCGGTGCGGTTCCAGTCGCGCACCTTCGCGCCAAAGCCCTCTTCGCTGACTTCGCGCAAACTCAGCATCACATGGGCGTGCGGCTTGGCCATGCCGTCCGTTCCCATGTCCCAGTGCACATTGAGATCGGCAACCATGCCCCGGTCGACGAACTCGCGCTGAACGAAGTCGCGCGCCAGTTCGATGCCATCGGCCTGCTTCATCTCGCGCGGAATGGCGAACTCGACTTCGCGCGAGAGCTGTGCGTCCTTGCGCTTCTCGGCCGCCTCGACGTCGTTCCACAGCCGCTCGCGGTCATGCCATTCGTCGGGTGCGTGCTCGGGGAGCAGGACTTCGGAATGGACGACGCCGGCCTTGTTGGTGAAGTCGTGGCTGCGCTCTAACCGCGCATCGTGGAGCCGCGAGGCCGAGCGGTAGGCGGCGGCGGCCACGGCGGACGATCCGGCGGCGCGGGAAATGACTTTGGCCGAGAAGTGGTAGATCGCCATGGCGACCTACCAATTACCCCTAAAAGCGCACGTCGGCACGACGTATAAGCGCGCCCTCGAACGATTTCATCGCACTCGGGAACACGAAATCCCAGAGCATTTCACGCTATTGAGGGGGGCTGAGACTCCCGATAGCGGAATGGTCCGACTTCCTCAACGAAAGGACGGACCATGCGCAAACCCAGGGACTACGATGCCGAGCTGAAGGCGCTGACCGACAAGGCAAAGCAACTCAAAAGCCGCAAGGTGAGCCAGCTTGGCGAGCTGGTCACCGCGACCGGCGCCGATGCTCTCACGGCAGAAGAACTGGCGGGCGTTCTGCTCGATGCCGCCAGCAACACGGACGCGGCACGAAAGGAGGCCTGGCGCAAACGGGGCGCGGCGTTCTTTTCGGGCGAAGGGAAAGCAAAGGCTCGCCAGCGAACTGAACGCGAGCCGCGCCGCGCTCCGACGGAACCGGGCAGCGCGCAACCGCTGTTCGATGGGCCAGGCGCGGCATGATAGACGGGAATGGCAGGTGAAGCGGCGCGAACGTACCCGCCAGCTTATCGAACTGGGCGGGCTGGTCGTGAAAGCCGGACTTGTCGAGCTAGCCGACGACGATCGCGCCGTGATCCTTGGCCTGCTTGTCGAAGCCGCAGCCAGGCTGCGAACCGAGGATCGTGAGCAAGCCCTGACGCTGTGGCGGCGAAGGGGCAAGCGGGCCTTCGCCCAAGACGCCGTCGCGTAGCCATCACACCGCACAAAACGGCCCGCTACTGAACCGGCCTTGGCGTAGAGATTCGCGTCTGGTAACGTGCAAGGGCGCTGCGCAAAGGGCAGCGCCGGGACTGGTAATCCCGCGAAAGCAAACGGCTCGGAAAACTCAGTTTTCCGGGGTGCCGTCGCGTATGTCCAAACCTTCGGGTGAAAGGCGGCGGCGCATGTGCTTTCGCATGTTACCAGCTCCGGCGGCTCCCGCGCCCAGTGTGCGGGAGTTCGGGACTGGTCCGCATGATGTCTCGCCTCTTCCGCTCAACCGCCCAGATGCGGACCCGGAGGTGCCGATGGACAGCATTGTTTCTGTTGCTTCACCCGATGAGATCGCCGCTGTTTCCGCAGCGCTGCGTTCCCTGCCAAACGACAATTCCGCGCTCGCTGCGCTCTGGAAGATCTACGGTGCACAGCCCGTTCGGTTGCTGCGCACCCAGGAGGGGCGAAGCCTCAGCCGGGCGCGCTACGAACGGGCGCTGGAATTCATGCACGGGCTCGAACCCAATGGCCGGAGCGACTGGCCCTATTTTCTCTACACCGCCGGGATCGTGACGCAGCTCGCGCTTTCCTCGCATCTGCTCGATGTAGGCTTTCCGGACAGCTGGTGCGCGCGGCATGTCGGCCTGCATGTCGATCGTTCGCTGGCTTATGCGAACGTCACGGCGTTTGGCTACGATTGCCCCGAGACGGAGCGGTTGATGCAGGTGCTCTCGCCGTACTGGAAATGGAACCAGCAGAATGTGGTTGGCGGGCAGCTACCGGACGATGGCGGGTTCACGCCGGACACGGTTCGCGCGTTGGTCTGCGGGCTCGTCGATCATGTGTGCCATGTGACGGGGCATGCGCGATCGCGGGGAAGGGCACGGGGCAGGCCTTCTTGATCCTGGGAGAAGAGGTGACGCGACCCCAGGCTTTCCTCCAGAGAGGGGAGGATTAAAGCCGGAGTGACGTCCCCCTCGCCCATTCCCTGCGGCAAAATGATCAGCCGTCCTTCAGGCGGACGGAGTACTCACCACGGCAGGGAGTGATAGAACTCTCTGACGGCAGCGAAGCGTTCTTCGAAGGGCGGCAGGTCGGACACTTCGAGCCGTAGCGTTTCCCAATCCCGCTGCGCGCGTTTCGCCACCTCCGGGTCATCGATCGACTCGCGCGTCGGCTCGATCTCGCGTGATCGGCACTTTTCGATCAACGTCTCCAAAATCGTTGTTCGAAGCGCATCGTCCGGCGGGTTGTCGTCGAGTAGCAAAGCGATGTCATAGACATCCTGTCGCCGGTTTCTGTTGCGGATCGGCTGTTGCAGAAGCGCACGTAATTTTTCGGCGATGAGCTCGGCGAGCGTGAACGCGCGGAGGGCAGCATCCGCCTGTCCCAGATTCAGCTCCTGGAACGCGTAGACCTGATCGCGAAAGCTGACCTCGACGAACAAGATGCGGCTCGCTTTTCCTTCTGCCAGCGCCGCTTCCTGCTTGCTGCCCCGCTCTGCCGAACCCACGCGCAACTCGAGCGCTGGAAATTCAGCATTCTCGAACAAATTGGAATGTGGGCGTCGCTTCACGCCCTGCACCCGGCAGACGAGATCAAGATAACCAAGCTTGATGGCCGCCACGCGAAATTTCGCATTGAGCTCATCTCTTAGCAGGTCGTCGAAGCCATCCGGCGGTACGGTCGCAGAGAAGTCGACATCGCCAGTCACGCGGCGCGAACCGAAGGCGAGTGCCATGAGCGTGCCGCCTTTCAAAACAAGGCTCTGATTAAGCGAAGGTGAAAGCCCGATTGCAGCGAGGACGATCTCGGTAACTTGTCGGTCTCGATATAATTGGGGGTCGGCGCGGGCATTTTCGACCCATGCGCGAACATCGACATCGACGATTTCGACGACTGGGTCCATATTAGGCATTGAGCGCTATCATCCACTTCTCCGAAAAGACATGCCCGTATGGCGCCTGCGGGTCGAGCTTGCGAGAGCCTCCCCGCTGTGCGCATCGCGTCCATCCATTGATGTTCGGGTGCGATAGACCCAACATCTCATCGAGGATGTAGCCGGCTCGCACCTTCACGATCGGGCTGTCGGTCGTATCCACTGCGGCAACGATCTCATCGAACCATTGTTCGGCGTGCCGATCGTAACAATCTAGCACATGGCGAATACCGCCGCAGAGCTGCGGTTGGTCGAGCATGTCGACGAAGACACGACCGATCGTGGCGATCCTGCTGACGCTCCCGGCGATAGGTACCGGTTCGGCAGGATGCTTCGATTCGTGTATGATAACCTGGCGACGTCGAACCTGTTCGCGAATGCCGATCTTGCTGAGTTGCGGTAAGAGAGATCCGGCTAGCTCGCCTTCGTAATCCTCGGCCATCTGGACGTCCCGCATATGTGTCCATAGCGTGCGAGCTGGTGTTGTAACGTGCAGCGCCTCGGGCGAACGATCCGTGACGCCATATCGCTGCATGGCAGACAGATGCGAAATGTACGAGAAGGGATCGACAAGGCAGATAGCCTCTTCCGCAGTGGGCGCTGCCGCTGCCTGAACGACGCGCCATACGCCAGCTTTGAAGTCTTCGTCTGGCGCGAGAACCCTACGCTTTTCCAATGTGCGGATCATCGCGCGGAGTTGAGGCTGCGACCAGTAGGTTGGGAGGCGCAGAATCCGCTCTCCGGAATATTGCCCGGCGGCCAAAAGCGGCTGGACCCGCTGATATAGCTGGTACTCGGTAACGAGCGGAAGATCGGCCTCTTCCAGCATTCGAGCAATCGCCTGACTAAGGTAGAGTGACACAGTACCGAACTCCATACGTCCTTAGGACGTATGGAGTTCGGTACATGAACTGTCAAGCGTTACGGCCAATCAGTACGTAAATAATTGGTAGTTTCGATGCAGCACGGGATGCTTTACGTCCTTAGGACGTAAAGCATCCCGTGCATGAATGACCTGTATTCAGCGCTGCTCGCCGCTATCATCGCCAGCGCCGGTTACCGCAAATTTTCAACGCCCTCCTGCGTGCATTTGGAGCAGCCTCCCGCGCTCAGCGCCTTAGCTGCGTTAAGTCGAACTCATTTGCTATTGGGCAAGAAAGATGTCGCTTGAGAGAAGCATGGCGGCAGTCTCGGGCCACCATATCGCGGACATATTACTCGGTAATATTATTGATCCGTATATCGCCTGCCCTACGCCGACAAAGGGTCGATAGTCTTGAGCGGGGCATTTGCACATGGGTGCGACGCCATTCTGTTGCGACCGTTGCCCTACAACACTGGCGTGTCCGCTTTTCTGGCACAACTGGTCAGAAGCCTCCATTCTGCCTTCAGCCCGAATTGAGTTCAGATCTGCGTGGCCTGTATGCCGTATCGCCGTCCATCCAGCATTGCGTTACGCTGAGTGATTCGGTCAGATATTCGGTATATCGGGTGGCTCCCGATGCCTGTTGAGACGGCCTGCGAGCAAAACGTCAAAATGGAAATTCTGGCGACATGTTTTTTTGATCATCCCCGATCGTCCTTAGACGTCCCGGATCGTTCACTTCGCTAGGTTCTGCGCTCCCGGCGATGTCTGCATACCCTTGATCCCGGCTCGTTTTAGCCCATTCTTGTTCGTGGCCGGCCAGTCCACCTCACCAAATCGGAGGACATGCCACATGAATATGATGTCGCCACCTGACCGCTTTCTTCGCCTCGGCGATGTGCTCGACCGTACGGGGCTTTCCCGCGCGACCCTCTATCGCAAGATTCAGAGCGGGACCTTTCCGAGGCAAGTACGCCTCGCCGAACGATGCTGCGGCTGGCGCGAAAGCGCCGTCACCGAATGGATGCGCAATCCCATCTTCTACTCAGTTGATGACTTCCCGCCACAGGCATGAGCAGCCACCCCAATCCAATTGGAGCCTGGCGCGCCCGTTTGCTCACCAGCCCTTGCGCTTCTGCCGATCCAGCGACAGGCTCAACATGAAGAAGGTACGGCCCATCTCGATCTCCACCCTGCGCACGCTGATGTCGAAGCACGCGGCGATCTCGTCGTAGGACCAGTTCTCGTAGCGCACGAGGCAGAACAGCTGACGGTGGAAGCGCGGCAGCGAATGGACCGCCCGCGCCATCCGCCGCACTTGCGGGTCCTCATACTCGGGGAAGGCATCGCGCAGGAACACTTCGCGGATAAGCTGCTCCAGCTGGTAGAAACGCCGCATCATGCCACGTCCTCCCCGAAAGCCAGTAGGTAGTCGGCGCCCTTGCTGGCCGCGCTCGCCGCCCGGAAGATAGCCTTCTCGTCGGCGCGCAGGACTTCAAGCCACGCCCCAATGTAATCGGAATGGCGAACCGTGGGCTCGATACCCAGCGATGCGCAGGCAAAGGCGGATGTCATCTCCGCGACGAGTTCCTCCTTGGCGTACAAGGCTGAACCAAACTTACCGCTCTGATCGCGCTCCAGCCGTCCCTTGCCGCCAGCCCAATGGCCAAGCTCGTGCAGCGCCGTGCGAAACCAGTTCACGGGCTCATGAAAGGCTGCCTGCGGGGGCACCTGCACATAGTCTTGCCTGGGCGAATAGAAGGCTTCGCTCCCGCCGATCCGGAAGTCGGCACCGCTGGCCCTAATCAGCTTGTCCACTTCGGCAATCGCCATCACGGGATCAGGCACCACCGGCTCGTTGGCATGCTGTTCGGGCAACCCTTCGATCTGGTCGAGATTGAACACCGTGAAGCGCTTCAGGAAGGCAATCGTACGCGCCTCGCGGTCCTCGCCTGCGGCCTTCGCGGCTTCGTCCTTTGGGGTGAAGCGATCAGCATAGCAAATGACCGTGCCTTTCTCTCCGCGCCGGACATGCCCGCCTGCCTTCTCGGCCTGCTTGTAGGTAAGCCAGCGCTGCGAGGTGAACTGGCGCTCCACCGCCTCGCACCACAAGATCAACACATTAATTCCGGAGTACACCCGTCCAGACACCGCGTTGTGCGGCATCGTGCATGCACACCGGGCCTTGTCCCAAGGCTGCACCCACGGAAGGCGTCCTTCTTCCAGCTCGGCGATCACACGTGCGGTCACCTCGCCATAAAGGCTCTGACGGTCGGCCATAACTCCTGCTCCTTTCCTCAACCGCCATTGACCGGCGCCAGGGTGGCGGGGGGCGGCAGGAGCAGACCAGAAGCCCCGCCGGCTAAAAGCGGGGCGCACCCGAAGGGGCGAAACGAAGAGGAGCACCCGGGAGCGCAGCGGACGGGTTGCGCGCCGTCGAGGCGGGGCTAGAGGGCCGCGACGCCCCCCGCCACCACGGAGCCGTCAAGGCTCAACGCCGCCGCGCCTCATGCGCGGTGACCATTGACGGGATGCCAAGGGCAGTCCGCAACCTGACAGGGATCGTCACGGCTCTGCCGACGAGACGGCGGCGCAGCCGGTGGCTCGGTTGAGACCGAGCGAAATAGAGCCCGGCCGCGCCGCAGGCGCGGGTCAGCCCCCGCCTACAACCTGCTACCAACATCGAACCACAAGATACCCTCTGAATTTTCATTCCAGCATAGTGACTTAGTCACCTCGTTGAGGAATAGGCCCGCGCCCTCGCGATCGGGCTTCACTCGCCCGGCAAGCCTCACACCCTGGCCGAAAGAATTCCATGCCCCGCCCCAGCTCCCAGAAACCAACAGCGGCCTCAAAGCAGGGCCAGGGCAAACGGGGAGCGAAGCGCAGGCAACCGGCCGAACGTCCCGTTGCGCAGTTCCACGAATGGGAGGAACCAGACAGCTTCGACGAGGCTCTGCGCCTGCACCTGAAACGCTTCAACGAAACAAGCCTTCTCCTCCATCGCGCGATCATTCGCCCCGACGAGACCTTCCATACCGACACGCTCAAGGGCTGGAGCCGGGGCAAGCGTCTGCCCCGCAACGTCGCGAGCCTGGACGTGCTTGCGCGCATCGAGGCGCGCTACGGGCTGCCTTCGGACTATTTCAAGGCGAAGCTGCCGCATCCAGGACGCGCTCCCGCCGATCACGGCGTGCGAGGCATTGCCCCGGCCGAACAGCGCCGCCTGTCCTGGCATTTGCCAGACGATTTCGCCCAGCGCTCGCGCAAGGAGCGGGCGGAAATCCTCGAATGGGTCCGCACCGTCATCGTTTCCGGTTCGACCGAATATCGACGCTATCAGGCCGATGCCGCCAAGCTGCGCTATGGCCTGCGGTTCCCTTCGCTGACCGGGCGCAAGCCTCAAGGCCGACCGGCACCGATACAGGGCCAGGACGAAGACGGCGAAGCGCTTCCCGGCACCAGCCTTTCCCGCACGGCAAAGGAGGCTCCGCCGCGCCTCACCGGCGAACTCGCGGAACTGATCCGATTCAAATCGAGCACGCTCACCGACATCGGCTTTCACCGGAACGGGGTCTGGAACGACGAGACCATTCAACAGAAGGTAGAGCACCTGGGCCTTCTGTTCGGCGCCATGCACGCCGGGCCGGATGACGCTGTCGCGGGTCTCGGCGTTCCCGCAGGGCAGCTCACGCTGGCCCTGCTCGTGTTTCCGCGAACCTGGGACTGGTATATCCAGTGGCGCGAGGCACGGCGCGGCTTCTTCACCCGTTGGGAGGTGGACATGCTTCGCCTCGGTGCGGCGCTGACCCGCAAGCGTACCGGATGGTTGCGCCAGATGCCCGAACTGGCAATGCGGCTTCTGCCTATCGAGGGCCTGCTGAGCGCGGCCGACGTTGAGGCCGCGCGGCAGGACTGGGATACGGCCTGCGACCGGCTCCACGCGCACGCCGTCGCCCGGGCCAAGGAAATCGAGCGCGTCGCGCGCGTGCATCGCGATCCCTTCGAGCCCATCCTGCCCGTTCTCGAAGCGGACAGCCCGGTGGGCGAGTACCGCAAGATCGCCGATGAAGTTCTGCGGCTCGCGCCCGATCCCGATCGCTATCCGCGCGCGGCGGCGGAAGCTGCGCGCGCGTTCCTGCTCATTCGCCTCGGCCTCCATCTGGGCTTGCGGCAGAAGAACCTGCGCCAGCTCATGGTCTGCCCGCGTGACCGCCTGCCCCGGTCCGAGCGTCAGCTCGAAGCGCTGAAGCGTGGCGAGATCCGCTGGAGCGAACGCGACCACGGCTGGGAAGTCGTCATCCCCGCCAACGCCTTCAAGAACGCGGGGTCCTCGTTCTTCGATGGCCGCCCGTTCCGGCTCGTCCTTCCGGACCTGGGAGGCCTGCACCGGCACATCGACGAATTCATCCGCCGCCACCGCCCGGTGCTGCTCGGCACAATCGCCGATCCGGGCACCTTCTTCGTCAAGACCACCAAGGTCACCAGCCGAACCGCAGAATACGACCAGAACACCTTCTACGAGGCCTGGCGGCTCGTGATCCAGCGCTACGGCATTTTCAATCCCTACACGCAAAGAGGCGTCATCAAGGGACTGCTTCCGCACGGGCCGCACAACATTCGCGACGTTCTGGCGACCCACATCCTCAAGCAGACGGGGTCATACGAGCGCGCGAGCTACGCGATCCAGGACACGCCCGACATGGTCGCCAAGCACTACGGGCGCTTCCTTCCACAGGACAAATCGGCCTTGGCAGCGCAAATTCTCAATCAGGTCTGGCTCGCCGCGTGATCTTTCGTTTATTTCGAATATGCGCTAACGAAGATTGCTCTTCGGAGAGCCATCATGACACCTCCCGCGAATTCCAGGCCGTTGAACGGCGACATCCCTTCAGTTGAAGACCGCCAGATTGCCAACCAGCTTCGCGACCTGCTCGCGGTCCAGAAGTCAGATGAGGCATCCCTGAGCGTACAGGCAGGGGAGTCCGGGAAGTCGGTCGATATCAAGCTCACACCCACCTTGTTCGATCTGCTTCGCGAAATGCTTGACCAAATCGGCAAGGGTCATGCGGTGAGGCTTACGCCGATCCGGGCAATGCTGACGACACAGCAGGCCGCAGACCTGCTCAATGTGTCGCGCCCGCACCTCGTCAAGCTCCTGGACCAGGAAACAATGCCTTACACATGGGTCGGCCGGCATCGCCGCATCCAGGCCGACGACGTGCTCCGCTACAAGGCGGACAGAGATCGTCTCCGCTCGCAAGCATTGGACGAGCTAATTTCTGATGATGCTGATCTGTTGTGAAGTCGTCTGCGTGACAGCAGGGTCGTTGAAATCCAAGCCGTAAGCCTGTCATTGCACGCTTGCCGCGCAAACGACCTGGCCGTTGCCGAACCATTATGCTTGCAGCTTGTTATGGACTTGTGACCGCAATGGTATCGTTCATGCGAGTGGTTCAGACAGCAGAAATTTCGAATGTGCTATGCACACATTAACTCGAAATTTTGAAACCAACGAATATCAACGTCGTTGAAGAGTCACGTTGACCGTCACACTATATGTGACATATCTGGTGTTTCAGCGCATATGGAGGAAGGCATGCTCGAATACGCAGACAAGCCTGACGCGAAGAATCGCGAACCCCGCAAGGCGAAGCCGAAGCGCGAAATTGACCGCAAGAAGCTCCGTGCGGAAATCAATACCAAGTTTTCCAAGTCGCTTGCCTATCTGGCTCAGTGAGCGAACCATACTGGATCGACGCCGATCAGGTCGTCGAAATTCACGAAGAGCAAATCGAACTTTATGGAGGTCCCCACGGTGTGCGGGACCTCACTCTCGTTGAAAGTGCCGTCGATCGGCCCCGCACGCTTTACCACTACGAAGGCGAAGAAGATGTTCTCGTTCTCGGAGTGCGGCTCGGACTGTCGATTGCCGACAATCACGGCTTCATTGACGGGAACAAGCGCGCTGGCGCCTTCGCCATGCTCGAATTTTTCGCCATCAATGGCTACGGCCTAGACATGCCGAATGACGAAACCCTGGGGCAACTCTTCAAGGCGGCCGTCACCGGAGATATACGCGAGAGTGATCTGGTCGCTGAACTTGATCAATATCTGGTCGAAACCGCCGAAGACTGAGAGCCACCTCCCTGCACTGGCGCAGGATTGCTGAGCGTGCTGGCCGAACTTCAACTCCAAGACCGCGACGATGTCCGGTTCCCACCACGCTCACGCGGGCCCCGCCGCGTGTCCTCGCGGATCGCGTCGCCCCGGCGTGTGCGCACCGGACCCGTGCCCGCAGGACGCCCGTGACCAGTTCTCCTGCCAGCCGCCTTGCGGAGCGTATCGAGATTGTCGGACCACCACTGCGCCATTTCGACGCGCTCTTTCCAGTGCATGCCGCGATGATAGGCAGCACGCACCTTGTTGCTGTCGCCGTGGGCCAGCGCGCGCTCGATGGCATCGGGCGACCACTGCCCCGATTCATTCAGGAGCGTGCTCGCCATCGCCCGAAAGCCATGCGCCGTCATCTCGTCGCCCGAGAATCCAAGCCGGCGCAGGGCCGCATTGATCGTGTTCTCGCTCATCGGTCGCCGCCGACTGCGGATCGAAGGGAAGACATAGCCAGTCGGCCCTGAAATCTCCTCGACCCGGCACAGGATTTCGATGGACTGGCGCGAAAGGGGCACCTGATGCGCACGGCGCATCTTCATCTTCTCGGTCGGAATGGTCCAGATCGCGGCATCAAAGTCGACCTCATGCCATTCCGCATGGCGCAGTTCGCCGGGGCGCACAAAGACGTGCGGGAGGATCTGCATGGCAAGCCGGGTCAGTTCCTGCCCATCATAGCCGTCGATGGCGCGCAGCAGTTCACCGACCCGGTCGGCCTCGACGATCGCGCCGTAATGCTTGGGGCGGGGCGCGATGAGGGCGCCGCGCAGGTCGCGCGTGGGATCGGAGACGATCCGGGCGGTTGCGACCCCATAGCGAAAGACGCGCCCGGCAAGCTGCAGGACGCGCTTGGCCGTCTCGTAGTTGCCCTTGGCCTCGATCCGCCGCAGCGCGACGAGAATCTCGATCGTGGTGATTGCACCGATCGGCAGCCGCGAGATCGCCGAGCCAAGCCGGGTGATGTAGTATTCGCTCTTCGTGGCCGTCGATTCCGACATGCCCTCACGCCGCCGCTTGTCGATGAATTCCTGGGCGACCTTGCCGAAAGGATCATCACCGCTGGCCTGGGCCAGATAGTTGGCGAGGATCTTCTCGCGCGAAGGATCGATGCCTTCGAGAAGCTGCAGGCGGGCCTGGTCGCGTCTGGCGCGCGCCTCGGCCAGCGAGATAAGCGGATAAGGGCCAATGGCCAGCTTCTTCTCGCGCTTCTCCCAGCGGTATTTCATCCGCCACAGCTTGCTTCCGGACGGGTTGACCTGAAGGTACAAACCGGCGCCGTCACCCAGCTTGTAGGTTTTCGCCTGGGGTTTCGCGTTCTTGATGGTAAAGTCGGTCAGCGACATGATTGGGGGCCTCGTCCCGAATTGAGAATCGCGAGGCCCCCAAATATGCCCCAAAAGGATGGGCAGTCATGAGATGGCGGCGGACGCGATGAGCAGGAAGGCCCTAAAAATATCGCAGTTTTCTGCGGGTTACAACGCTCAGTGAGATGTGATGAGGTGTAATCCATGGTGGGCGGTGAGGGGCTCGAACCCCCGACCCTCTCGGTGTAAACGAGATGCTCTACCAACTGAGCTAACCGCCCGCAGGCGCTGTTGCGCCGCAGAAGAGGTGCCCATTACGCCATTTTGCGAGGGCGTCAAGCTCTCTTGCGTGACAGGGCCGTTCGGCTGCGCGAAAGGTTCTCCACGATATCGCACGAGACGAGGTGGTGCGCCTGCGCGCCCGATCGTGTATTCGTGACGAGGCCATGTTCAGATTCAAGCGCGCTCCCGAACCGACTGAGCCGGTCGCGGACACCCAGCCTCTTTCCGACAATGCCCCGGGCGTCGATGCCGCGCCCGAGACGCCGCGCGCCGGGCGTTCGCGCTGGTGGTGGATCTCGCGCGGGGTGGCAGGCGTCCTCTTTGCCTTCCTGCTCCTGATCGCCTGGCTGGCCTTTACCGCGCCGCTCTCCAAGTCGCTCCAGCCTGTCTCGCCCCCTCAGATCACGCTACTGGCGGCCGACGGCACACCGATCGCGCGCAACGGGGCCATTGTCGCCGCGCCCGTGAAGGCCGCGGACCTGCCCGACCACGTCAAGCAGGCCTTCATCGCGACCGAGGACCGGCGCTTCTACGAGCACTGGGGGATCGATCCCTACGGCATCGCGCGCGCGGCCTGGACCAACCTCACCACCGGGACCACGCAGGGCGGCAGCACGATCACCCAGCAGCTCGCCAAGTTCACCTTCCTCTCGCCCGAACAGAGCCTGACGCGTAAGGCGCGCGAGTCGCTCATCGCGTTCTGGCTGGAAGCCTGGCTGAGCAAGGACGAGATCCTCGAGCGCTACCTTTCGAACGCCTATTACGGCGACAACACCTATGGTCTGCGCGCGGCCTCGATGCACTACTTCCACCGTCGCCCCGAACGCCTGCTCCCCGGGCAGGCGGCGATGCTGGCCGGACTGATGAAGGCGCCCTCCAGCCTTGCACCGACCAACCATTACGAGGCCGCAGAAAAGCGCATGCGCGTGGTCCTCGCCGCGATGGTCGATGCCGGCTACATGACGCGCGAGGAAGCCGCTGCCATTCCCCCTCCCCCGCTCGACGTGCGCGACGGCAATGATCTTCCTACCGGCACCTACTTCGCCGACTGGGCGTTGCCCCAGGCGCGCAGCATGACCGAACAGGGCTACGCCGCGCAGACGCTGACGACGACGCTCGATGCACGTCTGCAGCTGGCCGCCCGGCGCGCCATCGACAGCGCCGCACTGGGCTCCGCGCAGGTCGCGCTCGTCGCCATGCGCCGCAACGGCGAGGTCGTCGCCATGATCGGGGGCAAGGACTACGCCAAGAGCCCGTTCAACCGCGCGACGCAGGCCAAGCGGCAGCCCGGCTCCACCTTCAAGCTGTTCGTCTATCTTGCCGCGCTTCAGGACGGCTGGAGCCCCGAGGACACGATCTCGAACGCGGCCATCGAGACCGGCGGCTACCGCCCCAAGAACTCAGGGGGGCACTATTCGCCCACGATCACGCTGGAGGACGCCTTCGCGCGGTCGAGCAATGTCGCGGCCGTGCGCCTGTTCCAGCAGGTAGGCGATGAAAAGGTGATCAAGACCGCACGGCGCCTGGGCATTACCGAGCCCCTGCCCGAAGGCGACCCCAGCCTGGCGCTGGGGACCGCGACAATGCCGCTGATCGAACTGACGGCCGCCTATGCGGGCGTGGCCGCCAACAGCTTCCCGGTCGAGCCACGCGCCTTCCCGGTCGAGGAGAAGGGCTGGTTCGCCCGCCTGCTCGATGGCAAGCACAGCCTGTCCAAGTCGCAGCACGCAGCGATGGAGAAGATGCTGCGCGCCGCGGTCAACCGGGGAACGGGGCGCGCCGCGATGCTGCGCTCGGCCAACTTCGGCAAGACCGGCACCAGCCAGGAGAACCGCGACGCGCTGTTCGTCGGCTATGCGGGCGATTACGTGGTGGGCGTGTGGGTCGGCAACGACGACAATTCCCCGCTCGGGCGGGTGTCGGGCGGCTCGACCCCGGCACGCATCTGGCGCAGCTTCATGCAGCAGGCGCTGGGCGAGCGTGCGGCTCCCGCAGCCCCCAAGCCGCGCCCCGAAGGCCCGGTGCAGCCGCTCGACATCGAAGGGCTCGACCAGATCCCCGACGGCGGCCTGCCGCTGGGCGAAGGCAACCGCCTGCGCATCGAGGACGGAACCGCGATCATCACCACCGACCTCAACGGATTGCCGCTCGATATCCAGCTCGACAGCGAGGGCCTGCGCTTTCAGGGCGAACGAACGCTGGAGGAGGCGCGCCGGAGGATCGAGCGGGAGGCCGAAGCGCCGCCGCCCGCAGGGCCATGAAGGAGTGATTCAAGGGGCCATCGCCCCTTGACCCCTAAATGGGCGACCTCACCGCTTTTCGCCACCGTGGCGCACGGAAGGTGAGCTGGACAGTCTGGGGAGCCCGAGGGCGATGGCCCTCGGAAATCTTCATTCACCCCTTAGTGATGCGTGGTGATCGCGGCGCCTACGCGCGCCTCGATCTCGGCGCGGGGCAGGCCAGGCTCGATGCGTTCGCCCAGCGTGTAGGTGATCGTCCCCGCCTTCTTCCAGATGCGATGATAGAGCCGCCCGCTGTCGACCGCGACCGGCACGACCGGAAGGCCCAGCATCTTGTAGGTTCCGGCAAATCCCGAACGCAGCTGGGCGGTGGCGCCGGTCGGCATGCGCGTGCCTTCCGGGAAGATCACCAGCTGGCGCCCCCTGGCCGCGAACCCGCGCGCGGTCGCGATCATCCGGCGCAGCGAGGCCGCTCCGCCCGCGCGTTCGACCGCGACCACGCCAAAGCGCGAGAGAGCCCAGCCCCACCCCGGAATCTTGAGAAGTTCGGACTTGGGAAAAGGCGTGGGCCAGGGCGTCAGCAGCGGCAGCTCGATCGCCTCGAAGAAGCTCTCGTGGCGCATCGCCACCAGCACGCCGTCTTCGGGAAATTCGCCCTTTATCTCCACCCGGATGCCCAGCAGCCAACGGCAGCAGAAGCGGTGAAAGGCGCTCCAGCTGTACGCCAGCAGCCAGATCTGGCGCTCACCCAGCGCCGCGAACGGCAGGGCCAGGAAAACCATGATCACCGAGCCGGGATAGAAGATGGCGTAGAACGCAAGGCTGCGCACGACGTCTGCGAAACGGGTCTCCATCACGGGCTCCATTGCTCCCACAGGTTGCTGGCGAGGCGCCAGAGGAGCTTGTGATATTCGAGGAACAGGGCGCTGAAGCTGGGGCGCGAGCGAACCGCATCGCGCCGCACCTCAACGCCCTCGGGCAGTTCGCGCAGCAATTCCAGTTCGGCGCGGCGCATGTGCCAGTCGGCGGTCACCAGGCGGATCGTGCGCACCTTGTGCCGCTCCACCCAGCGCGCGGTCTCGACCCCGTTCGAGCGCGTGTCATAGGCCTCGAAACCCAGGTCCACGCAGCACTGCATGGTGCGCGCAGGCACCTTGAACTCGGCCGCGAACTCGACCGGACGCACTTCGGGATCGACGCCGGAAACGAACAGGCGCGGCGCAGCGCCCTTCTCCAGCCCATCAAGCGCATGTTCGATACGCCCCCTGCTGCCCGTCAGCACGATGATCGCATCGCTCTTGGACGCACCCACCATCGGCCCGGGCAGCGTCACGGCGAACCAGACGAAGCCGAAGAACCAGACAAGCACGACAAAGGCGGCGGTGCGACGAAACATGACCTTGCAGGAAATAGCGGTTGATTGCTTTCGCGGGCCTTATGGCGACACTTGCCCGCGTGTACCAGTGCTCTTTGCCCTAGAGCATCTTGCGCAGGGCGTGAAGCACGGTGAAGCGGGCCGTGATCATGGCCAGAAGCGTGGCGAGGATCGGCACCAGCGCCAGCAGAAACCAGTCGCTCCAGACCAGCGCACCGTTGTCGACAAGGCCTGCCCCCAGCCCCTCGAATCGGCGAGCCAGGAGCACGATGACGACCAGCGCCAGCGCCAGCCCGACCGCGCCGCCGCCCGCGGCATCAAAGCCGATCGAACGCTGGAACACCCGCGCCACCTGCTTGTCGGTTCCGCCCAGGAGGTGGACGATCTCGATCACGTCGCGGTTGGCGCCAAGCGCCGAGCGCGCCGCCAGAAGTACCGCGGCGGCCAGCGCCAGGGTAAGCAGTGCGACCAGCGCAATGGCGAGGATCTGGAGCGAGACCATCGCCTCGAACACCGGGCGCAGCCAGCTCGACTGGGCATCGACGCGGGCCGCCTCCGTCACCTTGCGCGCGGCGGCGCGGATCGTCTCGACCCGCTGCGGCGTCGCGCCGGTGGCGAGGCGCACGTCGATCAGCGCAGGGACAGGAATGGCCGAGCCGGTCGCCTCGGCGATGCCGCTGCCCAGCCACGGCTCGATCAGGCTGTCGAGTTCCTCGCGCGGCACGATGCGCAGGCCGCTGACGCCGGGGAGCTGCTGCACGGCCTTCGCCACATCGCGCGTCTGGCGATCCCGGGTATCCTCGCGCGGCTCGATGATCTGGATGGTGACGCCGCCTTCGATCTCGGCCTTCGCGGCCGAAACCGCGTTGCCGATGGAAAGCCCGGCGGCGAGCGCAATCGCGGTCAGGGCGACCATGATCGCGATCACCCAGGGCATGGGCCCGGACATGCGCCCCTGCGGGATCAGCTCGGCACCGCCCCCGCCCAGACGCCGCATCCCGTGCAGCATCGAAGGGCCCAGACGCCGCTCGCGCCGTGTCGTCCCATCGCGGCTCATGTGCGCCTCCCGCTCATGTCCGACGGGCCGGAGAATGGCGCAGCGCGCCGGTCGGATCGGCCAGCCGCCCGCGCTCCAGGCGCATGATCAGGCTGTCGGGCACCTTGCGCAGGAGATCGAGATCGTGGGTGGCGACCACCACGGTCGTGCCCTGGCGGTTGAGCATCTCGAACAGGCGCAGAAGCTTGAGCGCCATCTCGGGATCGACGTTGCCGGTCGGCTCGTCGGCGACGAGGACGGCCGGGCGCCCGATCACCGCACGGGCGATGGCGATGCGCTGCTGCTCACCGCCCGAAAGCGTGGCGGGCACCGCGTCGATCCGCTCGGAAAGCCCCACCCATTCGAGGATGTCGCGCACGGGGCCGGCGATGTCCTTCTCCCCGTGGCCGGCCACGCGCAGCGGCAGGGCCACGTTGTCGAAGGCGGAGAGGTGGGGGACAAGCCGGAAGTCCTGGAAGACCACGCCAATCCGGCGGCGCAGCGCGGGCAGGCTCGCGCGAGAGAGCGTGATCGCATCGTTGCCGAACATGCGCACCGCGCCGCGCGAAGGGCGCTGGGCGAGATAGAGAAGTTTCAGCAGCGACGTCTTGCCCGCACCGCTGGCGCCCGTCAGGAAATAGAAGCGCCCTGCATAGAGGGTGAACGTCAGGTCGCTCAGCACCTCGCGTTCGGTGCCATAGCGCAGCCCGACATTGTCGAAGTGGATGATTTCGCCCTCGGCAGTCATTCGTCTTCTGGTGAATAGTCCTGGCAGGGCCGAAAAGATGCGGCCTTGCGCGCTATAGCGAGCAATCCATGTGGAAAAAAGGGCAATACGCCCCGTACCCACAAGTCGGGTGCTTGTCGTCCCTTAGCGAATGGTGCTTATGAGGTACTCGTATGATTATCGCCTGCCCTGCCTGCTCTACGCGTTACGCCGTACCGGATAACGCCATCGGCGTGGAAGGCCGCACGGTCCGCTGCGCCAAGTGCAAGCACAGCTGGTACCAGGACGGCTCTTCCCCCGAGGAACTGGCCGCGCCCGCTCCCCAGCCCCGCCCGGCACCTGCGGCCGCACCGGCGCCGAGCCCGCAGCCGGCGCGGGAACCCGAGGCTGCACCTCCCCCGCCCGCTCCCGAGCCGGTGGCCGCAACGCCAGCTCCCGCAGCGCCCACACCGGCACCGGCTCCCGCACCTGCCCCGGCACCACGCGCAGCGCCCAGGCCAGCCGGCAAGCCCAAGGTGCGGACCGATGCGGAACGCGCCGAGATGGCGACGCCCGCCTCGCTGCGAAAGCCCCCGGCGGCGGTCTACGACGACACCGAGAACACGGTCCACTACGCCGACGAGCGCAGCTCCAGCTTCGATTTCGCACCGCCCTTCCAGCCCCGCCGCAACTGGGCGAAGATCGGCACCTACGCGGCCTCGATCTTTGCGGTGGTGACGCTGGGCCTGACCGGCGCCATCGCCTGGGGCGGCCTGCCCAACTGGATCCCCACCCCGCACGAGACGTTCCGGCAGGGCGAACCTGACCTCCAGCTCGATTTTCCGCGCAAGCGCCAGGACCGCCAGCGCCTGGCCGATGGCAGCGACTTCTTCAGCGTCAGCGGCACGATCGGCAACATCGGCAGCGAGACCCGCTACGTGCCCTCGCTGCTGGTCGTCCTGCGCGACGCGCGCGAGCGGATCATCTACGAAAAGGAAATCGTGCCCCCCACGCGCAAGCTGGCGGCAGGGGAAGTCATCACCATCAACGAGGCCCTGACCGACATCCCCAAGGCCGCGACCACCGCCGAGATCGGCTGGAAGCCCGACTGAACCCCCGCAGCGAACGGGGCCTGACAAAGCGCCGCGCCCCATAGACCGGTCACGCCGTTGTCATACGTCCGCGCCATAGGGGCCGGGCATGCCTTCCCATCCCCCACACCCGACGACCGTGGCCGAAACCGGCCCTGTCCGCCTGATCGTTCTGGCCGGGCAGCGCTGCCCGTCTTCTGACCCGCTGTCCGAACGCTTCGGTGTCAGCCACCGCAGCCTGATCCCACTCGCCGGCCGCCCGCTGATTGCCCATGTCCTGCAGACCGGCGCGCAGCACCCCAAGGTCGGCAGCCTCGCCATCTGCATCGAGCAGGAGGCCTTCGATCCGGTCTGGGACGTGCTCACCCGCCTTCCCGGCCGGGGCGCGGTCACTCTCGTCGAAGCGCGCGAGGATGTTGCCCAGAGCATTCGCGCCGCCGCGCAAGGGTGGGATGGCCCGCTCCTCGTCACCACCGCCGACCATGCGCTCCTGAGCGGCGAGACCATCGACCAGCTGGTCACGGCCCTGGAGAGCGCCGACATCGCGCTCGCGCTCGCCCCGCGCGACGCAGTCGAGGCGGTCCACCCCAGCGGCTCACCGCATTACCTGACCTTGCGTGACGGGCACCTGGCGCCCTGCGACCTCTACGGTGTGCGCAGCGCGGACTTCCTGGGGGCCGCCTCGATCTTCCGGGGACGCCGCGCCTCGGTGCGGGTGGCCTTGCGCATTGCACGCGCCATGGGCCTTGTCGGCCTGCTCCTGCTGGCATTGGGCCTCGAGACGCGCAGCGGCGCTCTTGCACGCGCCTCGCGCCGCCTGCGGGCCCGTGTGGAGGCGGTCATCACGCCGGACGGCACACAGGCCATCGATGTCGGAAACGAGCAGAGCTACGCCATCGTGCGCCACCAGCTTGAGGCGCGCGCGCGCGCGGTGGCAACAGTTCAGGACACTGCCCTCAGCGCCTCCTGACGCCCCCCCTGCACGCACCACGCGCACCACGCAGACACGCCAAAAGGCACCAGCCTTCCGGTGTCCCGGGAGGGGTGCCCGAAGGCTTTTATCCGTTTCTTTTCAGAAATCTGCCTGGTGCGGTCGAGAAGACTCGAACTTCCACGGGCTTTCGCCCACAACGACCTCAACGTTGCGCGTCTACCAATTCCGCCACGACCGCTAAATCAGAGGAGCTTTTGAAAGCGTCCCTCGGCAGGAGCGCGCCCCTAGCAAGGCTTTCCGGACCCGGCAAGTGATTCGTTTCGATTATTTTTGCAGCGCCTGCGCTCCCACCGCACCCGCATGGCAAAAACTCCCGCATTTCCGCCATTTCAGTTGAAATTCGGCGCGCAAAAAAAGTTTCAGGCAGCCGCAGTGATGCGGACCAAAGTGCAATATCGGACGCCGCGCCTTCCATGCGAAACCCTGCGCAAAGATCATGAACGGGGAGAATTTTTCGCCATGCGTCATCCACGCGCCCATTCGCGAGGCCCTGGGACCTCGTCCATCGCCCTTGGCCTTGGTCTTGCGCTGGCCCTCTGCGCCTGTTCGGGCGGCGAGCAGAGCGAGGCTCCGACCACGCCGGAACCCAGCGCAAGCGCGACCTTGCCCGAGAGCCCGGCCGAACCGGACAGCCCGCCCGCCAGCCAGCCGAGCGAAAGCCCCTCCCCGCAAGCCGAGGCCAGCCCGGAGCCGAGCCCAACTCCCACGCCCACCGAGACCAAGGCCGCCCCGGCACCCAAACCCGCACCTGCGCCGACACCAAGCCCGGAACCTGTAGCCGCAGCCGGCCCGCCCGCCGCCTTCGGGCGCTGCGCGGTGTGCCACAACGCGGAGAAAGGCGCGCCCGACAAGCTGGGGCCCAACCTCTTCGGCACCTTCGGCCACCCGATGGGCCAGGGCAGCTTCGCCTATTCGGACGCGCTCAAGAACGCGGGGCTCACCATGGACGAAGCCACCTTGCACCAGTGGCTGGAGAACCCACGCAAGCTGGTCCCGGGCAACCGCATGAGCTTTCCCGGCATCAAGGACGCAGCCAAGCGCCAGGAAATTATCGATTATCTGAAGAAGCTGCGCTGAGAAGAAGGACAAGGGAAGAGGATCCTATTCAAGGGGCCATCGCCCCTTGACCCCGGAATCGGCGACCTCGCCTTTCTCGGCCAGGGCAGCGCAGGAAAGGCGAGGTTGCCCGGTTCGGGGAGCCCGAGGGCAATGGCCCTCGGACCGGCCTTCCTGCTTCCTTCAGGCTCAGGGCGGCACTGTCAACGGCGTGACCTCCACCAGATCACGGCCTGCCGCGTGCCAGCCCTCGATGCCCTCCTCGTACCAGTAGACCTGTCCCACGCCCTCGCGCGCAAGGCGACGGGCAACATTCCAGCTCATCCAGCAATCCGAGCGGCAGAACACGATGACGGGCAAGTGCGCGTCCTCGCGCCGCGCCTCGGCAATGGCACCACGCAGGGCCTCCCAGAGCCGTGCATCAGGCGGACTGCGCCCCGTTTCCGGGTGCCAGTGCGCGCCGGGCACACTGCGGTGGGGTTCGGAAAGGTGCCAGCGCCCCGTCGCCGGATCGCGCCAGCCGCCTGTCACGGGCAGCACATCGAGGAACAGCGCATCGCGCCCCGGCTGCAACGCCAGCACCTCCACCTCGGCCATACGCCGTGCCGGAGCGGGATCACGCGTGACCGGGGCTCGGAAGCGCGCGGTGCGGTAGCCCTCGGCATCGAACAGGCCCTCTTCGGACAAAGCACGCTCGGGCGAAGGCCGACCGGGCAAGGGCGCACAGGCCAGCGTCAGCAGGGCCGGGGCCAGCGCGCCCAGTGCCATTCCCCTTTGCCACGCGTGCCTTGCCATCGTGCCTCCCGTCTCGGTCCAAGGTGCAATATGGGAAGGCCCTGCGCCTGCCTACATTGCCCATTGGTATGAAGCGCCTTGCTCTTTTCTCGGCCCTCATGGGCCAGGTCGCCCCGGCCCGTGCGGCAACGGCAACGGACCTGCCCACAGATCCGCTCGGCTCACCGATGTGGACCTATCATGCCGAGCGCCTTTTCGCAGGCGCGCGCGTCGTCTTCGATGCGCAGGTGGGACTCGCGATCCCGGGCATTGCCGAGAACCAGCGCATCTTCCCGGTCATGGTCGATGCGCGCGCCCTGCCCGATGTCACCCGTCTGCTGATCTTCGCCGATCTCAACCCGATCCCGCTTGCCATCGACTACCGCCCGCTGGCCGCGCGTTCGTTCCTGGCAACGCGCATCAAGCTCGACCAGCGCACCCCGGTACGCGCCGCAGTGCAGACCCGGGACGGCACCTGGCATGTCGCGGGGCAGTGGATCGATGCGGCAGGCGGAGGCTGCTCGGCCCCGCCGGTCAGCCGGGTGAAGGGCGACTGGGCCGAACACCTGGGCGAGATGCGCGGGCAAACCTGGGCGGAAGGCGAGGACACGCGCCTGCGCCTGACCTTGCGCCACCCGATGGACACAGGGCTTGTCGAGAACATTCCCGCCTACAATCTGGAGACGCTGCGCGTGCTGGGCGAGGACGGGCGCGAACGTGCCCATGTCGCCGTCTCGGGCGCGGTGGCCGAGGACCCGGCCTTCACGCTGCTCCTGGCCGGGCGCGAAGCGCGCTACCGGGTCATCGCGCGCGACACCTCGGGCCGCGAGTTCGAAGCCAGGATCGAAGGCCCCACGCCATGACCCTTTCGCGCCGCACGATGGTGGCCGGGGCGATGGCCCTCCCCGCGCTCGCCCCTGCCCTTGCCCCCGCTCTTGCCAGAGCCGAAGTCTTCGCCGGGAGCTATGCCCCACGGGCCGAGGCAATCGGCGATGGTGTCTGGATGGTGCGCGGCGCTGACGCGCCGATCCTGTTCAAGAACGGCGGCGCCATTGCCAACAGCGCGTTCCTGGCAACCGATGCGGGCACCGTGCTGTTCGATCCGGGAGTCTCGCTCGCCCATGGCACGGCGCTCGCCACGCTGGCCCGTCGCACGACCGGGCGGGAGGTCGCGCGTGTCTATGTCAGCCACCTCCACCCCGACCACGCGATGGGCGCGGCCGCGTTCGATCCCGCCATCGTCCATGCCCTTCCCGCCACGCGCGAGGGCCTGCTGCGCGATGTGGAGGGGTTTTCCGATGCCATGTACCGCCTGCTTGCCGACTGGATGAAGGGCACCCAGATCGCGCTGCCCCGGGGCGATGTGGCCGCGGGCGAAGTAACCTTTGGAGGACGCACCTTCCAGCTCCTGGCGCTGGACGGGCACAGCGGGGGCGATCTGGCCCTGCTCGACCATGCTACGGGCACGCTGCTTGCCGGCGATCTCGTCTTCCACGACCGTGCGCCGTCCACGCCGCACGCCGACCTTGATCGCTGGCGCCGGGCGCTGGAAACACTGCAGGCGCTCTCCCACCGGCAGCTCCTGCCCGGCCATGGCCCGCCCGATACGGGCGCACGCGCCATCGCGCAGACCCGTGACTGGCTGGACTGGCTGGAGAGCTTCTTACGCGAAGCCGTGACCCGCGGCCTGTCGATGGTGGAGGCCGGATACACCGAGATCCCGCCCCGCTTCGCCCCGCTCAAGGCCGCGCGCTATGAACTGGAGCGCAGCGTCAGCCATCTCTACCCCGCGCTTGAGGCCGAGCTGCTCCCCGCCCTCTGAAAAGTCCCGGACATGGTCTCCGGCGGGCAGGCGTCAATCGCAGGCGAGGATTTCGCCTTGCGTGGTGCTGTCGAGGCTGGTGAGGAGAAGTTCGTCGAGGAACGGCTTGTGGCCCACCCCGATCAGCACGACCATCGCCCCGCCGACGGCCGAGGCGCTGGCGTGGCGAACATGGGCGGCGATGCGGTGGTTCCGCTCATCCCAGGCGGCCTCCCGGATACGGCCCATATCGCCCTCGAACTCCAGGCGATTGGGCAAGTCGAACTGCCCGCGCACATCCGCAGCACCAAAGCTCTGCGCGTTGATATGGCAATAGACAGGCAGGAGGTCGCCCTTTGTGATAGCGCGATCTGTGATCTCTTCCTGCTCCACGAAATGGGGCATCTGCGTGACCGGCGGCGCCTTGGCAAAGGCGGCCTGGAGCTCCTTCATTCGGGGCAGGATCAGGCGCTTGTCCAGGTGCGAATCGATCGACCAGAGTTTCGCAAGGCCCAGCTTTCTGGCCGCGGCCAAGGCCACGCTCACCCGCTCGTTCATCGAGGTACGCTGCGTGTCGAGATAGCGCGCCGCTTCCTGGTCGAGCGCGTCCGCAGCGATGCGTTCGCGATAGAGCAGGGCCGTTTCGGGCTGATAGGCAGCCAGGGCAATGTCCAGCCGCTCCAGGCATTCCTCCTGCGTCAGACCTGCGGACCCGCTCGTCCACGCAGAGGTCACTTCCGCCGCTTCGAGAGCGCCCATGCCCGTGCGGGACTGGGCGGCAGCGGCGATTTTCAGCAACGTGGGGCCCACGAACTGCTCGAGCGCCGGTGCGAGGAGAGGACTTGCCTGCATGGTCACGATCTCGAGCGCCGAGAGTCGCTCTATGCCGATGACGCGCGCCTTCGCGGCCACAATCTGGTCGACGACCGTTTTGACGTGCGAGGGGGTGACATCCTCAAGAGCGCTGAGATGCGGCGTTCCCAGAACCATGATGGATGTCAGCTTTTCGGGCGGGACCGATGAGTAGCTGCGGATATCCGCTATCTGCGCCAGGGCCGTCGTGGGCAGAAGGGCGGCCAGCAGGGCCGCCGTCATGGCCTGGAAAATCACGTCCTCGCACTCTCCTTGTCGCTCGCCGGATCTGCGCGTCCCCCGGCGCGCGCCGCCAATGACGCGGAGCGTCGGTCAGGTCACGACCGGCACCGGTGCGACACCCTAAGTCAACGCCACCGGAGCAGACAAGAAAAGTTGAGATGCAATCACTTATGCAATCGCTGACATGGCGATCACCGTTCAGAGCATGCGCTTGAGGATATCGTCCTTGAGCATGAAATGGTGGCGCAGCGCCGCAAGGGCGTGGCCGGCGACAAGCGCGATCAGGAGGTAGCCGCCGATCTCGTGCGCTTCGTGCCCCAGACCTGCGAGCAGGCTGTCCTTCACCACCGGCAGGCGGGGGATGTCGAACAGGCCAAACCAGGTCAGCGGATAGGGACTGGCCGAAGACATGATCCAGCCCGTCAGCGGCATCGCGATCATGAAGAGATAGAGCACGACGTGGACCAGATGCGCAAGGCCGACTTCGGCCCGTGTCATCGTCGCGGGATAGGCGGGCGCGGTCCAGGCCATGCGCCAGCCCAGCCGCACCAGCGAGAGCACCAGAACGCTCATCCCCACCGCCTTGTGCAGCGGCATGATCGAGATGACCCCGTCCAGCGGCTCGTGCAGCAGGCCCCCTGCGATATTGGCGATAATCAGCAGCGCAATCAGCCAGTGCAGCGTGCGCGCACCTGCATTGTACCGTACGGTCCCCATGTCCTCACATCCCCCAACGCAGCCCCGCCCACAGCGTGCGGGGCACACCTGTATCCATAGACCCTGCCTGGTTGCGCGTCACGATGGTTTCGTCGGTCACGTTCTCGGCGCGCAGCACCAGACTGGCCTTCCCGCCAAGCGGAACCTGCGCGAAGAGATCGAGCGTTGTGGCCGCGCGCAGCACGTCGCTTTCCCGGTCGTCCTCGTACTGCGCGCCGACATGGCGCAGCGTGGCCGCGATCCGCCACCCCTCCTTCGGCTCCAGCCCGAGCGTGGCCGAAGTGACGAAGTTCGGGGTCTGCGAAGGGCGCAAGCCGTCCAGATCGGCCGAGGCGCCCTGCCCATCCACCTTACTCTCGTTCCACAGCAGCGAACCGTCGAACCGCACGATCCCGCGCGCCAGATGCGCGCCCAGCTCGATCCCCTGCGCAGCGATGGCAGGCAGGTTCTGGCGCTGGCGCACGTTGGGCGCCAGCGTGACATTGGCGATGGCGTGCTTCACGCGGTTGTCGAAGGCGGTCAGCGTGAACGTCATCCCTGACATGGGCGTCAGATCGAGCCCGGCCTCGTAGCCCTCCAGCCTCTCGCTGCGCAGCTGCGCGTTGGCCTCAGTGACCACAGGAAAGACCACGAAGGGCCGGTAGAGTTCGTTGAGCGTGGGCAAGCGCAGGCCGGAATAGGCCGCCGCCCGCAGGGCCAGCGCCTCGCTCAGCGCCAGCCGCGCGCCGCTACGCCAAGTCACCGTCCAGTCCGCCTGCCTGGCGTAGTCGGTGCGCCCGGTCGGCGTCCCTTGCGCATCGCGCGTGGCGTAATAGCCGCCCGCAATGACCGTGCGATCCGCGCGCACGCCTCCGGTAAGGGTGAGCGCGCCGGGGCGCCAGTCGTCCTCGGCGAAGAACCCGAGGTCACTGTTCACCCCGCCCGCCTGGCGCCGCTCGGTCACGTTGCCCGAAAAGGCGCTGATCGCGATCTCGTTCATCGTGCCCGAGGAGCGCCGCCAGTCGGTCCCCAGGCGCAGCGTGTGCGCATCGCCTACGGGCGGGCGCAGCTCGAACTTGCCGCCGATCCCCGTCGCCGGGGTCTTGTACTGGTCGAGCACGGGGGTGAAGCGGCTGGAGGAGATGACCGTGTTGGCAAAATTGCGCGCCTGGACATAGGCCAGCGCGTCGAACTGCCAGGCGCCGCGCCCGACGAGACGCAGGCTCGCGTCCTGCCCCTCACTCGCGCTATCGGCGCCGGCAAAGCGCAAGGTGCGATCGTCGCGGAAGATCAGGCCGCGCGCCTGGAGCTCTACGTCCTCGCGGATCGGGACGACGGTTCGCAGGCCCAGCGACCAGGATTCGTAGCGCGCCCGTACGCTCGCCTCGGCGCGCTGATCGCGCGGGGTCGTCCAGAAGCCCTTGCCCCGGTCCCAGCGGCCCGAGACGACCGCAAAACCGCTGCCCAGCTGGGGCGCGATGGCTGCGCTCAGCTCGCTCTCGCCGCGCTGGTTGCCAAGTGCACTGGCGGTGAGGAGGCCCAGCTGCTCTGCACCTGCGCTTTCCAGTTCGATTGTGCCCGAAAGCGCGCCGCCGCCAAAGGGGCCCGAGCCCCCGCCGCGCGTCACCCGCACCGCGCCCAGCGTGTCAGGCGAAAGCGCGGTGAGCGGAATATACCCGAAGAAGGGATCGGCCATCGGCAAACCGTCAAGGAGGACGAGCGCGCGGCTGGTGGCGTTGCCGCCCAGTGCGCGCAAGGTCACCCCTTGCGCGGAAGGGTTGGACGAGCGGCTGTCCGCGCGGCGGAACTGCTGGAAGCCCGCGACCGAGGAGAGCACGTCTTCGGCCCGGCCCGAGGCCGACGAGACGATGTCCCGGCGTTCCAGGGTGCGGGTTGAATAGGCCGGGCGTCCGGGCGTCTCGGAAAGACCGCGCCCGGTGACGAGGATCTCGCCCGCGAACGCGGCGTCGTCGGCATCCTCGGCGTGGGCAGGCGAGGAAAGGGACGTGGAGGCAAGCAGGGCCAGCGCCAGCGCGCTGGCAGCCATCTGCGCAGCGCGCGCGCGCCGCTTGGGAGTGAAGTCATCCATGGCTGCGACCTTTTCCGGGTGACGAGGGGGGATATGTCGGGACAATGTGGTCCCGGAAGACCTGTCCTGCGGACAACCGGCCTTCCGGGAAGATACCGGGGACGCACAGCGCCCCCGGTTCGGTGGTGCCTCGGGGAAAGCGCCTAGAAGAAGAGGATGCCGCCCATGGCAAGCGCATCGCTCTCGGCCTCGTTGCCCGAATGGGCCTCGGCCTTGGAGTGGATGTACTCGCCGATCAGCGTCACCCAGCTGGTCAGGCTGTAGCGCACCTGGCCGACATAGCTGGAGTTGGTCCTGACGAGGTCCGGGTTGGCGAGCGCGTCGGCCGGGTTGGCAAAATCAAGCGAACTCTCGCCATAGCTGCCGCCCACCGCGAACTTGCCAAAGGTGGCGAGGCCCTGGACGTAGAAGCCATCGCTCGAACGCGGGTTGCCTTGCGCGTCGGTGTCGAACAGGCCCAGCACGGTCGTGCCCAGACCCTTGGCGGTGTAGTAGTAGCCGGTCACCGCGATGGGGCCCGCCGTGACCTTGGCGCCCATGTCGAGCCCGCGCCCGGTGTAATCGCCGCCGGTCAGCATGTCGTGCTTCTGGGTGATGCCGGATGCCCACAGGTGCGCTCCCACGCCGCCGAACTGGCCGTCGTAGGTGAGCTTGCCCTGGAAGCCGGGCTCGGAGTTGGCCTGCGCCGGCCCCGTCAGCGAGGAGAGCGGCTGGAACACGCCGACTGCGGCCTGGAAACCGCCCAGCTTGGGGCTGGTATAAGTGATCTGCGGCTGGAAATCGGTGTAGATGTAGCCCGAGCCGATGCGGCCCAGTGTGGTATTGGCGGGCGCCACGTTGCCTCCGGGCGAGCCCGAGGAGAGCAGCGTGATGTCGTTGAGGATCGCGTCGGAACCGAACAGGCCGATGTCGCGGCCCAGCTTGACCGTGCCGAAATTCGCGCGGCCAAAGCTCATGTAGGTCTGGCGCGCGTCGATGCCGGAGGTGGCGAGCGCGGTGGGCTGGCCGCCGTTGTTGGCGCCCAGCGTCCCCCAGGCGGCCGAGTTGATGCCGGGGTAGAGGCCGAAGAAGGCGTTGATGTCCCAGCCTGCCTGCTGGGTGGAGACCGAGACCGTCAGGAAGCCGGGAAGAAGGCCGTTGCGCACCGCGCTCGAATTCTTCGTACCCACGCTGGCGATGCCGCCCACGACCGGGGTGGTGGCCGAGGGCGTATCGGGATTGTCGTGAACGTAGAAGCCGTTGACCGAGCCTGCGAACTGGATCGTGGCCGGACCGACCTCGAAGCCGATGCCGCTCTGGGTGCGCTTGACGAGAAGGCCAGTGTCGACCTCGCCGCCCTGCACGGCCACGGCCGGAGCAGGCGTAGTCTCGGCCTCGGTGGCCTCTTCGGCGAGGAGTTCGTTGTACTCCTCGTCGGTCAGGATACCTTTTTCATGCAGACGCTTGAGCAGGGTCTCGCCCGTACCGGCAAAGACCGGCGTCGTGGACATGGCGATAGCCCCCAGCGCAGCGGTGCTGCGCAGCATGATCTTGCCGATCATCGTTCATCCCCTCCTGAGGTTTATGTGTCGTCTTTTCCTGCGACTGTTCTCAGCATGGGAGCGGATGGGAATGTGCGAAATTGGACTTTGGGACGAACTGACCCGGTTCGGTGCAAACCGCGCCCTCAGTGGCCCAGCGCGACGCCCCAGGGGCCTTTTCCGGCAGGGATCGTGGCGATGACCTCCCGCATCGCAATGTCGATGAGGGACAGCGTGTCGCTCGCCCCGTTGGCGACCAGCGCGCTCCCGCCATCGGGCAGGATCGCCAGGTGCCAAGGGCGTTCGCCCACGGGGACATAGCCGCGCACTTCCCCGCTCGCGACATCGACCACGGCCACCGCGTTCGCGCGTCCCAGCGCCACCACGGCGGTTCGGCCGTCGGGCGTGAAGCGGATGCCGCAGGGCATGACCTTGTAGGCGGGCACTCCCGGCGGCGCGAAGGCGATGGTGCGCGTGATCGTGCGCGTCGCAACATCGGCAATGTGGACCGTGCCCGCCATTTCCGCCCCGATCCAGACCTGTGTGCCATCGGGCGTGAACTCGACATGGCGCGGGCGCGCGTCGGTCTCCATTTCCAGGCGGACCTCGTGGCTGGCGACATCGACCCAGGCGACGGTGTTGTCCTCCTCGCTCGTCACGAGCAGCCATGTGCCGTCCGGGCTCTGCGCGATGCCTTCGGGCTCCTCGCCCACCGCAACCTGCCAGGCGACCTTGCCTTCCACCAGATCGACCGCGGTTGCCGCCGCGTTGTCCTCATTTGCCACGAACAGGTAGCGCCCGTCGAAGGCCGGGAAGAACTGCTCGGGGTCCGCGCCCGAGGGAAGCGTGCGCACGAGCGCGCCCGTTGCCGGGTCGCGCACCTCGACCGCATTGTCGAGGCTCGCGCAGATGAGAAGATATTTGCCATCGCGCGTCAGCACGATCCCGCGCGGGCGCTGGCCGACCGGCCATTCAGCCACGATCGCGCGGCTCTCCAGGTCAACGACCGAGACCGTCGAGCTGCGCTCGTTGCTGATATAGACGCGCGTGCCCGCGCTTGCCGGGGCGCTCGCGGCAAGCGCTGTTCCAAGGGTCAGAAACGCTGTGAACGCGCGGCGGGCTGACATGTCCATGATCCTCTCCATTTGCCTTGCAAACCTAGGCATTTGCGCGCCCCGGGCCCATTGCACCTTGGTCTTGTACCATGGTCCAATTGGGGAAAGTTAAAGGCTTGCGCTAGATCATGGACACCATTCGGGGACGCCTGACCGAGCCCTGAGGTCGCAGAGGATGACTGACACCATGACGATACGTACAGGCCGCGCGGCCCTGATCGCGGCGGCGGCCATTGCTTCGCTTACCGCAGGCACCAGCCTGCTGGCCCACGGCAACGTGACCCCCCAGGCGGTCGACACCTCGGCCCTGCCCGACATCGAGGGCGGCAACGACACCTGGATGGCGGAGAACCCCTATTCCGGCAACGCGACAGCCATTGCCATCGGCGAAAGCGCCTATGGCCAGAACTGCGCGCGCTGCCATGGCCTCGAAGCCATTTCGGGCGGCATCGCCCCGGACCTGCGCTACCTCGAACCCGGCCCCTCGGGCGATGAATGGTTCGTCGAGCGCTTCCGCAACGGCTCCAGCCACGACGGCAAAGTCTACATGCCACCCTTCGGCGAGGTACTCGGCCAGAAGGCAGGCTGGGCGATCCGCGCCTGGCTCGAAACCAAGTACACCGACGAGTAAACCGATGGAGAGTGGTCGCAGGACTCTCCTGAAGAGCCTTTTCGCCGCCGCAGGGGCGCTGGCCATGCCAGCGGCCCTGCGGCCTTCGTCGCTGTGGGCCGCCCCGCTTGCCAAGGTGCGCGAGGCCGGCGTGCTGCGCGTCGGGCTCTACACCGACAACCGGCCCTGGTCCTGGGATGAGGCTGGCACACCTGCCGGGATCGATGCCGACCTTGCCCGCGCGCTTGCCGAAAGCCTGGGCCTTCGCGCCGACATCGCGCTGTTCATCGCCGACGAGGAAGTCTCCGACGACTTGCGCAACGTGGTCTGGCGCGGGGGCCTGCTCGGCTTCCAGCCCTGCGATGTCATGCTCCACGTCCCCTTCGACCGCACCTTGATGCAGCAGGAGGACAACGTCGCCTTCATGGCGCCCTACTACCGCGAGAGTTTCGGCGCGGCCTGCAGCCCGGATGCGGGCAACTGCGAGGTCGTGCCTGCGCAGTTCAAGGGCCACCCGATCGCGGCCGAACTCGATTCGATCCCCGACTTCTACCTTCTGGGCCATGCCGGAGGGGTCCTGGCCAGCGACCTCGTCCACAAACGCACCGGCTATGAGGCGATCTCCGCGCTCGGCACGGGCGAAGCCGACTTCGCAGTGGCCAGCCGCGCGCAGATCGAGGCCGCCCTGGCCGACGCGCCCGAAGCGGGCATCCGAAAACGCCATGGGCCCCTGCCGATGATGCTTTCACCCGGCTGGGACATCGGCATCGCGGTCAAGGAGAACTCGCGCACACTCGGCTTCGCGCTCGAGGACGAGATGAACGCGATGATCGCCGATGGCCGGATGGCCGCCCTGTTTTCCAGGCACGGTGTGAACTGGCAGCCCGCATTGGCGAGCCAGAGCGCAGCGTGAACGGGGGGACGGGGGTGCCGACTGCGACCGGCGCCCCCCGAACCGTCCCGGAACCCTCCCGCACACCATCCGACCGCTTCGGAATCGGGACTTTCCCGGGACTTGGCGCACACCCAATCGCCATACCCCTCATCCCAAGGTGCAATTGTTTGCGCCCCTGCGAGGTCTAGGCTGACCGCCGACGACCGGAGATCATGGGGGCACATCCCGAGCAACGAATCCCCGGCGAGGTCACCCCAATAACGGAGGGATAGGATGAAGCGGCGTTTTTCACATTTTCTGGCCGGCCTTGCGGCCGCCACCGCACTGGTCGCAGCCCCGGCGCTGGCCGACCACCATGGGCCCACCAGCTCCGACCTGATGAACGACGCGGCCAGCGCGGGCGACGTTCTGAGCTACGGCATGGGTCCCTGGCAGCAGCGCTTCTCCGGCCTCGACGCGCTCAATTCCGATAACGTCAGCAAGCTCGTCCCCGTCTTCGCCGCCTCGCTCGGCGGAGAGAAGCAGCGCGGGCAGGAAGCCCAGCCGCTGGTCTATGACGGCACCATCTACGTCACCGGCTCCTACTCGCGCCTGTTCGCCTTCGACGCGCGCACCGGCGAGAAGAAGTGGGAATACACCGCGCGCCTCCCCGACGGCATCATGCCCTGCTGCGACGTCGTCAACCGCGGCGCCGCGATCCACGGCGAGAAGATCATCTTTGCCACGCTCGACGCGCGCCTGATCGCGCTCAACCGCGAGACCGGCAAGGTCATCTGGAACAAGAAGACCGCCGACTATCAGGAAGGCTATTCGGCCACCGCCGCCCCGCTGATCGTCAAGGACATGGTCATCACCGGCAACTCGGGCGGTGAATTCGGCGTGGTCGGCGCGGTCCAGGCCCGCAACGTCGACACCGGCGAGCTGGTCTGGGAACGCCCCGTGATCGAAGGCCACATGGGCACCTTGAACGGCCAGCCCAACGGCATGACCGGCAAGCTCAACGCGACCTGGCAAGGCGATCTGTGGAAGACCGGCGGCGGCGCCACCTGGCTGGGCGGCACCTACGATCCGGGCACCAACCTCCTCTACTTCGGCACCGGCAACCCGGCGCCCTGGAACAGCCACCTGCGTCCGGGCGACAACCTCTACACCTCCTCGACGCTCGCCATCGACGCCGACACCGGCGTCATCAAGTGGCACTACCAGACCACCCCGCACGATGGCTGGGACTTTGACGGCGTGAACGAGTTCATCCCGTTCGATGCGACGATGAACGGCAAGCCGATGAAGCTGGGCGCCAAGGCCGACCGCAACGGCTATTTCTACGTGCTCGACCGGACCAACGGCAAGCTTCTGGGCGCGCACAAGTTCGTCATGCAGACGACCTGGGCTGACGGCATCAACCTCAAGACCGGCCGCCCCAACTACATCGGCGATGGCCGCCCCGGCGCTCCGAGCGGCGCGGAGAAGGGCAAGGTCGTGTTCTCTTCGCCTTCGTTCCTGGGCGGCAAGAACTGGATGCCGATGGCCTATTCGCAGGACACCGGCCTGTTCTACATCCCCAGCAACGACTGGGGCATGGACATCTGGAACGAGCCCATCGCCTACAAGAAGGGCGCAGCCTACCTGGGTGCGGGCTTCACCATCAAGCCGATTGCCGAGGACCACATCGGGGCCCTGCGCGCCATGGACCCCAAGACCGGCAAGATCGTGTGGGAATACAAGAACGCAGCCCCGCTCTGGGGCGGCGTGCTGACCACCAAGGGCAACCTCGTCTTCACCGGCACGCCCGAGGGCTACCTCAAGGCCTTCGACGCCAAGACCGGCACGGAGCTTTGGAAGTTCCAGACTGGCTCAGGCGTGGTCGGCTCGCCCGTCACCTGGGAGCAGGACGGCGAACAGTACGTCGCGGTGATGTCGGGCTGGGGCGGCGCGGTGCCGCTGTGGGGCGGCGAAGTCGCCAAGACCTTCAAGGACATCAGCCAGGGCGGCATGCTCTGGGTGTTCAAGCTGCCCAAGTAAGACGCAACAGAACAGTAACCGGAGCGCTGGCACAAGGGATCATCCCGAGGCTGGCGCTCCCTCCCTCCCCGGGATAGGAACATGAACGCACTGGCAGGAATGGAACGCGCAATGGGCGGACTGACGAGCCCCGACAAGGTCCTGATCGTCGACGATCATTCGCTTGTGCGCGATGGCCTGCGCTCGATCTTCGACGACGCCTTTCCCACCTGCGAAATCCTGGAAGCCGACAGCCTGCAGAGCGCGCTCCAGGCGCTGGACACAGCCGACGATGTCGACCTTGTCCTCCTTGATCTCAACATTCCCGACGTCTCGCACCTCTCCGGCCTTGAGGCGCTGCGCGACCGGTTTCCGGCCACCCCCGTGGTCATGGTCTCGGGCGTGACCGACCGCAACGTGGTGCGCGATGCGCTGGCCGCAGGGGCCGCCGGGTTCGTGCCCAAGTCGCTCAAGCGCACGGCCATCGTCGAGGCGTTGCAACTTGTCCTCTCGGGCGAAATCTACATGCCCGAACTCGAATGCGACGAGACCCAGGCCGCCGAGGAAGACATGATCCGCGCCCGGATCGAGACGCTCACCCCCCAGCAGCGCGTGGTCCTGGGCCACCTCGTCGCGGGCCGCCTCAACAAGCAGATCGCCTACGAACTCGACGTCTCGATGACGACGGTGAAGGCGCACGTTTCCGCAATCCTGCAGAAGATGAACGTCTTCTCGCGCACGCAGGCCGTGATCATGGCCGGAAAGATCGGCTTTCGCGGGTAGTTAAGAAGAAGATTTTTCCAAGGGGCCATCGCCCCTTGACCCCGGAATCGGCGACCTCACCTTTCTCGGCTACGGCGGCGCGCGCACCGTGAGGTGGACAGTTCGGGGAGCCCGAGGGCGATGGCCCTCGGATAATCTATTCTGATCCTCTTTGCCTTCGGCCGCCTGGCTGGTAGCCCCCTCCCATGAGCCGTGAACCCTTGCGCGAGCGCGCCTACTACCGCGCCTTTGTCCCCGTCGCCACGCGTTGGCGCGACAACGACATCTACGGCCACGCCAACAACGTGGTCTACTATTCGTGGTTCGACACGGTGGTGAACACCTGGCTGATCGAGGCGGGCCTGCTCGACCTTGAAAGCGAAGCGCCGACAGGTCCCATCGGGCTCGTCGTCGAGACAGGGTGCCGCTATGCCGCCTCGGTACAGTTCCCGCAGAAGCTGGAGGTGGGCCTTCGCGTGGCGCGGCTCGGTTCCTCCAGCGTCACCTATCACCTCGGCCTCTTCGTTGCGGGCGAGGACGCGCCTGCCGCCGAAGCGCACTACACCCACGTCTATGTCGACCGGGAATGCCGCCGCCCGACCCCGCTGCCCGAGGACTGGCGCACCGCCTTCGCCGCGCTGACCTGAGCGCTCAGAGCACGTCGAGCTGGCGCAGAAGTGCGCGCAGGCGTGCCGGTTTCACGGGCTTGTTGAGCACGGGCAGCCCTTGCCCTGCGGCCAGTTCCGCCACTTCGTCGCCCCGGTCGGCGGTGATGAGGATCGCGGGGATCTCGCGTTCGGTCTGGCCGCGCAGGAGCGCCACCGCCTCGTCGCCCGTGCGCCCCTCGTCGAGGTGGAAGTCGACGATCATCAGCACGGGCCCCTGCTCCAGCGCGGCCGCAGCCGCCGGATCGCCGGGGTCGGGGACCGCCACGACATCGAGCCCCCAGTTCTCCAGCAGCGCCTCCATGCCGCGCAGGATCGCGGGGTCATTGTCGACGACAAGCACCAGCCCGCCTTCCTCCGCACGCGTGCCTTGCGCGCTGGCGGGCAATTCGGGCGCGCGCGCTTCGGGCGCGCAGCGCGGCGCGCGGATCGTGAAGCAGGCCCCCTGTCCGGGCGCGGTCTCCAGTTCGATGGCGTGGCCCAGCACCGCCGTCACGCGGCGCACGATGGCCAGGCCCAAGCCCTTGCCGGGGATCTTCTGCGTCTTGCCGACCCGGCGAAACTCCTCGAAAATCTGCGCGCAGTCCTCTTGCGCAATGCCGGGCCCGGTATCGCGCACGCGCACGCTGACTTCGTCCTTCGTATGTTTGACTTCCACGCAGACACGCCCCACTTCGGTGTAGCGGATCGCGTTGGAGACGAAGTTCTGCAGCACCCGGCGCAAGAGGCGCGGGTCGGAACGCACCCACAGGTCCGTCTCGGGGATGGCGAACTCGAGCCCCCCGGCCTGGGCGAGGGGGGCAAACTCGATGCGCAGTGCCGTCAGGATCGGGTCGAGCGCCAGCGGCTGGATCTCGGGCTGGACGGCGCCCGCATCAAGGCGCGAGATCTCGAACAGGGCTTCCAGCAGCTCTTCCACCGAATCGAGCGCCGTCGAGGCCTGCTGGACAAGGCTCGCCGCGCGTTCGGGCATGGCCATGCCGTCCATCGCCGAGACGAACAGGCGCGCCGCGTTCAGCGGCTGGAGCAGGTCGTGGCTGGCCGAGGCAATGAAGCTCGTCTTGGAGCGGTTGGCGGTCTCGGCTTCGTTCTTGGCATCGACCAGCTGGCGGTTGACCTCGACCAGTTCGGCGGTGCGCTCCTCCACGCGCCGCTCCAGCGTCTCGGCGGTCTCGGTCAGCGAGCGCTGGAAGCGGACATGGTCGGTGACATCGTCGAAGGTGAAGACCATGCCCCCGTTCTTGAGCGGAACCGAGCGGATCACGACGTGGCGCTCGCCCATCATGCACATCGTCTCCAGCTGGCCGAGCGAGCGCGCCTCCCCCTCCTCGCGCCAGTCGAGCGCCTCGGCCCGGTCGAGCTCCTGGCGTTCGAGGCACCAGCTGCGCAGCATCTCGTGATTCTCGATCTCGGGTGCCCCTTCGCCGGCTTCGCCTTCGAGGCCCAGCATCGCAAGCACACCCTCGTTCCAGGCCTGGAGGTGACCGGTCTGATCGAACAGGCACACGCCTTCGGACAGCGTGTCGAGCGTTGCCTGGAGCGCGAGGTTGCGTTCGGCCAGTTCGCGCGCGCGCTGGCGCGCGTCCTCGGCCTTCACCGAGGTGATGTCGGTGTAGATCCCGACGGTCCCGCCCTGGCTGGTGCGCAGCTCGTTGATCTGGATCCAGCGCCCGTCCGAGAGCGCCTGGACATGCGCGCCCTGCGCGCGGCGATGCTGCGCCACACGGTCCTTCAGCCAGCGCTCGGGCGCCACGCGCGAGGCCAGTTCGGAGAATTCCGGCGCGCGGTCCGAGATCGCCTCGAAGTAGGGAAAGATCTTCAGGAAGGCCCGGTTGCACAGGATCATCCGGTCTTCATCGTCGAACAGGGCAAAACCATCCGAAAGCGATTCGATGGCATCGCGCAGGAGGACACGCGCGGCGGTCGCATCGGCGTGGGCCTGGGCAAGCTCGGCGTTGACCGTGTTCAGGCGCTCCAGTGCGATCTCCAGCGCGCCGGTGCGGTCGCGCACCATGGCTTCGAGCGAGATCGCCGTCTCGAACATCGAGAAGGCCCCGCCCTGCAGGTCGGTCGAGCGCTCCACCCGGTCGATCAGCGCGGCGTTGATCTTCTCCAGCTGCTTCACGCGCGTGCGCAGCCGCGCCAGTTCGGCGTCCCGGTCCTCGGTCGTCTCCTCCAGGGCCTTCGCCCCCGGCGCCGGTGTCTCCCCCGACTTTTCGCGCAGCATGGCCGGTCTCTCTCCCGCTCCTGTGTCTCCCGTCCTGGCTCAGCGCCCTATCGCCAGACCACTGAAGGTCTGGTTCATGTGCGCTGCGAGGAATTGCTCACCATAGGTGTTGAAACCGATGATCTTGTTGTCGACGTAGAGCCGGGAGAGTTCGCGCACGATCTGGCGGTCCTCGGCGTCCAGACGGTTGAGCACGCAGTCAAAGCCGGTCACGTGATCGATCGTGCCAATGCGCTGGGACACCTTTCCGATCAGCTCGTTCATCCAGGCAATGCGCTCGATCGGCTCGCCGATGGTGAGGACGACGCCGGTGTCGATGGCGCAGTAGAAGGTGAGCGAACCGTCCGGGTTGGCCGACTGGATCGAGCGCACGTGGTACTGCCCGCCCGTGCGCACCATGGGCGGGTGCGCGGCGAAGAAATGCGCATCGAGCGCATCGGGCGTCTGGCCGGTGAGGCGCACGTATTCCTCGGCGGCGGGCGCGGCGTTGATCTCGTAGACGGTGCGCGTCTGGGGATCGGCCTCGGTGATGACCATGCGCGCGGGGCCGGGCCGATAGGGGCTTTCGCAAAAGACGTGCATCGGGCGGCGGCTGGTGAGCACCGCGATCACCGCGCAGTCCCCATGGAAACGCCCTTCGTGCAACACGCCGGTCTCGCTGAAGGAGAGGCCATCCCCGCTCGACCCACCGATCAGCTGGATGTCGCCCAGCGCGTGCTGCGCGGTCATCGTGAGCAGTTCCTCGCGGTGCGAGAGCCCATCGACGAAGAAAAGCGCGACCTGGTGCACGTCCTGGACCGCGGCATGGTCGAGCCGTGCCCCGGCCACCAGCTGGCGGATCGCGCCCTGCGCTTCCTGCGGGTCGAAATGGTCGAGCGCATCGAAGCGCAGCGATACCATCGAAAAGCTCTCCGCCGGAAAGCCGACAAGCACCACGGTTTCGGTGTCGTAGCCCCGGTCGGTCAGTTCGCCTGCACTGGTGCAACCGATCAGGGGCACGCCGGGCAGCCCTTCGCGCAAGGCCTTGGCAAGTTCATCGCGCGGGAAACGGTTGGAGCAGAACAGGAGCGCGCCCGCCAGCTCCATCGTGCCGACAGCGGCGGCAAGATCGGCCACGACGCTGGCCACATCGGCCGCGCGCGAGGAACAGGTCAGAAGGGGCGTATCGCCATGCTCCAGCTGGATCTGCATGCCTTGACTATTTCTCCCATCGGACCTCCTCGTTCGGTGGGAGGCCCTTGCAACCCTGCGCGGCCCGCAAAGGTGCCGTGCAATCGTTTTGCAGACCTTAGTCTTACGCCGGGAAAGCCCATAGGCCAAGGAATTTGCGACATGGCGCAAGTGCGCACACGGCCCTGCCTCAGGACACTGCGGCATCGCCGCGCGGCGGCGCACCGGCGGCTTCGAGCGCAGCGTTTTCCGCGTCGGTGAAAACACGGCTGCGGATCACGAAACGCACTCCCTCGGGCGCCTCCAGGCTCATGCCCGAACCGCGCCCAGGCACGACATCGATGGTCACCTGCGTGTGGCGCCAGTATTCGAACTGCGCCGCCCCGATCCAGACCGGGGTATCGCCCACCAGCGTGCCCAGCCGTACGTCCTGCCCGCCCACGCGAAACTCGCCTGCCGGAAAGCACATCGGCGCCGACCCATCGCAGCACCCGCCCGACTGGTGGAACATGAGAGGGCCATGCTGCGCGCGCAGGCGCAGTATCCAGTCCTCGGCCTCAGCGGTTGCGCAAATGCGCGGGGGAGGTGTCGTGTCGGTCATCGCTGCGCTCCCTTCGTTACGGTCCCGAAGAAGGAAAGAGACAATTCCGAGGGCCATCGCCCTCGGGCTCCCAAACCCGTCCTGCTCACCTGACACCCGCACCGTTGCGGGAGCAAGGTGAGGTTGCCCGTTTGGGGGTCAAGGGGCGATGGCCCCTTGAAAAATCCCTCTTCTTCTTCGCCTCTAAAAAAAGACGGTGGATGACCCGAGGGCCATCCACCGACCCGAGAGACCCGGCGCCACTGGACTGGTGGAGTGAGAGATGGGCGCCGGGAGCGGAGCTCTGCAGGGCTCCTTGGGGGGCTTGCCCAGGACGTTCGGATCAGAAGAAGCCGAGCGCCTTGGGGCTGTAGCTGACAAGCAGGTTCTTGGTCTGCTGGTAGTGGTCCAGCATCATCTTGTGGTTCTCGCGCCCGATGCCCGACTGCTTGAAGCCGCCGAAGGCCGCGTGGGCGGGGTACATGTGGTAGCAGTTGGTCCACACTCGCCCGGCCTGGATGCCACGGCCAAAGCGGTAGGCGCGCGTGCCGTCGCGGGTCCAGACACCGGCGCCCAAGCCATAGAGCGTGTCGTTGGCGATGCTGAGCGCCTCTTCCTCGGTCGAGAACTTGGTCACCGACAGCACCGGCCCGAAGATCTCCTCCTGGAAGATGCGCATCTTGTTGTGGCCTTCGAGCACGGTGGGCTGCACGTAGTAGCCCTGCGCCATGTCGCCCTCGTGGAGCGCGCGTTCGCCGCCGGTGAGGACCTTGGCGCCCTCGTCCTTGCCGATCTGGATGTAGGAGAGGATCTTCTCCATCTGGTCGTTCGAGGCCTGTGCGCCGATCATCGTGGCGGGATCGAGCGGGCTGCCCAACTTGATCGCCTCGACCCGCTTGATCGCCTTCTCGATGAAGGCATCGTAGATCGATTCGTGCACCAGCGCGCGGCTCGGGCAGGTGCAGACCTCACCCTGGTTGAGCGCGAACATGGCAAAGCCTTCGAGCGCCTTGTCGAGGAAATCGTCGTCCTGCGCCATCACATCCTCGAAGAAGATGTTGGGGCTCTTGCCGCCCAGCTCGAGCGTGCAGGGAATGAGGTTCTCGCTCGCGTACTGCATGATGAGGCGGCCGGTGGTCGTCTCCCCGGTAAACGCGATCTTGGCGATGCGCTTGTTGGTGGCGAGCGGCTTGCCCGCCTCGACGCCAAAGCCGTTGACGATGTTGAGGACGCCCGCGGGCAGGATGTCGGCGATCATCTCGGCGAGCACGAGGATCGACATCGGGGTCTGCTCGGCGGGCTTGAGCACCACGCAATTGCCTGCCGCCAGCGCCGGAGCAAGCTTCCAGGCCGCCATCAGCAGCGGGAAGTTCCACGGGATGATCTGGCCCACGACGCCCAGCGGCTCGTGGAAGTGATAGGCCACGGTGTCGTGGTCGATCTCGCCGATGGAGCCTTCCTGCGCGCGCACGCAGGCCGCGAAGTAGCGGAAGTGGTCGATCGCCAGCGGCACGTCGGCCGCGGTCGTCTCGCGGATCGGCTTGCCGTTGTCGATGGTCTCGACCAGCGCGAGCTTGTCGAGGTTGGCTTCCAGCCGGTCGGCGATTTTCAGCAGCGTGTTGGAGCGCTCGGTCGAGGAGGCTTTCCCCCAGGCGTCCTTCGCCGCGTGCGCGGCATCGAGCGCGAGCTCGATGTCCTCGGCCGTACCGCGCGCCACCTGGCACACCACCTGTCCGGTGACGGGCGAGACATTGTCGAAGTACTGCCCCTTCACGGGCGCGACCCATTTGCCGCCGATGAAATTGTCGAACTTGTCCCGGATCAGCGATTCACCCGAGAACTTGCTCATGGCCTGCTCCAGCATCCCCATATCTCCAAACGTGACCACATCGCTCTTGCGCGATTTTTGGAAGGCCACATTGGGCCGCAGGGCCGCCAGAGCCAATTGTACCATGGGACGATAGACCTTGGTCGGGGATCGGAGGGTCCGGCGAACCAATGGATCCAATTTCATGTCGAAACAAATCCTCGCCCGCAAGAAACCGCCGCTCTTCTGGAAAACCGGACAAGCGCCCCTTGCCTCCCCCCACCCGCATTTGCCAATAGGGCTCCCGTGAGCGCGAATATCGTCATCGGCGACGGGCCACACGGCCAGCCGACAGAGATCGACATCAAGGAACTTCTGGCGACCCGCCTGCTGGTGCAGGGCAATTCCGGGTCCGGGAAGTCGCATCTGCTGCGCCGCCTGCTCGAAGAGAGCGCCAGCCTTGTCCAGCAGATCGTGATCGACCCCGAAGGCGACTTCGTCAGCCTGGCCGAGGAATTCGGCCACGTCGTGATCGACGGCGCGGCCTATGGCGAGGCCGAGATCGTCAAGCTCGGCGCACGCATCCGCCAGCACCGCGCCTCGGTCGTGCTCGCGCTCGACGAGCTGGAAATCGACAGCCAGATGAAGTGCGCGGCCCAGTTCCTCAACGCCCTGTTCGATGCCCCGCGCGACCAGTGGTACCCCGCGCTCGTCGTCGTCGACGAGGCGCAGATGTTCGCCCCCGCCGCGGCGGGCGAAGTCTCCGAAGAGGCGCGCCGCATTTCGCTCGGTGCCATGACCAACCTCATGTGCCGTGGGCGCAAGCGCGGCCTGGCCGGCGTCATCGCGACGCAGCGCCTTGCCAAGCTCGCCAAGAACGTGGCCGCCGAGGCTTCCAACTTCCTGATGGGCCGCACCTTCCTCGACATCGACATGGCCCGCGCGGCGGACCTGCTGGGCATGGAGCGCCGCCAGGCCGAGGAAATCCGAGACCTGGGACGCGGCCAGTTCCTCGGGCTTGGCCCTGCGATCTCGCGCCGCCCGGTCAAGACGCAGATCGGTTCGGTCAAGACCGGTGCCAAGTCGGTGACGCCCGGCCTCATGCCGCTCCCTGAAGCCTCCACCGAGGACATGCGCGAGCTGCTCCACGACAACCTGCACGTCGAGCCGGAAAAGCCCGACTTCGTGCGGCCCGTACGCCGCCGCATGGAAATGGAGGAGCTCGACCAGAGCATCGCATCGGGCCCCGCCGCCGAGGCCCTGCCCCCGCGCCCCGAACGCCCCGAGCCCGAGCCCGAGGAAAACCGCGCCGCCATGCTCGAGATCCTGAACGCGATGGCGCGCGACGAGGACAGCCTGTTCCAGTCCTCGACCACGCTGTTCCAGGACTTCACGATCCGCTGCCGGATGAAGGGCATCTCGGTGCGCAGCCTTGATGCAACGATGTTCCGCCGGGGCTTTGCCGCCGCCGTCGCGGGAATCGAGGACCCTGAGGACGAACGCTGGTTCGACCTTGTGAACCTGGCCAAGCACGTCCCCGACGACGCGCTTGCCCCGTTCTACGTCATCGCCCGCGCGGCGATGGACAACGAGCCGTGCCCGGACGATGACCGGCTCGCCAAGATCTACGGCACCAGTTCGCCGCGCCGCATCCAGCGTCTGCTCGATTACCTCGAAAAGGACGGGCTGATCGTGGTGCGCACCGACTTTGCGGGCAAGCGCTCGGTCGGCGTGCCCGATCTGGGCGTGACAACCGCCGCCGTCGAGGCGTAAAAGCCCTCCACATGGCCGAGATCGTCAACCTTCGCATGGCCCGCAAGGCGAAGGCCCGCGCCGATGCCCGCGCGCAGGCCGAGGAAGCGCGCGCCCGTCATGGCGCCACCAAGGCAACGCGCGAGAAGACATCGGCGGAGATCGCCCGGCTGGAGCGCACTGTCGAGGGCGCCCGCCGCAAAAAGGACACCGACTGATGCGATCGACCTATCTGGAGGCGACCGTGCGCCTCTACCACCTGAGCGATGCGATGGAGGGCGGCGCGGCCGAAACGCTGTTCTACGGCACTTTGACCGAGGCCATGCAGATCGCCGCGCAGCAGGACGAGGCGACGCAGGAAGGCCTGTTCATCGCGACCGACAACGATGTCGTTGCCTATCTCGACCTGCTGGAAGGTTGAACGATATTTCAAGGGGCCATCGCCCCTTGACCCCAGAATCGGGAACCTCACCATTCTCAACCAACGCCGCGCGCGAAAGGTGGGGTAGACAGTTCGGGGAGCCCGAGGGCGATGGCCCTCGGAAACCTTTCTTCTACCTGCCCCACCCCGCAGGTGCCTCGGTGGCCGTACGCGGTGGGACAGGCAGTTCGCAAGGACCGGCGATTGCCGATCCCTATCGGATCCTTAGAAGCGCGCCTGCAGGCCGCCTGCGACATAGCCGTCGCCCACGTTCACCTTGGCATCGAGCATCGGCATGACCGGCATCGAGGCGGTGCCGTAAGCGCGCACCGAATCGCCCATGTAGCGCGCGCCCACGCCCAGCGTGACCATCGGCAGGCTGTAGCTGGCTTCCACGCGGCCATAAGCCTTGAGGCCGGTGCCGTCGCAATGGTCGTCGTTCACCGCGACATCGTCGATGCGGCGGTAGCACACGCCATCGTCCGAGGTGTAGCGCGGGTGGTCCTTGTCGTAGATGAAGGCGCCGACCGAGGGCGTCACGGCGAAGCCGCCGTCGCGCAGGATCGGGTAGCCCACACCCAGTTCGCCGCCCCACTGGCCCTTCCACTTGGCGACATTCGCCTCGGCGGTGACCTGCGCCGCAGCGGGCGAGGCGGCCAGCAGCGATCCGCCCAGGGCTGCAGCGGCTAGGGCGAGGATGTGGCGGTGCGACATGGTTCGTATCCTTTTCGGGTATGCACAAAGAGGCACACACGGCCTCCCCCGCGCATGCAGACGGCCCTGTTGCGCATAGCGCCCCGCAGCGACAAGCAGGGCGCACGCAGCCCGTCCCGCCACCCCGTCACCTCACCGCTATCCCGTACAAGAAACGCGCCGGACCGTGGGTTTAGGTAGGGGCAAAGCCCTGGTCAGGCCATTGCGTCGAGCGCGTCGCCCACCGGCGTATCGCCATCGGTCAATTCCAGGATCACGCGCGAGAGCTGCGGGCGCTCCAGAATCCCGGCCAGAACCTGCGCCACGTGATCGCGCGACACATTGCCATAGGGCAGCGCGAGGCCCAGCGCGACCTTGCCATCGCCGCCCTCGGAACTGAGCGTGCCCGGGCGCACGATCACCCAGTCGAGATCGCTCTGCGAGAGGTGCGCGTCGGTCAGCTTCTTGATCCGCATGTAGTTCTCAAGCCCTTCCTTGGGCTCGGCATCGCGCCCTGCCTCGGGAAAGGCCGAGACGAGGAGGAAGCGCGTGGCCCCCGCCTTGCGCGCGGCTGCGACGGCCTTGACCAGCCCGTCACCATCGACCGCCTGGGTGAGGTCGTAGCCCGCCCCGCCCGCGCCGGCCGAGAAGACCACCGCATCGGCGCTCTCCATAAGCTCGGCCAGCTCATCGACGGTAAGCGCGGTGATGTCGCCCGCCACCGGCTTGGCACCCTTGTCGGCGAGGATCTGCGCCTGTTCGCTCTTGCGGTGCATGGCCAGCGGCACATGGCCCGCATCGGCCAGCAGGGGGACGAGACGCGAGCCGACCTTGCCAGCGGCACCGATGATGAAGACGTTCATGGTATTCGTTCCTGTTCTGGTGCGACAGGCAGGCGCAGCACGCCTGCCTTTTTCCGTATCCTTGCCAACCCATGTCGGAACGCGGTGTTCCGATGACAACCATCTGGGGCGACGCGATTTCCCGGCGCCTGCCAGGCCGCGATGCCTGAGCGCGCAACAGGAAGTTCCCCCCGCGCCATTGTCTCTTGGGCCCGCTTGCCATAACCGGCACCGAGAATGACACGGCTCGACCCCTTTCTGACCCAGGCCCTCGCGCGGATCGACACGGCCGGGCAGCGCCGCACCTTGCGCCCCGCCCATCTCGAAGGCGCAGGCCGGATCGTGCGCGCGGGGCGCACTCTCGTCGACTTCTCCAGCAACGACTACCTCGGCCTCGCCCGCCACCCCGAACTGCGCGCGCGCGCCATCGCCTGGACCCAGCGCTTCGGCACCGGATCGGGCGCCTCGCGCCTCGTCACGGGCACCAGCGCCGGGCAGCTGGCGCTGGAGGCGCGGATTGCCCGCTTCAAGCACACCGAGGCCGCACTGGTCTTTGCGAGCGGCTGGCAGGCCAATGCCACCGTCATCCCCGCGCTGCTGGCCGCCGTGCCGGACTGCGTGGTCTTCACCGACCGGCTGATCCACGCCTCGATGCACGCAGGGCTGGCGAGCGCGGGCGTGCGCCAGGTGCGCTTTCGCCACAACGATCTCGACCACCTCGAAACGCTGCTGGAAAGCAAGGGCCGCGAGGCACCCGCACGCCTGATCCTGACCGAGAGCGTGTTCTCGATGGACGGCGACCGCGCCGACCTTGCTCGCCTCGCCGACATCGCGCAGCGCCACGAGGCCGCGCTCTACGTCGACGAGGCCCACGCGACCGGCGTCCTGGGACCGGGCGGCACCGGCCTCACAGGCGAGGTGCCCGGGCGCATCGATCTCGTCATGGGGACCTTCAGCAAGGCGCTCGGCGGCTTTGGCGCTTATGTCGCAGGCTCGCGTGTCCTCATCGACTACCTCGTCAACGCGGCGAGCGGCTTCATCTTCACCACCGCGCCGCCGCCTGCGGTGCTCGGCGCCATCGACGCCGCGCTCGATCTCGTGCCCTCCCTGGACGCCGAGCGCGCGCATCTGGCCGCTCTGGGCGACCGGCTGCGCGAAGGGCTCGGCGCGCTCGGGCTCGACTGCGGTGCCTCCAGCACGCAGATCGTACCGGCCGTGATCGGCCCGGAAGGCGAGACCCTCGCGCTCTCGGCGCGGCTCGATACGGCCGGGTTCCTCGTCTCGGCGATCCGCCCGCCCACCGTTCCCCCCGGGTCCAGCCGTCTGCGCATCGCGCTGCGCGCCGCCCATTCTTTTGACGACATCGACGCGCTGCTGACAGCGCTCAAGGACGCCTTGTGAACCTTCTCTTCGCCCACGGCTGGGGCTTTGATGCCGCCTTCTGGGAGCCGCTCGCCGCCCTCCTGCCCGAGCACGCGCACGTGTTCGACGACCGCGGCTATTTCGGCGCGCCCACCCCGGCGGAAATCGAAGGCCCCTGCCTTGCCGTGACGCACAGCTTCGGCACCATGCGCGTTCTTTCCGATCCGCCGCCGGGCCTTGTCGGCATCGTCGCCTTCAACGGCTTCGACCGCTTCAGCGCGCGCACCGGACGCGCCGGGGTCCCTGTTCGCGTGATCGACCGCATGCTGCGCCGCTTCATCCAGAGCCCCGAGACCGTGCTTGCCGAATTTCGCGCGACCTGCGGCGATACGGCGCCGGTGCCCACGCCCGTCCCTGATCCCCTGCGCGAAGACCTGCTGCGTCTGCGCGACGGCGAATGCCCGACGCCTGCCGTCCCGCTCACGTCGGTTCAGGGCCGCGCCGATCCGCTCCTTGCGCGCGAGATGCGTGAGAGCGTCTTTCCACGCGGCGAAGTGCGCCGGGTGAGCCATGCAGGCGGCCATCTCCTCCCGGTCGAGGACCCGGCCTTCTGCGCCGAGACGGTGCGCGCCATGGTCGGCGCGCTGGTCGCCTGAGGCCGGCCTTGCGCGTCCGCCGCGACCAGATCGCCCGCGCCTTTTCGGGCGCCCACGGCTACGAGGCCCACGCGCCGGTCCAGCGCGAGGTCGCCCGCGCATTGGCCGCCCGCATCGCCGCGCTGGATCTGCCCTGTGACCTTCGCGGCCTGGAAATCGGCTGTGGCACCGGCTTCCTGACCCGCGAACTGCAGGCCGCCCACGTCACCGGGGACTGGCTCGTCACCGACCTTTCGCCCGACATGCTCGCACGCTGCCGCGCGGCCCTGGGCGAGAGCTCCGGCCACCGTTTCGCCCCGCTCGACGGTGAGACCGGAACCCCCGAGGGCGGCCCCTTCGACCTTCTCTGCTCCAGTCTGGCCCTGCAGTGGTTTACCGATGCGCCCGCAGCGCTTGCCCGGATGGCCCGATGGCTGGCGCCGGGCGGCCATCTTGTCGTCACCACGCTGGGGCCCGCGACATTTGCCGAGTGGCGCGCCGCGCACGAAGCGCTCGGCCTCACGCCTGGCACCCCCGCCTTTCTCCCGCCCGAAGCTTATACGCAGCTTCCCGGAGCCGACGTCACCGTCACGCACCACGTCCAGCGCAGCGCGGACGCGCGCGCCTTCCTGCGCAGCGTCAAGGCGATCGGTGCAGGCACCGCGCATGCCGCCCACACGCCGCTCACCCCTACGCAACTTCGCGAGGTCATGGCGCAATTCGACATTAACGGATCCACGGCCACCTACGAAGTCGTGACGATCCACCTGACCCGCCCCCCGATCCGGACAAGGTGATTGTACCGATGACCGACCTGCCTTCCGCCCGCCACACCCTGATCGTCACCGGCACCGACACCGAAATCGGCAAGACGGTCTTTGCCGCCGCGCTGGCAGGCGCCCTTGGTGCGCACTACTGGAAGCCGGTGCAGGCCGGCGTCGAGCCCGAAGACGCCTTTGGCGAAACCGACGCGCTGCGCGTCGCAGGGCTGGCCCGGCTGGCGCGCGAAAAGATCCTGCCCGAGGCCTATCGCCTGGCCACCCCCTGCTCGCCCCACCTCGCCGCCGAGATCGACGGGGTGGAGATCGACCCGGCGCGTCTGGCGCTCCCCGCCGTGTCCGGCCCGCTGGTGGTCGAGGGCGCGGGCGGCGTCCACGTCCCCATCTCGCGGCGCGAAACCTACGCCGACCAGTTCGTGCGCTGGCGCGCGCCGGTGATCCTGGTCGCCCGCACGCAGCTGGGCACGATCAACCACACGCTACTCTCGCTCGAAGCGCTGCGCGCCCGCGCTATCCCTGTGCTCGGGGTTGCCTTCGTGGGCGAGGAAGTGAAGGACAGCGAGGACATCATCTGCGCCATGAGCGGCGCGAAGCGGCTGGGCCGCCTGCCGCGCCTCGATCCGCTCAGCCCCGAGGCGCTGGCCGCCGCCTTCGCCGCGAACTTCAACCTGGAGGACTTCGCCCCATGAGCACGCCCCCCGCATCGTCGATCTGGCACCCCTTCACCCAGCACGGCCTGGGCGAGCCGATCCCCGAAGTCACCCGCGCGCAGGGTGCGGTCCTACACCTTGCCGACGGGCGCTCCATGATCGATGCGATCTCATCCTGGTGGGTGACGACGCACGGGCACTGCAATCCCAGGATCATGGCCGCGATCGCCGAGCAGGCGGGCAAGCTCGACCAGATGATCTTTGCAGGCTGGACCCACGGCCCCGCCGAGGAGGTCGCCCGAGGTCTTCGCGCGATCATGCCCGAGAGCCTGACGCGCGTGTTCTTCTCCGATTCCGGATCGACCAGCGTCGAGGTCGCCCTCAAGATGGCCCTCGGCTACTGGCACTGGCAAGGCGAGGCGCGCTCGCGCATCCTCGTCATGGAACACTCCTACCACGGCGACACCATCGGGGCGATGTCGGTGGGCGAACGCGGCGTGTTCAACCAGCCCTACGACCCGCTGCTCTTCGATGTCGGGCGCATTCCCTTCCCGGCCACAGGCTGCGAAGACGCCACGCTCGAAGCGCTCGAACGCTACTGCGCGATGGGCGACACCGCCGCGCTGATCGTCGAGCCGCTGGTACTGGGGGCTGGCGGCATGCTGTTCTACAGCGCCGACGTGCTGGCCCAGATGCGCGCGATCTGCGCACGGCACGGCGTTCTCTTCATCGCCGACGAGGTCATGACCGGATGGGGCCGCACCGGCACGCTGCTGGCCTGCGAACAGGCAGGTATCGAACCCGACATCCTGTGCCTCTCCAAGGGCCTGACGGGGGGCGCGGTGCCGCTCGCGGTGACGATGGCGAGCGAGGCGATCTACGAGGCGCACCTCTCCACCGACCGCGCGCGCATGTTCTTCCACTCCTCCAGCTACACCGCCAATCCGCTCGCCTGCGCCGCAGCTGCCGCGAACCTGGCGATCTGGCGCGAGGAACCGGTGCGCGAACGCATCACGCAGCTGAGCGCCAGCCAGGCATCCTGGCTCGACAAGCTGGGGCAGGTCTACCACTTCGACAACGCACGAAGCCTTGGCACGATTGCCGCGCTCGACCTCAAGAGCGACGGGGCAACGGGCTACATGAACGACCTGGCGCCCCGGCTCATGGCCTTCTTCCGCGAACGCAGCGTGCTGCTGCGCCCGCTCGGGAACACGGTCTACGTGATGCCGCCCTATGGCATCACCGACGAGGAACTTGCCACCGTGTGGGACGCCATCGGTGAGGCCGTCCTGAGCTTCTGAAGCCTGGAAATCGGGCCGCGGGACAAGAAGAAGGATGATTCCGAGGGCCATCGCCCTCGGGCTCCCCATAATGTCGACCTCACCTCCCGCGCGCGGCCCTCGCTGAGAATGGTGAGGTCGCTGATTTTGGGGTCAAGGGGCGATGGCCCCTTGAAAAAGACTTCCTTCTTGCCCCTTGGTCTTCAGCTCTCCGCCTGACGTAGCAGGCCCGATACGGGGATCGCGACGCTCGCGCCGCCCGCAAGAGCCTCGCCCTTGAAGGTGGCTTCCGCGCCATCAGGTGACGTCACGGTGATCGCATCGCCGTTGCGGCGGAAGGTCAGGTCCTCACCGGCCAGGCTGGTGATCGTGACCGAACCCTCATCGCTGCGCCCGATTGCCCCTTCGATGTCACGGGGCGTGAGATAGCCGGGAAGCAGGTGCTGCTTGAGGAGCGCGGCCATGGCCGCTTCGTCCTCGCCCTCCATGAGGGCCTTGCCCCCTTCGCCCATCGCGGCGAAGCTGGCGTCGTCGGGCGCCAGCAGGGTGTAGCTGGCGTTGCCCTCGAAGATACCCGCAAGGCCGGTATCGTCCAGCGCGTCGGCCACGGTCTCCATGCCGTCCGTATCGTCCAGGAGTTCGGGCACGGGATCCGAAGCGGGCTCGGCCAGCACGGCCGCACCGGTTTCATCGGACGCCGGGGTCTCGCCCGAGCAGCCGGCCAAAGCGAGCCCGCAGGCCCCGATCAGCGTGAGCGTCCCGGCCCGAAGGCCGGAGGCGCGGTGCAAAATCTGTGTCATCTTGGGGTCTCTCCTGGGGGTCTCAGACGAGCAGTTCGATGGCGGCCTGGACCAGGCGCGAGGTCGGATCGAGCTGGTAGATGTAGCCGTCGCTGTAGCGGTAGAGCGCGTCGGGCGTGTCGTAATACTGGTCGCGATAGCCGTAGGGGACGTTGTAGACGTCATAGCCGCGCGGCATCGGCTGGCCGACCGCGATGTCGCTGCCCATCAGCAGCCCCGCGATCGAATCGATGCGCGAGGAACCTGGGTTCACGCGGTAGAGCGTGTCGTCATAGTAGCGGTACGAATTGCCGCCCCCCAGGCCGTAGTAGCTGTTGTAGTAGTCCGGCATCGCCACGCTGTCGTAGGACCCCGGCCAGACGTTGCCGATCGCCAGCGCGCCCGCGAGCAGCGGGATGTAGTCGAGGATCGACGAACCCGATCCCGTGCGCACCATGTAACCATCAAGGTAGCGGTAGTTGCCGCCCCGGTTGAAGCCGCTCCAGTACCAGTCGGGGCGCGACCACGAATAGCGCGGTCCCCGGTCGAGCCCGGGCGGGGTGCAGCCGTTGTACTTCTTGGCGAGGCCGGGCGGGCAGCCGTCGTAGACCCGGCGCCGGTCGATCCGGCCCCAGTCGATTGTGCGATCCCGCGTCAGCACGCGCACACGATCGTTGGTGGGCACGATGAAATCGCGTCCGCCCGGCCCGCTGTAGCTGACGCGGCGGATGTCGCCGCGCTCGGGCCGATGGACCACGTTGGAAGGGTGGGCATTGCCGCGCAGCCGCGCGTTGCTGTTGCCGATACCCGGCGCACCAGCCATGGGCGGGGCCTTCCCGTTGCCCCCGCCGTTGCCATTGCCGTTACCATTCCCGGCCCCGCGCGCAGGGCCATTGCCCGGTCCCTTTGCGACCGCGCTGCCATTGCCGGGGCCGTTGCCACCGCCTTTACCGTTGCCTGCGCCGCGGTCGGGACCGCCGCCCCCGGTTCTGGGCCTTGGCCGGACCTCCGCCCTTGTTGCCGCCCCTGTTGCCGCCCTTGTTGCCGGGGCCGCCGCCGCCGTTACCCCGTTCCTGCGCGGCAGGAGGGCCACCGCCGTTGCCGCCGTTGTTGCCCTTCCCGTTGCCGTTGCCATTCCCGGGCTGGGCGAGCGCCGCGCCCGCCACGAGGGCGAACCCCGCAACCGTTCCGGCCAAAATCGTTTGCGCCTGCCGCATCGAAAATCTCCTTTCGGGGCCTTTCAACGCGGCAATCGGCGTGCCTGTTCCCCGCAAGGTCGCGATGCACGCTCGCCCGCGGCCCTCTCCCTGCCCCGAAACGGCATGCAAAAAGGGCGCCCGGATTGCTCCAGGCGCCCCACTCGGCGAACCGATTTGCCCCTCCCCGCGAAGGGGAGGGAAATGCGCGATCAGGCGCTGTAGTACATGTCGAACTCGACCGCCGAGGGCGTGGTTTCCCAGCGCAGCACTTCGGGCCACTTGAGTTCGAGGTAGGCTTCGACCTGGTCGGCGGTGAACACGTCGCCTTCGAGCAGGAACGCGTAGTCGGCCTGCAGGGCTTCGAGAGCCTCACGCAGCGAGCCGCACACGGTCGGAACTTCGGCGAGCTCTGCCGGCGGCAGGTCGTAGAGGTTCTTGTCCATGGCTTCGCCGGGGTGGATCTTGTTCTTGATGCCGTCGAGGCCGGCCATCAGCAGCGCCGAGTAGCACAGGTAGGGGTTGGCCATCGCGTCGGGGAAACGGAATTCCACGCGCTTCGACTTGGTGCCCGCACCGTAGGGGATGCGGCACGAGGCCGAACGGTTGCGCGCCGAGTAGGCGAGCAGAACCGGAGCTTCGTAACCCGGGACCAGGCGCTTGTAGCTGTTGGTGGTCGGGTTGGTGAAGGCGTTGAGCGCCTTGGCGTGCTTCACGACACCGCCGATGAAGTACAGGCAGGTCTCCGAGAGGCCAGCGTAGCCATTGCCCGCGAAGGTGTTGTCGCCGTCGTTCCAGATCGAGATGTGCGTGTGCATGCCCGAACCGTTGTCGGTCTGGATCGGCTTGGGCATGAAGGTGGCCGACTTGCCGTAGGCCTGCGCAACCATCTGCACGACATACTTGTAGATCTGCATGCGGTCAGCGGTGGTGGTCAGCGTGCCGAAGGTCAGGCCGAGCTCGTGCTGGGCAGCCGCCACTTCGTGGTGGTGCTTGTCGCAGGGCAGGCCCATTTCGAGCATGGTGGTGACCATCTCGGCGCGGATGTCCGAGCAGCTGTCGACCGGAGCGACGGGGAAGTAGCCGCCCTTGGCGCGCGGACGGTGGCCCAGGTTGCCGGTGTCGTAGTCGCGGCCGGTGTTGGTCGGCAGCTCGACGTCGTCGATCTTGAAGCCGTTGCCGTCGTAGCCGTCGTAGAACTTCACGTCGTCGAACATGAAGAACTCGGCCTCGGGGCCGACGAACACGGTGTCGCCGAAACCGGCCGACTTGACGAAGGCTTCCGCGCGCTTCGCGGTCGAGCGCGGGTCACGGGCGTAGAGTTCGCCGTTCGAGGGCTCGACGATGTCGCAGAACACGATCAGCATCGGGCTGGCCGAGAACGGGTCGGTGTAGACGGCTTCGAGGTCGGGCTTGAGGATCATGTCCGACTCGTTGATCGTCTTCCAGCCCTCGATTGAGGAACCGTCGAACATCAGGCCGTCTTCGAGCTCGTCTTCACCCAGGACGCCCGCACACATCGTCAGGTGCTGCCACTTGCCCTTGGGATCGGTGAAGCGCAGATCAACCCATTCGATCTCCTCGTCCTTGATCTTGGCAAGGACGTCCTTTGCAGTAGCCATATGTGTGGTTCTCCAATCTTACTTTTCCGCCTCGGGAAAAGGCATAGGGGTGGATGCGCTGTCCGGGAACGCGCCGGGCCCCCTGCCGGTAGCTTTCCCGAGTATCCGACCGGCGAACCGGCCCAGAATGGTTATGCCCGGAGCCAGATGGCTCGGACGGTGTGGTTCGTGGCGCTCACAGAGCCTCGTCGTCGCGCTCTCCGGTGCGGATGCGGATCGCGGTCTCGACGGGAACGACGAAGATCTTGCCGTCGCCGATGCGTCCGGTCTGTGCCGCATCGGCAATGGCTTCGACCACCCGCTCGGCCAGCGTATCCGAAACGACGACTTCCAGCTTCACCTTGGGCAGGAAATCGACGACGTATTCCGCGCCGCGGTAGAGTTCGGTGTGTCCCTTCTGACGGCCAAAGCCCTTGGCTTCGGTCACGGTGATCCCGGATACGCCCACTTCGTGCAGCGCCTCCTTGACCTCGTCGAGCTTGAAGGGCTTGATGATAGCTTCGATCTTCTTCACGCCTGACTGGACCTTCTTGCCTTTGCGCCCGGACTGCATTCACGAGGATCCCGTCCGGGACCCAGATTCCTCGCTGCCGATCCTAACAAGAATCGTGCCATTGGATATCATACAGTCGTAGGACAACTGCGCAGGCGCGAAAAGACCGGATTTGCATGATTTGCCCCGCAAGGGTGGCTTTTTCGCAAAGTTTTAACAGCAAGGCCCGCAAGAGTGTGTGCAAGTTTCGGGCAATCGCTGCCTGAAAATTGTGCAATCGCACATCGTCGCAAAGAGAGGGGCGCTCGGCGCACGCACGTGCCCCCGGCACCAGCGCGTACGAAGGTTAACGCGCAGAGCCTTGTCGGCCCGCACGAGATGCTCTTTTTTTCGGAAAGTCCCGAAGGACCCGGCGCCGATGTCAGAGACGCAAGGCCGCGGTCTCGTCGAGACCGGCCATGATGTTGAGGTTCTGCACCGCAGCCCCGCTCGCCCCCTTGCCCAGGTTGTCGAGCATGGCGGCCATGCGTGCCTGGCTGCCATCCGCCGAACCGAAGACACGCAGGGTGAGCGCGTCGCTCGGCTCCATCGCGCTGCGCAGGAGCAGTTCGCCCGGCTCTTCGTCGAGCACCGAGACGACCGGGCTACCAGCGTAGAAGTCGGCCAGCGCGGCGCGCAGGGTATCGGCGCTCCCCGCCTTGTCCATCATCGCAAGGTGCAGCGGCACTTCGACCAGCATGCCCCGGTGCGCAGGCACCACGGCGGGCGCGAAGACGGGATCGTGCGCGATGCCCGAGTGCGCCTTCATCTCGGGCAGGTGCTTGTGGCCCATGGCCAGGCCATAGGCGCGAAAGGCAATGTCGCCCTCGTCCTCGAAGCGCGCGATGAGCGCCTTGCCTCCGCCCGAATAGCCCGAGACCGCATGGCAGACATAGGGCCAGTCGGCGGGCAGCAGGCCTGCGCGCACGAGCGGCGCGACGAGGCTGAGGAAGCCGGTGGGGTAACAGCCCGGGTTGCTGACGAAGCGCGCGCCCGCGATCGTCTCATGCCCGACAAGCTCAGGAAAGCCGTAGGCCCAGCCGGGTGCGGTGCGGTGCGCCGAAGAGGCGTCGATCACGCGCGTGGTGTCGTTGCGGATCATCGCAACGGCGGCCTTTGCGGCCTCGTCGGGCAGGCACAGGATCACGAAGTCCGCATCGTTGAGCGCCTCGGCGCGCGCGGCATCGTCCTTGCGGCGCGCATCATCGAGAATGACCAGCTCGAACTCCGGGCGGGCGCCCAGACGATCGGCGATCTCAAGGCCCGTGGTTCCGGCCGCGCCGTCGATGAAGACCGTCTGTGCCATCTGCGCTTATTCTCCTGCCTGCGGCGCTTCGATCTGGTCGAGCGCCACGTAACCGACAAGGCCGTCCTCACCGATCTGGCCCCAGCTCCAGACGCCTGCAATGTCGAGCACGTTGAAGACCGCGCCTTCGTCCAGCGCAGCCAGAACCTCGCCCGTCGTGGTGGGCGCCGAGACCAGCTGCGCGCCCGCCTTCGCGGTGTAGGCCACCGGCACCGCGTAGTGCGGCACGAAGCACAGACCCGCGAGCTTGATGTGTGCAAGATCGCCGCGCACCGGCAGACAGCCCGGTTCGGCGGTTACCGAAGGGCCGGTCATCGCCAGCATGCCGTCAAGCGGGAGGGTGCGTGTATAAGTGTCGTGTTCGGTCACGTTGAGGCCATCGGTGAAACGGAAGATTGGGGCGCTTATCCCGCTCATCGCAAATACGCAAGTTTCACAGGGTCCGCAGGGCAAATCGCCCCATGCCGGGCTTTACTACGGAGGCGATCGGACATGGGGTTCTGCTCTCCTTCGTTGCGCGAGGTCACACGCCTGATTGAAAAGAAGATGGTGCGGCCAACACCCCGAAGGCGCAAACCCGAAAAGGGCAAGAACGGAAGAAAGAGGCCTTTCCAAGGGGCCATCGCCCCTTGACCCCGGAACTGGTGACCTCACCGGTCTCGGCAAGCTCGGCGCGAGAGCCTTGAGGTTTCGGGTATGGGGAGCCCGAGGGCGATGGCCCTCGGATACATCATTCTTGGAATACTATGCTTTTCCAAGCACCCCCGGAAACCACGCACAAGTCGGGGGCCACATGTCCAGTCATGCGGCCCCCTCCCTCACGCAGGGACGCGTGGCCCGGCGCTTTCGAAGAGCGCCGGGCGGTTCGGTCAGGTTCAGATCGCGAGTTCGGCTTCGACCGAGCGCAGCTTGATACGGGCAAGCGCGAGGTTGGCCTGCTTGCGGTCGAGCAGCAGGTAGGCGAACAGGCCCGCGCCCGAATCGTCGGTCAGCGGGCGGATCAGCTGGTAGTGCTCGCCCAGCGTGATGAGCATGTCCTCGACGGGATCGTTGAGCTTGAGCAGGTCCTGCACGTTCATCTGCGCGCGCATCACCTCGCTGCTGCCCGCCGCGGCAAGGTCGAGGTCCCCGCCGTCGCGCATTTCGCCAACGGTCGCGATGGTCATGCCGCTCGCGCTGTCGACGAGGGCGGCGGCGATGGCGCCGTTGATGGTCATGAGTTCGGCGAGCTTGGCTTCGAAATCCATGGTGTAAATCCTTGAAAGCTGTGTCTCGGCCCGGCTGCGCGCACTCTCAGGGGCAGCGCTCGGCGCGAGAGGTGTATCGATAGGGAAAAGGTCGGGCCCGAGCGTCTCAGGCGGCAACCGTGTTGAGCGAGAGAATCGTATCGAGGCTGCGCTGGAGTTCGGCGCTCTCGAAAGCCACCACGCCGCCTGCGAAGGCTTCGGCGGTATCGTGAAGCCCCGCCAGTTCGTCGACAAGACCCGCCAGCGCGTCGTCGAGGACCGGGAGAAGGGCTTCCATTTCATGGCGAATGTCCGACTTCTCGATCAGGCTGCGCCACTTGCGCAGCAACAGGGTAGTGACCTTGAGCGTGCTCTCGGTGGCCTTGATCTGCGCCGCCATGTGCCGGGCCTGGTCGCGGTCATCGTCGAGGCTGGTGTGCATCGAATCGATCCCGTTCTCGAGCGCCTGGACCAGCGTCTGGGTGGCCGCGCTCGAGGTTTCCAGGTCCTCGCGCCCGTCGATCGTGTCGGCGGCGAAGCGGCAGACCGATTCGGCCTGAAGCTGCGCAATGCTGACAGAGGCGCGCAGGCCGTGGCGCTGGACGCAGGTCTGATCAACCGCATCGAGCACGCCCTGCATGGTTGCCGCGACCTTGTGGCACTGGTCCTCCAGCGCCGGGGCGGCCTTGGCGACGTGCGGCTCAACCTTGGCATTGCCGGTGACGACGAAGCGCGCGTTGGCAACCGCCTCCTCCAGCCGTCCCAGGCTATGGACTGCCTTGGCGACCCGCGCGTCGAGCGCTTCAGCCAGATGGTCGGCGTTGGCGAGTGCGTCTGCCAGCGTACGCACCTGCCCCTCGATCGCGGCCCCCGCGTCGAGCAGCGCGCGCGCGCCGCCGGTCGCGGACGGGCGGGTCGGAATGGTGACGCCGGCCTGGAAGCGCAGCTCCAGCTCGCGCGGGAGAAAGGCGTTCTGGAACGCCTCGTAGCTTGGGTACCCCAGCTTCTCGAGTTCGGCGAGGATCACCTCTTCGCCGATGCGCGCTGCGCGGCCCGCGCTCTCGCCCTGCGCCATGGCTTGGACCTCCGCCTCGCGGGCGGTTTCGTAGACGGTGTGGACCGCATCGCGAATGCCCAGGTCGATCGGGCGCGCGCGCACCGAGATATAGCCCTTGCCCAGCGGCGAAACGGTCGCCAGCGCCCAGTAGCTGCTGCCGTCGCCCGCCAGGTTGAAGACGTAGCCGCTGAACGCGCGGCGGGCCCCGATCGTCTCCCACATCAGGCGGAAGACACCGCCCGGCATGTCGGGATGGCGGATGAGGTTGTGCGGCGCGCCGATCAGATCTTTGCGATCGAGACGCGCCATTTCGACGAACACCTGGTTCGCCTGCTCGATGACCCCCTTGGAATCGGTCGTCGAGAAGAACAGGTCATCGAGGGCGACCTCGTGGAATGCTCCTGTCGGTTCGAATGTCATGGATGGCTCCTTGTCCCTGCGTGTTGGACACGCGGGGACTAATCCGAATCGCCATCCCCTGACTTTGATCTCACATAACTAACGATGCGGTAACCACGTCTGGAAACATCTGATAAACAGAGAGTTACACGCCGTTAACCGGCCTCCTCATAGCGGTTGCGGAGCATTTTCCAGGCCGCGCGAAGACCCAGCGCCGCGCCGCCCTTGCTGCGGCCGGGCTTGGCCGAAGGGCGCCATGCGAAGGTGTCGAAGTGGACCCAGTCCACGCCCTTGGGCACGAAACGGTCGAGGAACAGCGCGGCCGTGGTGGAACCTGCAAAGCCCCCGCCGGAACCTGCGTTGTTGATATCGGCAATGTCCGACTTCATGTACTCGCGGTACCCTTCGTGAAGCGGCAGGCGCCAGCAGGCATCGTCGGTGGCGATTCCCGCTTCAAGCAGGGCATTGGCCGTGGCATCCTCGCGCGCGAAGAGCGCGGGCAGGTCCGGGCCCAGCGCCACGCGTGCAGCCCCCGTCAGCGTCGCAAAATCGATCACCAGTTCGGGCTCGTTCTCGCCCGCGCGTGCCAGCGCATCGCCCAGGACAAGGCGCCCTTCCGCGTCGGTGTTGCCGATCTCGACCGAGATCCCCGCGCGCGACTTCAGGATATCGCCCGGTCGGAAGCTGTTGCCTGCAATCGCGTTCTCGACCGCCGGGACCAGCAGATGCAGACGGACCGGCAGCTGGGCCTGCATGATGAGGCGCGCCAGAGCGAGGGCGTGGGCCGCCCCGCCCATGTCCTTCTTCATCAGCAGCATGCCCGCACTCGGCTTCACGTCGAGACCACCCGAATCGAAGCACACGCCCTTGCCCACGATGGCAATGCGCGGGTGCCTGGGGTTGCCCCATTCCAGCTCGATCATGCGCGGTGCATGGCTGCGCGCCGCGGCACGCCCCACCGCGTGGACCATCGGAAAATCATGTTCGAGCATATCGCCCCGGGTCACGCGGATCTCGGCGCGGTAGGCCTTGTGCAGGTTCTCCGCCTCGGCCTCGAGCTGGGCAGGTCCCATGTCCTCGGCGGGCGTGTTGACAAGGTCGCGCACCAGCATGACCGCCTCGGCTTCGGCGAGGATCGGCTCGATCGCCTTGACCTCGCTCGTGAGGAGCACGCGCGGGCCCTCTTCCTTGGGTTCGGAGACGTAACGGTCGAAGCGGTACTGGCCCGTGACCCAGCCGAACATCGCCGCGCCCGGCTCGCCGCCGATGCGGCGGTAGGTGCCTGCGGGCAGCGTCTCGGCCAGCCTGGCCATGCACCAGCTGGAAAGCTTGCCGGCATCGGCGACACCAGCAACGGCCATCCAGCCCTCGCCGTCGGGAAGGATAGCATGGCTGCCCGCATCGCCCTCGAAGCGCTGCGCCTCGAGCGCGGTGCGCTGGGCGGCGTTGAGCCCCTTGCGGAAGGCGTCGAGACCGTTCTTGTCGACGAGGTGGAGGGAAACCGCGTTCTGGCCGCGGTCAGGCTGGATCAATGCGTTCTTGTCGCTCATGGCGCTTATCTAGACCGCAGGTCCGGCAAAGGGCAATTGCCCAATGCGCGCCCGGCCGTGCGGAGTCCCCCCCAACCCCCACTTCGCAGGCGCGCGTGGTTCGCCGCGCGCCAACGCTCAGGCTGGATTCAGGTCGCCGCGTGCTTCATGGTCCCTCTTCAGCGCCTTACGGGGCACTACGAACACCGGACAGGGATTAAGGACGATGCGCGCGAAGCTGGCACTGGGATGCGCCGGAGCACTGGCACTGATGGCCGGCGGATGCAGCGGGGCCGCGGCCCCGGACGCAGGTGGAACGGCAAGCCCGCCCACGGCCTCGGACACCGCGGCCCCGTCCGCGCCGCAGGACGAGGCCAGCGCCTCCGCGCCCGAGGTGGACGATCCCGCCGTCGATGTCGCGGACCTCAACCTCGAGGAAGACACCGACTCGTACGAATTCCAGTTCTCCTACCCGGCGAAGGCCGCGGCCATCCCCGAACTCAGGTCCTGGTTCGAGGCGCGCCGCAGCGCGGCACGGGCCGAGCTTGCAAGCGCGTCCAGGCGCGACCGCGAGGAGGCGGAGAAAAGCGGCTATCCATTTCACCCCCACAGCTTCGGGGCGAACTGGCAGGTGGTCACCGACCTGCCCGACTGGCTCTCGCTTTCCTCCGAGTTCTACACTTTTACCGGCGGCGCCCACGGCATGAGCGGCTTCGATGCCCGTGTCTGGAACCGCAAGACCGCAACGCTCCAGCGCGCGACCGACCTCTTCACCAGCCCCGAGGCGCTTTCGGGCGCCCTGCGCACGCGCTTCTGCAAGGCGCTCGATGACAAGCGCATCGAGAGGCGCGGCGGCCCGCTCGACCCCGAGGGCACCTTCAGCGAGTGCATCGATCCCGTGCGCCAGACGGTGCTGCTCGGCTCCTCCAACGGCGCCACCTTCGACCGCATCGGCTTCCAGATCGCGCCTTACGAGGCCGGCCCCTACGCCGAGGGCAGCTACGAGATCACCCTGCCCGTCGACGGCGCCGTGATGCGCGCGCTCAAACCGCAGTACCGCGCCAGTTTTTCGATACCGGACTGAGATCTTCTCGCATTTCGCGCCCCCTCCCGCTATGGGAGGGGCATGACCGAATACCAGACTGTGGAACCTGACGACCAGGCCGTCCTTCGCGACGGCACCATCAAGCTGCATGGCGCAGAAGCGTTCGAAGGCATGCGCAAGGCCGGACGACTCGCCGCCGAGATCCTCGACGAGATCGCCGACATGGTGCAGCCGGGCGTGACGACCGCCGCGATCGACGACAAGGTGCGCGAGATGACCCTCGATGCGGGCGCCGTTCCCGCAACGCTCGGCTACCGCGGCTACCAGCATTCGTGCTGCATCTCGATCAACCACGTGGTGTGCCACGGCATCCCGTCGGACAAGACGCTCAAGGACGGCGACATCCTCAACATCGACGTGACCCCGCTGCTCGACGGCTGGCACGGCGATTCCAGCCGCATGTACTTCTCGGGTGAGCCCTCGCTCAAGGCGCGCCGCCTGGTCGAGATAACCTACGAGTGCCTGATGATCGGCATCGAACAGGCCAAGCCGGGCAACCACATCGGCGACATCGGCGCGGCCATCCAGCAGTACGCCGAATCGCACCGCTACGGTGTCGTGCGCGAATTCTGCGGGCATGGCCTGGGCCGTCTGTTCCACGACGCGCCCGAAGTCGTCCACGCCGCGCGCGCGGGCACCGGCGCGGAAATCCGCCCGGGCATGCTCTTCACCATCGAGCCGATGATCAACCTGGGCAAACCGGCGGTGAAGCTTCTCAACGACGGCTGGACCGCGGTGACCCGCGACAAGTCGCTCTCGGCCCAGTTCGAGCACTCGATCGGCATTACCGAGGATGGCTGCGAGATCTTCACGCTGAGCCCGGGCGAACGCCACAAGCCGCCTTACGTCTGAGGCGGGCCTTCGGCGGCCTGTGCGCCGCCGACCAGGAACACCACGTAGCCGCGAAACCCCGCCCCGGCCTCCAGGCCGGGTGGGGCGCGCCACGCGCCGCCCTCGACCAGCCCGATGCGGTAGGGCAGGCGAAGGCGCTCGAGCGAGGACAGATAGCGCTCGTAGCCGGGAATCGTCGCGCGCCCCTGGTAAGTCTGCACCACGATCTCATCGACGCAGTCGGCGAGGCTGGAAAGCGCATCCGCCGCACCTCCCGCGCTCCAGTCCATCAACCCGGTGATCCCCAGCTTGAAGCGCACGGGCAGTCGCGCGCGCAGGCCTTCGAGAAACTGCGCGTATCCGGCGAGCCCGTGCGTCGCAGCATCGAAATCGATCTGCAGGCCCTCCACCGCATTGCCCGCCGCGGCCCAGCGGGTGAGCTGGCCCAGCACCCCCGCGTAGAGCCTCTCCTCCCAGTCGAGCCGCTCGACCCGCACGCTCATCCACACGCGCGGCCCCGTCACACGGGGAACCGCGCGCAAGGGGACGTAACCGCTGAGGCGTGTGGCGCGTACTTCGCCCGCCAGCAGATAGACCCGCGACGCCTCCCCCAGCCAGGGCGGAGGTGCGACGCCCGCCCACAGGAAGAAGGCGTCGTAGTCGCGCGCGCGGACAGGGCCTTCCCGGCGTGTCCCGCAGGCCACCAGCGCGAACGCCGCCACGCCAGCGCCCAGCAGCGCGCGGCGGCTTACCAGTAGAACTTGAGCTTGGTCGCCCATCGGCTCTTGGGATACTCGCGCTTGAGACGCTGGAACCAGGCCTTGCGCTGGCTTTCCGGGACATCGGTTGTGCTGCACGAATTGTTGCCCGAGGGCGCGTAGCACATGACCGAGCGGTAGAGCGCATAGGCGCGCTCGTCCGCACTTGCGCGCGAACCCGCCAGCACCTGCGCATAGATCGCCGCGCGGTCCGTCATTTCGCCTGCAAAGCGCGACGGCGTGCCGCCCAGTTCCTCGCGCCCGCGCCAGCGCTCACCCGCCATGTAGCTGTCGAAATCGTTGAGCCGGTAGAAGTCGCCAAGACACAGAAGTGCGCCCGGATCGGACGCATCGCGCGCCAGGTCCTGCGCCGTTTCGGCCAGCGCCGGGCAGGCGAAATCCTGCTGCCAGCGCCCGTGCGTGAAGCTGCCGAGCGGCACTGCGCGGGCCGCATCGCGCAGCCATCCGCCGATCCAGCCCTCGCGCGCAGCACCTTGCGGCACCAGCGCCCGGTCGCGCCCAAAGTCAGCAAAGTGCCCGCGCGTCAGGTCCTTGTAGAGGAGCGTCATCGCTGCGACCTCGCGTTCCAGCCTACTCGTGCCTGCCTTCGCCTGCGCGCGCAGGATCGCCCCGTCCGCGACATGTTCCAGGAGAATGGCCCGGATCTCGGGCACTTGCACGGGGCTCTTCGCGGCAAAGACCTTCGCCAGTTCGCCGCTGCGCTCCCAGTGGTGGGCAAGCGCAAGTTCGACCGCCGGACGCTGGAAACGCGGGTCCGCGCCCTTCGCCAGTTGCTCCCAGAAGCCCACCGCGTTGGCATCGCCCAAGGCCTCCAGCGCAAGCCCGCGCAGCATCTGCGCGCTGAAGGCCAGCGGCGTGTACTGCCCCTTGCGCGCATCGTCGGGCAGGAGCTTCAGGACGGCGGCATAGTCGCGCTGAACATGGAAGGCCTGCGCGGCCTGGAGATAGGTGTAGAGCTTGGGATGCCCGGCAAAGTGCGGCGCCTGCGCAGCAAGTTCCGCCGCCTCCAGACGCGCAGTGCGGCGTTCGGACATCACCGGCTCACTCGCACGCAAGCGCAAAAGGTCCCAGGTCGCGAGGCTCAGCGCGCTGTCGATGTCCCCGTCCCCGGCCGCCTCGAAGAAGAGCTTGGTGTCGATTTCCTCGATCAGGTGGGCCGCTGCCGGATCCGCTGCGCTCTCCCGCTCCAGCAGCGCACCATAGGCGCGGGACAGCTCGGGCCGCTGGCCGCGCAGCCAGAAGGCCCGGCGCGTGAGCCCCCGCGCGGAGGCCGCGTAGCGCCCTTCGGGATAGCTGCGCAGGTAATCTTCAAGCGCGGCCTGTCCTTGCGCGGCCAGCGCGGCATCGGTCTTCGTGTTGTCGTACCAGCCCCATTCGTCGATGGCGGGCACCTGCGCGGCGGCGAGCGCGGTGCGCGCCTGCATGTAGCGCGCGGTCTCGGCCACCCAGTCCTGCCCGCTGTCTTCGAGACCCGCGAAAGTGGCCCGCGCAGAGCCGAAGTCCTCGGCGTAGAAGGCCCGCGCGCCCTTCAGGTAGGCCAGATAATCGCGCCCTGCCGGGCTGGTGACGGAGGCCGGCCAGGAGGGCTCCTCCCGCGTCCCGTCACACGCCGCCTTCAGGTTGGTGCGCGCGCTGACAAGCGCCCCGCGTTCGGCCTCGGGAATGGATCGCGTGTTTGCCAGGGCGGCCGCGAAAGCCTCGCCACCACTCGCCAGGGTCTGGCACAAGGTGCCGCTGTAGGCGGGCAGTGGCCAGGTCTCTTCCTCGGCCTGCACGCCGGGCCAGAAAGCGCTGCGCATGGCGTCCCAGGTCAGGAAGACATGGCCGAGCGGCGCGGTTTCCCAGGAGTTCACGGGCGTGCCGGCCTGCTTCGGGATACCGCCCCCTGCCTCCATCATCAGCCAGGCCAGGTTGGTACGGGTATCGTTGCGGGCCGAGAGGAAGGGAACGCCGGCGCATTCGTAATCGGAGAGGCCCAGACGCCAGCTTGGCGTGCAGCCGAAGTCCCCGCTTGCCCCCGCCCCGCTCGCCAACCCCAGCGCCAGTGCCATCCCGGTGGCCATTGCCAGGGCCCAGCGCCCACTCGATCCCCGCATGGTATTCTTGCCCCTACCTGCCTGCCTGGTGTCCCCACTCGTGCAGATACCCTGCCCGGAGCCCCCCTCACAAGTCCATAGGACAATCGAGTAGGGGGGCGCCTCACGGCGCCCCCCTCTCACACCACCGGACGTACGTACTGCGTATCACGGCGGTTTCCGGTACGGTTTAAGGCGGCATGTTGGAGAGCGAGGCTTGAGAGACCTGCCTGATCGAACCATGCGTTGGGCATGCCGTGGGCGGCCTGAGGGCTGCCCGACAGGCGCCACCAGCCCTTTCCCGAGAGCGCGAAGATCCAAGCCTGCCATTCTGGGACGCCGTTTTCCCTTAAGAAAGTGGCGATCGTCATGGTGCGCTTGCACTGTTTGAGCCGGACGCAGCGAAGCTTGCGCCGGAGCCAGCTGTCGATCTCGCGCAAAACCGTCTGAGCCCGGGCGTGTCGGTAGTAGGTGACCCACCCTGTAGTGAAGGCATTGGTCTGTGCGATCATCGCCGCGAGGCTGATGCCTCGGTTGCGGCGCGTAATCGCCCTGAGCCGCTCCTTCAGCCGCGTGAGACTTTTGTTCGCTATGCTCAAAAAGCCTCCCGCTGTCAGACGGTGGCCGAGGAAGGTACGTTCCCGGACGTGTGCAACCGCGCTCTTGGCCTGATTGACGCGGAGTCGGAGCTTGCCTTCCAGCAAGGCGGTAACCGAAGCCATGACGCGCTCCCCCGCTGCCTGTGACCGTACATAGATGTTACAGTCGTCGGCGTAGCGGCAGAACCGGTGGCCCCGGCGTTCGAGCTCCTTGTCGAGGTCATCCAGAATGAGGTTAGCGATCAGCGGCGAGAGAGGGCCGCCTTGCGGGGTCCCCTCCTGCCGTTCGACGTGCACACCACCCGACAGCATCCCGGCCTGTAGAAACCGGCGGATGATGACGAGCAGGCGTGGGTCGGCGATGTGCCGGGCCAGACGGGCCATGACGATGTCGTGGTTCACCCGATCAAAGAATTTCTCCAGGTCGAGGTCTACGACGATCGCATAGCCGTCCCGCACATAGTCCCGGGCCTGACGCAGCGCATCGTGTGCGCCGCGTCCGGGGCGGAACCCAAAACTCGATGCCGAGAATGTCGGATCAAGGACGGGATCCAGGACTTGCAGTATCGCCTGTTGTACCAGCCGGTCGACAGCCGTCGGAATGCCCAGCTGGCGCACTCCTTTCCCGCCGGGTTTGGGAATTTCAACTCCGCGCACCAGGCTTGGACGGTAAGTACCGTCGAGTAACGAGGCGATCAGCCTCTCACGGTTTCCTGCAATCCAGTCACGCAGGTCGGGGACGGTCATCCCGTCCACGCCCGGCGCCCCCTTGTTCGCTTTCACCCGCTTGTAGGCTTGGTTCAGGTTGGCCGAGCTGGCCACCTCCTCCATCACGTAACGCGTCAAGGCGAGGGGCTCGGCCCATGCCGTGGGTGATTGCCGCTCCTCGATCGTCCCAGCGCCAGTTCCGCCTTTGCCGGTGACGTCGTGGCCAAGCGATGCCTTCAGGGCTTCATCGAAGAAGTCCTGCTGCTTCCCGCTACCTTGCTGCCGCTCCACACCCATCGAATGTGCCCAGTCTTGCTCCTTGGGTACCGAATTTGGTCCTTCGCCGGCTTGCGCCCGCTACTATGACCGCTGCTGACTTCTCCGGGCCCATCCAGCAACATCACTGCCGCTGTTCTCCGGATCGTCCGGAGAGGCCAGGAGATCTCCCGGGGTAAGACGTTGATCCTTCACTCGGTCGCTGCCGGATTTACCAATGCGCGCGTCTGTCTGGCTATCGGACATCCCCATCCATTGCTGGGTTATCCCGCCGCACCGGCCTTCTATCCGATTCCTGTTCGTCAGCTCCGAGCTTTGCCTCCGGCTTCCTCCCCACCCCGCCTCGCGGCGACGCAGTTGCCTTCAGCTAGCAGTTCCCACCAGCAGGCCTGCAAAGGACTTACACCTCCTGCATCAACGCCGTGCCCGGCACACAAAGAAAAGGCCCCGCTTTCGCAGGGCCTTTCCAGGTTTGTTCGGACAGCTCCGAGGTGCTGATCAGTCTTCCTTGAGGAAGGCGGGCATGTGGCCCGGATCGCCACCTTCGTTGCCACCGCGCGGACCGCGGTCGCGGCCACCGTCACGGCCACCACGGCGCGGGCCACGGCGATCGCCGCCACGGCCACCGCCGTCACGATCACCGCGCGGCGCCTTGGGCGGACGGGTGTCTTCCAGCTCTTCGCCGGTTTCCTGGTCGACGACGCGCATCGAGAGGCGGACCTTGCCACGGTTGTCGATCTCGAGGACCTTGACCTTGACCTCCTGGCCTTCCTTGACGACGTCGGTCGGCTTTTCGACGCGCTCGTTCTTCATTTCGGAGACGTGGACGAGGCCGTCCTTGCCACCCATGAAGTTCACGAAGGCACCGAAGTCGACGATGTTGACGACCTTGCCGTTGTAGATCTTGCCGACTTCGGCTTCCTCGACGATGCCCTGGATCCAGGCCTTGGCGGCCTCGATCTGGTTGATGTCCGAGGAGGAGATCTTGATCACGCCTTCATCGTCGATGTCGACCTTGGCGCCGGTCTCGGCGACGATCTCGCGGATGACCTTGCCGCCGGTGCCGATGACGTCACGGATCTTCGACTTGTCGATCTGGATCGTCTCGATGCGCGGCGCGTGGGCCGAAAGCTCGGTGCGGGCCGAACCCAGAGCCTTGGTCATCTCACCCAGGATGTGCGCGCGGCCGGCCTTGGCCTGCTCGAGCGCCTTGCCCATGATTTCCTTGGTGATGCCGGCGATCTTGATGTCCATCTGCATCGTGGTGATGCCGTTCTCGGTGCCTGCGACCTTGAAGTCCATGTCGCCGAGGTGATCCTCGTCGCCCAGGATGTCCGAAAGAACCGCGAAGTCATCGCCTTCGAGGATCAGGCCCATGGCGATGCCCGAAACCGGACGTGCCAGCGGAACGCCCGCGTCCATCATCGAGAGGCAGCCGCCGCAGATCGTCGCCATCGAGGACGAACCGTTCGACTCGGTGATGTCCGAGAGGATGCGGATGGTGTAGGGGAAGTCTTCCTTGGCGGGCAGCACCGGGTGCAGCGCGCGCCATGCCAGCTTGCCGTGGCCGATTTCGCGGCGGCCCGGCGCGCCGAAGCGGCCCACTTCACCGACCGAGTAGGGCGGGAAGTTGTAGTGCAGCATGAACGACGAATACGACAGGCCTTCGAGGCCGTCGATCATCTGCTCGGCGTCCTTGGTGCCCAGCGTCGTGGTGCAGATCGCCTGCGTTTCACCGCGGGTGAACAGCGCCGAACCGTGGGTGCGCGGCAGGAAGCCGACCATCGATTCGATCGGGCGGACCTGGTCGAGCTTGCGGCCGTCGATACGGGTGCCGTCCTTGAGGATGGCGCCGCGAACGATCTCGGCTTCGAGCTTCTTCATGGTCTTGATGGCGACCATCTGGGTCTGCGCCGATTCCTCGCCGAAAGCTTCCTTGGCCTTGGCGCGCGCCGCGTTGAGCGCGTTCGAACGGGCCGACTTGTCGGTCAGCTTGTAGGCGGCGGCAACGTCCTTGCCGACGGCCTTCTTGAGCTTCGCCTTGATGTCGGCGGTGTTGTCCGACAGGTCGATTTCCCAAGGCTCCTTGGCGGCCTGCTCGGCAAGGTCGATGACCAGGTCGACGACCTTCTTGCACTCGTCATGCGCGAACATGACGGCGCCCAGCATCTCGTCCTCGGTCAGCTCCTTGGCTTCCGATTCGACCATCATCACGGCGTTGCCGGTGGCGGCGACGACGAGGTCGAGGCGGCCGTTCTCGAGCGCGGCGGTCTGCTTGGGGTTGAGCGTGTATTCGCCATCCTCGAAGCCGACGCGGCACGCGCCGATCGGGCCCATGAAGGGCACGCCCGAGATGGTGAGCGCAGCCGAAGCGGCGATCATCGCGACGATGTCGGCCTCGGTTTCGCCGTCATAGCTCAGGACCTGGCAGATGACGTTGATTTCGTTGTAGAAACCTTCGGGGAACAGCGGGCGCACCGGACGGTCGATCAGGCGGCTGGTCAGCGTTTCCTTTTCGGTCGCGCCGCGCTCACGCTTGAAGAAGCCGCCGGGGATACGGCCCGCCGACGAGAACTTTTCCTGGTAGTGCACGGTCAGCGGGAAGAAGTCCTGGCCTTCCTTCACCGACTTGGCGGCGGTCACCGCGCAGAGCACCACGGTTTCGCCGTAGGTGGCGAGAACGGCACCGTCCGCCTGGCGGGCGATGCGGCCGGTTTCGAGAGTGAGGGTCTTGCCGCCCCACTCCATCGATACGGTCTTGACGTCGAACATAGAATATTCCTCAGCCCGCCGGCCCTATTGCCTGCGGGATTTACTGCCGGGGATGCCGTCCCGGTCCGGTACGGGGCCTGTCATGCCCCGAAGGCCCCTCGCCGGATTGCGAGGATACCTGTCTATTTCGGTGCCCGGGCCGGCCATCCGGCCCCGGCGGAGTCTTCCTTAGCACAACGGGGAACGCAGGTGGATAGGTCCCGTACGCTGGCCGGAAATATGAAACGGCCCGCCAGAGGCGGGCCGAAACATTTGGCTGTTACTTACGCAGACCCAGCTTCTGGATCAGGTCGTTGTAACGCTGCACGTCCTTCTTCTTGAGGTAGGCCAGCAGCGAACGACGCTTGTTGACCATGGCGAGAAGACCGCGACGCGAGTGGTTGTCCTTGTGGTGAGCCTTGAAGTGCTCGGTCAGGTTGCGGATACGCTCGGTGAGGATCGCGACCTGAACTTCCGGAGATCCGGTGTCACCCGAAACGCGGGCGTTGTCCGTAATGATTTCCGTCTTCTTTTCGGCAGTAACCGTCATGTCATTCACTCCGCGACATCTGTGAGGTTGAACCCCCGGACCACGCGGACTTCGCCGTGTGAAAGCTCCACCAGCGCGACCGGAATGGTTTCCAGCCGTGCCCAGTAGAGCCCGTCATCCTGGGGCATCCCGGTCAGAACGCGGCCCTGTCGGACCGCCCTTGCCTGCTCCGGGTCGAGGTCGATGGCCGGGATGTCGTCCAGCCCCGCCTCCAGCGGCAAGAGTAACTGCTCAAGAGGCGCGCCCTTACCGACTTCGTTCAATTTGTCCAGCGAAATCGCCCCCGAGAGGTCGAAGGGCCCGGCCTTGATCCGGCGCAGCATCGTCACCGTGCCGCAGCTTCCCAGCGCGTGCGCGATGTCCCGCGCGAGGCTGCGGATATAGGTCCCCTTGGAGACCTGCGCCTGCAAGGTCACCCCGTCACTGGCATCGAAGCCATGGATCTCAAGGGCATGGATCGTCACCTCGCGCGACTTAAGGGTGACTTCCTCGCCCGCGCGCGCCAGATCATAGGCGCGCTTGCCGTCGACCTTGAGCGCGGAATAGGCGGGCGGGACCTGGGTGATGGGGCCTGTGAACTGCGGCAGGACCACCGCCAGCTCCTCGGCGCTGGGCAAGACATCGCTCGTCGCGATCACCTTGCCCTCGGCATCGAGGGTGTCGGTCTCCTCGCCGAAGCGCAGGGTGAAGAGGTAGGTCTTGTCCGCATCGAGCATCCGGCCCGTCAGCTTGGTCGCCTCGCCCAGCGCAATGGGAAGAACGCCGGAGGCCAGCGGATCGAGCGTGCCGCCATGGCCGACCTTGACCCCGCCCTTGAGCTTCACGTTGAAGCCCGCCTCGCGCAAGTTGCGCTTGACCGCGGCGACGGCCTGCGTGGAGCCCAGCTCCACCGGCTTGTCGAGAATGATCCAGCCATGGGGCATCAGCGCACCTTACCAAGGAGAAGTCGGGAGTTGGTCGTCATGGCGCCCCAAGAGGCAATGCACGCGGGCTTGTCAACACGGGCGGACGGCCACGCCAAGCCCGACTGGCTACGCATTGGCGTGGTCCGCAGGGATCTGACCCGAACAGCGCGGCGCCTAGCTATCGCCCGATGTCCGCCGGGTATCTGGAAAGTTGAGGCTGCGCGTGTCCCGTATCGCGCCCGTGTGCGCATCAACGATGACAAAGCGCGCGTCCTCGACGCTGTCCCAGATAATCGCACTGAAAAGAGAATCGTCCAGTTTCTGCACGGTGTCGAGCGCGTCCACGGACTTCGCGATCACATGCCTGTCCAGCTTGGGAACAGCGATGAAGACGATGTCGAAGACGGGCCTGTCCTGGCGCATCCCGGTCTTGACCAGAGCCACGCGCCCGAGTTCGCCAACACCCCTTTCACCATAGACAGACGCGTTCGTATCGTCTGTGATCCTAGCGATCTTGCCCGAAGACATGGCCACGTACCGGACGTTTCGGACCGCTTCGGGATCATCTGGCGATCTGGACTTGTAGACGGTGATTGTCCCTTGGGAAGTTTCGAGCTCTTCTCCGGCGGGCGGTGTCGCGCTCGCCGTGTCCCAGGGCTCCTCAATCAACTCCCCTTGCGTCGAATTCCACCATGCGACAGCAATCGCGCCAAGAAAAACCAGGCCGCATGTGAGGAAAACGGCCAGTGCAACCTGGTTGTAAATCTGGAGAAAGTGGTTCGCTCTCATCGCCTGTCCATTCCAAGATGACCGGAATGAACTTGTGACCCACTGCCCAAATGACGGCAAGGGGTCGGCACCGTACCTTCAAGTTCTTCTGCGCAGGCAGAAGTCAAACGTGCAGATACAGTGGGCCACGGACGATCGCGCCAGGATTCGCGCCCTTCAATCCCGCAATTCTTCGCAAAACCCCGAACCGACGCCTCAGTCGCGCGAAATGGCGGTCATCCCGTCCTTGCCCATCGTGGTGCCGAGGCCCTCTTCCTTGCGGGGATTGGCAACCGCATCGGCGATGAGGCGGTCCTGGTCTTCAGGAGCCATGCGCTCCCACCCGGCGCGGCCCAGCTTTTCAAGCGGGCGGTAGCGCACCTTGTACTGCATGCGCGCAGAGCCTTCGACCCAGTAACCGAGGTAGACATAACCCAGCCCCATCTCCACCGAGCGGCGGATGTGGTCGAGGATGATGAAGTTGCCCAGTCCCTTGCGCGGGCTTTGCGGGTCATAGAAGCTGTAGATCATCGACAGCCCGTCGCACTGGCGGTCGGTCAGGCAGGCGCCGACAAGGCGGCCCGGCGTCACCCCGTCCTCGGACGGTTCGCGGTATTCGACCACGTAGCTGGTGACAGGGGTATGCTCGACCATGTCGGCGTAGTCGATCTCGTCCATCGCGGTCATCCCGCCTTCGGGGTGGCGTTCGGCGAGATAGGCCTGAAGCAGTTCGAACTGCTCGCTGGTGGACCAGGGGCGGCAGACGGTGACGACCAGATCGTCGTTCGCCTTGAGCGCGCGCTTCTGCGAAGAGGAGGCGGCGAATTCGCTGGCGACCACGCGCACCGAGATGCAGGCGCTGCAGTCGATGCAGGAGGGACGATAGGCAACGGTCTGGCTGCGGCGAAAGCCGATGCGGCTGAGCGCATCGTTGAGCGAATCCGCGTGCGGCCCCTTGAGCTCCGTGAACACCTTGCGCTCGCTCCGGCCCGGCAGATAGGGGCACGGCGCGGGGCTGGTCACGAAGAAGCGGGGAAATCGAACCGGTGCCGTCACGGGGGCGCTGCGTCCTCTTGTTTCTTACCTGCGTGGTCGATCAAGGCACCACGGCGGCCCCTTGTTCCGGCAAATATGCCCAAGCGTATCCGCCGTTGAAAGTGTTTTAACCACAAAAGTGGCGCAAGCGCCTCCGGGATCGCGCGAAATTCACGCCATCCCGGAGCCTTGTCCCGGATCGGGCCGGGTATCACCCCAAGTATTCACACCCAGGTGGCCGTGCGAGGCCAGGCGTTCACCCCGGCGGAAGTCCGGACGCGAAGTTCAGTCGGTCTCGACCCGGCGCACTTCGTAGCCCTCGCGGTGGAGCGCGGCGATCAGCGCGTCGAGCTGCGCCGAATCGCGCGCCTCGCACTCGATCTCGGTCACCAGCCCCTTGGCGGGAAGATGCGTGAAGATGCGCTGGTGGAAGACCTCGATGATGTTCACGTTCTGCTCGTGGAACACCTTGGCGACCTTGAACAGCGCGCCCGCGCGGTCCTGCAGGCCGATGCGCAGGCGAGCGAGGCGCCCCGAACGGGCCAGGTCGCGCAGCAGCACGTTGGCGAGCAGGCGCGTGTCGATGTTGCCGCCCGACAGCACGATGCCGACCTTGCGGCCCTTGAACAGGTCGCGGTTGTCCATGAGTGCGGCCAGGCCACAGGCGCCCGCGCCCTCGACCAGCGTCTTCTCGATCTGGAGAAGCAGCGCCAGCGCGCTCTCGATCTTGGGCTCGCTCACCAGCAGGATGTCGTCGAGCAGGCCCTTCAGGGTGCGCGAGGTGAACGCGCCGGGCGAAAACACCGCGATGCCCTCGGCCAGCGTGTCGCCGCCGATCGGCAGGTTCATGCCCTTGAGGGCGTTGTACATCGAGGGGTAGAGCTGCGCCTCGACGCCGTAGATCTTCATCTCGGGCCTCAGCGCGCGCGCGGCCGTGCCCATCCCGGAACTGAGGCCGCCCCCGCCGATCGGCACGACCAGCGTGTCGAGATCGGGCACGTCTTCCAGCATCTCCAGCGCCACGGTGCCCTGCCCGGCCGCGACATGCGGATCGTCGAAGGGGTGGACGAAGGTGTAGCCGTGCTCGGCCTCCAGCTTGCGCGCGTGGGCATAGGCGTCGTCGAAACTCTCGCCTTCCAGCACCACCTTGCCGCCCACGCTCTCGGTCTGCATGACTTTCACGAGCGGAGTCGTGCGCGGCATGACGATGGTGACCGGGATGCCCAGGCGCGTGCCGTGATAGCTCAGCCCCTGCGCGTGGTTGCCGGCCGAGGCCGCGATCACGCCGCGGCTCTTGCGCTCCTCGCTCAGCTGCATGAGCGCGTTGAGCGCGCCGCGCTCCTTGTAAGATGCGGTAAACTGGTGATTTTCGAACTTGAGCCAAATATCGGCGCCGGTAATCTCGCTGAGCGTCTGGCTGCGCATCGTGGGCGTACGGACAATATTGCCCGAAATGCGCCCCGATGCCGCGCGGACATCATCGAGGGTCAGGACCGCGTCTGCGGCCGTTTCGGCAGGCTTCGATACAGGCTGTTCCATCCGGGGGCGCCTAAAGGAATTACCGGGGAATTGAAAGGCGGCAAAGGGCCGCCTATCCTCTCGACTGGGCGCAGCGCCGTCGCACGACGGTTTGCATTTGGCCAAAACACGTTAAGGACAAGGCCATGACCGAACAGATGAGTGATGCACACGCCGAGGAGCCGCAGACCGGCGCGGAGACCACGCCGGAGCGGCCTCCCGTGGACCCGCGCAAGGTCTCCTTCATCGGCCTTGGGGTGATGGGCGGCGAAATCGCGCGGCACATTGCCGAAGCGGGCCATGAACTGACGATCTACAACCGCTCCCCCGACCGGCTCAAGCGCTGGCAGGAGGAGAACCCGGGCCTCGCCTCGCGCGTCGCGGCCAACCCCGCGCACGCCGCGCTCGACGCCGATGTGGTGATCACCTGCGTGGGCAACGACGATGATCTGGCCGACGTCGTGCTCGGCCCCAATGGCGCCTTTCGCACGATGCGCAAGGGCTCGACCTTCATCGACCACACCACGGTCTCGGCGCGCATCGCCCGCCAGATCTCGGTGGAAGCGCGCGACCTCCAGATCCAGTGTGTCGACGCGCCGATGACCGGCTCGCAGATCGGCGCCGAACAGGGCACGCTCACGCTCATGTGCGGCGGGCGCGATGCGGCCATCGAGGCCGCCCGTCCTGTCATGGAGGCCTACTCCAGCCGTATCGTCCACGTCGGCAAGGCGGGCGCGGGGCAGACCGCGAAGATGGCTTGCCAGATCTGCATCGCGGGCAACATCGCGGCCCTTGCCGAAGCGGTCCGCTTCGCGCAGGCCTCCCACCTCGACATGGACAAGGTCTACGAGGCGATCTCGGGCGGCGCAGCGCAGTCTTGGCAGATGGACAACCGCTGGTCCTCGATGGACGCCGACGAATTCGACTTCGGCTTCGCCATCGACTGGATGCGCAAGGACCTGGGGCTCAGCCTTGAGGAAGGCCGGGGCCTGGGCGTCTCGCTCCCCGTCGCGGGCCTCGTTGACCAGTTCTTCGCCGAGATCCAGGCGATGGGCGGGGGACGTCTCGACACCAGTGCCATCGTCAAGCGGCTGCCGAGGAAAAGCCGTCCGTGACATTCGCTCGCCGTGCGGTTCTGACCGCGATGCTGGGAACGGCGCTTGTCGCCGTGCCCGCCGAAGCCCGCAAGAAGAAGAAGGCCGAGGAGGTCGAGAAGCCGGTCCCCGGCACGCTCATCGACAACATCAAAGGGCTCTCGCCCGACGGCAAGGGCGGGATCGAGCACTTCGACGGCTTCCTGATCGCGCCGGACGGCCACGTCGCTGAGGTCTACCACGAGGGCGAGAAGCGCCCCAAATACGCCGACTACCGCCTCGATGGCGAGGGCCAGGTGGTGGTCCCGGGCATGATCGACGCGCACACGCACGTCATGATGCTGGGCTTTTCCAAGCTGACGCTCGACCTGTCCTCCACCCACTCGCTCGACGAGGCGCTCGCCCGCATCGCGGCCTGGACCGCCGCCCACCCCGAGGCGCCCTGGATCCTGGGCACGGGCTGGAACGAGGTCGAGTGGGGCCTGGGCCGTCTACCTACCGCCGCCGAACTCGACCGCGTGACCGGCGGCAAGCCTGCCTGGCTGACCCGCATCGATGCGCACGGAGGCTGGGCCAACACCGCCGCGCTCGAAGCGGCAGGCATCACCGCCAAGACCAAGGACCCCAAGGGCGGGCGCATCGTACGCACCGCTTCGGGCGCGCCCGAGGGCGTCCTTGTCGATGCGGCGGCCAAACTGGTCGCGGCCAAGCTCCCCGCTCCGCGCCCGGAGGACCGCGACGCCGCGCTCGCCGAAGCCCAGCTCGATTTCCTCAAGAACGGGGTCACGGCGGTTGCCGACATGGGCACCAGCATCGAGGACTGGCAGGCGTTCCGCCGCGCGGGCGATACCGGGCGGCTGCGCGTGCGCATCGTCTCCTACGCCGATTCGATTGCCAACATGGAGCTGATCGGCGGGCCCGGCCCCTCGGCCTGGGTCTACGACGACCGCCTGCGCCTCAGCGGCGTGAAGCTGTTCCTCGATGGTGCGCTCGGCTCGCGCGGGGCCTGGCTCAAGCAGCCCTACGCCGACGATCCCGAAACACGCGGCCTGCCGCTCCTCTCGCAGACCCAGCTTTCCAACATGATGAGCCGCGCCGCGCTCGACCACTTCCAGGTCGCGGTCCACGCCATTGGCGACGAGGCCAACGCGGTCGTGCTCGACGCGCTCGAGGAACTGTCCTCGACCTACACCGGCGACCGGCGCTGGCGCATCGAACACGCGCAGATCCTCGATCCCGCCGACATCGCGCGCTTTGCCGCGCACGGCACCATTGCCTCAATGCAGCCCCAGCACGAGGCGAGCGACCGCACCATGGCCGAAGCGCGCCTGGGCCCTGCGCGCCTGTCCGGAGCCTATGCCTGGAAGTCGCTGGCGAACGCCGGGGCCACGCTCGCCTTTGGATCGGACACCCCGGTCGAACCCGCGCGCCCCTTCACCGGCATGGCGGTTGCCGTGACCCGGCAGGGCGCGGACGGCCAGCCCTTGGTCGGCTGGCAACCGCAGGAGACGATCTCACGCGAAGCCGCGCTCACCGCCTACACCACAGGCGCGGCCTACGCGATGTTCGCCGAGGATCGCCTGGGGCGCATCGCCAAGGGCTACCGCGCGGACTTCCTGTTCGTGGACAAGGACCCGATGACGGTCAGCCCCGAAGCCCTGCGTGACCTCACGGTCAAGGAAACCTGGATCGGCGGCCAGCAGGCCTGGGCGGCGGAAGAAAGCGCAAAGAGCGAAGAAGCGCTGCGGCCCGAAGAAGAAGACGGCCAGGAAGGGCGGTAAAAGCGAATCCGAGGGCCATCGCCCTCGGGCTCCCCAAACCGTCGACCTCAAGGCTCCCACGCTTTCGTAGCCGAGAACGGTGAGGTCGCCCATTTTGGGGTCAAGGGGCGATGGCCCCTTGAATCATTCTCCTACTCCGCCGCAGCCTCGACCGGATCATCTTGCGCGACCTTCGCATCGCGGCGTTCGGTGAACCACATGAGCAGCAGCGTGCCTTCGAAGAGGAGCAGCAGCGGCACCGCGAGGAGGACCTGCGAGATCACGTCGGGCGGGGTCGCGATCGCGGCGACCACGAAGATCCCGACGATGACGTAGCGGCGTGCGGCCACGGCCTGGACGCGGCTGACGATCCCGGCGCGGTTGAGCAGCATCAGCAGCACGGGCAGCAGGAAGCTGATGCCGAAGGCGAGGATGAACTGCATCACGAGCGAGAGGTAGTCGCCCGTCCCAGGGAGCGCCTCGAGCTTGAGCCCGCCTGCACTGCCCTGGAAGCCCAGGAAGAAGTGGAAGGCGGTGGGCATCACCACGTAGTAGGCCAGCGCCGCGCCCATCGTGAACAGGATCGGGGTGGCGATCAGGAACGGCAGGAAGGCCTTCTTTTCCTTGGCGTAGAGGCCCGGTGCGATGAAGGCCCAGATCTGGTTGGCGATCACCGGGAAGCTGAAGAAGAAGGCGGCGAAGACCGCGATCTTCACTTCCACGAAAAAGGCTTCGTAGAGCTTGGTGTAGATCAGCTTGCCCTCGCCCGCCGGGAAGGCGGCGGTCAGCGGGCGGACCAGGAAGCCGAAGATGTCGTCGGCAAAATAGAAGCAGATGCCGAAGGCAACGCCAAAGGCCAGGAACGCGCGCACCAGGCGCGCGCGCAGTTCGACGAGGTGATCGAGCAGGGGAGCCTGCGAATCGTCGATGTCGGAAATCTTGAAGGCCATGGCGCGAATGCTCGATCAGGACGCGGGGCGGGCCGGGTCGGAGGCCGGCACGGGTTGGGGCTCGGACGTGGTTTCCGGCGCAGAGACTTCGCCAGAGGGCGTGGAGGCCGGCTCGGGCGCGGGCAGCGCCTCGGGCTCTGCCGGGGCGTCACCCTCGACGTTGTTCGCCTTTTCCGCGTCGGTCTTGGCCTTGCGCGGCGCTTCCATGTCCTCGGCGGTCGGCAGCTTGGGGGCCGCCTTCATGATCGCCTCGTTCTGTTCGCGCCACTTCTGCTCCATCTCCTCGAGCTCGGCTTCGCGTACCATCGCGTCGATCCCGGCGCGGAAGTGCCCCGTAACCTTGCGCAACTTGCCGATCCAGCGGCCAGCCGTGCGCATCGCCAGGGGCATGTCCTTGGGCCCGATGACGACGACCGCCACGATGACGACCATCAGGAGTTCCGTGGCTCCGATATCCAGCATAGCCGTATCCGGCCGTCAGGCTCAGGCCTGGTCGCTCTTGGTGGTTTCGCTCGCGCTGGGCGCGGGGTCGGCCGAGGTGATCTGCGCGGGCTTGGCGTCCGACTTGGCGGGCTTGGCCTCGTCCTCGTCCTCGTTCATGCCCTGCTTGAAGCTCTTGATGCCCTTGCCGAAGTCACCCATGATTTCGGAGACCTTGCCGCGACCGAACAGCACGAGCACGATCACCAGGACAATCAGCCAGTGCCAGATCGAGAAGCTACCCATTATCCCAACTCCAAAAATACGTGCGACCGATTCCGGCCCTTCACGGGTCATCTAGGCGTTTTCCAACTAAGTTGAAAGCCTGTCATCGTTTAGACCCGGTTCGGTCGCAGGACGGTCACCTTCTTGGGTTTCCGCTGAAATTCCGGGTCGCAATGCGTCCTCTACCATAGCATCATCGACCGCTTCGAGCAGCCCCGCGGCGCGTAATTCGTCAAGTCCGGGCAATTCCTTGCGCGACGACAGTCCGAAATGCGCCAGGAATGCGTCGGTCGTGGCGTAGATCACGGGCCGGCCGGGCACTTCGCGGCGCCCCGCCGTGCGCACCCAGCCCGCCTCGATCAGCACGTCGAGCGTCCCCTTGGCGGTCTGCACGCCGCGGATCGCCTCGATCTCGGCGCGGCTGACGGGCTCATGGTAGGCCACGATGGCCAGGACCTCGGTTGCCGCGCGCGAGAGGCGGCGCACCTCCTCCTTCTCGCGGCGCAGGAGGTGGGCCAGGTCGGGTGCGGTCTCGAAGTGCCAGTGGCGCCCCCGCTCGACGAGCTGGATGCCGCGCCCCTGATAATGCGCCTGGAGCGCCCTAAGCGCCGGACGCACCTCGCCATCGCCCAAGTGCCGGGAGATCTGCTCGGCCGTCATCGGCGCCTCGGCGGCGAACAGGGTCGCCTCGACCGCGCGTTCCATATCGTCGGGCACAGGACTATCCGGCGCGCTCATGTCGACAGCGCCCGCACCTGGAGCGGCCCGAAGACGCTCTCCTGCACCAGTTCGACCTTGCCCGCCTTGGCCAGTTCGAGCGCGGCGACGAAGCTGGAGGCGAGCGCGGACTTGCGCAGCTGCGGATCGGCCCAGTCCTCCTTGCAAGGGGGCACGAATTCGCGCAGTTCCATCCAGTCGAGGGCAACGCCCACCATCGCCGAGACCCGCGCAATCGCGCTGTCGAGGCTCATCACCATGCGCTCGCGCACGAGATGGACGGCGGGCTGCGCGCGCAGCTTCACATCGCCATAGGCCCGCACGAGGTCGAGCCAGGAACACTGCCAGGCGTTGCGTTTTTCCACGCGCAGCCCCTCGGGCGCACCGCGCGGGAAAACGTCGCGCCCCAACCGGTCACGCCCCATCAGCCGGGCCGCCGCCTCGCGCATGGCGCCCAGGCGCTGGAGACGCAGTTGCAGGCGCATCGCCAGTTCCTCGGGGCTGGGATCGGGCTGTTCCTCCTTGGGGAGCAGCAAGGACGACTTGAGATAGGCGAGCCAGGCCGCCATCACGAGGTAATCCGCCGCGATTTCCAGACGCATCTCGCCCGCTGTGTCGATGTAATCGAGATAGGCATCGACGAGTTCGAGGATGGAAATGCGGCGCAGATCCACCTTCTGGCGCCGCGCGAGATCGAGCAGCAGGTCCAGCGGCCCTTCCCAGCCCTCGATCTCGATGTAGAGCGCCTGGCGCCGCTGCTCGGCGGGCGAGACCGCGTCCCACACCGCCTCGGCTTCGCCCAGCGCGATGCCGGGGTCACGTCCGACCGGTTCACGCGGGCCCGATCCGCGGGGCTCGCCGCGCGAAGGCGCAGGTTCGCCGTCCCCGGCCACGTCTCAGGCGACGCCCTGCGCCAAAAGCGCCTCGCGCCGGGCAACGAGCGCGGCGTGATCGCCAGTGCCTGCCCCTTCGGGGCAGGAGGCCATGGCTCTCTCCAGCCGCGCACGGGCTTCGGGCGTGATTGCAGGCAGTGCCTTCGCGATCCCCACCATGTCGTCCATCTTCGCCCAGCAGTTGAGCGCGATGTCGCAGCCCGCTGCAATGGCGCGCGCCGCGCGTTCGGGCACCGAGCCCGAAAGCGCCTCCATGTCGAGATCGTCGGTCAGGAGCAGCCCATCGAAGCCGATGCGCCCACGAATGATCTCCTGCACCACGAAGGGTGAGAGCGTGCCCGGATTGTCCGCGTCCCAGGCGGTGTAGCGCACGTGCGCGGTCATGCCGATGGGCGCGTGCGCCAGCGTGCGGAAGGGGCGCAGGTCCGTCTCCAGCTCCTCTGCGCTGGCGGTCACCGTGGGCAGTTCCTTGTGGCTGTCGGCCAGAGCGCGTCCGTGGCCGGGAATGTGCTTGATGCAGCCCACCACGCCCGCGCGCGCCAAGCCGTCAAGCGTCGCGCGGCCGAGCGCGGCCACGCGCATCGGATCGTGGCCGAAGGCGCGGTCACCGATGACATCGTGTGCGCCCGTCTGGCGCACGTCGAGCGAGGGGTGGCAGTCGACCGTGATGCCCGCTTGCGCAAGATCGAGCCCGAGCGCTTCGCCGTTGGCCCGCGCGGCCTCGATGGCGCTGGCGGGTGCGTGATCGTACACGCGGTCGAACACCTCGCCCGGCGGATAGGCAGGCCAGACCGGCGGCTTCATGCGCGCGACACGTCCGCCTTCCTGGTCGATGCAGATGAAGAGGTCGGCCCGTCCGTGGAGGTCGCGCAGCGCGTCGGTCAGCGCGCGCAGCTGGGCGCGGTCGGCGACATTGCGCCCGAAGAGGATGTAGCCGGCCGGATCGGCGTCGCGGAAGAAGGCGGCTTCATCCGCCGTGAGGACGTGCCCCGAAAGGCCGAAAATCGCAGGAACCATGCCGATTTATCGCCCAATCCGCGCGCGCAGGCAAGCAAGGCCCACGCACGATGTGTGGACGAGCGCGAGGCGGATACGCCGCCCCCGCCCGCCGCGATGCTCCGCTCAGTTCTTGACCTGGCAGGCCAGACCTGCGCCGCGCATGTTCGCGCAGAGCGCCCTGGCCGCCTTGAGATCGCCCGGAACCGCCTGGAGACGGTAGACCGTGCCGATGTCGGCCTGGCCCTGCACCACACGGTGGTTCATCTCGCCAAAGGGCGCGTACTGGCCTTTCAGCGTCTGCCAGCCCTTCTCCGCCCCTTCGCGCGAGGTGTAGGCGCCGACCTGGACACCCACGCCGCTCGGTGCGGCGGGCTCTTCGGCCTTGGCGGCAGGCGCGGGCTTGGGATTGGACTTGGACTGGGGCTGGGCCGCGGCGGCACTGGGCTCTTCGTCCTCCAGGCCACCGAAGCCGGGCTGCGGAAGTTCCTCCTCGGCGATCTGGGGGGTGCGCGACTCGCCTTCGGCCACCGCGAAGCTGGTGTCGCCGGTACCGCTCACGACTTCGCCGCCGGGATTCTCGGGACGGGTCTTGTAGGGTTCCTCGGGCGCCTCGATCACGCCGCCATCGGCGACGAGCTCCTCGTCCGAACGCCCGGCGAGCGCCCACAGGATACCGCCGCCCAGAAGCGCAATCGCCACGAGCGCGGCCAGCAGCAGGATCGTGGTCTGCCCCATCCCGCCGCGTTCGTCCTCATAGTCCTCATCGTCGCCTTCGAGCCAGGGCAGGCGCATCTCGCCATCGCCCAGGTCCAGCTCGCCAGCGTTCTCGGACGCAGCGGGAGCGGCCGTGCCGAAACTCGCCGCCACACCTGCAGCCGGGGCGGCGCCGGGCATGGGGAAGGGATCGTGCTCCTCGCCGAAAGTATCCGGAGCGAAGGGATCCGGACCGAAGGGGTCGGGCTCGGCACCGGGCGTCTGGGGATCGGTGCCCAGGCCATTGGCCGAGGTCCAGGCCCCTCCCGCACCTGCGCCCGGACCCAGGCCAGATCCATTTGCCGCGGACATGCCGTCCTCAGTCCTGTCCGAAGCCCCATGCGTCATAAATCACATTTCCTCCACGGCCTCGACGCCCAGAAGCGCCAGGCCGTTGCGAATGATCTGCCCCACCTGCACGGCCAGGAACAGCCGCGCGGATGTAAGGTTAACGTCCGATGCGTTAACAATCCGCTTTTCCGGACTATCGTTACCCAGGTTATAATACCCATGGAACGCGGCGGCCAGATCGTGGAGGTAGAACGCCACGCGGTGCGGTTCACGCGCGGTGGCAGCCGCCTCGATCACGCGCGGGAACTGCGCGAGCAGCTTGGCCAGCTCCAGATCGTCCTCGCCCAGCAGCGCGACGTGCTCGGCCGAAGCGACGGTGTCGAGATCGGCCTTGGCCTTGCGCAGGATCGACTGGATGCGCGCGTGGGCGTACTGGACGTAGAAGACCGGGTTGTCCTTGCTCGTCTCCACCACCTTGGCGAAGTCGAAGTCCATCTGCGCGTCGGGCTTGCGGGTGAGCATGGTGAAGCGCACCACGTCCTTGCCCACTTCCTCGACCATGTCGGCGATGGTGATGAAGTTGCCCGAACGCTTGGACATCTTGACCGGCTCGCCGTCGCGCAGCAGCTGGACCATCTGCACCAGCTTGATCTCGAAGGGAGTCGCCTCGCCTTCTGCCCCCGTCATCGCCTTGACCGCGGCCTTGATGCGCTTGACCGTCCCTGCGTGGTCCGCGCCCCAGATGTCGACGAGCGCGTCGGCACTCTGCGCCTTCTGGAAGTGATAGGCGAGGTCGGCGCCAAAGTAGGTCCAGGTCCCGTCCGACTTCTTGATCGGGCGGTCCTGATCGTCGCCGAACTGGGTCGACTTGAACAGCGGCAGCTCGACCGGCTCCCAGTCCTCGGGCGTCTTGCCCTTGGGCGCTTCGAGAACGCCGTCGTAGACAAGGCCCTTGGAACGCAGCCACGCCTCGGCCTCGTCGGGCTTGCCGCTCGCCTGCAGCTCGGCTTCCGAGCTGAACACATCGTGGCGGATGCCCAGCTGGGCAAGGTCGGCGCGGATCATGTCCATCATCGCAGCGACCGCCTTGACGCGGAACAGGGCCAGCCATTCGGCCTCGGGCGCCTCGGCGTACTGGTCGCCGAACTCTTCGGCGAGCTTCGCACCGACGGGCTTGAGGTAATCCCCCGGGTAGAGCCCCTCGGGGATCACCGCCTCGCCAAGGCCGAGCGCCTCGCGGTAGCGGATGTGCGCCGAACGGGCGAGGACCTGCACCTGCGCGCCCGCGTCGTTGACGTAGTATTCCTTGATGACCTTGTGGCCCGCGTATTCGAGCAGGGTCGCCAGCGCATCGCCGACCACCGCGCCGCGGCAGTGGCCCATGTGCATGGGGCCGGTCGGGTTGGCCGAGACGTACTCGACGTTGACCGTGCTGCCCCCGCCCAGGGTCGAGCGGCCGTAGTCGGCGCCCAGCGCGGCCATCGCGCCCAGCTCATCGATCCACGCGGCAGGTGCCAGGCGCAGGTTGATGAAGCCCGGTCCCGCGATCTCGGCAGAGGTCACCGCATCGAGCTTCGAAAGCTCGGCGACGAGCGCCTCGGCAAGGTCGCGCGGCTTCATCTTGGCAGGCTTGGCCAGGACCATCGCCGCGTTGGTGGCGAGGTCCCCGTGGGAGGGATCACGCGGCGGCTCGACCGTGATCGCGCTTCGCTTCAGTTCGCCCGGCAAGGTTCCGGCGGCTTCCAGCGCGTCGAGTGCGGTCGAAAGGTGGCCTGCAAAGGCGGCGTAAAGGGTCTGGATCGTGGTCATGATGGCGCGCGGATAGCCCAAGTTTGCGAAAAGGGGAACAGGCCGTAGCGCCCCCGATCCGCGCGCAGCCGCCCATCCCACGAAAAAAGGCAGGCATCCCGGAGGACGCCTGCCTGTTCCCTGTCTCCCGACCCGCCGGAATCAGAGGGGCAAAGGCGGGGAGAGACAGCCGGGAGACGCAGCGGCCTCCCGGTCCATGCGGCCCGGCAGGGCCGCAACAACGCATCACGCCATCACGGATTGCCGGTTGCGGCCGACTGGATGCGCTGCATGAGGGTCGTGTCGCTGCGCGAGGCGACCGCGATCTGGTTGAACTTCTCAGGGGACAGGCCCGAGCTCTGGACGGCGCCAGCCATCTTGGTCTGCTTTTCCTCGGCCGAGACCGCGGTGTCCTTCTGGATGTTCTGGATGCTGACCGCGGCGGTGGCGAACTGCTTCACCTCCTGGTCGCTGAAATCCGCGCTCGAGGCCGCTGCGCCGGGGGCCTGCTGGGGGGCAGATTGCGGTGCGCTCTGGGCCTGGACGGCACCGCCGGTTGCGACGGCGCCAAGGGCTGCGGTGCCCGCGAGGGCAAGCTTCATGCGGTTCATGTCGTTCTCCGATCGTTTTCGTCACGTTCGAGCCTCAATCTCGGCACGCGGGCCCTCGATGCAAGCGCGCACCTGACGCCGCGTGGCTCTCCAGAGACAAAACGAAGCCGTTGACAAACAGGCAACAAATTGCGCTGGCAGGCCGTTCTCCAGCCGCGACGAAAGCAGGCAGGACAAGACTCGTTCAAGGAGCCATCGCCCCGTGACCCCAGAATCGGCAACCTCCTGCGTCCCAGCAAAGGATGGGCGCGAAAGGTGAGCCAGATAGTATGGGGAGTCCGAGGGTGATAGCCCTCGGAACTCTCCTTCGGATTGGCTAAGGCGTCCGTTCCCGGCGCGACTCGCGCCCCATCCAGAGCCCTGCCCCGATGATCGTACGCAACACCCCCAGCTTCCGCGATGTATTGATCGCCACACGCGGCTCGATCCTGCCGCAGATCCTGCGTCCGCTCCTGGTGGTTCTGGCGGCCTCGCTGATAGCCGTGCTGATCGGACAGGCCGCGCCGTCCTGGCTGGCCCCGCTCCACGCGATGCCCTTCACGCTGATCGGCCTTTCGCTCTCCATCTTCATGAGCTTTCGCAACACGGTGTGCTACAACCGCTGGTGGGAAGGCCGCCAGCTGTGGGGCCGCCTGATCGTCGCCGCGCGCAGTTTCGCGCGCCAGACCGCGACGCTGGAGCGCGCGCACGCCGCCCCGCTGCTCGAAACGCTGGCGGGCTTCACCGCCGGGCTGGCCGCACGCCTGCGCGAGGAGGACGAGGTCGCCGCCATTGCCCGCCACGCCGCGCGCGACGCGGAGTGGACGGGCGCGCCCAACCCCACAGACGCCGTCCTGCGCGCGGTCGGCATGGGCTGCCGCGCACTGGCGGACGCGCGCGCGATCGATGCGATCCACTACTCGGTCCTCGAAACGCAACTGAGCGAGATGGCCTCGGTCCAGGGCGGGTGCGAGCGGATCAAGGCGACGCCGGTGCCCTTTTCCTATTCGCTGCTGCTCCACCGCACGGCCTATGCCTTCTGCCTGCTGCTGCCCTTCGCGCTGGTCCCGCAGCTGGGCCTATGGGCGCCCTTCCCGGCCTTCCTCGTCGCCTATGCCTTCTTCGGTCTCGATGCGCTGGGTGACCAGCTCAGCGACCCCTTCGGCCGCGACGAGAACGACCTGCCGCTTGCCGCCATGGTCCGCACCATCGAGCGCGACCTCCTCCACGCCGCCGGCCACCGCGACCTGCCCCCTGTCCTCGAACCGGACGGCTATGTGCTGACCTGAGCGCCCTGCCCACCTGGTGCATCCTTTCGGCCACCCCCCGGCAAAAGAAATTGTGATGAAAATCGATTAACTACTCTTTTGCCGAGACGACGCCATAGCCCGACCACGAAGATCTCATGTCGAGATTTTCCTGAATCGGGGGCTCTTCGATTGAAACGCATCGCAACGACTTTCTTCCTGGCTTCGGTATTGGCCTCCACGGCGCACGCCCAGGACACCGATATGGGGGATGCCTCCAGGTCACCCCTGGCAACGCAGGCCGCACCTGCCCTCCTTCCTGCGACCCCGGCGACGCGCAACGCCGTCCTTCGCGCGGGAACCCCCATCCAGCTCCGCCTGCTTGAAGAGATCACCACCAAGAAGAAGGTCGCCAAGGTCGGGCAGCGCTTCCAGCTGGAGGTTGCCGCCCCCGTCGAGGTCAATGGCGTCCAGGTCATTCCGGCGGGGTCTCCCGCGTGGGGCGAACTCACGAGCGTGCGGAACAAGGGCATGTGGGGCAAGTCGGGCAAGCTGGAAGCCCGGCTCCTGTACTTGCGCGTCGACGGGCGCCAGATCCGCCTGACCGGGAACTTCGATGACAAGGGCGTCACCGGAACGGCCGGGGTGGTCGGGGCCATCGCGCTCGTGCCCGTGGCCGGTTTCTTCATGACCGGGACCAGCGCCGTTCTTCCCATGGGCGGCCAGGTGGGCGGCTTCATCGACGAAGACGTCGAACTTGCCTTCGCCGCGCAGCCTGTCGCCCCCTCCAGGTTCCCATGACCCAGGGCGGCGAGACAGGTGCTGACGAACCGGCCCTGGACGCTGCGGCAGCCTCCGTCTCCTGAAACCTTTGCCCGCCGGGAGCGCCCTTGCGCGTCGCTCCCGGCACCTCCCCCTCTTCAAAACCCGCGCAAAGGCGTGTAACGGCGCGCCATGTCCCATTCCGCGCCCCCACCTGCGAATCCGAAGACCTACCGGGTCAAGAGCTTTGGCTGCCAGATGAACGTCTACGACGGCGATCGCATGGCCGAACTCCTGGCCGAGCAGGGGATCACCCCCGCGCCCGAGGGCGAGGACGCCGACCTCGTCGTCCTCAACACCTGCCACATCCGTGAAAAGGCCGCCGAAAAGGTCTATTCGGACATCGGCCGCCTGCGCCGTGAGGATGGCTCCTCGCCGCTGATCGCGGTCGCGGGCTGCGTCGCGCAGGCCGAGGGCGAAGAGATCATGGCGCGCGCCCCTGCCGTGAAGATGGTCGTCGGCCCGCAGGCCTACCACCGCCTCCCCGACATGGTGAAGGCGGCCTCAGAAGGTCGGCGCATGACCGATACGGACATGCCCGCCGAGACCAAGTTCGACGCGCTGCCCAAGCGCCGCCGCTCCGGGCCCACCGCATTCCTCACCGTGCAGGAAGGATGCGACAAGTTCTGCACCTACTGCGTGGTGCCCTATACCCGCGGCGCGGAAATCTCGCGCCCGCACGCCGACCTCATCGAGGAGGCCAAGCGCCTTGTCGAGGCCGGCGCGCGCGAGATCACGCTCCTGGGCCAGAACGTCAACGCCTGGACCGGCGCAAACGCGAAGGGGCAGAGCGTCGGGCTCGACGGCCTCATCCGCGAGCTGGCCGAGATCCCCGATCTGGCCCGCATCCGCTACACCACCAGCCACCCCAACGACATGACCCAGGGCCTGATCGAGGCGCACGGCGATGTCGCCAAGCTCATGCCCTTCCTGCACCTTCCCGTGCAGTCGGGCAGCGACCGCGTGCTCAAAGCGATGAACCGCGCGCACCAGGTCGAGAAATACCTCACGATCCTGGAAGAGGTGCGCAAGGCACGTCCCGACATCGCGCTTTCGGGCGACTTCATCGTCGGCTTCCCCGGCGAGACCGACGCCGAGTTCGAGGAAACGCTCGGGCTGGTCGATACGGTCGGCTACGCGCAGTGCTTCAGCTTCAAGTATTCGCCGCGCCCGGGCACCCCGGCCGCGACGATGGGCGAGCAGGTTCCCATGGCCGTCATGGACGAGCGCCTGAAGCGCCTGCAGACAGCGCTCAACCGCGACCAGTACGCCTTCAACACCGCCTCTGTCGGCAAGACCTGCGAGGTCCTGGTCGAGCGGCGTGGCAAGCACCCCGGCCAATGGCTGGGCAAGTCGCCTTGGCTGCAGTCGGTCCACTTCACGGGCGATGTCGCCGTGGGCGATGTCGTCACCGTCGAACTGGTCGAAGCCGGGCCCAACTCGATCGCGGGTGCGCTGAAGGTCCCGGCCTCGGCCTGACGCTGCGACCATGACCGACATGCCGAGGGGCGCCGACGCGCGCCAGCCGCTCGTGCTCGTCCCGGGCCTGTCGTGCGACGAGACCTTGTGGGCCGCGCAGGTCGAGGGGCTTGCCGATGTCGCCGCACCCATGATCGGCGACACGCTGCACGACGACACCCTGCCCGCGATGGCACGCCGAATCCTCGCCGCGGCTCCGCCGCGCTTCGCGCTCGCAGGGTTCTCGATGGGCGGCTACGTGGCGATGGAAATCTGGCGCCAGGCCCCCGAACGGATCAGCCGGATCGCCTTTCTCGACACCAGCGCGGGCGCGGACGATGCCGACGCCGCGCGGCTGCGCCAGGCCGCGATCACCACCGCGCGCAAGCGCAGCCTGGAGGCGGTGCTGCGCGGCAGCCTGCGACGGCTCGTCCATCCCGACACGGCGCGCGCCACGGCCGAAGCGGTCGTCGCAATGGCGCTTGGCGTCGGACTGGAGACCTACGCCAACCAGCAGCGCGCGATCATGGCTCGCCCCGATTCGCGCGCCGACCTTGCCCGGATCAATGTTCCAGCCCTGGTGCTGGCGGGCGCGCAGGACAAGCTGACACCGCCCGAGCGCGCGCGCGACATTGCCGCCCACACGCCCGGTGCGCGGCTCGAACTCGTGGAGCAATGCGGCCACATGGCGCCGATGGAAAAGGGCGCGGCGGTCACCGCGCACCTGCGCGACTGGCTCGCCGCCTGACGCGCCAGCTCTGGCCCCGCCTCAGGGCCCCGATTCAGGGCTGCGCGGCGGCGTCCTCGTCCTCGGGCGGATTGAGATCGTCGGGCGTGATGAGCACGGTGCCCATGCCTGCCGCCTCATCCACCCCGGCGCTCGTCGGGTTGGAGGCGTAGCGCTCTCCGTCGAACGGAACGCGGCGGATACCGGCGGCCATGCCCCCACCGGAAACCGAAACGGCAAGGTCGCGCCAGCCGTTGGTCGTGCTGTCGAGCACACCGACGGGGAGCTGCACCACCGAAAGATCGCCCACGATCCGGAAGCTGTCGCCCTCGGGCTTGAGCACGAGCAGGTTGCACCCACCCGTCCCGCACATCATTGCCCCGCTGGCGTAGGCCAGCACTTCTTCGGTGCCATCGCCATCGAGGTCCATTTTCGCGCTATTGACATGCACCACGCCCAGATCGCCGCCCAGTTCGTCCTCGACGTAGTTCTGCACGAAGGCCTCGGGATCCGCGACGAGCGCGTCGGACGCCCCCGCACTGGCTGTCGCGCTCGGCTCTCCGGCGGGCGGCGCATCGCCCTTGCAGCCCGCGAGCGCCAGAGCGAGGGCGAGCGCTGCCACGGGAACACCCTTGCGCGCGAGACCGAGACGAGCCGACGGAGCGGCGGACGAAGCCACGAGAGATTGGTTCATGTAGCTCAGGCTATCGGCCCTGTGCGGCCCGGGCAAGCGCACCCGCGCCGCGCAGGCCCCAACTCGCCGCAAAGGCGCGCCTTTTCGAGGGGGAGAAGGGAGGCATCATTTCAAGGGGCCATCGCCCCTAGCCCCCAGAATGGGCAGCCTCGCCATTCTCGGCCGCGCTAGCGCGTGAAAGGTGCGCTCGACAATTCGAGGAGCCCGAGGGCGATGGCCCTCGGATATATCTCTTCTGACGTTTTCGCCCTCTCCCTTTCGCATTCCCCAGATACAAAGCGGCCCCGGTGCTTGCTCACCGGGGCCGCCGTAGGGGACTCGCTGGAAGGGGGCAACTTACCAGAAGAAGCCGTTGTAGACGGTGAGAACACGTCCATTGCGGACGTTCACCAGGACCACGTCGTTGTTGTAGCGCACCCAGCGCGCACCGGCGCGGGGCGCCGGGAGACGATAGCGGGCGTAGTCGTTCACCCAGTAACGGCTGCCGTAATAGGCGGGCTGGAAGCGGTGCCCCACCGCAACCGGGCTGTAGCGATAGCCCGAGGGACCGCGGTAGGCCGAGCGGTGGTAGACGTTGCGGTGGCTGCGGCGGTAGTCGCGCCAGTCCTCACGCGCCTCGCGGCTCGCGCTGCGCACGTCGCGGCGCGCCTCGCGGACATCGCGGCGGTCGCCATGGCGCTCGGCCTGGCGCAGGTCACGGCGCGCCTCGCGCAGGTCGCGCTGGCTTTCGCGCGCCTCGCGGTAGCTCTGGGCCGAGGCCATCGTCGGCACCGCCAGGGTGGGAACGGCAACGCTGGCGGCAAGGGCCATCAGGATGAACTTACGCATGAAAAAACTCCTTCAACATGCAGCCGGGGTGGCGGTCTGTGCATTCAGGTTTTACCCACCCTAAATGAACGAAGCAGGAGCGCGCCGTACACCTCCCGCTCAGCAGTGTCGCAGCGCTGCGACAGGTCCCGGGAAACCCGCGCAAATGCGTGGGATCGCCCGCCAGATTGAAACAGCAACCCTCTGAAAATAATTCCAGTATCCGATAGATTGCACGGCTTGGGCGATGCCCCGTGCGGGCTTTCCGGGCCGATTCTTTTCCACCGCCAACGCCCCTGCGATCCACCCCCCTCTTGCAAGCGGGCGCGCACAGGGCCATCTTTCGCCTTGGAAGCAAACCATCCTCATCAGAAAGGAACGCATGGCCCGTAAAGCAGCCCGCGCCGACAACGATACGGTGCACCTGAGGCCCGACACCCACCGTCGCGCCCGTGTCGAAGTGGAATTCGACGAACCCACGCTGCTGGGGGCCTTGTTCGGACAGTTCGATTCCAATCTCGTGCAGGTGGAGAACCGCCTCGGCGTCTACATCGCCGCGCGCGGCAACAAGATCCAGATCGAGGGCCCCGAAGACGCCGTCGCCCGCGCGCGCGAAACGGTGACGGGCATGTACCGGCAGCTTGAACAGGGCCACCAGGAGCTTGATTCGGGCGCGATCGAGGCGCTCATCTCGATGTCGGCCGAACCCACTCTCGATGGCATCATCACCGGCGATGCCGACAACGGCGGCAAGGGCCCGCCGATCATGATCCGCACCCGGCGCAAGACCATCGTGCCGCGCTCGACCACCCAGATCGAGTACATGCGCGCGCTCGCCAAGTCGGACGTCATCTTCGCGCTCGGCCCGGCGGGCACGGGCAAGACGTACCTCGCGGTCGCGCAGGCCGTCTCGCAGCTGATGACCGGCTCGGTCCAGCGCCTGATCCTCTCGCGCCCCGCGGTCGAGGCGGGCGAGAAGCTGGGCTTCCTGCCCGGCGACATGAAGGACAAGGTCGATCCCTACCTGCGCCCGCTCTACGACGCGCTCTATGACTGCATGCCGCCCGAGCAGGTGGAACGCCGCCTCGCCAGCGGCGAGATCGAGATCGCGCCGATCGCCTTCATGCGCGGACGCACGCTGGCCGATGCCTTCGTCATCCTCGACGAGGCGCAGAACACCACGCGCGAACAGATGAAGATGTTCCTCACCCGCTTCGGCCAGAACAGCCGGATGGTGGTGTGCGGTGACCCCAAGCAGGTCGACATTCCCGGTGGCGACCGCATGTCGGGCCTTGCCGATGCCGTGACCAAGCTCGAAGGCGTGGACGGGATTGCCGTCACCCGCTTCTCCGCCGCCGACGTTGTGCGCCATCCCATCGTGGGCCGCATCGTCGAAGCCTACGAGGGCCCGCTTTCGCAGTACGACGAGGGCTAAGAAGGGAAGGAAGACACGATTCAAGGGGTCATCCCCCTTGACCCCAGAATGGGCGACCTCACCGTCCTTCGCCAACGCAGCGCGACAAGGGTGAGCCAGACAGTCTGGGGAGCCCGAGGGCGATGGCCCTCGGAAGGTCTCTTCCTTGCTCCCTGCCAGGCGCCCTTGCAGTTTGCGCACAGACCTTTCGGCCTGGATTATTGCCTTGCGCTTTGTGACCTCAACGTGACGCGCGCCCTGCAATATCGATTGCAAAAAGGGCCGAATTCCCGCTTTTCCCCGCTCGACCCGGACGCATTGGAGCGCTAAGGGGCGGCGATGGAACTCGAGATCGACATCGAAGCCCCCTGGCCCGGCGACACCGATTGGGTGGACCTGGCCGAACGGGCGCTCGAGGCGCTCGTCCAGGTGGCTCCCGAACTGGGGCACGAACGGCTGCTTACCAGCGTTCTGTTCACCTCGGATTCGCAGGTGCACACGCTCAACCGCGAGTGGCGCGCCAAGGACAAGCCCACCAACGTTCTTTCCTTCCCCATGCTGGAACGTGTCGAACTGTTGAATTTACAGCAAGACGGCCCGCCCGAAATGCTGGGTGACATCGCTCTCGCCGCGGAGACCTGCGCGCGCGAAGCAAGCGAGAAAAACGTTTCTATTCAGGAACATGCAACACACCTCCTGATCCACGGCCTGCTGCACCTGGCGGGCCTCGACCATGAGATTTCCGACGCCGATGCCGAGGCCATGGAGGCGCTCGAAACAAAGGCACTTGCGATTCTTGCCATTGCCGACCCATATGGGGACCGCAACTAACCTTCGAGGGATACCCAATCACGATGGCCGAAAATGGCCGCCACACCGACCCAGGAGACGGGGACAGTACCGGCACGCTCTGGCGTGCATTCCGCAAACTGTTCCAGGGGGACGCCGACCAGTCGCTGCGCGCGCAGCTGGAAGACGTCATCAACAACCATGAGGGCGAGACCGACGCAAACGGAGCGCCCAGCGGCGACCTGTCGCCGCTCGAGCGCCAGATGCTGCGCAACCTCCTCCACTTTTCCGAGCACGATGCCGACGACATCGCGATCCCGCGCGGCGAGATCGTGGCGATTGCCGCCTCGGCCAGCTTTGACGAAGTGGTCGAGGCCTTTGCCGAGCACGGCCATTCGCGCCTGCCGGTCTATGGCGAATCGCTCGATGACGTGAAGGGCATGATCCACATCAAGGACGTGTTCCCGATCCTCGCGCGCGGGGAGCCGGCCCCGGCCGACTGGACCAGCCTGCTGCGCCGGCCGCTGTTCGTGCCCCAGTCGCGCGGCGCGCTCGACGTGCTGGCCGACATGCGCGCCCAGCGCGTGCACCTCGCCGTCGTCATCGACGAGTACACCGGCACCGACGGCATCATCACCATCGAGGACCTCGTCGAGGAAATCGTCGGCGATATCGAGGACGAGCACGACGAGGCCGCCGAGGAGTGGCTGGTGCCGCTCGAGAACGGGGTCTGGGACGCAGATTCGCGCGCCGAGCTTGAGGATGTGGCCGAGCGCATCGACCCGCGCCTTGCCGAGATCGAGGAAGCCGTGGATACTCTGGGCGGCCTGGCTTTCGTCCTCGCCGAGCAGGTCCCCCAGGTCGGCACGATCCTGGAGCACGACAGCGGCTGGCGCATAGAAATTACCGACGGCAACGAGCGGCACGTCACGAGGCTTCGCCTCCACCCGCCTCTCGAAGAGCCCGTCCGAGAGGAAGACTGAGAGTACCCATGCACACCGGCGCACTCCCGCGCGCGGTGAACCGAAGCGAAAAGACCAGAGACATTGCCCGTACGTCGACTTCCCCCACTGCGCGCGCTTGAAGCGTTCGTCCGCGTCGTCCGCCTAGGTTCCGCCAAGGCCGCCGCGAACGAGCTCGCGCTCAGTCCGTCCGCCCTCTCCCGCCGTGTCGCCGCTCTCGAGGACTTCACCGGCAAGCGTTTGTTCACCCGTCAGCACCAGGCTATGAAGCTGACCGACGAAGGCCAGGCCTTCTACAACGTCGTCGGCCCCAAGCTCGAGGAGCTGGCCGAGGCGGTGGAATCGCAGATCGACCGCGGCCAGGTCCTGCGCCTGCACCTGGGCGTCCCCTCGCTGTTCGGTGGCCAGCGCCTGTTCCCGCGCCTGCCCGAGCTGCGCAAGCTGCACCCGCGCCTGCACATCGACATCGACACCGGCACGCACCTCGAAGCGCGCGTGGGCGACACGCTCGACGCCGCGGTGATCTTGGCCAAGGAACCCGACCCGGCCTTCTACCGTGTCCAGCTTGACCACAACAAGGTCTATGGCATCGTCTCGCGCGAGATGGCCAACGACCTGGGACCGCGCCCGGACAAGGACAAGCTCTCCAAACAGACCTTCCTGATCCACCAGGATCTGCCCGACAGCCTCGATGCGTGGAAGAAGGCGATCGGCCTGCCCGATCTGGAGCCCGCCTCGGTCGACAAGTTCGACTCCGGCCAGCTCGTGCTCGAAGCCGCCGCGCAGGGGCTGGGCATCGCGATCATGCACGATGATCACTTCCGCCGCTCGAACGACGGCCGCCTCGCGCGCCTCTACGACATCGACGTGGAAAGCCCCTACCGCTACTGGTTCGTGTGCCGCCCCAAGGCGCTCGAAACGCGTCCCGTGCGCATGTTCCACGAGTGGCTGCAGCAGGCTGGCCTCTAAGACTTCCGGGCCAAGGCCCGAACACCGCAAGCCCCCCCCTTACGTCCGTCAGGCCGGATCAGCGCGATCCGGCCCGTCGGTCTATCCCTCGCCGCAAGCGCCCGTCTTGCCCAGCGCGCCCAGCGCCACCAGAGCCGGGGCAAGCAGGAACCCGGTGACAAATCCGCCCAGATGGGCCTCCCAGGCGAGCCCCGAGGCGGCCTCGAAGAGCACCGGCACCCCGCCCAGCGCGCAGACCGCCCAGAACTGGGTCCGCGCCATGGCCAGCACCTCGCGCCCCATCGCCACCGAGCAGACCTCGCCCACGCCCGCGGTCATCGCCTTGTGCCGGGCGAGAAAGCCGATCAGCCCGAACACCACGCCCGAGGCCCCCAGCAGGCCCTCGCCTCCCGCGCGGTGGAGCGCAAGATAGGCCAGCCCCCCGGCCAGCCCGCTGGCCTCGAACAGCAGGCCAAGGCGCAGCCAGGCGCACAGCCCCCCGCCCAGCCGGTGCACCGCCAGCGCGGCCAGCGGCACGAAGGCAAAGGCCGTGATCGCAAGGTGCAGCGCGGAGGCATGGGCGAACATGTGCATCTGCAGCGTGGCGAGGTGCCCCTCCCCGAGCGCCTCGCGCGAGACCCGCCAGGCCAGCATCCGGTCGGTGTCGAACAGGCGTACGACGAAGACGTAAGCCATGAAGCCCAGCAGCGCCCAACCGGGCGCATAGTCCTGCCAGGGAATCACGGGACCAGGGCGCTCCTCCCGCCCGGCCCCGCAATCCTCTGCGCGTATGTGCACCGCCACCCGTTCGCTGCTCATCACACCCTCCATCAAGGGGCGAGGATACCAAGCGATTCGCCGCAAGGGGTGTGTTCTGGATCACGCCCACGAAAAAAGGGCGCCCCCTCAAGAGGAAGCGCCCTTTTTCAGCGTATCCGCCCCCCACATGGGGCGCGGATGCGGCCCGCACTCTTACGAGAGCGCGGCCTTCACGATCTTGCCCGGCTCGCGCGGCGGCTCGCCCTTGGGCAGCGCGTCGACGTGATCCATGCCTTCGACCACTTCACCCCAGACGGTGTACTGCTTGTCGAGGAAGCGCGCATCGTCGAAGCAGATGAAGAACTGGCTGTTGGCCGAGTGCGGGTAGCTGGTGCGGGCCATCGAGCACACGCCGCGCACGTGCGGTTCGGCGCTGAATTCCGCCTGCAGGTCGGGCTTGTCCGAACCGCCCATGCCGGTGCCGTTGGGGCAGCCGCCCTGCGCCATGAAGCCGGGGATCACGCGGTGGAAGAGGATACCGTCGTAGAAACCTTCCGAGGTCAGCTCCTTGATGCGCTCGACGTGACCGGGGGCCAGGTCGGGGCGCAGCTTGATCTTGACGTCGCCGCCTTCGCCGTTGCCGGTGTCGAGCGTGAAGGTGAGAAATTCATCAGCCATCGAAAACTCCTGTCGCCGCGCGGATGCGGGCCGTTAGGTGGGCTGGCAGGCCGCGCGGGGGCGGGCGCCATGTGAACCGGCCCCCGATATAGGCGATGGTGCGCCGTTGTCACGTTCCGCGCGGCCAGCGTGCACGAAATTCATCCGCGCCGGGGGGAACTGTTGCAATTGCGAAATTGCCGCGTAGACCCGCCCCATGAGCGATACGGATCTCAAGGACGAACGCATCGAGGACGCGGATCTGCGCGACGAGAGCCTTGCTGCGTCCGAATTTCCCGAGGATCCGGACGGTGAGCCTGAAACCGAGAGCGAAAGCCTCGACGAGGACAACCGCCTCAAGGCCGATTACGTCCGCGCGGTCAAGGACGCCTTGTGGGAGGAAGACTTCGACCGCGTCTACGAACTGGTCGAACCGCTCCACCCCGCCGACATCGCCGACCTGTTCGAGCTGGTCGATGCCGACGAGCGCCCGGTGCTGGCGCGCTCGATCCGCGACCTCATGGGCGTGGAGGTCATCGCCGAGCTGAACGACTGGGTGCGCGAGCTCCTCGTCGAGACGCTGCCCGCCGAAGTGGTCGCGGGCTTTGCCGGCGAGCTCGACACCGACGATGCCGTCGCGATGCTGGAGGACCTCGACGAGGACAACCAGCGCGCGGTCCTGGCCGAGATGGAGCCGGAAGACCGCGCGGCCATCGAATCGGCGCTGTCCTACCCCGACGAATCCGCCGGGCGCATGATGAGCCGCGAGTTCGTGGCCGTGCCCGAGACGATGACGGTGGGCGACCTCATCGATTTCCTGCGCGAACACCGCGAACTGCCGACCGAGTTCTGGGAAGTGTTCATCGTCGATCCGATGCACCGCCCGATCGGCACCTGCGTCCTGTCCTGGATCCTGCGCTGCCCGCGCAACATCCCGCTCTACGACGTGATGAAGCGCGAGCAGACGCTGATCCCGGTCGACATGGACCAGGAAGAGGTCGCGCTGCGCTTCCAGAAGTACGCGCTGATCTCGGCCGCGGTGGTCGACACCTCGGGCCGCCTGATCGGCCAGATCACGGTCGACGACGTGGTCCACATCATTTCCGAGGAAGCGGGCGAGGACGCCCTGCTCCTCTCCGGCGCGGGCGACGGCGACATCAACGAGCCGATCCGCGATGCCTGGTCGGGGCGCGTGCGCTGGCTGATCGCGAACCTGCTCACCGCCACGCTCGCCTCGGCGGTCATCGCCATGTTCGAGGACACCATCGCGGCCATGGTCGCGCTCGCCACGCTCATGCCGATCGTGGCGGGGCTGGGTGGCAACGCAGGCACGCAGACGCTGGCCGTCACCGTGCGCGCGCTCGCGATGAACCAGCTTACCCCGAGTAACGCCTGGCGCGCGGTCCGGCGCGAGATGTCCATCGCGCTTCTGAATGGCGGCACGGTCGCCGTCATCATCGGCCTCGCGGTCTCGCTGATCTTCGGCAATCCTATGCTGGGCGGAGTGATCGCCGCGGCCATGATGACCAACATCGTGATCGCGGGAATGGCGGGCGTGCTGATCCCGCTCGCGCTCGAACGCCTCAACGCCGACCCGGCGATCTCGTCCTCGGTCTTCGTGACGATGACGACCGATTCGATGGGCTTCCTCGTCTTCCTGGGCCTGGCCACGATGTCCGGGCTGGTGGGCTGAGCGCACACGCAAGAACCGTGTTGGCGTTCGCGCCCATCCTCCCTATCTAGCCTGTGATGCCGCTGCACATGACGAAGATTGCCTTTGCCGCCCAGAGCCCCGCCGACCTGCGCGCCTGGCTGGAAAGCCACGCGCCCTTCGGCGAGGCGCGCCTCACCACCCGCTACGTGCCCAAGCGGCAGGAGGAGATGGTGGGCGGATCGCTCTACTGGATCTTCGAGCACGCGCTCATCGGACGCTCGCCGATCCTGGGCTTTGAACAACGCGAGAGCGACGGGCGCTGGCACATCCGCCTCGAACCGCGCCTGATCCCGGTCGTCACCAAGCCCAAGCGCGCCCACCAGGGCTGGCGCTACCTCAAGGACGAGGACGCCCCGCGCGACCTCACCGACGGCGAGGACAGCGGCGACATCATGCCCCCCAAGCTGGCGCGCGAGCTGATGAAGTTGGGGCTGGTTTAAGGCGTCGTCGAACATCGGAAAGCCGGGTTTCAAGACGAAATGAGGACGTCAGAAGGATGATTCCGAGGGCCATTGCCCTCGGGCTCCCCATACCGTCGACCTCACCTCTCACCAGCTGCGTGGGCCGAGAATGGTGAGGTCGCCCATTTGGGGGTCAAGGGGCGATGGCCCCTTGAATCATCACTTCTTCCCTTACGTCACCGGCCCGCGATCCAGCCACCACTTGAGCAGGACATAGGCCACCGCGCTCTGCGACGGGGCGTCGAAGGCGAGGCCCGCCTCGCCCCGCTCGGTCTTGGCCGCAACGGCTTCCTCGACTTCGGCGCGGGTGAACCAGCGCACGTCGTCGAGTTCGGTCTCGTCCATGGTGATGGCATCGTCCTTGGCCACCGCGTGGCAGGCGATCATCAGCGAGGACGGGAAGGGCCAGGGCTGGCTGGCGATGTAGGTCACGTCATGGACGCGCACGCCCGCTTCCTCGAAAACCTCGCGGGCAACCGCCTCTTCCACTGTCTCGCCCGGCTCCACGAACCCGGCGAGCGCGGAGTAGCGCCCTTCGGGAAAGCGCGGCTGGCGCCCCAGGAGCAGCCGGTCCTCATGCTCGACCGACATGATCGTGACCGGATCGACGCGCGGGAAATGGGGCACGCCGCACGTGGCCGAGGTGCAGGTGCGCTGCCAGCCGCCCTTGTCGAGCACGGTTTCGCTGCCGCACTGCGCGCAGAAGCGGTGCCGCGCGTGCCAGCCGACGAGCGCGCGCGCGCCGCCGTAGATCGCCAGTTCCTCGTGGGAGAGCACCGCCATCGCGCTCCAGCTGGCGGGCCCGGCGTGCGGGGTCTCGCCCGGCTTGACCACGGGGACGGGCGCGAAGCAGGCGCGGCGCTCCGTGCCTTCACCGTCGAGGCCCAGAAACACCAGTTCAGCCTCGGGCGACACGGCATCGAGATCGCCCCAGCGCAGCGTGTCCTGCGAGGTCAGCACCGGGTCGAGCCCGTCGAGCAGGAGCACCCGCGCGCCGGGCCCACGCAGTTGCGCCAGCGCCTCGGGACTGGTGCGGATGTGATCGGCCCGGTCGAGCGGCGATCCAGCGTAGGAAATCGGCGCGATCGGGACGGTGGCAGGACGGGCGGGCATGTCAGGTTCTCTCCAGGAGCGCGGTCACGTCGGCTTTGAGCGCCGACTGGAATTCGGGAAGCAGGCGGCTGGCCTCGGGCGGCATGAACTGGACGAAGATCTGCGAGCGCAGCCCCTTGGCCATATCGACCATGGCGACCGTTCCGGCCGCGCCCGACCAGCCGAACATACCGCTCTCCGGCCCCATCCCCACGCGCCCACCCGCGCCGAAGCTGGACGGCCGCCCTTGCGTGACCGGGCCTGCGACGCCTTCGGGCAGGAGGTTGCGGGTGCCCGTGCGCACGGCGAGTTCGGAGAGGATGCGCCGCCCGTCCAGCTCGCCGAACTGGGCGAGCAGGCGCAGGAAGCGGTCATAGTCGGCCGGGGTACTGACCAGCCCGGCACCACCGAAGGGAAAGGGCGGGGGATCGAGGTAGATCGAATCCGCGCCCGTATCGATGGGCACGAGCCCTTGCCCGAGCGCCCCGTAGTTGGTGGTAAGACGCCCCGCCTCCTCGCGCGGGACCTGGAAGGTGGTGCTCTCCATGCCTGCGGGCGCGAAGATCACCTCGCGCAGGTACCTGTCGAAGGCAAGGCCCGAGACCACCTCGATGACCCGGCCCAACAGGTCCAGCCCCATCGAGTAGATCCACTTGGTGCCCGGATCGGCCACCAGCGGCACCTGCGCGAGACGCGAGGCGAAAAGGTCGAGGCTGCCCACCGTCTCGCCATTGAAGATGCCCGGCACCTTCAGGCGGCTGACCTGCCCCGGGATCAGGCCTTTTTGCTCCATCAGGTCCTTGATCGGCCCCTTCTGGACGATGGTGTAGCCGATCCCGGCGGTGTGGGTGAGGAGATGGCGGATGGTGATCGCGCGGGGCGCGTCGTGCAGCGCATCGAGCGAGCCGTCGTAGCGGTCCTGCACCTGCATGTCCGCGTATTCGGGCAGGATTTCGTGCAGCGGCTGGTCGAGGCCGAGCAGGCCATCGGCGATCAGCTGCATCGCGGCCATGCCGGTGACCGGCTTGGTCATCGAATAGATGCGAAAGAGGCTGTCGGGCCGCATCGCCGAGTCTTCGGTAAAGCTCTGCATGCCCGAGAGGACATATTCGGGCGCTTGCCCGGGAAGCCCCAGCGTCGCGATCATGCCCGGAAAGCGCCCCGGCCCAGTCCAGCGCGCGAGGACGGCGCGCACGCGCGGCAACAGGTCACGGTCCTGCGCAGCAAGCGCCAGCCGGGGCAGCAGTGGCGCGCCCAGCCCCGCCGCGGCGCCCAGCATGAGAAGACGGCGCCGGTCGAGCGCATGCTGCAAACCCTCGACCTCGCGCGTCATGCATCCTCTCCCGTGTGCGCCAGCGCCAGCCGCGCGGCCTTGGCAAAGAGCGTGGGGAGCCCGGCTTCATCCAGCTTTTCAAGCGGCCACCACTCGCCTTCTCCCAGGTCCTGAGGCGGGCTCGCTCCGGCGTGGATGGCGAGGCGCAAGTCCAGCGCGAAGTGGCTGAAGACATGGGAAACCCGGCCCGCCGGCTCCCAGGGCCCTTGCGCCAGGTCCTCGCCATGGCCGTCCTGGCGCGCGGCCCAGCCATCGTCGGGAAGCGCGCGCATCCCGCCCAGCATCCCCTTGCCCGCGCGGCGCACCAGCCAGACATGGTCCTCGCCGGCGATCCGTGTCTCGATCCAGAAGGCCCGGCCCGTGCGGGTGGGCTTCGCCTTCTTGGGTGCCTTGACCGGCAAACGCGCCGGGTCTCCCGAAGCGCGTGCGGCGCAAGTGTCCGAGAGCGGGCAGAGCAGGCACTTGGGCTCACGCACCGTGCAAATACCCGAGCCCAGGTCCATCATCGCCTGGGCAAAGTCACCCGCGCGGGCATCGGGCGTGATTTCCTCGGTGCGCTCGCGGATCTCGGGACGGCTGGCGGGCAGCGGTATCTCGATCGCGAAAAGGCGCGAGACGACGCGCTCGACATTGGCATCAACCACGACCGCGCGCGCGCCAAAGGCAATCGCGGCGACCGCGGCAGCGGTATAGGGGCCAAGGCCCGGCAGCGTGCGCAGCTCGGCTTCGGTCTCGGGAAAGGTCCCGCCGCGCGCGGCCACCTCGCGCGCGCAGGCGAGCAGGTTGCGGGCCCTCGCGTAATAGCCCAGCCCCGCCCAGGCGGCCATGACCTCCTCGTCGGGCGCGGCGGCAAGGTCGGCCACACTCGGCCACAGGCGGATGAATTTGGCGAAGTACTCCTTCACCGCAGCCACGGTGGTCTGCTGGAGCATGACCTCGGAAAGCCAGACGCGGTAGGGATCGGGTGCGGGCGTTCCGGGCGGCGCGCGCCAGGGCAGCGTGCGCGCGTTCACATCGTACCAGTCGAGAAGTCGCTCGGCGGTGGTTTCGCGGCTGGCATCCATGCGCCCCCTATGGCATTGGAGGCCGCGCAAGGGAACGGCCCAAATCGCGCAAAAGGCACAGCAAGACTCTGGACAGCACCGTGGACAAGAAGCCGAGCAAGACCAAGGGCAAGGCCGCGCCCAAGGCCTTCGAACGCGCGCGCGGCGGACAGGCCCGCGCGATCAGCGACCTCATGCCCAATGTCGGGCGCACCGCCTTTCGCCGCTTCGGCTTCGTGCAGTCGAGCGTGGTGACGCGCTGGCCCGAGATCGTGGGCGCGCGCCACGCCCGCGTCTGCACGCCCGAGGCGATCCGCTTCCCGCCCGGAGAGAAGTGCGACGGCATCCTGCAGCTGGTGGTCAAGCCCGCCCACGCCACGCTGATCCAGCACGTGATCCCCGAGATCATGGACCGGGTGAACCGCTTCTTCGGCTACAAGGCGGTCGCCAAGGTCAAGATCCGGCAAGGCGAGGTTAAGCCACCGCCTGCCACGCAAAGCCGCGCCGCGCCGCCTTCCCTCAAACCGGTCCCCTACGAACTGGGCGAATCGCTGCGCGACATCGGCGACCCGGAGCTGCGCGCGGTGCTGGAATCGCTGGCCCGCAGCATGGGCGCCAAAGCCGAACGGAACGACGAGACATGACACCTGCCACCAAGACCCTCTCCCTCCTCGCGCTGGGCGCGGCCGCGCTGGCGGCGGGCAGCCTGACTGCGCCAACGCACGCCAGTGCCGCCGAAAGCAAGACCAACCGCAACGGGCAGGTCACGGTGACGGGCAACGGCAGCTACACGCTGGGCAACCCCGCCGCGCCGGTGAAGGTCACCGAGTACATCAGCTACACCTGCTCGCACTGCGCCGCGCTCCACCGCGAATCCGATCCCGTCCTGCGCACGACCGCGATCCCGCAGGGCAAGGTGGCGCTCACCGTCTCGAACCTGGTGCGCAACCCGGTCGATATCACCATTGCGCTCCTCACCTCGTGCGGCGATCCCAAGACCTTCTTCGTACGCCACAACGCCTTCCTCGCCTCGCAGGACACCTGGCTTCCCAAGGCGGCATCGGCCAGCGAAGCGCAGCGCACGCGCTGGGCCGAAGGCGAATTGCCCCAGCGCCTGCGCGCCATCGCCAGCGACCTCGATTTCTACAAGAAGGTCGAACACTTCGGCATCACCCGCAGCAAGGCCGACCAGTGCCTCGCCGACAAGGCCCAACTCGACAAGGTCATGGCGCAGTACGAGGCCGCCTCGCAGCTCAAGCTGACCGGCACGCCCGGGATCGTCATCAACGGCAAGGTCCTCTACGCCACGAAGGACGGCAAGGTCCTCCAGAGCCCGATGGGCGGCCCGCTCCAGGCGACGCAGTGGAAGGACTTGTCCGCCGCGATCACCAAGGCGCTCGCCGCCAACACCGCCGGGCAGATCTGAGCCCGCCTTTTTTCCGCCTCCAACTGTGCCCCCCAACTGTGCAAAGATGGCCATGCGGGGCTGCGCGCCCCTCAACCTTGCGCCCGGTTTCTGCCAGACTGCTTCATCAACCAAGGATTCGCGACACATGACTTCCCCTGCCCTGCGCAAGATCGCCCTCGGCCTCTTCGTGGCCCCGCTCGCTCTTGGCCTCGCGGCCTGCGGCGACAAGGCCGCTGAAAGCGAAGCGCCGGTCGCCAGCGAGGCACTCGCCACCGTCGCGCCGCCCGAGGGCACCGAATGGGCCAGCGTCATCAGCAAGACCGAGGACGGCGGCTACCGCATGGGCAACCCCGACGCGCCGATCAAGCTCGTCGAATACGGCGCGCTGTCGTGCTCGCACTGCGCACTGTTCGCCGAGGAAAGCTTCGCGGACCTGCGCGATAACTACGTTAAGAGCGGCCGCGTCAGCTACGAGATCCGCTTCTTCATGCTCAACCCCTATGACTTCTCGGCCACGATGCTCGCCACCTGCGGCTCGGACGAGGCGGTAATCCCGCTGGCCGAGCAGTTCTGGGCCTGGCAGCCCAACATGTTCGAGAACCTGCAGAGCGCGGGCGAGGAAAAGCTCCAGCAGATCGGCGCAATGCCGCGCGACAAGCAGTTCGCCGCGCTTGCCGAGGCCTCGGGCATGACCGACTTCTTCGCCTCGCGCGGGATCTCCAAGGAGCAGGGCGCACAGTGCCTCGCCAAGACCGAGACCGCGCAGGCCCTCGCGGACCAGACCGATGCGGCCGGCAAGGAAAAGAACATCACCGGCACCCCCACCTTCTTCATCAACGGCGCCAACGTCGGATCGATGGAATGGAAGCCGCTTGAAGCCAAGCTGCAGCAGGCCGGCGCGCGCTGATGCTACGGGCGGTCCTTCCCTGCCCCGAGCGGGCGTAGGACCGCCGTGCATTTCCGGCGTCTCAAGCTCACCGGCTTCAAGAGCTTCGTCGAACCTTCCGAACTGCACATCGAGCCCGGCCTGACAGGCGTCGTGGGCCCCAACGGCTGCGGCAAGTCCAATCTCCTCGAAGCGTTGCGCTGGGTCATGGGCGAAAGCTCGGCCAAGTCGATGCGCGGCGGCGGCATGGAGGACGTGATCTTCGCAGGCACGTCGGGCCGCCCCGCGCGCGCCTTTGCCGAAGTCGTCCTCCAGGCCCGGACGCACGACGACGAAGAGCTCGAGGTCGTGCGCCGGATCGAGCGCGGCGCAGGCTCGGCCTACCGCGTCAACGGGCGCGACGTGCGGGCCAAGGACGTCGCGCTCATCTTTGCCGATGCCGCCACCGGCGCGCACAGCCCCGCGCTCGTCAGCCAGGGCCGCATCGCGGCGGTCGTCGCGGCCAAGCCTGCCGAGCGCCGCGCCATGCTGGAGGATGCCGCGGGGATCTCAGGCCTCCACGTGCGCCGCAAGGACGCCGAGCAGAAGCTGCGCGCGACCGAGACCAACCTTGCCCGGCTCGAGGACATCATGGCCGGCCTCGACAAGCAGGTCGCCGGGCTGCGCCGCCAGGCCAAGGCGGCCGAACGCTACAAGCAAATCTCCGAGCAGATCCGCCACGCCGAGGCGCGCCTCCTCTACGCGCGCTGGCGCGATGCCGCCGCCGCCGCCGAGGCCGCGAAGAAGGAGGCCGAGGCCGCCGACACCCGCGTCGGGGCTGCCCAGCGCGCCGCCTTCGAGGCACAGAAAGCCCAAGGCGCCGCCGCGCAAGGCCTTGTCACCGCGCGCGATGAGCAGACCGACCGGCGCGACGATGTCCAGGCCCAAGCGCACCGTTTGTCCACCCTTACCAACCAGTTGGACGCGGCCGAGGAGCGGCGCGCCGACCTCGACCGCCAGAAGGCCCGGCTGGAGGAAGACCGCGACCACGCCGACCGCGTCACGCGCGAAGCCGCCGAAGCGCTGGCCAAGCTGGAGACGGACCTTTCCGAGGGCGCCGCGAAGCTGGCCGAGGACGAGGCCCTGCGCCCGCGCCTCGCCAACGCATTGGAAGGGGTGGAGCGCGCCGCCCGCAGCGCCGAACTCGACCTTGCGCAGGCCACCGCCGCGCAGGCCGGGGTCGACGCCGAATGGCGCATCGCCGCCGCCGAGCTGGAGCAGGCACAGGGCCGCCTCGACCGGCTCGCCGCCGAAGCTGCAAAACTGGAGCAGCAGCGCGCCGCCCTCGCCCAGGAGGACGATCCCGACACGGCCCTCGCCGCCGCCCACACCCAGGCCGAAGCGGCCAGCACCGCGCTGGCCAACACGCGCGCCGCGCTCGAAGCGCTGGGCCAGCGCAAGAGCGCGCTGCAGGCCGAGCGTGACGCCGCCGCCTCCGCGCTGGCGGGCGCCAAGGCCGACCTGACCGGCGTGGAGCGCGAGCACGCCGCCCTCATGCGCGACCGCGAGGCCCGCGCCAAGGGCGCCAAGGCGGCACATGGCCTCCCCCGCGCGATCGACGCCCTGCGCGCCGAGCCCGGCTACGAACGCGCGCTCGCCGCCGTGCTGGGGCGCGACGCCAAAGTGCCGCTCGGGCTCGTGGATGGGGCCGAAGGGCGCTTCTGGAGCGGGGCGCAGGCCCCTGACCCCGTGGCGGACAGCCTCGCCGCCCACGTGCCGGAATGCCCCGAGGAACTGGCCGCCCGGCTCGCACTGGTCCATGTCGCGCCCGAAGACGATGGCCGCGCGCTCGCCCCGGGCGAATGGCTGGTGACGCTGGGCGGCGTGTTGCGGCGCTGGGACGGCTTTGTCGCGCGCGGCGAAGGCGGGGCCGAAGCCGCGCGGCTGGAAGCGGAAAACCGGCTCGCCGAACTGGAGGAGCGCCTGCCCCCCCTGCACGCGGCGGTCACGTCGGCCCAAGCGCAGCAGACGGACGCGCAGGACGCGCTGTCCGCCCTTCAGAGCGAGATCGTGGCCGCCGAACGCACGGTAGCCGAGGCCGCCAACACCGACCGCGCGGCCCTGCGCCGCGTCGATCAGGCCGAGGCCGCACGCGAACGCCACGCCGCCCGGTCCACCGAAGTCGCCACGGGCCTGGAGGACCTCGCCCAGCGCCGCGAGGTCGCGCAGGACGAGCTTGCCCAGGCCGAGGCGAAGCGCGCGGGGCTCCCCGATCCAGAAGCGGGCCGCGCCGCGCTCGACGCCGCGCGCACCCGCAACACCGAGGCCCGCGACGCGCACCAGACCGCAACCGCCCAGCTGGCCGCGCACGACCAGGCGCTGGCCGTCGCACGCGAGAGGCACGCAACGCAAGCCAGCGACATCCAGAGCTGGCAGACTCGCGCGGGCGATGCAGCGTCGCGCCTCGCGCAGATGGCCGGGCGGCTCGACGAGATCGAGACCGAGCTGCGCATCGTCGCGGCCAAGCCGGAGGCGCTCCACGACCAGATCGCCGAGGCCGAAGCGGTCCGTACCCGCCTCGCGGACGACCTCGCCCGCGCAGAAGAGGCCGTGGAGGCCGCGCAGGAGGCTGCCAAGGCCGCCGACACGGCGCTCGCCGCCTCGCAAGAGGAGCTCGCCAGCGCCCGCGAGGCCCGCGCCGGGGCCAACGCGCGCGCCGAAAACGAGGACGCGCGCCGTGTCGAACTTGCGCGCCTGTCGGGCGAGCGCTTCCAGTGCCCGCCCCCGGTCCTGGCCGAACGCTACGCTTTCACCGCCGCCGACGTGGGCTCCGCCGAGGCCGAGAATGCGCAGCTGGAAAAACTCTCCGCCGAGCGCGAACGGATCGGCCCGGTCAACCTCGTCGCCGCCGACGAACTCGCCGCCGCCGAAGCGCAGCTGGGCACCTCGGTCAGCGAGAAGGACGAACTGGCCGAGGCGGTCGCGCGCCTGCGCGGTTCGATCGGCAATCTCAACCGCGAGGGGCGCGAGCGGCTGCGCGCGGCCTTCGAGGCGGTCGACGCGCACTTCCAGCGCCTCTTCACCCAGTTGTTCATGGGCGGCAACGCGCACCTGGCCTTCATCGATTCGGACGATCCGCTCGAAGCGGGCCTCGAGATCTATGCCCAGCCGCCGGGCAAGCGACTCCAGTCGCTGACGCTGCTCTCGGGCGGGGAACAGGCGCTGACGGCGGTCGCGCTCGTCTTTGCGCTCTTCCTCACCAACCCCGCGCCGATCTGCGTGCTCGACGAGGTCGACGCCCCGCTCGACGATGCCAATGTCGAGCGCTTCTGCGACCTGCTCGACGCCATGACCCGCGAGACGCAGACCCGCTACCTCATCGTCACCCACAACGCCGTGACCATGAGCCGGATGCACCGCCTGTTCGGGGTCACGATGGTCGAAAAGGGCGTCTCGCGCCTTGTCAGCGTGGACCTGGGCGGGGCGGAAGAGCTGCTCGCGGCAGAGTAGAAGAAAAGAGGATACAAGGGGCCATCGCCCCTTGGACCCCGGAAATGGGCGACCTCACCCCATTAGTCCCACGTAGCGCGACCAAGTTGAGCTCGACCATTTTGGGAGCCCGAGGGCGATGGCCCTCGGAAATGTCCTTTCATCTTTCATCCAAAACACTTGCCCTCCCGATCAATTGGCTTAATGGCATACCAATTGATCGCACCCCGGATAGCCCCGCAAAGAGCTCTCCCCCGGTGCCGCGATCCTCCAAGAATAGGCCCACGTTGCCACGAAGGTGGCGCGCAAGATCCCCCGGAAGGAGAGTACCCGTGACCGACCTGATCAACCAGCCCGGCGTGCGCGAAGCCATGCCGATCCTCGCCTCGAACGAAGGTGTGTGGGAAGGCTGGTACCGCTATTACGATGCCAAGACCGGCGAACTCGTCGACCAGCACCGCTCGCGCCTGATCTGCCGCCTGATCCACAAGGACGGCGTCGATCACTACCACCAGACCAACCACTACTTCTGGGACGACGGCCGCAAGGAAGTGCGCGACTTCCCCGCGGTCTACAAGGACGGCCGCATCTGGTGGGACAACGATCTCATCAAGGGCTGGGCCGCCGAGATGCAGCCCGACGACTTCAACCGCTCGACCTGCCTCAACTGGACCCGCAAGAACGAGCCGGGCATCTACCTCTACGAGATGATCCAGAACAACGACGCGCGCACCCACCGCTCGCGCACCTGGCAGTGGTTCCGCGACGGCATCTGCTACCAGCGCACGCTGATCGACGAGAAGTTCATCACCCCCGACTGGCAGAACTTCACCAACGAGGACGCGCCCGACGTCTGAGGCTCCACCTCGTCGAGACGCACGAAGGGGCTGCGCCGATGCGCGGCCCCTTTTTCGTGAACGCTCAGTCGGGGGCCAGCACCAGACGCGGCCCCGGGCCTTCCCGCCCCTTCACATCCTCGGCGTTGTAGAGGTGGCACTTGGCAAGACTGAGGCAGCCGCAGCCGATGCACCCGTCGAGCCGGTCGCGGGTGCGCTCGAGCATGGCGATCTGGTCCTCGATCGCCCGGCGCATCGAACGGCTGATGCGCGCCCAGTCCTGTGCACTCGGCGTGCGGCCCTGCGGCAGGCGCGCCAGTTCCCGCTCGATCTCGGCAAGCGGCAGCCCCAGCTTCTGCGCGATGAGGATGAAGCTCACGCGCCGGATGTCCGAGCGCAGAAACCGCCGCTGGTTCCCGCTCGTGCGCAGCGCCTGGAGCAGGCCCTTCTCCTCGTAGAAGCGGATCGCGGAGGTCTTTACGCCCGTGCGCCGGGCCAGTTCGCCGATGGTGATGAAGCTGGGCATCGCGGTCTCCGGGAAGATGGAAAAAGGAACAGGCATGATTCCGAGGGCCATCGCCCTCGGGCTCCCAAAACGGTCGAGCTCACCTTTGTCGCGCCGCCTTCACACAGGACGCACATTTCCCGCTTGATCTCAACCTAACTTGAACTTGCACTTTCTCCAAGCCGGTTGATTCGCCGGTGACACAACAGGAGAAAAGTCATGGCCCGTGGCCGTCTGGAGCACGCCAACATCACCGTCAGCGACATTGATCGCTCGTCCCGCCTGCTGCAGAGCCTGCTCGGCTGGCACGAGCGCTGGCGCGGGCCCGCCATCAACGGCGGCGAGACGATCCATGTCGGCGAGGCGTTCAGCTACATGGCGGTCTATACCGACCGCAAGGCGCACGAAGGGTTCGCCAAGGGCCAGCCGCTCAACCACATCGGGCTGGTGGTGGACGATCTCGACGCGGCCGAGGCGGTGGTGATCGCAGCCGGGCTCACCCCGTTCAACCATGGCGACTACGAGCCGGGGCGGCGCTTCTATTTCTTCGACTGGGACCACATCGAATTCGAGGTGGTCAGCTATGAATGAGCCCGTGCTCAGAGAAGCCGGGGCATGGTCTCGTCCGCGTCCCCGTCGGGCTCCGCGCCCTCTTCGGCCGACGCTGGCAGATCGCCTGCGCCGGTCCATAGCCGCCGTGTTCGCTCCACCGTCAGCGGCGCCGGGGAGGTAACGCACAGACCAAACGCCTCTTCCGGCGCGGCCTCGATCCAGCGGGACCAGTCGCGCCGGGGGAGGAGGACGGGCATGCGGTCATGGACATCGACCATCTGTTCGCAGGCGGGTGCCATGACCAGGGTGTAGACCCGGCCCCATTCCGGGCTGTCGCGCCACAGGCCCGCAACCGCGAAAGTGTCCACCCCCTCGATCCCGTACCAGGTGCGCGTCATCTGCCCCGCGTTCCCCTCGGGCTCGGCCCAGCGTGTGACGGGCACCAGGCAGCGGCGGTGGACGAAGCTGTCCTTCCAGAAACGGGTGTGCAGCTTGTCGTCGCGCGCGTTGGTGACGGGCTTGGGCTTGAGGGGCTGGCCCTGCCGGCCCTTCAGCACGAGCGGAAAGCCCCAGGTCATCGTCTGCGCGCGCCCCTCCGCAACGACAAGGCCGGAGTAACCGGGATAGACTTCCTCGGCGAAGTTGGCACCTTCCTGGGGCAGAACCTCGAACAGGGCGGCGACCTCGGCGGTGCCCTTGGTCATGCGGTAGAGATTGCACATGATGGCCGTTGGGGCGCGTCCTCAGACGACCCCGGCGTTGCCCACCACCCAGCAGGCCAGCACCATCACGAAACCCAGATCCCGGTTCGAGCGGAACCGCGCCAGCGCGTTGTCGCCGTCTGCTGTGTCGAGTGTCACGACCTGGAAGCCCAGGTGCATCGCGACGGGCACCAGCGCCATCAGGCCCACCCAGTCCGGGCGCACCGTCCAGAAGGCGAGCCCCCAGAACGCCACGGCCAGCGCGTAGAAGCCACCGACGCCCAGCCGCACGTGCTCGCCCAGCCGCCGCGCAGACGAACGGATGCCCACCAGCGCATCGTCCTCGCGGTCCTGGATGGCGTAGATCGTGTCGTAGCCGATGCACCACACGATGGAGCCTGCGTAAAGCGCGGCCAGCGCGCCCAGCTGGTCCTGCCGGATCTCGATCCAGCCGACCAGCGCGCCCCAGGTGAAGACCAGGCCAAGCCAGGCCTGCGGCCACCAGGTGATGCGCTTCATGAACGGATAGGCCGCCACGAGCGCCACGCTGCCCAGCGCCACCAGCTGCGCTTCAAGGCGCAGTTGGAAGAGAACCACAAGGCCCACCGCACAGAGCAGCAGGAGCCAGCCCCAGGCCGCCTTCTTGCTCACCCGACCACTTGCCACCGGGCGCTGCGCGGTGCGCGCCACCTTGCGGTCAAGGTCGGCATCGACAATGTCGTTGAGCACGCAGCCCGCGCCGCGCATCGCAATCGAGCCCACCAGCAGCCAGGCGATGAGCCCCAGGCGCTGTTCGCCGCCCGCCAGCATCACGCTCCACGCGCAGGGCCAGAACAGCAGCCACCAGCCGATAGGACGGTCGAAACGGGCCAGCATCGCGTAATCGCGAAGCTGGGGCGGCAGGGCCGCGACGAGGCCACGTTGCTGGCTGTCGGGGACGAAGGTAGGATCACTCACCCCCCGGGAAATACCGGATCGGGACGCCCCTGTCATGTCCTGCGTGTCCCATGCACACAGCCTTGCCGCTTTGGCGTTGCGCCAGGTGCCTGAACGCGCAACAACACAGGCTCGCTCACAACGCGATCACGAACGGGGGACACGAAAACGATGCGCTTGAACACACTCGCCTTTTGCACCGCGATGGGAAGCGTCCTGGCACTCGCCACACCGCCCGCGATGGCCCAGGCGCCCGAGACGCCCGCGGGCCGCGAAGCGCTCACCGTCCTCCAGGAAGCCGTCGCCATTCCGACCGTTCAGGGCCGCGGACAGGTCCCCGTGCTCGCCGCCAAGCTCAAGGCGCGCCTGCTCGACGCCGGATTCGCCGAGGACGAGGTGACCTTCGTGCCCCAGGGTGAGACCGGCTACCTCCTCGCCCGCTACCCGGGCCGCGACCGCAAGGCGCCGGTCACCGCGATCATCGCGCACATGGACGTCGTCGAGGCCAAGCCCGAGGACTGGGAGCGCGATCCCTTCAACCCGGTGATCGAGGACGGCTACCTGTTCGGGCGCGGTTCGCTCGACAACAAGGCCGGGCTCTCCATCGTGACCGCGACGATGATGAAACTGCGCCGCGAGGGCTGGGTCCCGGCCCACGACATCGTGCTCGGCTTCTCGGGCGACGAGGAAACCCAGATGGCGACCACCGCCGCCATGGCCAGCGCCATCGTCCAGGAGGCGGGGAAGGTCGATCTCGTCCTCAACGCCGATTCGGGCGGCGGCACGCTCGACGAGGCGGGCCAGCCCTTCGTCTACGAGGTCCAGGCGGGCGAGAAGACTTACGCCGACTACAAGCTGACGCTGACCGATCCCGGCGGCCACTCCAGCCGTCCGGGCGCGACCAACGCCATTGCCGCCATGAGCGCGGCGATGGAGAAGATCTGGGCCTACAAATTCCCGGTCACCGTCAGCCCGCTGACCAAGGCCTACTTCGAGAGCAGCGTGGCTGCTGCCCCCGCCGAAGTGGCGCCCGCGATGCGCGCGCTCATCGCCGATCCCACCGACGCGAAGGCCGCCGCCACGCTCTCCGCGCGGCCCGAATATATCGGCCTCATCCGCACGACCTGCGTGCCCACCATGATCGAGGGCGGCCATGCCCCCAACGCGCTGCCCCAGTCGGTCAGCGCCAACGTCAATTGCCGCATCTTCCCCGGCACCTCCCGCGCCAAGGTGCAGGAGACGCTGGCGCAGGTGATCGCCGATCCCGAGATCACCTGCGCCTTCCAGGACAACGGCACGCTCGAATCGATCGAGAGCCCCTTGCGCAGCGACGTCCTGAAAGCCGTCGAGGTCGCCGTCCACGAACGCGCGCCCGGGCTCTCCATCGTTCCGGGCATGAGCGCGGGCGCCACCGATTCGATGCACTTTCGCTCCAAGGGCATCCCCGCCTTCGGCGTCTCGGCCGTGTTCATGGAGCCCAAGGACGAATTTGCCCACGGCCTCAACGAACGCCTGCCGCTCGCCACGCTCGACCCGGCGGTGAAGCAGTGGGAGACGCTGCTGCGTACGCTGTTGAAGTGAGCAAATAAGAAGAGGGAGTTTCCGAGGGCCATCGCCCTCGGGCTCCCCAAATGGTCGAGCTCAGCTTTCTCCTGCCGCCCTGGCCGAGAACTCCGAGCCCTCCGATTCTGGGGTAAAGGGGTAATAACCCCTTGAAAAGATATTTCCTTCACGCCCTTCCCCTCTGGTTTCTGGCGGACTCTCAGCCAAGATCACAGGCCAAAGGTAAACTGGACGGGCTGCGGAGCCCGAGGGCGATGGGCCTCGGACCTCACCTTCTTCAATCTTTCCCTTTGATCTCCCCTGCCCGCCCCCTCTAAGGCGCCCCCATCTGCTGCAACGAGATCCGCCCATGCCCGCCACTCCCGCCTGGCCGCCGCGTTCGGCCCCCCGTCTGTTCGTTTCCGGCCCGCTCGCCGAGGGGCAGGAGCTGACCCTTGACGGCAACCCGGCGAACTACCTCGCGCGGGTCATGCGCGTGGGCGCGGGCGATGCCGTCATCCTGTGCGACGATGTGACCGGCGAATGGGCGGCCGAGGTGCTCGACGCGGGCAAGCGCCACGTCACCCTCGCCCTTCGTGACAAGCTGCGCGACCGCGAGGCGGTGCCCGATTTCTGGCTCTGCGCCGCGCTTCTGAAGAAGCCCAACTTCGATCTCGTGCTGGAAAAGGCCACTGAACTGGGCGTCGCCCGGATCCAGCCGGTACTGACCCGGCGCTGCGTTGCCGACAAGCTCAACCCCGAGCGCGCGCAGACGATCGTGTCCGAAGCGGCCGAGCAGTGCGCGCGCACCGCGCTGCCCGAACTGACAGGCCCGATGAAGCTCGACGCGCTGCTGGCCGACTGGCCGGAGGACCGCGCCCTCTTCTTTGCCGACGAGCAGGGCGGGGAACCGGCCGCCGCACAATTTGCCGCGCACAGCGGCCCCGCCGCGCTGCTGGTAGGCCCGGAAGGCGGCTTTGACGATGCCGAGCGTGCCGCCATCCGCGCCCATCCCGCCGCCCGCGCGATCACGCTGGGCCCGCGCATCCTGCGCGGTGAAACCGCCACGATCGCGGCCTGCGCGGTGTGGATGGCAACGCGGGGCGACTGGTCCACCGTGTGAATACCTAGCCATATTGTATGCCTGGAAACAAAAATGGGGCTGGCGCTAAGGCCTTCGCATCTCTACCTCCGGGCCCATGAGTACCCGCGAGGCTTCGGATCGTGACGATCCGGTAATCGAGACCCTGGACCAGCTTGCCGCGCCGATGGCCGCGGGCGAGAAGCCGCGCGAGGCGTGGCGGATCGGAACCGAGCACGAGAAGTTCGTCTACGACACGAGCGACCACCACGCCCCCTCCTACGACGAGGAAGGCGGCATCCGCGACCTTCTCCTCGCGCTTGAGGAATTCGGCTGGGAGCCGATCCTGGAGGGCGGCAAGGTCATCGCGATGAAGGGTTCGGACGGCACCGTCAGCCTGGAGCCGGCCGGACAGCTCGAATTGTCGGGCGCGCCGCTGGAAAACCTGCACCAGACCTGCGCCGAGACCGGACGTCACCTGGCCCAGGTCAAGACCATCGGCGATCGCATCGGCAAGGGCTTCCTGGGGCTGGGCATGTGGCCCGACAAGGCCCGCGCGGACCTGCCGCTGATGCCCAAGGGCCGCTACGACATCATGACCCGGCACATGCCGCGCGTCGGCTCGATGGGCCTCGACATGATGCTGCGCACCTGCACCATCCAGGTCAATCTCGACTATTCGAGCGAGGCGGACATGGTGCAGAAGTTCCGCACTTCGCTGGCGCTACAGCCGCTGGCGACCGCGCTGTTCGCCAATTCGCCCTTCACCGAGGGCAAGCCCAACGGCATGCTCTCCTACCGCAGCCACATCTGGTCGGACACCGACCCGGCGCGCACGGGCATGCTGCCCTTCGTGTTCGAAGAGGGCTTCGGCTACGAACGCTATGTCGAGTACATGCTCGACGTGCCGATGTACTTCGTCTTCCGCGACGGCAAGTACATCGATGCCGCCGGCCTCTCCTTCCGCGACTTCCTGAAGGGCGAACTTTCGGTCCTGCCCGGCGAGAAGCCGCGCATCTCGGACTGGAACGACCACCTCTCCACCGCCTTTCCCGAAGTGCGCCTCAAGTCCTTCCTGGAAATGCGCGGCGCCGATGGTGGCCCGTGGAACCGCATCTGCGCGCTGCCCGCGCTGTGGGTCGGCCTGCTCTATGACCAGGGCGCACTCGACGCGGCCTGGGACCTGGTCAAGGACTGGGACATGGAAGGGCGCGAAACGCTGCGCAGCTCGGTCCCGAAACTCGGCCTCGACGCGCCGATCCCGACCGGGGGCACCTTGCGCGACATCGCGGGCGAAGTGCTCGACATCGCGCGGCAGGGGCTTGCCGCACGTGGCCGCCTCAACGCGAGCGGCGACAACGAGACCGGCTATCTGGAACCGCTCGCCGAGATCGTCGCCAGCGGCCGGGTTCCCGCCCAGCGCCTGCTCGACCTCTACAACGGCGAGTGGCAGGGCGAGATCGCCCCTGTCTACAAGGTCAAGAGCTTCTGATCCGGCCGGGCCGCCCTACTCGGCGGCCTGCGCGGATACCGGCCTGGGCGCAACGCGCGTCCAGAGCCCCGAGATGGTGCGCGTAATGAAGGCGTTGCGCGCCATCCACGCGTGGTATTCGCGGTATTTCGCGTCCTCACGCAGGAGATGCGCTTCCTCGGTCTTCGCGCGCCAGAAGTAGATCGAACTGACGATGGCGAGGAGGACGGTGTTGCGCACCATGTCGGTGAGCGACCCGTTGGTGACGAGGAAGGGCAGCGTCGAGAGCCACCAGAAGGCGTTTTTCGACAGGTAGGCCGGGTGGCGCGTGAAGCGGTACGGCCCGTTCGTCAGGACGCCGCGATAGGTGAGGTTGGAAAAGCGCAGGCCGAAGGCAAAGGTCGCCCAGGCGTAGATCGCGGTCAGCACCACCATCAGCCCTGCCCAGAGCCACAGAAGCGGCGTGTAGCCCTCCAGCCAGTAGGCCCACCCGCCGGTGTGGACTTCATAGCCCAGCACGTCCGAACGCCCGATCGTGCCCCACACGAAGGGCGGGTAGCACAGGAGCGCAGCCACCCAGCCCGCCAGGAACGGGTTGCCGCTGCGGATATGCGCGTCGAGCGGGCGGAAGGTGAAGATATAGCCGACCGTGCCGATCTGCACGTCGATGAGGAAGAGAAGGCCGATCAGGAGCGAGCCCGTCTCGACCGGGTCGGAGCCGATCCGCGACAGGTCCGCCTCGACGATCTGGGCAAAGCCGCCGGGCAGGATCGAGATCATGAAGGCGCCGAAGAAGCCCTTGATCGCCCAGGCGCGCCAGTGCTTCTTCACCTGCTCGGCTTCCCATGCCTCGCGACCCAGAAGAAGCGCGCCGAAGTGCCAGGAGGCGTCACGCGGTTCGACAAGGACCCGGTCGAGCCACAGGACATAGGGGATCGAGAGGAGGAACAGGACCGGCGCCGCCGCGCCGATCACCTGCATGGCGAAGAGATACTGCCCGTCCCAGTACCAGCGCGCGATGCAGTAGAAGAGGCCGATCCCGACCCAGGTCGCCCAGAGCCCGGCGATCTTGGTGATCGAGATCTCGCGGACCGCGCGCCAAGGGCGCGGGCGGGCCCAGTCGATGCCGGTGGAGGGGTTGCGATGAACCTTGTCGACGAAGAGCGCATAGAGGCTCATCGCGGTGCCCGTCACGAAGAGCGCGGCGAGCGAGGCGTAAGGACCGCTCATCGGGGCCCGGGGGCCGGGAATGCCGAACATCGCGGCCAGGCTCGCCCAGTTGCGGCAGATCAGCAGCCAACACAGGAGCGCAGCCAGCCCGACAAGGCCGACACCCGCCGACACGTCACTGGCCGGGCGCTGTGCGCCTGTCTCGCTATCCCCCGTGTCCCTCTGGCTCGTCATGCCAAGAGAGCTACCCGCAATTGGTTAAAGCGACCGAAACGGAGGAAATCGGCGCGAAGAGAGGATAAGGGCGCATGTCCGGAGCCGAACACGCGCCCCACCGTCCTTAGCGGAACGCGGTAATGCGGCCCGAATCGTCGAGCACGAAGAGCGTCGAGTTGGCCACCACAGGGGCGAGCGAGACCGCGTCCTTGACCTTGGTGAAGAGGGTTTCCTCACCGCTTGCCGGGTCGATGCGGTAGACCTCGCCGTCCGAGTTGCCCGTCCACAGCGCGTTGCCCGCCAGCACCGGACCGACCCAGAACACCGGGTTCTTGCGCTTCTTGGGGTTGCCGTAGCGGGTCAGCTGGGTCAGCCAGCGCACCTTGCCGTTGGCGCGCGAGATCGCGAGGATCTCGGCCTTGTCGTCAAGCGTGAAGACCCAGTCCCCCGCGACCGCCGGGGTGGAGATGCCTGCCAGGTTCAGCTCCCACACGCGCTGGCCGGTGAGCAGTTCGTACGCCGCCATACGCCCGCCCTGGCCCAGCGCGAAGACGCGGCCCTGGTCGATGATGGGATCGGCATCGACGTCGGTGAGGCTGCCTACTTCGGTCGAGATCGAGGTGCGTGCGAGCGCGTCCGACCAGAGCTGGCGGCCGTTCTCGTAGCGGTAGGCGACAAGCTCGCCCGACGAATAACCGGCAATCACGGTGCCGCGCGCGGCGGCGGGCGAGGCCACGCCGAAGACGCCGGACTGGGTGATCGAGCCCGATTCGCTCCACAGCACCTTGCCGTCGGCCGCGTTGAGCGCGAAGATCTGGTTGTCCTGCGTCATCACGTAGATCGCGTTGAAGGCGACCGTGGGCGCGCCGCGCAAGGGGCCTGCGGGCTTGACCGACCAGCTCTGCTCACCGGTGCGCGCGTCAAGCGCGGCCACTTCGCCCACGCCCGTGGTGACGAAGACCTTGCCGCCATCGAAGCTGACGCCGCCGCCGAAGATCGACTTCTCGTCCTCGCCAGAGACCTTGAAGCTCTTGGTCCAGACCTCGCTGCCAGTTTCCACGTTGAAGGCGTGGACGACACCGCGCGTGTCGATGACGTAGAGACGTCCGTTACCCACCACCGGCGAGGCGGCGAGGCGCGCGCGCTGCGTGGAGCCTGCGATGCTGGCGCTCCAGACCTCGGACGGGTTGGAGGACAGCGCGAGGTGGCCGTAGGACTTGCTGGCGCTGCCACCGCCCTGCGCCCAGGTGGCGTTGACCTGTTCGGGGGGCAGGATCACCGAGACGCCGGCCATCGAGGGATCGACTTCGGCGCCGCTCTCGATGCGCGAGAGGATGGGGATACGCTCACCCACGGTCGGGGTCTTGGGACCACCGTCTCCGCCACCGCCGAAGAGCTTGCAGCCCGAAAGGCCCGTCACCAGCGCGAGCGCCAGGAGCGGAGCGGCGCGGCGGCGCCACACGGCGCGGCGCGGGGCCCGATGGGTCAGGTCGACTGCGGTCATGCCTTTATCCTTACAGGTAGATTTCATTCGGCGGCCGTATCGCCGCTGTCGGCGGCCTGCGCCTTGGCGCCCTTGGGCGCGGCTTCGGATTCGGACGTGGTCTCGGCGTCCTCGATTGCCTCGCCGCGCGCATCGACCACGTCGGGCACGGCATCGACGCCCAGCACGGCGGCAAGCTGGCGCGCGCGGCTGCGCTGGCCTTCACTGGCGTTCTTGTCCTTGGCGATCTCGGCGAAGAGGGGACCGGCCTGGCCGGGCTTGTCCATCTTGAGGTAGGCCATGCCGACCATCTCGGCCGCAACGCCGAACCAGGCGTTGCCGGGCGCGGCGAGCGGCTTGAGCCGGTCCACCACGTCCTGCGGCTTCATCTCGTCAAAGCGCGCCGCGACAAGGCGCACGGTGGCGAGGTCACGCAGCGGCTTGGGTGCGGCTTCATCGGCGGCGACGCCTTCGTAGATCCTGGCGGCACCGGCAACGTCGTCCTGCTCCTGCGCGATCGCGGCCAGCATCAGCCTGGCGGGCACGGCGTTGCCCTTGGCATCCTCGCCGCTCAGCGCCTGAAGCTTGGCCTTGGCGTCGTCGAGATTGCCCGACTGGACGCTGTCGAGCGCCTGGATATAGGCCTCGGCGTGCTCTTCGCGCAGGGTCTTCTGGTGGTGGTTCCAGTAAAGCCAGCCACCAAAGCCAGCAAGGACAAGCACGATCAGCACGGCGAGTGCCAGCCCCTTGCCCTTCAGGAAGCTTTCCATCTGGTCCTGGCGCAGGGCATCGTCGACCTCGCGGACGAAGACGTCCTGCTGCGCGGCCTTCTGGGCGGCGGCCTTGTCGTTCTTGTCGGAGCCGGTGGAGGCGGAATTCGTGTCAGGTGGCAGGGCCAAGATCGGGGCGCTTTCTGCGGTACGAGGTGGGTTTGGGGCTGTTTAGCGTATGAATGCGGCTTTTCAACGGCCATCATCGCTGCACGTCCCGCTCTGAAGCGGAACTGAACGGGCCTTTCAGGACGGCAAGGGCCAGCCTTGCGCGCCTCCCATAGCCGCTGCGTAGGTTTCCCGATAGGCCGAAATCATCGCGTTTTCATCGTAGAAGGCCTGCGCATGGGCCTGGTTCGCCGCACCGATCCGGGCGCGCAGGGCCCCCTCCCCGGCAAGCTCGCCCAGCGCGCGGGCCAGTGCGGCCTCATCGCCAGGCGCGGTAATGAAGGGGCGGTTTTCCCCAGCCACCATCGCCGCCACGTCTCCGACGGCCGGCGCGGCGATGGCAAGGCCCGCCGCCATCGATTCGACCACCGAGATCGGAAACTGCTCGCTGTCGGAGGAAAGCGCGAAGAGATCGAAGAGCCCCACCACGCGCGCCGGATCGGCAACGAAGCCGGGCAGGTGGACACGCTGCGCCACCCCCAGCCGCTGCGCTTCGGCGAGGATCGCCGCGCGTTCGGGCCCCTCACCCACGATCACCAGTTGCCATGGCTGCGGCAGCGCGGCGAAGGCGCGCACCAGCCGGGGCAGGTTCTTGACCGCGCGCAGGCCCGCGAGCGTCCCCAGCCAGAACGTGCCGGACGCCTTGGTGAGGCCGGGAAGGGAATCGGACGCCGGGCGCACGGTATAGCGCGCGGTGGGAATGCCGTTGCCGATCAGCCGCACGCGCGCGGAAGGCTGGTGCCAGGCGTCCCGCGCGATAGCGGCAAGGCGCTGCGAAGGAACGACCAGCGCCGCCGCCCCCGCCAGCGCCACGCGCCGGAAGAGATTGCGCTGCCACTTGAGCCCGCCCGCCTCGTCTTCGTTGAAGCCGTCCTCGTGGTGAACCAGCGGGGGCAGGCCAAGGCGCCGGACGAAAAGACGGTGCGCCAGCACCGCGTCCATGGCGCCCCAGTTGTAGCTGAGGACAAGATCGTACCCCCGCATCGCCCGGGCGATACGCCACAGGCGGGCGGGTGTGGGCCGCCCCTGAAGCGCGGGAAAATCGCCTCCCAGCGTCACCTGCAAGGCCGGATCGAGCACATCGGCCGCGCCATAGGCGCCGGGCTGGGCAGAGACCACGGTGTGCGCGATGTCCGGCCCGAACGCCTGCATCAGGCGCACCGCGCGCAGTTCCTTGCCCCCTGCGTTGAAGCCCGAATGAAGGTGCAGGACATGCACAGGCGCCCCCTTTCCTCTCCCCGCCCCGTTCAGAGCGTGCGCGCCAGCAGCGCCTCGATCGCGGCGAGCGCCTCGGGCTCATCAAGCGTCGGGGCGTGGCCCACGTGGGCCAGCGTCAGCGCCTCGGCGCCGGGCACCCGCTCCAGCATCTGCGCCAGGGTCTTGAGCGAGAGCACGTCGGAAAGTTCGCCGCGCACCACCAGCAGCGGACGCCCCGCCATTGCCTCCCACGAGGGCCACAGGTCGGGCTGGTCGGCAAGGTCGATGTCGAGCACCGGCTCGGCGATCTTCATGTCGTAGTCGAAGACCACGCGACCGCTGCTCGAAAGCGTCATCAGCCGCTTGGCCATGCGGATCCAGAAGTCCAATGGCTGGTCGGGGTGCGAGCCGTCGTGCGCGTCCTCGATCCCGCGCGCGGCGTGGACCCAGGTGGGATAGCTGCGCCCCTGCCCCAGGTACTCGCGGATGCGCTCCATCCCTGCCGGTTCAAGCCAGGGGCCGACATCGTTGATGACCGCGCCCGCGATCCGCTCGGGGATCTCCTGGACCAGCCCCATGGCCAGAAGCCCGCCCAGCGAGGTGCCGATGACAACGACCTTCTGGAGCCCCTCGTGGCGGATGAGATCGAGGATATCGGCGACGTACTGGACAGGGCCGTAACTGGAGGCCTCCTTCGCGTAGTCGCTCTCGCCCCGCCCGCGCAGGTCCGGGCACAGCACGTGCCAGCCGCGATGCGCCAGGTGGGGGGCAAGGCCGTCGAAATCGCGCGCGTTGCGGCTGAGGCCGTGGAGGCACAGCACCACGGGGCGCGCCTCGTCCAGCACCTGCGCGCCCTCCACGCTGGCGGGAAGATAGTCGCGGTAGTGGAGCTTGAGACCGTCCGCGCTCGACCAGTAGCGATCCTCCCAGAGCCGTTCCTCGTAATTGGTCATGTCGCGATGGCGTCCCGGTCTCGTCCTGTTGCGGTTGCCTGGCGCTCTGCGCATTGCCGGCGCCAGGGGCAAGCGACTGATAGCCCTCCCCGATCCATCTGAACACCCGGCTTGGCCGAGGCGCTGCGAAGGGACGCTCGCCCTGCGCGCGGCGCACGCGCTTAGCGCTTGAAGCCGCGCGCGGAGACGTCCACCTAGGAGGGATGGCAAGCTCCCCCCCTGCGTCCGCCCCCTACTGCCCCGACACCCCGATCACCGCGCTGGCCGACTGGCTGGCCGATTCGGTCTCGCCCGCCCGGTTCCCCGCGCACACGCTGCGCTTTCGCAACGACCGATGGGCGCAGGCGGTGGGCCTTGGCGAGCTCAGCGAAGACCAGTGGGTTGCCCACTTCGGCCGGTTCGAGCCGCTGGAGGGCAATCTTCCCCGCCCGCTCGCGCTGCGCTACCACGGGCATCAGTTCCGCAACTACAACCCTGACCTTGGCGACGGACGCGGCTTTCTGTTCGCACAGATGCGCGAAGGAGGCTCGGACGGACGCCTGCTGGATCTGGGCACCAAGGGCTCGGGCCAGACACCCTGGAGCCGCGATGGCGACGGGCGCCTGACGCTGAAAGGGGCCGTGCGCGAGATCCTCGCCACCGAAATGCTCGAGGCGCTCGGCGTCGACACCTCCAAGACCTTTTCGGTGGTCGAGACCGGCGAGGAACTGTGGCGCGGGGATGAACCCTCCCCCACCCGCTCGGCGGTCATGGTGCGCCTCTCGCACGGGCACATCCGCATCGGCTCGTTCCAGCGCCTCTACGCGCTGGAAGAGAGGGAACACCTTTCCCGCCTCGTCGACTACGCGCTGGCCCAGTACCCGGGAGGCCAGCCGCCCGAGGACGCGCCCGACCGCGCCAATCCCGCCATCGTGCTCCTCCACCAGGTGGTCGAGCGGCTCGCCGATCTTGCCGCATCCTGGATGGTCGCGGGCTTCGTCCACGGCGTCCTCAACACCGACAACATGAACATTTCGGGCGAGAGCTTCGACTACGGCCCCTGGCGCTGGGCACCGCGCTGGGACCCGCGCTTCACCGCCGCCTACTTCGACCGCACCGGCCTTTACGCCTTCGGCCGCCAGCCCGAGGCGCTCCTGTGGAACTGCGGCCAGCTGGCTCAGGCGCTGAGCCCCCTTGCCGAAACGAAGCCGCTGATCGCCGCGCTCGACCGCTTCGCCCCGCTCTACCAGGCCGCCATGGCGCGGCGCTTCTGCTGGCGCCTGGGCGTCCAGTCGCGCGGGCAGGAGGCGGACACCGCGCTCATCCAGGCCGCCGAGGACGCCATGGTCGAGACCGGCTTCTCGCCCGACCGCTTCTTCTTCCACCACCGCGCGGCCCGCAACGCGGGCGAGGACGCCTTCGGCCAGCGCCTTGCCGCCTATGCCCCCGCCGCCGGGCTCGACGATCCGTTCTGGCACGAGGAGACCCCGCCCGACCTCCACATCGAGGAAGTCGAGCGCATCTGGGCCGCCATTGCCGAACACGACGACTGGAGCGAACTCGAAACCAAGATACAAGCGATCCGGACGCTGGGGGACCGGCTGGGGGCAAAACCGAAGCCAGCAGGCCGCTGCGCGCTTTTGTAACTCGCATTAGGAACCCGGTAGGGATACCTGTGCAAGGGAATGCAGGATTTCCAACTTCTTCCCCTTAGGGATCGCAGGCTCTAAGGGGACTTCTCAGTAACGTGCATTAAGCACAGACAAACGATCGGGGAACGGCCGGGAACGTGAGCGCACCGGATATCATCTCTCTGGAACCGGCGACCGGCGCCGAGGTCTGGCGTGGCAAGCCCTGCGACGTCGACGACGTCGTTGCGCGTGCACGGCGCGCCTGGCCGGCCTGGGCCGCCCAGCCGCTGACCACGCGCATGGAGCTCATGCGCCGCTTTGCCAACGAGGTCCGCAAGGAGGCCGACACGCTGGCGCGCACCATCGCGCGCGAAGTGGGCAAGCCCTTGTGGGAGGCCCACAACGAGGTCGAGGCGGTCATCGCCAAGGTCGAGATCTCGATCCGCGCCTATGCCGAGCGCACCAGCCAGCGCAAGCTCGACTCCGCGCTCCAGGGCAAGATGGCACTGCGCCACAAGCCGCACGGCGTGCTCGTCGTGCTGGGGCCCTTCAACTACCCCTGCCACCTGCCCGGTGCGCACATCGTGCCCGCGCTGATCGCGGGCAACGTCATCGTCTTCAAGCCGAGCGAGAAGGCTCCGGCTTCGGGCGAGCTGCTCGCCCGCTGCTTCCAGCGCGCCGGGGTCTCGGCCGCGGTCATGCAGTTCGCACCGGGCGGCCCGGGCGAAGGCCAGCGCCTGGTTGCCCACGACGGGATCGACGGCGTGCTGTTCACCGGCTCCGCGCCGACCGGCATCGCCATCAACCGCAAGCTCGCCACCCGCCCCGACAAGATCGTGGCGCTGGAGATGGGCGGCAACAACGCGATGGTGATGTGGGACACGCCCAAGCTTGCCGATGCGGCCGCGCTCATTGTCCAGTCCGCCTTTGCGACCGCGGGCCAGCGCTGCACGGCCGCGCGGCGCCTGATCGTCAAGGCCTCGCTCTACGACCAGATCGTGCCGCTGGTAAAAAGCCTTGCCGACCGCATCATCGTGGGCGCCCCGTTCGACGAGCCCGCCCCGTTCATGGGCCCGGTCATCGACAACGCGGCCGCCGACGGATTGTCGGAAAGCTTCCTCTACCTGATGAGCCACGGCGGCAAGGCGATCAAGCACCTCCAGCGCCCCGAGGGCACGCTGCCCTTCCTCTCGCCTGCAATCATCGACACGACCGCGATGGCCAGCCGCCCCGACGTCGAACTGTTCGGCCCGATCCTGCAGGTCATCAAGGTCGACGACTTCGACCAGGCCATCGCGGAAGCCAACAACACCCGCTTCGGCCTCGCCGCCTCGCTGATCGGGGGCACCCCGCAGGAGTACAACCGCTTCTGGGCCAACATGCGCGCCGGGATCGTCAACTGGAACCGCGCGACCGTGGGCCCCAGCCACGCCGCGCCAATGGGCGGCATCGGCCTTTCGGGCAACCACCGCCCGACCGGCTATTACGCCGCGGACTACTGCGCCTACCCGGTCACTTCGGGCGAGATGGAACAGCCCCGCGCCGTGATCGGCGTGGGACTGAAGTCCTGATCTGAGGAACAGGTCAAAAAGATGAATCCGAGGGCCATCGCCCTCGGGCTCCCCGAACGGTCCACCTCACCTTGCGCGTGCCACGGTGGCTGAAAGAGGCAAGGTCGCCGATTTTGGGGTCAAGGGGCGATGGCCCCTTGAATCACTCTCTTTCTGCTGCTCTGGCGCCCTACTTGCCAGTAGTCACGAGATTGACCTCGGTCGTCCCCGGCCCGGACGGCCCGGCGTAGACGACATAGGCCGCATCGCCCTTGCGCCCGCCGATGGCGTAGTTCGTGCCGGTGCGGCGCACCTGCGCGCTGTAGCCCGCCTTGTCGGCCATGGCGTGGTAGAAGGCCACGACATCGCCCGCGCCGATGGGCGTGGCGTAGTTCACCACGATCATTGCGCAGCCTTCGCCCGCGACACCGGCCGCTTCCTGCACCGCGCCGCGCGGGTAGACGGGAAGCGCCGTGGGCACCTTGGCCGCCCAAGTGTTCGAAAAGGCGAGCTTGGTCGTGCAGTCGGTCTTGGCCAGCTTGGTCGCCTTGGCGACCTGCGCCGCGGTCGCCGCGCTTTCGGTGAGGACGTTGACCCCGCCCTGGCGCGCTTCGGGCGCAGGCTGGATCGGGTGGCCCACCAGCTTTTCGGCTTTCGCGCGCGCATCACGGATGGCCTCGGGCGAGCGATCGGCCGGGGGCAGGCTCACCTCGCCCTCGTCAGCTTCGAGCGCCGCGCCGGCCTGGCCGGCCATCTCGGGGTCGACCATGATGTCCTCCCCCAGAGCCCCGCTCATCGCCGGATCGCTGGCCGGAGAGGTCGGCTCCTCGGAGGTGCCGCAGCCTGCCAGGAGAACGCTCGCCAGCGCCGCGCAGGCCCAGCCGCCCGTCCGCTTTCCTCGCACCAACTCCTGCATCGTCCCGGTATCCTTCCTGCCCGCGTGCCTCATGGCACCGGGGACATGCACTCAAAGGGCAAACGGCAGGTAAAGACCAGCGCCTTGACCCCCAGCGTCCCATTTCGGGAAACGGACGCGCACAATCCTTGCCGTGGGTGAAGCACCGCACACGAAAAAGGGCGCCTGCACATGTGGTGCAGACGCCCTTCCACCCGAGCGGGCAGGCCGTGAAGCGTGCCAGCACCGCCGGGCGTGCCCCCACCTGCGCATCGCCGTCTGCGCGGACAGGGATTTCAAGGATTGGGGGAGCTCACGGACGGGACAGGGCCGCTCCATCAGGGGAGGGAGAGAGCGGTCGAAGCGACCCTGTCCGCAGCGCGTGAGGCCCTATCGCCCTTAGCGGCAGCTCTGGCCGCCACGGTCGACCTCTCGGCCGAGCAGGGCACCAGCCGCCGCGCCGATCAGCGTGCCGACCGTGCGGTCACGTCCGCCGTCGATCTCACGGCCGAGCAGCGCGCCCGCCGCACCGCCGATCAGGAGGCCGGTCGTGCCGTCCTTCTTTTCGCAGTAGTAGCGTCCGTTGTTGCCGCGCCACACGCGGCGGGGCTCGTCGTAGCCACGATAGCTGCTGCGGCCGTAGCCCCGGCGGCGATCCTCGCGCGAATAGCGGTAACGGTCGCGGCCATAGCTCTGCGTATCGGCCTGGTTCACCTCGAACGCGCTGACCGCCGCAGGCGCAGGCTGCGCGGCCTGGCTCTGAATGGCCGCCGAAGCGGGAACGGCGGTGGCGATGCTGGCGCTCGCCGCCACCAGCGCGGTTGCCTTGAAGAATGCGTGCATCGGTGTTCTCCTCGATTGCGGGACCCGGGCCCGGTGGACGGGGGCCTATCCGCGGTACGCATTCAGGTTTAGAGCACTGAAGCTGAACGGAGTGCAACGGCGCTGTCAGATTCCCCTTTTGCGACGAAATGATACGATTGCGGGGGTGAGATGCGCCCCAAACGGCCAAACTCACCTCCCCGCGCCACGGCGGCGCAGAGAGGTGAACTCGCCAATTCGGGGGTCAAGGGACGATGGCCTCTTGAAAAAGTCCTCTCTTCCCTATTCTTCTGGCCCCTGCCTGCCCCCCCCCCCTCCTCGAAAGTCCCCCCGATGACCGCCCCCACCCCAAGCCCTGCCAGCGGCCTGCCCTACGCGCTGGGGACATATGTCTTCTGGGGCCTGTTCCCGCTCTACTTCGCGGCACTGCGCCATGTGCCCGCGTTCGAGATGGTGGGCTGGCGCATTGTCTTCACGCTGCCCTTCTGCGCGGTGCTGGTGCTGTGGCGGCGCAACGTGGGCGCGGTGCTGGCCGCGCTGCGCAATCCGCGCACCCTCGGCATCCTCGCAGCCAGTTCGCTGTTCATCGGGGCCAACTGGACGATCTACGTCTGGGCGGTACAGAGCGGCCACGTCCTGGCCGCGAGTCTCGGCTATTACATCAACCCGCTGCTCAACGTGCTGGCGGGCACGCTCTTCCTGAAGGAGCGGCTCTCGCGCCTGCAGTGGGGCGCGGTAGCGCTCGCCGCGCTGGGCGTCGCCATCCTCGCCTTCAACGCGCTGACGATGCTGTGGGTGAGCCTGGGGCTCAGCCTCTCGTTCTGCTGCTATGGCCTCTTGCGCAAGCGCGTGGCGGTGGAGGCGCTGCCCGGGCTCGCGGTCGAATCGCTGTTCCTGCTGATCCCGGGGATCGCCATCGTCACCAACCAGGCGCTGTCACCTGCGGGCTCGAGCCTGGGGCAGTCGCTCACCACCGACGCCTTGCTGGCGCTCGCCGGGGTATTCACCGGCCTGCCGCTGCTGCTCTTCGCCATTGCCGCGCGGCGCATGGACTATTCGACGCTGGGCTTCGTCCAGTTCGTGACGCCCACGCTGGTCTTTCTGCTCGGCGTCTTCGTCTTTCGCGAAGAGGTGCGCACGACGCAGATCGTGTGCTTCGCCTTCATCTGGAGCGCGATCGTGCTGTTCAGCCTCGACCTCCTGCGTCGCCGCAAGCGGACGCGCGCAGGAGTGAGACCAAAGGCAGCCTGAGCCTTAGAGAGCGCCTGCAAAGCGCAGCGGTTCGCCCTGCGCGCGCTCGCCCAGCTGGCCTTCCCACATCGCGGTGTGGCCGCGCACGATAGTGCCGACGACGCGGCCTTCCAGCTCCATGCCGGTGAACGGCGACCAGCCGCAGCGGCTTTCCAGCCAGTCCTCGGTGATGGTGAAGCGGCCCTTGCGGTCGATCACGGTGAAGTCGGCGTCATAGCCGGTCGCGATGCGGCCCTTGCCGACAAGGCCGAAGACACGCTGCACGCCCGAGGAGGTCATGTCGATCAGACGCTCGAGCGTCATGTTGCCCTTGGCGACATGGTCGAGCATCAGCGGCAGCAGCGTCTGCACGCCGGGCATGCCCGAGGGGCTGGCCGGGTAGCTCTTGGCCTTCTCCTCCTTGGTGTGGGGTGCGTGGTCGGACCCCAGCACATCGGGCACGCCCTGCTGGAGCCAGTGCCACAGCCCGTCGCGGTGCGCCTTGGAGCGGATCGGCGGGTTCATCTGCGCGTAGGAGCCCAGGCGCGGATAGGCGTCCTCGGCCCAGAGCGTGAGGTGCTGCGGGGTCACCTCGCAGGTCGCGATGTCGCGGTGCTGGGCGATCAGCTCCAGTTCGGCGGGCGTGGTGATGTGGAGGATGTGGATCGGGCGCTTGGCTTCGCGCGCGAGGCGCAGGATGCGCTTGGTGGAGAGCATAGCGCTCTCATCGTCGCGCCAGACCGGATGGCTGGAGGGATCGCCCTCGACCCGCTCGCCCTTGCGCGCGTTCATGCGGTCCTCGTCCTCGGAGTGGATCGCGACGCGGCGCGTGCCGCTGGCCAGCACGCGGGCCAGTTCCGGGTCGTGGGCGACCAGCAGGTTGCCGGTCGAAGCGCCCATGAAGATCTTGACGCCCGCGGTGCCCGGAATGCGCTCCAGATCGGCCAGTTCGGGCGCGTTCTCGGCGGTCGCACCGACGTAGAAGGCGTGGTCGCAGTACATGCGGTGGTAGGCGCGGTCGAGCTTGTCCTGGATGCGCATCACCGAATCGGTGTTCGGGTTGGTGTTGGGCATCTCGAAGACGGCGGTGATGCCGCCCATGACCGCCGCGCGGCCACCGCTTTCGAGGTCTTCCTTGTGTTCGAGGCCCGGCTCGCGGAAGTGGACCTGGCTGTCGATGACGCCGGGCAGCACGTCGAGCCCGGTGCAGTCGATGCGGCGCGCGGCATCGGGGTAGGACCCCACGCCCAGGATCTTGCCGCCGCGCACGGCGACGTCCGCCACGCCCGAACCGTTGGGCGTGTGCACGGTGCCGCCGGAAAGTACGAGTTCGGGTGCCATGTCAGCCGGGTCAGTCATGTCGCTTGCGCCTCTTTTGTCCTGGGGTCCCGCGCGTGAAGGCGGGGGTCATGCACGTCGAACTAGGACCGGCGCGCGGGGGGCGCAAGGCACGAGAGCGCCAAACCGCCCTCTTTCGGCCCCAATTGGACGGCAATTTCGCCTGCACATCTGTCCAACAGGAGCGCCCATGCCCCTCGCCGAGCCCGCGCCTGCCCCGCCGATCCTCTCCCTGCAGAGCACGGCGCAGAGCTTCGACCTTGCGGACCTCGGCGCCGCGGAAAAGACAATCGATTTCAGCGCGGTGCAGCGGCGCTGCGCGCCCGCCTCGCGGCCCGGCGAGATCGTGGTCTGCGCCCCCGATCCCGAGGCCGAGCGCCTTGGCACGATAGCCGGCGCGCAGGACTTCGAACCGGCCGATACCGGCCCGCCCCGCGCGGCGATCAAGCTGACCGAGAATATCGAGGCCGACGTCCACCTCGATTCGTACGGCCTTCCCAACGGCATGGTCAGCAACAGGGTCATGTTCGGGGGCAAGGTCACGTTCTGAGCCCATGCGAAAAGGCCCGGCCCGCACGCCGACCTTGCCAGAAGATCGGCCCGCGGACCGGGCCCGGTTCGGTACCCGCCGGTGATGGTGGTGGTTGGCAGGTGCCGGGGTGCCTGCCGGGTTATCCCGTCAGGCGAACGTGCCCGCGCGCGCGATCTCGCTCGCGGCCTTGCGGCCGACCGGCGCCTCGCGGTCCTGCAGGTAGTCGGGAAGCGTAGCCTTGTCGCCGATCTTGCCGATCACGAAGGCGGCTTCGAGCCGGTGGTCGGCCGGAACGCCCAGCGCCGCTTCGGCCTCACCGAACTTGATGCCGGTCATGCCGTGGGTGTGGTAGCCCAGTGCCTGCGCCTGGAGGGCCGCGGCCATCCAGGCCGCCCCCGCATCGAAGCTGGCGCTGTAGTTGTCCGAGTTGCCCTTTTCCGAGCGCATCTGCGTGTCCGAGACGACGAAGACCAGCGCCGAGGCGCTCTGCGCCCAGCCCTTGTTGAAGTCGATCAGCTGCGAGAGGAACAGGTCCCAGTTGGCATCGCCCTTGACCGCGTAAAGGAACGTCCAGGGCTGCACGTTGTAGGCCGAAGGCGCCCAACCGGCCGCCTCGAAGATCACGTCGAGGTCGTCCTGGGGAATCGCACTTCCGTCAAAGGCGCGGGGCGACCAGCGATCGACGATCAGCTTCTCGACCTTGGCGTGGGCGGTGCGTCCGAGCGATTGGGCAGTCATGTCGGGATATCCTTGGCAATCGGGATGGGAGAGAGGCGAAAGAAATGGCAGCAAAGGACGCTAGCGTGCCGACAGGGTCGACGCACCGGCGTCCTTCGCCACAACCGTCAGGCGGCATCCACCAGAACGATTTCCGCATCCTCTAGCGCGGTTACCGCGAGGCTGGAAAGGCCCGTGATCGCAACGCCATCACGCGCCTCAGCCTCCACAGCCTCGCCCCCCGACGCTCCATCGGCCACGCGGATGCGCCCGCGCGTCGAGACCAGGTAGAGATGGCGGCCCGGCGCGGCTTCGTAGTGCGCGGTTTCGCCCAAGGGAACGGTCGCGCCCAGCACGCGCGCATCGGCGCGGATCGGCAGCGCGTCACCGTCCCCGTCCTGCCCGCTGGCAAGCGCCACGAAGCGGCCCGCGCGGTCGTCCTTCGGGAAAGGCCGCGTGCCCCAGTCAGGCGCCCCGCCGCGGCTGTCGGGCAGGATCCAGATCTGGAAGATCTGGGTCTCTTCGGCTTCCAGGTTGTATTCGGCATGCTGGATGCCGGTGCCCGCGCTCATCACCTGGACATCGCCCGCGACCGTGCGGCCCGCGTTGCCCATGTTGTCCTGGTGGGTGATCGCGCCCTTGCGGACATAGGTGACGATTTCCATGTCGCGGTGCGGGTGCGGGGGAAAGCCCGTCTGCGGCGCGATGGTGTCATCGTTCCAGACCCTGAGGCGCCCCCAGTTGGTGCGCGCAGGGTCATGGTAGTTGGCAAAGGAAAAGTGGTGGTGGGCATCGAGCCAGCCATGGTTGGCCGCTCCGAGCCCCGCAAAGGGACGCAGCTCGATCATGCTATTCAACTCCTGGGGCGAAGAGGCCGCCGTCCCATCCTGCGGCGGCCCCTCGAAAAGGCGGTCCGGCCCTTGAAGGGCTCTTGCGGACCATTTTTGCGAACCGAAGGGCCCCGGGATCGATGGGAGGGGCGCTTTCGCGTGTCCCGTCCCAGATAGGCATTTTCATTTGATCGGAAAATTGCGATAAAATGGATGGAAATGTTCAAGGATCTTGAATGCCCAACCTGGTGACGCCCAGTCTCGACCACCTGCGCATCGTCCTCGCCGTCGTCGAGGAGGGCAGCTTCGGGGGCGCCGCGCGCAAGCTGGGGCGGGCGGTCTCGGTCGTCAGCTATGCCGTGGCGCAAGTCGAGGCCCAGCTCGATCTGGTGCTGTTCGAACGCGAAGGCTCGCGCAAACCCGTGCTGACGAAGAACGGGCGGGCCCTGCTCGCCGACATGCAGATCATCCGCGAGGACAGCGAGGCCCTGCTCGCCCGCGTGCGCAGCCTGCGCCAGGGGCTGGAGGCCGAACTCGCCCTTGCGGTCGACGTCATGGTGCCGGGACAGGTCCTCGCTCCCCTCCTGCGCGCCTTCCAGGAGCGCTACCCGCGCGTGCCGCTGCGCCTTCACATCGAGGCGCTGGGCGCGGTCGCCGCCTCGCTTATCGAGGGGCGCGCCAGCCTCGCCATCGCCGGGCCCGACCTCCCCCAGCTTGGCGACTTCGAGCGCGAAGTGATCGGCGCGGTCGAAATGGTCCCGGTCGCCGCACCCTCGCACCCGCTTGCACAGCAGGCCCGGATCGCACCGGGCGACACACGCCGCCATCTCCAGCTTGTCCTTACCGACCGCTCGACGCTGACGCAGGGCCACGATTTCGCGGTGATGAGCCCGCACACCTGGCGCCTTGCCGATCTGGGCGCCAAGCACGCGCTGCTGCGCGAAGGCATCGGCTGGGGCTCGATGCCGCGCGATGCGGTGCACGGCGACCTTGCCGATGGCACGCTCGTCGCGCTCGACCTGCCCGAGCGGCGGATGATGTCCTACCACCTCCTCGCGCTGTGGCGGCGCGACAACCGGCCTGGCCCCGCCGCGCTGTGGGTGCTGGAGGAACTGCGCACGCGCCTTGCCGAACACGCCGCGAGCACGGCCTGATTCGCACCTTGGGATCTTGCACTTGGGCGCAATCTCCCCATGTGCTCAGACATGAGCGCCACCCGACTGTTCGACCGAGCCGTGATCCGGCTTTCCGCCCGCCCCGACACCGGCGAGGACGTCGCCGCCTTCCTGCAGGGGCTCGTCACATCCGATGTGAAGGGATCGCTTCCCGTCTGGGCCGGGCTGCTCAGCCCGCAGGGCAAGGTCCTGTTCGATTTCCTGGTCTGGCCCTCGGGCGAGGACCTCCTGATCGACTGCGAGGCGAATGTCGCCGACGCGCTGGCGAAGCGCCTCTCGATGTACCGCCTGCGCCGCGCGATCGACATCGCGCGCGAGGATCACCTCGTCGTCCACTGGCGCCCCCACACCGGGGACGGCGCGGCCTCGGACCCGCGCCTTTCCGCGCTGGGCGAACGCTGGATCGCGCCCTTTGACCCCAATGACCCGGACGATATCGTGACCGGCGCCGACGAGGCCTGGCGCGCGCATCGCCTCAGGCACGGCGTGTGCGAGGGCCGCGCGGAACTGGGCGATGGCGAACTGCTCTGGCTGGAATGCAACGCGACCGAACTGCACGGCGTCAGCTTCACCAAGGGCTGCTACGTGGGGCAGGAGAACACCGCGCGCATGAACTGGCGCCAGAAGATCAACCGCCGCCTGGTCGTGGTCCCGCTCGAAAGCTCGAACGAGAAACGCCGCCGCGCGGCCTACACCGACTTGGGCCTTGCCGTCGATCACCTGCGCGTCGCGGATATTCCCGCCGAATGCGTGCCGGGCTGGATGGAGCTGGCCAAGGACGAGGCGGAGTAAGGCAGAAGGGATTTTCCGAGGGCCATCGCCCTCGGGCTCCCCGAATTGTCCAGCCCAGCTGTCGCCCGGCGCGTTGGCGGATATGGAGGCGCAAAGCCCCTCTAAAATCATCCGATGCGTGGATGCGTGCCCTCTCCTTGCGCAAACTGCGCGTGCGGAGAAAGCCAAGGGTGCCGAGTCCGGGGTCAAGGGGCGATGGCCCCTTGAAGCGGTCCCCTTCTTCAGGCGCTGAGCGGCTGCGCGCTGCTGCGTTCGTAGGCAACCCGGCCGACTGGGGGCATGGCCCGCCATTCGAGCGGCGCCTCGTAACAATGCACCGCGACGGCTTCCCCGCGAGCCGCGCTGAAGCGCTCCTCGATGCGGAAGCTGTCCTCGAAGCCTGCGGCAAGCAGGACGCGCGCGTCGCTCTCGCTGTCGAGCGGTTCGTAGGCGACGATACGGTGGTGGCCCAGCGCGCGGGCGTGGTCGAGCATGGCCCGCACCGCCTCGCGGGCGAAGCCCAGGCCGCAGAACCGGCCCTTGATCCAGTAGACAAGCTCCACTTCGCCGCGCTCCCCGGCCACAAGGCCGATATGCCCCACCAGGCGCGCCCCTCCCGGCGCACGCAGATAGATCATGAACTGGGGCAGGCGCTGGTCACGCTCGCCTTCCAGCAGCGCGCGCACCTCACCAAGGGACCGGGGCAACCCGGGCACAGTCAGTGTACGGGGCACGGCATCCGAATTGAGGGCCTCGAAGATATCCTCGAGATCCTCCGGCCAGCCGGGCCTCAGAAACAACCTCTCCGTGCGGATGAACATCGTACGTCTCTCCGTCGTTTTTTCTTTTCCGCAACCGCCCTTATGCAACACCCCAACTCACATTGCACGGAAATTGCGCAAAAGAGCTTCGCTCCTGCCGTAAAGGGTCTGAAGTCTGGACATTAAGAACACGACAGCAGGCGGCTCCGGTGCCCTGCGGATTGCCTTCACGCACCGAATCGCAGGGTGGGTCGGGCCACCCGATTCGCACAGGAGCGAACGCGGGTTTCAGGCCGCCTTGCGGACCATGCCCGCATCGCCCGCGCCATCGCCGCGATCCGCGTCCCCGTCCGAGCCCCCATCTTCCAGCGCAAGCGTGTACTCGAGCGCCATCGCGCTCTCGCCCCGGCCCGAGCTGTAGCGCTCGACAAGGCGTCCGGTAGGCCGGAAACCGGCCTTACGCAGGACCGCGCCCGAGGCGGGGTTGTCGATGAAGTGGCTGGCGACAAGGCGGGTGTGGCCCAGCGTACGGGCGAGCGAAAGGACCCCGCGCGCCGCCTCGCTGGCGTAACCCTGCCCCCAGTGGGGGCGTGCGATCCAGTAGCCGAGCTCGACCTCGTCACGCTGCGCCGCCCCGTCACCGAGATGGGCAAGGCCAATGCAGCCCAGGATCGGGGCGCCGGGAAGGTCCGGACGCGTGATGAGGAAGGTGGGCAGGCCGTGCTCGGCCGGGCGCGCCAGGAAGCGCGCGGCATCGCCCGGCGCATAGGGCCAGGGGGCGGACGCCAGGTTGCAGACGACCTCGGGATCCGCGATCGCGGCGTAGAGTTCGTCCCGGTCCTCGGCCCAGCCGGGCCGCAGGAACAGCCGTTCGCTGCGAAGGAACATTGTCTCTCTCCATTCATCAGCCCCGCGCGGCCGCTTAGGCGCTGCGCGTGACAACCCGGTTACGCCGCATCCACAGGTGCGCGGCGATCCCGGAGGTTCGAGCCCCGTCGCCGGCCGTGCCGGTCAACCGAAGCGATGAAATGAGGGAGACATGCAAAGAGGGAGACAGGCCAGGCCCTCTCCCTCGTGCAGCCGAAACCTTACAAGGTTCGGCAGGGCCATCCTGTCCGGATGGCCCCTATGGCGACCATCCGCTTATTCGGCGGCTTCAGCCATCGCAGCGTCGACCGACACGTACTTGCGGCCGAGCTTGCCATCGTGGAAGCGCACGCGGCCTTCGGCCAGCGCGAACAGGGTGTGATCCTTGCCCATGCCGACGTTGACGCCCGGGTACACCTTGGTGCCACGCTGACGGATGATGATGTTGCCGCCGATCACTTCCTGACCGCCGAACTTCTTGACGCCAAGGCGGCGGCCTGCTGAGTCGCGGCCGTTACGCGACGAGCCGCCTGCTTTCTTATGTGCCATCTCGTTTTCCTTTCGAAATTCGGCGCTTAGCCGACCGAGGTGATGCGAAGCAGCGTAAGCTGCTGGCGGTGGCCGTTCTTGCGGCGATAGTTGTGGCGGCGACGCTTCTTGAAGACGATGACCTTCTCGCTCTTGGCCTGCGCGATGATCTCGGCCGAAACCGAAACCTTCGACGCGTCGACGACATCGCCGTCCTTGCCTGCGATCAGAACATCACCCAGCGTGATGGTCTCGCCAGCTTCACCAGCCAGCTTTTCAACCGCGATCTTGTCTCCGGCGGCAACCCGATACTGCTTGCCGCCCGTGCGCACTACTGCGAACATGGTGCCCTTACCTAATCTCGTGTGTGCCCGAAACGAGCCGAAACAATGTTTTTGCCCCGGCCGCTTTGGTCCGACGAAGAACCGTGGGAAGCCTTGCGGGCGACGCACCGACATACACGCTGCAAATCGAGGATCTGAATGCGCGATGCCGGAAAGAGAGCGAGCCGTTAGGGCACACGACGATTCGTGTCAACCGAAAGAGTCGGCTCTCCTGCGCCTTCCCATATCGGGAAAGACGCCCGAGGCTTTCCAACCGGACGCCACCATGGCGCCCGCTATCGCGCGCTCCTTTGCACGAATCGCGTGGAGCGCCAAGCGATTCGCTGTCGATCCCGTGCGCGCGCGTGCTATGAGCGGCGCCATGACCACGCGCCCTGCCCGCTTCATCCGCCGTTTCGCGCGCCCTGCCGCGCTTGCCCTGCCGCTTGCCGCCGCCCTTCTTTCCTCCGGGTGCGCGAGCACGCGCGACTATCCCTCGCTCTCGATCCGCGAGGTCGAACGCAACATGCGCGCCCGCCCGAGCAAGGCCGAGGAAGCCGAAACGCCCCAGCTGCCCGCCGCCAGCGCCGACCTTGCAACTCGCCTCGACGGTCTGGTCGCGATGGCGCGCACCGCCGATGGCCAGTTTGCGGATGAAAAGAACAGGGCCGAGCGCGCGGTGGCCGCAGCGGGCGGGCGTACCAGCGATTCGTGGAGCGCGGCCCAGATCGCGCTCGCCGCGCTCGAAAGCCACCGCTCGCACGCGATGACCGCGCTGGCCGAACTCGACCAGCTCTATGTCGATGCGCGCGACGAAGCCCCGCTCGCCCCTTCGCCCAAGGCCGAATCGATCGCGGCCGCGCGCGATACGGTCAGCGACATCATCTCGGCTCAGGATTCCGTGATCGACGGTCTCTCGGCACGACTCGCGGGCTGATCGCCACCTCCAGAACGTGAAAACCCCTCCCCGCGTATGCGAGAAGGGGTTCCCGAACGCCTGATCCGTAAAACGCCTGCAAGCCCCCCGGCACCGGCATTCCAGGATCAGGTGGTCAAAACCGCAAAGGTCCCGACCGGCGGTGCGCCGCCACCATGACGAGGCGCGCACACTCCAGCGACGAGAAGACCATGTACCCTCAGACAGTCTCGTGCAGGGCCTGAAGGAGGGCTTGCCATGGCTTGGGATGGGGGGAATTGATGCGGATCAACTTTGCACATTTCGCGTAAGACCGCAGGCCAGAGGCACGCGATGAAGCGAACTACGAGAAAAGATGATTCCGAGGGCCAACGCCCTCGGGCTCCCCGAACTGTCCAGCGCAGCAGTCTCCCGCCGCGTTGGTGGATATCGAGGGGCAAAGCCCCTCTAGAATCATCCGATGCGTGCCCTCACCTTCCGCAAGCTGCGGGCGCTGAGAAAGACGAGGCTGCCGATTCCGGGGTCAAGGGGCGATGGCCCCTTGAAAATCCACCTTCTTACTGGCTTGCGCCTTCTATTCGGCCGCCGCGCTGTCCCAGCGCGCGATATCCTCGAAATCTTCCTCGCGTGGTTCGATCCAGCGCCAGGTGCCGTCCACCTTTTCGCGCTTCCAGAACCAGGACTGGCTCTTGAGGTGATCCATCGCAAAGTCCGCCGCGGCAAAGGCATCGCGGCGGTGGCGGGCCGCCGCGGCGACCAGCACGATGGGATCGGCCGGTGCCATCTCGCCGCTGCGGTGCAGGATGAGGAGCCCGTCGAGCGCCCAGCGCCCGCGCACCTGGGCAGCCAGGTCCTCCATCGCGGGAAGCGTGAGCGGTTCGTAATGCTGGAGTTCGAGCGCCTCGACCCCGCCGCCCTCGCGCACCTGCCCCAGGAAGCTGACGATACCCCCGGCTGCGGGATGGGCGCGGGTAAAGCGGTCCACTTCCTCGCCGGGGGTGAAAGCCTGCGTCAGAAGGCGCACGTCGCTGCGGGTCGGCTCTGCACTCATCCGCCGGAGACCGGGGGCAGGAAGGCGATTTCGTCGCCATCGCGCAGCACCGGCGCGTCCCGGTCCTGAAGCAGGATGCCGTTGACGGCGAGCTTCACGCGCGGTTCGCGCAGGGCGCTCGCCAGCTGGGGACCGAGGCTGTCGATCGCGTCATCGAGCGTACCTGTCAGTTCCACTTCGCGCGCGCCGCAGCCCGCCAAGTCTTCGAGCTTGCCCAGAAACACCATGTTGAGCGCCATCTTCGCGTTATCCTCCGGTCATCGACATGTGACGGGAAAGCGCTGGCGCGGCGCCCGGTTCCTCGATGGCGAAGTGATGGCGTTCTGGCTTGATGCGCATGGCGGTGTCGAGCGCGTCCTGAAGCGCCCGGTCGGGCGCGTCGGAGCGCAGCGCGGCGCGCAGGTCCACCTGTTCGTTCCCGCCAAGACAGGCATAAAGCTGGCCCGTCGCCGTCACGCGGATGCGGTTGCAGCCCTCGCAGAAATTCTGGGTGAGCGGGGTGATGAGCCCCAGGCGTCCGCCGGTCTCGGCAATGTCGAAGTACCGCGCCGGACCGCCCGTGCGGTGCTCGCTGGGCTGGAGCGTCCAGCGCTTTTCCAGGTCCTCGCGCACGGCCAGGAGCGGCAGGTAGTGGTCGAAGCGGTCTTCCTCCACCTCGCCCAGCGGCATGACCTCGATCAGCGTGATCTCGAAGCCCTGCCCGTGCGCCCAGGCGATGATGTCGGGAATCTCGGCCTCGTTGATGCCCTTCAGGGCGACCGTGTTGAGCTTGACGACAAGCCCCGCCTCGCGCGCGGCCTGAAGCCCTTCAAGGACCTGCGGCAGCGAATCGCGGCGCGCAAGAGCGGCAAACCCCTCCCGGTCGAGCGTGTCGAGCGAGACGTTGACGCGCTTTACCCCGGCGGCGGCCAGGCCATCGGCAAATTCGGCCAGCCGCGTCGCGTTGGTGGTGAGGGTCAGTTCATCCAGCCCGTCGCCGATCTTGCGCCCCAGCGCCTGAACCAGCTCCATCATGTCGCGGCGCACCAGCGGCTCGCCGCCGGTCAGGCGGATCTTGCGGATGCCGCGCGCGATGAAGCCAAGCGAGAGCTCGTGCAGTTCCTCCAGACTGAGCACGTCCTTGCGCGGCAGGAAGGTCATGCGCTCGGGCATGCAGTAGGAGCAGCGCAGATCGCACCGATCGGTAACCGAAAGGCGCAGGTACGTGATCCGGCGCTGGAACTGGTCGACAAGGGGAGCAGCTGAGGTCATCCGCCCCGTCATACCATTGACATGGCACCATTACCATCAAGAGCGAACAGCTGGCCGGTTATGGCCTTTACCCCCTCTAGCCACTGCCTTGTAGCGGCCAGCGCTTCTGTGCTGTCGGTCTCCACCGCATTGACCCGCGAAGGGGCATAGCGGCGGGCCAGCCCCTGCACGGTGGCGAGCCGCCAGGCCCGGTGGTCCGCGCCCGCAGGTTCGAACACCAGAGTCAGCGGGTCCGCGCCGCCGCCCAGTGTCAGCTCGACGCCGGGCAGGACGCGCGCGTGAAAATCGCTCGACGCCTCAAGCGGATCCTCGGCCAGCGGGCCGACATAGAGCAGCTCGCCCATGCCCATGCCCTTAGCGGCGGTGCCGGGTCAGGGTAATGCCGATCTTCTCGCCCGCCTCGGCAATCGCAAGCTTCACGATCTTGACGGTGACCGCGGTAATCCGCGCGTCCTGCAGGAACAGCGTGTCGCAGACATGGTCGGCCACGGCTTCGATCAGCGTGAAGTGGACGCCTTCGGGAATCGCGCCCGAGGCCGCGAACTTCAGGTCCATGTAGTTCTTGCTCGCCTCGAGCGGGGTGTCGGGCGTGTAGTGCGCCGCGGGCTTCAGAGCGACGGAGATCGTGAAGCGCAGCGGCTGCGGCTTGCCGGTCTCTTCGGAGTAGATCCCGGTGAGGACGTCCTGTTCGAAGTCCGCGACTTCAAGGATAAGCGAATCGGTCATGGCGCCCCTTAGAGCATTTTCCAGTCAGGTTGCATCACCTGATTGGAGAATGCCCTAGCGCTTCTTCTTCGTGATCGGCGCGTTGAAATCGGGGTCCTTCCTGGCCACCCAGGCGACGAACTTGGCGATGGTCGGATCGTCCAGAAGCCCCTGCGCCTCCATCCCGAAACGCTCCAGCTGCGAGTTGGTGAAGTGGGTGATGATCGTCCGCTGGCAGATCGGGTGCATCGGCACCGTATCCTTGCCGCCCCGGCTCTTGGGAATGGGATGGTGCCAGACGATCTCCGACCCGGTCATCCGCCCGCACAGCCAGCAGTCGGGCGGCGGCGCGGCCTCTTCCTCGGTCTCGTCGTCCAATTCCCAGTCATTGCGGCGTTTGCGGGCCATGGTGTGCTTTCGATAAGGCTTGATCGCGCGCCCTGTTGGCATAGAGCGCGCGGCTGTGACAGGACTTAATGCCATGACCACCCCACAAGACACCCCTCCAAGCGACACCACGCTCCCGCGCCCGCAGCGCCGCCTGCTCGCCCGCCTGTTCAACGCCCGCACGACGCCCATCTGCGTCGACGGGCGCGAATTGCTGACCTTCCAGGAGGCCAAACGCTACCTGCTCTCGCTGGAGCCCGAACCGCGCGAGGCGGCCTACCACGCGATCAAGACGCAGGCAGAGAGATAGAAAGAAGGAAGATGACCGAGGGCCATCGCCCTCGGGCTCCCGGAATCGGAGAGGCTTGGGTGGGACCGGAGCGGCCGCTAGCGCGTCCACACCGCGATGGAGGCTTGAACACTCGAGATCCATGCCAACGAGCAGTGAAGCTGCGAATAAGAACGCGATGGACAGTGGCCAGGGCGAACCTTGCACTTTGCAAAAGAGATGATTGCAAAAATGTCGGGGGGCGTTGGCAATCTGAAAAGACAATCGTGACGGATGGGGCGTTGCCTTTGCATTGACATCAAAATGCCTAAGGGATGCGATGACTTCAATAGACAGGCGCTGTCAGCCTGCATTCCTCCCGAGCCGTTCGTTTTGCTAACAGCACGGATCTCCCGTGTGCTTACCTATTCCAAGAAAGTTCGCATTCCGCGCAATTAGAGCAACCTTCTTTTGGGCATTTCGGTATTCTGCCATAGGAGGGCGCAGGATGTTCAGGGATCTTGCTGGTTTTTCCTGCACATTATTGGCGGCCGGATAGAGTGTGGCGAAAGGATTGAATCATTAAGTGGATTTATCGTGCGTCGATGCGGGCAATCGCTGTGCTCGCCTCAATCAGCGACGCTCAGGCCCATGATGCGCTGCGTAGATTGTCGCCCAGTTCGCCCTGGAACGCGGATTGGGCCGAAAATGCTTGCAGATTGCAGCGTGTGTTCGGCACGGGAGATGATCTCGTCCTGCTGCGCTTTTCGGCCTTTACGCCGGGTTCGAGTTTCCGAACAGAACTGTCAGGTCAGCTCGCACATGTTGATGGAAAGGGACAAAAAATCGGATTGTCCTATCTGCCGGACCCCAGTCGAAAGGTGGGGATGCGGGCGGGCGTAGATGGTCCCGACAAGATCCCCACTCTCATTTTCACCAGCTCGTTTGCCCGCGATGAGGTTGAACAGGCTGAGAAATTGGAGATGATGAAAGCTGATGCAAACCAGCATCCGAACGATTTCCCCGATGCGGTCCTAGCTCCGGCACTGGCCCGAGACGTGACCGGTATGAGACTTGATTTCGGCACCCGACAGTTGGAGCTCGAAACGGGGGCCTTCGACAAAGCCCTTGCCGCCTTAAATCGCTGTGCAGACAACCTGTTGAAGACGTGGGGCATCGATCCCGAGATCAATCGGCTCGTCGTAACGCCCGCCAAGCTCAGGGACAATCAAGCCTTTGTGCGTAAGATTCAGTTTCAATATCCCTTGAATCTTGCGCGGCAGAACGAAATTGGGCTGGTCAGTGCCGTCGTCACAGTCGACGGCGATGGCAAAGCGACCAGTTGCAGGGTCCCTCAGTCGCTTAATGATAAGCGCTTCGATGATCTCGTCTGCGAGGAACTTATGCGAACTCAGTACGAACCAGCTCGATTGGCTGATGGCATGCCGGTTGTAAGCTATTACAGCTTGACGGTCCACTATCCCATGTGACCCTGCCGGCCTTGGAGTGAGGTGGTTCAGCCTTCTTCGACAGTTTGGCGGCTGAGTTAAGCTAATCCCGGTTGTCGTTCATGCCGACTGTTTGATCATCAGATAGAGGAAGCCACGGCGCATCGGAATGTACGTCATGTCGGCGCACCACACATGATTGGACCGTTCGATCGCCAGCGCCTCATCCGTCTCCGGCACCGGGGCATAGGAATAGGACGAGCGGCTGATCCGCAGCAGGTGGCACTGCGCCGTGATCGATAGGCGGTGGTGAGTAGCTTCGACCATCGCCCGCCTCCGGTCCACGCTCATCGACCGAAGGCTTTCGCTAAAAAACCCCGCTCGACGACCAATTGCCCGATCTTGGCGTTCAGCCTTTCGACCTCGCTCTTGCTGACGGCCTTGGCGACATCGCCAGCCCCGGAGAACGTGCCTGCGATCCCGTCGATGGCCTGCCACTTCCACGACGGATCATCGTGTGGTGCACGCCATGCTTGGCTGCCAGCTCCGCCAGCGCCAGATCGCCCCGGATCGCTTCCAGCGCGATCTTGGCCTTAAGATCCGCGCTGTAGCGCTTCCTCGTCGCCTTCATTTCCGTACCAATCCACCAGGTCGGGACTAGCTTAACACCCTGTCCAGAAAACCGGCACCACCTCATCATGATTCAGGCGGGCTCGCTGGACGAGCCGGATCAGGTCACGCCGCAGAACGTCATATACGGCAAGGCCGCCGTCCGCTGGGACCATTTTGATCCGGCACTGAAGGTCTACGACCTTTACGCGCGCTTTGACGAGCAGACCCAAACCGCGGTGGCCGCAGACCGGTAGGCCGCGCTCTCCGGGATCGAATATCCATGGCCTTCTATCCCCAGCCCCCTTCCGAAGGGCGCTCGATCAGACCGCCGGTTCACGCGGTCAGGGGACAGTAGATCGCCTTCCCTTCCTTACGCCGGGTTCGACCAGCGCGCGAAGATGGCGGTGGGGAGGAGGCGGCCTTCGCCGTCCTCGCGCACGGAGAGGTCGCCGTGTTCGATGGTGCCCGGGAGGTCTGTGAAGAGTTCATCCATCAGCCCGGCCAGCGCGAGCGAGGACATGCGCACCGCGTAGACGGTGAGGAACAGGAAGCGGCTGTCGCCGTCGAGCAGCTGGCGGCAGTTCGAGAGGAGCTCGGGCAGGTTCTCTTCAAGGCGCCAGGTCTCGCCACCGGGGCCGCGGCCGAACTTGGGTGGATCGAGGATGATGCCGTCGTAGCGGCGGCCACGGCGCACTTCGCGCGCGGCGAACTTGGCGGCATCGTCGATCATCCAGCGCACCGGGCGATCCTCAAGGCCTGCCAGCGCGGCGTTCTCGCGCGCCTGTGCGACCGACTTCTTCGAGGCATCGACGTGGGTGACGCGGCCATGCGCGGAGAGCGCCAGCGTGCCCACGCCGGTGTAGCCGAACAGGTTCATCGTCTCGGCATCGTCGCGCCCGGCCAGTTGCGCGCGCATCCAGTCCCACACCGGCGCCATGTCCGGGAAGAAGCCGAGGTGGCGAAACGGCGTGCAGCTGGCGGTGAAGGCCACCTCGTTCCAGGCGAGCGGCCAGCCTTCGCGCGGGACGTCGCGGTCGAAGAGCCACTTGCCCCCGCCATCTTCGTCCGAGCCGGGAACGAATTCGCCGTCGGCATCCCAGGTCTCGGTGCGCGGGCTCCACATCGCCTGCGGTTCGGGCCGCACGAAGCGGCGCGCGCCATAGCGTTCGAGCTTGCGGCCGTGGCCCGAGTCGACGAGGCCGTAGTCGTCCCAGCCTTCGCCGATCATCAGGACGGGGGATGTTAAGAGCGTTGCCATGGGCTGTGCCCTAGCCCTCAGACCTTGGGTGCGGCAAGCCCCGCGACGAATTCGGCCACGGCGTCGTATTCGCCCGCCAGCTTCGTGCACTTCTCCTCGCGGTCGAACAGGTCACCCACGCGCGCGGGCAGGCTCGGCCGGTGGCCGGTCGAACGCTCGACCGCCTCGGGGAACTTGGCCGGGTGCGCGGTCGCCAGGGTGACGACGGGCGTCTTCGCGTCGATCCCGGCGGTGCGCGCGGCAAAGAGGCCACAGGCGGTGTGCGGATCGATCAGCTCGCCGCAGTTCTCCCAGGCCCAGCGGATCGTCTCGGCCATCTCGTCCTGGTCGGCTCGGGCCGACTGGAAGAGTGCAGCCGCGCCTTCGCGCTGCGCGTTCGAAAGCTGCATCGCCTTGGTCGCCTCAAAGCCCTTCATCTGCTCGGCCATGGCCGCGCCGTCACGGCCGCCAAGGTCGAACAGCAGGCGCTCGAAGTTGGAGGAGACCTGGATATCCATCGAGGGCGCGGCGGTCGGCGTCACGGTCCCCTGCGAGTAGTCGCCGCTCGAGAGCGCGCGGTGCAGGATGTCGTTCACATTGGTGGCCACCACCAGCTTGGCAACGGGCAGGCCCATCTGCGCCGCGACATAGCCGGCGAAGACATCGCCGAAGTTGCCGGTCGGCACCGAGAAGGCGACCTCGCGCTCGGGCGCACCAAGCTGGAGCGCGGCGGCGAAGTAGTAGACGACCTGGGCCATCAGGCGCGCCCAGTTGATCGAGTTCACCGCGCCGATCGCGAAGCGGTCGGTCATCGCGGTATCGTTGAACATGCGCTTCACCATCGCCTGCGCGTCGTCGAACGAGCCGTCGATGGCGATGTTGTGGACGTTGGGCGCGAGCACCGTCGTCATCTGGCGGCGCTGCACGTCCGAGACGCGGCCGTGCGGGTGGAGCATGAAGATGTCCACCTTGGCGCGGCCCGCCACCGCGTCGATCGCGGCCGAGCCGGTGTCGCCCGAGGTCGCGCCCACGATGGTGAGGTTGCGGTCCGAACGGCTGAGGAATTCCTCGAAGAAGAGGCCGAGCAGCTGGAGCGCGACGTCCTTGAAGGCGAGCGTGGGGCCGTGGAACAGTTCGAGCACCCAGTGCTGCTCGTCGAGCTGCTTGAGCGGTGTCACCGCCTTGTGCGCGAATCGGCCATAGGCCTCGGTGGTGAGTTCGAGCAGGCGCTCGTAGGTCAGGCTCTGGCCGACGAACGGCGCCATGACCCGCGCGGCGAGTTCGGCGTAGGAGAGACCGGCCATGCCCGCGATCTCGTCCTTGGAGAAACGCGGCCATTCGCGCGGAACGTAGAGCCCGCCGTCGCTGGCGAGGCCAGCCAGCGTGGCGCCTTCGAAATCGAGCGCCGGTGCGCTGCCGCGGGTGCTGATGTAGTCCATGACTTCCCTGTTCGTCGGATCCGGCCTGCCGAAACGGACCTTGCTCGGTGGTTCTGCCCGGTGTGCCCGCGGCCTTTGCAGGCGCGGTTAGCGCCCGCGAGGCGGCAAGGCAATCCCGCTGTGAAACGCGGCCCCACGAAACGCAAGGCTCATGAACGCCCCTTCCGGCGCAAGACCATTGCGTAAATGACCAGCGCGGTCAGTGCAAAGGAGAACCACTGGACCGCGTAGGAGAGGTGGTTGTTGGGCAGATCGGACGGGTCGGGAAGCGCGTTCGCCTCGAGTCCGCCCAGCGCCGGGTCGGCCACCAGACGCGGGCCCGGCGCGATCACGCCGTGCACCTCGCCGCCCTGCCAGGTGCCCTTGCCATCGGGCCGCCGGGTCCAGCCCAGCACCACCCGCGCCTCGCCGCCGCCTGCCAGCGCGCAGGTCGCGGTGCGCGCGAAGCCGGTCTCGTCGTTGCGATTGCGGCCCGCCACCGCGCTGGTCGCGGTCACGGCGGTGCAGGTGAGATGGGCGCGGCGATAGAGCAGCTGCGCGCCCGGACCTTGCCTCGGCCAGGCGATCTCCTGCGTGAGGCCTGCCGCCCCGGCGTAGTGCGCGAGCAGCTGGGCCTTCTCCTCGCGGCGCTCCAGCTGCCAGAGGCCAAGCGCGATCATCACGCCGACGGCCAGGAGTACGACCAGCGTGGAGACAATGGGGATGGAGCGCATGGATCAGGGCCTTTTCGTCGGGCACGGGAATCAGGAAGAGAGATACAAGGGGCCATCGCCCCTTGACCCCAAAATCGGCGACCTCACCTTTCCCGGCCACCGCAGCGCGCGAAAGGTGAGGTAGACAGTTTGGGGAGCCCGAGGGCGATGGCCCTCGGAAATCATCTCTCTACTAACAATCGCACGTGAGGCCCCACCAAACCGAAAGGGCAGCCGGCGCGAACGCGGGCTGCCCTTTGCGGCTTTGCGAGACCTGCGCGGATCAGTGCGTGGGATAGCCCCAGCCGCCCCAGATGTAGACCGCGACGAAGAGGAACAGCCACACCACGTCGACGAAGTGCCAGTACCAGGCCGCGGCCTCGAAGCCGAAGTGCTGGCGCGGCGTGAAGTCGCCCTGGTAGCTGCGCACGAGGCACACGGCGAGGAAGATGGTGCCGACGATGACGTGGAAGCCATGGAAGCCGGTCGCCATGTAGAAGGCCGAACCATAGGTGTTGCCGCCAAAGCCGAACGGCGCGTGCAGGTATTCGTAGCCCTGGATCGCGCTGAACAGGACGCCCAGCGCAATCGTCGCCCACAGGCCCTTCTTGAGGCCCTCACGGTCGCCGTGGATCAGCGAGTGGTGGGCCCAGGTCACCGTGGTGCCCGAGGTCAGCAGGATCAGCGTGTTGAGCAGCGGCAGCGCGAAGGGATCCATGACCGCCTCGATCGCCTTGGGCGGCCACTGTCCGTCCACCACCTCGGTAAGAGTGGAGGGGAACAGCGAGAAATCGAAGAAGGCCCAGAACCAGCCGACAAAGAACATCACCTCCGAGGCGATGAACAGGATCATGCCGTAGCGCTGGTGCAACTGGACGACCGGGGTATGGTCACCTGCGCGCGCTTCGTGGACGATCTTGGAGAACCACATCCACATCGAGGCGATGAGGAGCGCCAAGCCCATCCACGGCACGAAGGCACCGCCGGGCATGTCGTGCATGAACAGCACCATGCCCGAGGTGAAGATCAGCGCGCCCAGCGTGGTCGCCAGCGGCGCGATGTCCGGCGGCAGGATGTGGTAATCGTGGTTCTTGGTACCGGCCATGTGCCTTCATCCCCGTTTATCGAATACTGTTCTAGCCGCTGCGCCCGGCGCCACGTGCCGGAGGAAACGGTCCCCAAATGAGCCTTAACTTCCCGCCCCGGCGCGGTCCAGACCCTTTGCATCCGCAGGAGATGTCTGAACTTCGTTGAGGTGGAAGGTGTAGCTGAGCGTAATCTGTTCGACGTCCTTGTTGTCTTCATCGCCAAGGATCGCCGGATCGACGTAGTAGAGCACCGGCATCTTCACGGTTTCGCCGGGCTGGAGTGTCTGCTGCGTGAAGCAGAAGCACTGGATCTTGTTGAAATACTTGGCCGCCTGTTCGGGCTCCACGTTGAAGCTGGCGGTGCCGGTCACGGGTTTGTCCGAGGTGTTGGTGGCCTCGAACAGCGCCATGTCGCGCTGACCCACGGTGATGTCGTGGGTGGTCTGGAGCGGCTTGAAATTCCAGGGCATGTCGTGCGCGACATTGGCGTCGAAACGGATCGACATGGGCCGCGCGGCAACCTGGACAGCCTCAGCCGTCGCCCCGTCGACGCGCTGGGTGGTGCCACCATAGCCCGTCACCTGGCAGAAGATGCGGTAGAGCGGAACCGCCGCAAAGCCCAGCGCCAGCATGCCCAGCGCCATCGAAAGACCGATCAGGCCGACCTTGCGGTTGCGGCGGCGCGTCTGCGCGGCCTGGCTCGTGGCATCGTGGGGCGTGGACAGGCTCGCCATGGCTCAGCCCATCTTCGCGATCGAGATGAAGAAGACGAGGACCACGAAGGCGGCGAGACCCAGGCCAAGCACGCGATTGCGGTCCTTGCGGATCTGCTCGACGCTGCGGGTATCGGGCACGGGGGTGTCGGGCTTTTCCTCGTCCATAAACTCCCTCAGATGACGATGAACCGGTCGAGTACCAGCGCGGCAAAGAGCGCAAAGAGGTAGATGACCGAGTAGGCGAAGAGCTGCTTCTCGGGCTTCATCGTGTCCTCTTCGCCCCGCGTGCGCAGGCCGACCCGGACCGAGAGCGCGAGGAACAGCGCGGACAGCACGAATGCGCTCGCGCCGTAGACGAGGCCCGTACCGCCGATCCACCAGGGGACCATCGTGAGCGGCAGGAGCAGCACCGAGTAGATCAGGATCTGGCGGCGCGTGGCCTTTTCACCCGCGACGACCGGCATCATCGGGATGCCGACCTTGGCGTAGTCGCTCTTCACGAAGAGCGCGAGCGCCCAGAAGTGCGGCGGCGTCCACATGAAGATGATGGCAAAGAGCACCACTGGCATGAGCGTGATCTCGCCCGTGGCCGCAACCCAGCCGATCAGCGGCGGGAACGCGCCTGCGCCGCCACCGATGACGATGTTCTGCGGTGTGCGGGGCTTCAGCCAGATAGTGTAGATGACCGAATAGTAGACGATCGAGACGGCCAGGATCGCGGCCGGCAGCCAGCCGATCGCAAAGCCCATCAGGAACACCGAGCCCGAGCAGAGCACCAGCGCGAAGTCGCGCGCGGTGGTGCGGTCGAGACGGCCCTGCGGGAGCGGGCGCTTGGCGGTGCGCTTCATGCCCGCATCAAGGTCGGCTTCCCACCACTGGTTGAGCGCGGCCGCGCCGCCGGCCCCGATGGCGATGCACAGGATCGCGGTGAAGGCGAGGACCGGGTGGATGCGCGTAGGCGCGGCGATGAGGCCGCACAGGCCGGTGAAGATGACAAGGCTCATCACGCGCGGCTTGGTCAGCGCGATGAGGTCACGCCATTCGGCCGGACGCCGGGCGGGAGCCGGATTCGGGGGGGTAATCGAGGTGGTCATGGTGGCGTGCCCATACACCGTTCGTGCCTTTCAGGCGAGACGGACAATTTGCCCGACCCGAAGGCCCGGCAAATCGTCGCGTGTGCGCCGTTGGGAGGGACCGGGACCGATCAGTGGTGCGCGGCCTCTTCGATGACCGGAAGGGTCTCGAACTGGTGGAACGGCGGCGGGCTGGTCAGCGTCCATTCCAGCGTCGTCGCACCCTCGCCCCAGTAATTGTCCTCGGCCTTGCGGCCCGCGAGGAAGGCGTAGGCAATGTTCACGAACCACACGACCAGCGAGGCGGCCATGACCATGTAGCCGATCGTCGCGATGTGGTTCCAGTAGGTGAAGGCTTCCGGGTAGTCCGGGTAGCGGCGCGGCATGCCCTGCATCCCCAGGAAGTGCATGGGGAAGAAGATCATGTTCACGCCCACGAAGAACACCGCGAAGTGCACGTAGGAGAGGAACTCCGAGTGCATCTTGCCGCTCATCTTCGGGAACCAGTAGTAGAAGCCGGCGAAGAGCGCGGTCACCGCGCCCAGCGAGAGCACGTAGTGGAAGTGCGCGACGACGTAGTAGGTGTCGTGCAGGTTGTCGTCGACACCGCCGTTCGCGAGCACGACGCCGGTGACGCCGCCCACGGTGAACAGGAAGATGAAGCCGATGGCCCAGATCATCGGGCTCTTGAACTCCATCGAGCCGCCCCACATCGTGGCGATCCACGAGAAGATCTTCACGCCGGTCGGCACCGCGATGACCATGGTGGCCGCGGTGAAGTACATCTTGGTGTTCACCGAAAGGCCGGTCGAATACATGTGGTGCGCCCACACGATGAAGCCGACGACGCCGATCGCGACCATGGCGTAGGCCATGCCGAGGTAGCCGAAGACCGGCTTCTTCGAGAAGGTCGAGATGATCTGCGAGATGATGCCGAAGCCGGGCAGGATCATGATGTAGACTTCGGGGTGGCCGAAGAACCAGAACAGGTGCTGGTAGAGCACCGGATCACCGCCGCCGGCGGGATCGAAGAAGGTCGTGCCGAAGTTGCGGTCGGTCAGCAGCATGGTGATGGCCGCGGCCAGGACCGGCAGCGAGAGCAGCAGCAGGAACGCGGTGACCAGCACCGACCACACGAACAGCGGCATCTTGTGCAGCGTCATGCCCGGCGCGCGCATGTTGAAGATGGTGGTGATGAAGTTGATCGCGCCCATGATCGAGCCCGCACCCGAAAGGTGCAGCGCGAAGATGCCGAAATCGACGGCAGGTCCGGGCGAACCGTAGGTCGAGAGCGGCGCATAGACCGTCCAGCCGGTCCCCGCACCAAGCCCCGTACCGCCCGGTACGAAGGCCGAGCACAAGAGCGAGACGAAGCCCGCCACGGTCAGCCAGAACGAGATGTTGTTCATGCGCGGGAAGGCCATGTCCGGCGCGCCGATCATGATCGGCACGAACCAGTTGCCAAAGCCGCCGATGATCGCGGGCATGACCATGAAGAAGACCATGATCAGGCCGTGCGCGGTAATCAGCACGTTCCAGGTGTGGAGCGTGGTGGTGAAATCGGGATTCTCGGCCCCGAACCACTTGGCGAACATGTCGAGGTACTGGATGCCGGGCTCGGCGAGCTCGACGCGCATCATCCCCGAGAAGGCGCCGCCGATGATCCCCGCGATGATCGCGAAGATCAGGTACATCGTGCCGATGTCCTTGTGGTTGGTCGACATGAACCAGCGGGCGAAGAAGCCCGGGTGGTCATGCCCGTGATCGTGGCCGTGGTCTGCGACGTGGCCCTGGAACTGGTCTGCGGTGGTTGCCATGGTGGTAAACCCTAATCCTTGCGTTCGCGGGGCCGTCAGGCGGCGGCTTCGGTGGCGGCGTCTTCCGGCATGTCGGCCGGGACGGTTTCGCCCTCGCCCGCCGGAGCGGCCGCGGCCGGCTCTTCACGCCCGTCGATCACGGCGCCGGGATGGGTCAGGACCCACTGGTTGTACTTTTCGCGCGGGAGCGCCTCGAGCGCGATGGGCATGTAGCCGTGCTTCGCGCCGCACAGTTCCGAACACTGGCCGTAGTAGACGCCCGGCTTCTCGACGAAGAGGACCTTCTCGTTGATGCGGCCCGGCACCGCGTCGAGCTTGAACCACAGCGAGGGCACGGCGAACGAGTGGATCACGTCGGCCGCGGTGATCTGCAGGCGGATCGGTTCGCCCGCGGGCACGACGAGGCGGTTGTCGACTTCGAGGTGCGAGGGGCCATCCCAGGCCTGCGAGCCGACTTCGCGCACACCGTTGTTGATGACCGGCTGGCCCGGAATGTTGAGCATGTTCGAGATCACCTCGAACTCGCCATTGTCGGGGTAGCCATAGGTCCAGAACCACTGGTTGCCGGTGACCTTGATGGTCAGCGCTTCCTTGGGCGCAGGCTTGTACTGCTTGGCGATGAGGTCGATCGAGGGGACCGCGATGCCGAGCAGAATGAACACCGGCAGGATCGTCCAGACGACCTCGATCGCGGTGTTGTGGCTGGTCTTGGAGGCGACCGGGTTGGCGCGGCGGTTGTAGCGCACCACGACCCAGATCAGCAGCGCGAGCACGAACAGCGTGATGATCGTGATGATCGGCATCAGAGCGTAGTTGTGAATCTTCAGCGCGTATTCACCAATCGGCGAATACTGTTCCTGGAAGCCGATCCCGCCCGGCGTCGGCATGCCCACGCCTTCGGTCGGCGTCATCGGCGTGTAGCTACCTTCCTCCTGCGCCAGCGCGGGCGCGGCCAGAAATGCAGCTGCGAAAAAAAGGCTGGCCTTCCCCAAAAGGCGCGGTGAGCGGGCGATGTGTCCGGATATCATCGTTATAGCGCTTCCGTTTCTCTTTTATAACGTACACGCGAATCGCCCCGCCTGCACGCACCCCAAATGCGGAGGCTCTTGCCCCCCTTCCATCTTGGCCTATACGCGCGCTTGCTGCGCGTCTCAAGCGCTACTAGGGAATTTTTGACTTTGGGCGCCGCGCAAGGCCGCCGAATTACGTGTTTTTAATGAAAGGAAGTTGACCGCCATGCAGGAAGAAGAGGTCCTCGCCGAGTTCCGCGCCAGCAAGGCCCTGTTGGAAGGACATTTCCTTCTTTCCTCGGGCCGCCACAGCGCCCACTACCTGCAGTGCGCGCGCGTTCTGCAGAGCCCCGACCGCGCCGCACGCCTGGCCGTCGCGCTGGCCGCCACGTTCCCCCACGACGTGCGCAAGCAGATCCAGAAGGTCGTCTCGCCCGCGATGGGCGGGGTCATCATCGGCCAGGAAATGGGCCGTGCGCTCCAGGTCGATGCCATGTTCGTCGAGCGCCCGACCGGCACGTTCGAGCTGCGCCGCGGCTTCGAGCTCGATCCGGGCGACAAGGTGCTGATGGTCGAGGACGTGGTCACCACCGGCAAGTCCAGCCGCGAGGCGATCAAGGCGATCGAGGCCGCCGGCGGCACGGTCATTGCCGCAGCCGCCCTCGTCGACCGTTCGGCGGGCGCTGTGGACCTGGGCGTCCCGTTCTATCCGCTCGTCGCGCTCAGCTTCCCGACGTATGCCGAGGACGAGCTTCCGGCCGAGCTTGCCGCCACCCCCGCGATCAAGCCGGGCAGCCGCCAGCAGCCCTGAGCCACAGGCGCCCGGTAGCCCCGGGCGCCGTCCTCGCCGTTTGTCCTCCCGCAACGCAAAGGCCCGCCTCCCGTGTCCAGCGTCCTTAATCCCGCGCACCTGCGCCTTGGCGTGAACATCGATCACGTCGCCACCATCCGCAACGCGCGCGGCGGGCTCCATCCCGATCCGGCCCGTGCCGCGCAGATCGTGGCGCAGGCGGGCGGGGATGGCATCACCGTGCACCTGCGCGAGGATCGCCGCCACATCGTCGACGGTGACATCCAGCGCGTGCAGGACGCAACCGGCCTGCCCGTCAACCTGGAGATGGCCGCGACCCAGGAGATGCTGGAAATCGCGCTCAGGCATCGCCCGCACGCGGCCTGCATCGTGCCCGAGCGGCGCGAGGAGCGCACCACCGAGGGCGGGCTTGATGCTGCAGGCCTGCACAACCAGCTCGCCCCCATCGTCGGCCGGCTGACCGAGGCGGGCGTGCGCGTCAGCCTCTTCATCGGCCCCGAACCGCACCAGATCGCGGCGGCGATGAAGCTGGGCGCCCCGGTGGTGGAGCTGCACACCGGCGAATACGCCCACGCCACCGGCCCGGACGTGGCGACAGAGCTCAGGCGCATCGCCGACATGGCCGCGCTCGCCGCCAAGAACGGGATCGAGCCCCACGCCGGGCACGGCCTCACGTATGAGAACGTCCAGCCGATCGCGGCCATCCCCCAGATCGCCGAGCTCAACATCGGCCACTACCTCATCGGCGAGGCCATCTTTACCGGGCTCGAGGCCAGCATCGCAAAGATGCGCGCGCTGATGGACGAGGTCCGGTGAAACGTGAAGGTGCGGATTTTACGCGCCTCAAACGCCGCATCCGCCTTGTTTGCCTGGGTTTCGTCCCCATAGTCGCCTGCATCACGACGGCACTTGCCCTCTGGAGCGACTACCGCGCCGGACGGCCGTTCGAGCCGCACCCGATCTTTTCGGGGCTGGGGCTCATCGGCTGGGGCTTTGCCGTCTTCGTGCTCTCGGGCCCCGCGCTGACCGCGGCCGAGCGCATTCGTGCAGACTGGCGCAACAGGAGAAGGCGCAAGTGATCATCGGCCTGGGTTCGGACCTGTGCAACATCGAGCGCATCGCCAATTCGCTCGAACGGTACGGGGACCGCTTCCTCAATCGCGTCTTCACCGAGCAGGAGCGCGCCAAGGCCGCGCGGCGCCCACACACCGTCGCAGGCACGCTGGCCAAGCGTTTCGCGGCCAAGGAAGCCTATTCCAAGGCGGTCGGGACCGGCTTCAAGCAAGGTGTCTTCATGAAGGACATCGGCGTCGTCAACGCCCCGTCCGGCGCGCCCACGCTGGCGCTGTCGGGCGGCGCGAAGGAGCGGCTTGATGCGATGACCCCTGCAGGGCACGAAGCCGTGGTTCACCTCACGCTCACCGACGATCACCCATGGGCGCAGGCTTTCGTCGTCATCGAGGCGCGCCCGCTCGCCCCTTGCGCCGCTACCGAGTAGAGTTTCTTGTCCCAGACCATGCGCGAACCGTCCGCCCCCTCTTCCGAAAACTCCACATCCGCCAAGGCGAAGGGTAAGGGTAAGGGTAAGGGTAAGGAAAAGGTCAACTGGCTGCACGAAGTGCGCGGCCTCGCGCTGATGCTGCTGGGGGTGCTGGCGTTCCACTCGTTCGTCGCCAAGCCCTTCTACATTCCCTCGATCTCGATGATGCCGGGCCTGCTGGTGGGGGACCGCCTCGTCGTCTCCAAGTACGCCTATGGCTGGAACTGGTCCTCGATCAGCTTCCACGCCCTGCCGCGCAGCGACTGGCGGATCCTGGGTTCCACGCCCGAATACGGCGACATCGTCATCGTCGTGCCGGGCAACCGCAAGGAAGACCTCATCAAGCGCGTGGTCGCCCGCCCCGGCGACCGGATCGCGGTGATCGACGGGCGCATTCGCCTCAACGGCCGCTTCATCCCGCGCGAGGTCGTGCCCGCCACGCAGCTGGGCGCCGATCCCGCGCTCCAGTGCGACGGGCAGGAGGTGGGCCACTGCTACGACGGCTTCGAAGCCTTCCGCACCCGCCTGCCCTCGGGCCGCGAAGTCTACGAAATGCCGACCTACCGGGAAACCTTGCCCAACGGCGCGAGTTACAACGTCATCGATTACATGAACCAGCGCCTCGACAACTACCCGGAGACCCGCGTGCCCGAAGGCCACGTCTTCCTGATGGGCGACGACCGTGACCGCTCGTCCGACAGCCGTGCCCCGTTCGACGACTGGGCCGGGGTGCCCGGAGGCGGCCTCAACGGCCCGGTGCCGCTCTCCGACATTGGCGGGCGCGCCGAGTTCATCACGTTCTCGCTCGATGGCACCCAGACCTGGAACCCGCTGACCTGGTGGAGCGCGCTGCGCCCCGGCCGCGCCTTGACCAGCCTGCGCCCTGCCCTCGACGCGAGCAAGGCCGCGCAGTGAGCCTTGCTGCGGGGGAGCCCCCGCAGACCGCTCCGGGCGCCGAGGAACCTGCGGCGCCCTCCCCCGCCCCCGAGACGCCTTCGCGCGTGCGCCGCGTCGGCCCCACCGACATCGCCGATCCGCTGATCCGCACCGAGGCGCGCAAGGCCTTCGTGTGGATCGGCATGCTGCTGCTTTTCGCGCTGGCGATCTTCCTCTCGCAATCGCTGCTGGTCATCTTCGGGGGCATCGTGTTCGGCGCGCTGCTTGATGGCGGCGCGCGCCTGCTGGGCCGGGTGGTGCCGCTCGGGCGCACCTGGTGCGTGGCCATCGTGCTCGCCCTCGCTCTGATGGCGGTCATATGGATCGCGCGTTTTGCCGGGAGCCAGATCGCGGTCCAAGCCGCCGAACTTCCCGCCACGATCGAAGGGCAATACTACCTCGCGCTGGAATGGCTGCGCGGCCATGGTCTCAACGTCACGGCAGTGGACCTGCGGTCCATGGCGCGCGAGGCGATGGGCGGGATGAGCCAGGTCACGGCGGTGGTGGGCGGCCTCATCGGCGCGGTCACCACGCTCTTCCTGATCCTGGTCCTGGGCATCTACTTCGCGCTGGAGCCGCGCCTCTACCGCCGGGGTGTGGGCTGGTTCCTGCCGGTCGACCGGCGCGACCATTTCGAGGGCACCGCGCGCGCGATGGGGGCGGCGCTGCGCCGCCTGCTGTTCGGGCGCGTCATCGGCATGAGTGTGGAAGGCCTGTTCACCTGGGCCATGCTGGAGGCCTACAGCGTGCCGATGGCCGCGCTCCTGGGCATCATCACCGCGCTCCTCGCCTTCCTCCCCAACATCGGCGCGCCGATTTCGGGCGCGATCATGATCCTTGTCGGCTTTTCGGGCGGCATGGAGATGGGGCTCTACACGATGTTCGTGTACCTCATCGTCCACCTCATCGATGGCTACGTGATCGTGCCCATGATCGCGCGCAAGACGGTCGACCTGCCGCCCGCGCTGGTGCTCGCCGCCCAGCTCATTCTGGGCGTCCTGTTCGGTATCCTGGGCCTGGCCCTTGCCGACCCGCTGGTGGCCATGCTCAAGATCTGGCTGGAGCGCGAAGCCGCGCGCAACCGCGTGCTGCCCCCCGGCACGCAAGTCCCGCCCGAGGCCGACACCGATCCTGCAGGCGCGCTGCACGCGTAAGGCCCACTCTCTGCGGCGACGCTTGACCGATCCGGCCGAACCGGCAACAGGAGAGACCATGGCCCGCAAGTTCCTCTACGTCGTCGCCGTGTGCCTCGTGCTCTTCGTGGCCGCACGCCTCGCGCTCACCTTCTGGTCGGACGAGCTGACCGAGCTCACCTTCGTCCCCTCGGGCGAGTTCGAGACCCGGCCCGCCAAGCCCGAAGGCGACTGGGACGCGCCCGCGATGTGGGTTGCGCGGCCCGGCCTTCAGAACGATCCCGCGCAATGGCTGCCCGAAGGGGCGAGCACGGCACCTGTGGGCTCGGCCCGCGCGGCCATCTTCTTCGTGCATCCCACCAGCTACATGGAGAAGGCGCACTGGAACGCGCCGCTCGACGACGAGGACGCGAACAATCGCGCCGCGCTCTTCACGCAGACCATGGCCAGCGCCTTCACCGCCGCGGGCGATGTCTGGGCCCCGCGCTATCGTCAGGCCACGATCGGCGCCTTCTTCACCGCCCGGCCCGAAGCGCAGCAGGCGCTCGACCTTGCCTATGGCGACCTTGAGAGCGCCTTTGCCGTGTTCCTGCGCGAAAACCCGGAAGGGCCCATCGTCCTTGTCGGCCACAGCCAGGGCGCGCTCTTGCTGCGCCGCCTGCTGCGCGACCACGTGGCGGGCACGCCCGTCGCCGCGCGCGTGGCCGCAGCCTACCTGCCCGGCTGGCCGGTCTCGCTTGACCATGACCTGCCGAAGATGGGCCTGCCCCAGTGCACCAGCGACAACCAGGCGGGCTGCGTGCTTTCCTGGCTCTCGGTCGCCGACCCGGCCGACACCTCGGCACTGACGGCGGGCTACCTGCGCCAGACCGGGCTTGACGGGCAGAAGCTGGATGGCAGCCCGTTCCTGTGCACCAACCCGCTGATCGGCGCGCAGGACGGCGCGGCGGATGCGCGCGCCAACACCGGCACGCTGGTCCCCGACTTCGCCGAGAAGACCGGCACGCTGGCCCCGCAGGTCGTGCCCGCGGCCTGCGAGCTCGACAACTTCCTGCACATCGGCGCGCCGCCCAAGCTGGAGCTGGGCGATTACGTGCTGCCGGGCAATAACTACCACGTCTACGACATCCTCCTGTTCTGGGAGAACCTGCGCGCCGACGCCCGCAAGCGCCTGACCGCCTGGCTCGCCGCGCAAGACGAAGCGCCCGAGGAAAGCGCCCCCAAGGTGAAGGCCGTCGGCTGATGAGCACCGTCACCACCAGCGCGCTCGACTTTCGCGACGCCCTGCCCGATGCGGGCGCGCTCCTGGGCCTTGACCTCGGCACCCAGACCATCGGCACCGCCTTCTGCGATGCGGGCTGGCGCTTCGCCTCGCCCGGCAAGACCCTGAAGCGTGGCAAGTTCGGCGCCGACAAGGCCGCGCTCTCCGCCCTTGTCGCGGAGCGTTCGATTACCGGCATCGTCATCGGCCTGCCGCTCAACATGGATGGCTCGGAAGGCCCGCGCTCGCAGTCGAGCCGCGCCTACGCGCGCAACCTCGCCGCGCTGGGCCTGCCCATCCTGCTGTGGGACGAGCGCTGGTCGACCATGGGCGCCGAACGCGGCCTACTTGACCAGGACATGAGCCGCGCCAAGCGCAAGGAGCGCATCGACAGCGCAGCCGCCGCCGTCATCCTGCAGGGCGCCATCGACGGACTGGCCGGGGGCATGTTCTGAGCCGTCCCGGCGTCCCGCACATCGGATTTTAACGATTTCAGTTCCAAGCCCTGCAATGTTCCGGAAATTGACAGGAACGCGCCTCTAGGCGCCGCTGTCACGAAGACGGGGTTGCAAGATGGGTTTGGGCATACTCGCCGCCGCGGCCGTGGCGGTATCGGGCAGTGGCGGTGCGACCGCTATCGGCAGCGCGGCAGACAGGTCGGGCCTGGCCGATGTCGTCCTTGCCATCCACAACCAGGAACGCGCCGCCGTCGGTGCCCCACCGCTGCGCTGGAGCCCCGCCCTGGCCCGCGAGGCGCAAGGCTGGGCGCAGCGGCTCGCGGCCACCGGCACCTTCCGCCACGACACCTCCAACCGCGACACCGGCGAGAACCTGTGGATGGGTACGCGCGGCGCCTACAGCCTCGCGGACATGGTCGCAGGCTGGGCCCACGAGAAAACCGCGCTGAGCGCCCGGACCTCCTGGCAGGCCAACTTCCCGCGCGTGGGACACTACACGCAGATGATCTGGGCGCGCACGAGCGCGGTCGGCTGCGCCCTCGCCCAGAGCGCCCACCACGAATACCTCGTGTGCCGCTACGATCCGCCGGGCAACGTGTGGAACGAAAGCCCCTACACCACGGCGGAGCTGGCCTCGAACCGGCGTTTCGCCGCATCCGGCGCGCGCGAGTAGAAAGAAGAATATTTATCCGAGGGCCATCGCCCTCGGGCTCCCCGAACTGTCGAGGTTTCCTTCCGCGCGCCACGTAGCTTGTGAAAGGTGAGGTCGCCCATTTTGGGGTCAAGGGGCGATGGCCCCTTGAAAAGCTAATCCCTTGGCGCGCGCATCACCACGGTCAGCCCCGCATCGGCCTCGACCGCAGCGCCATTCTCGATCCCATGGCGTACCGCATCAGCGCGGGCCCGGACGAGGAGCGCTTCGGGGATACCCGGTTCACAGGCCAGCGTGTCGGCCTCACCGATGAGGCGGGCCTGGCGCAGGGTCAGGTCGTCGGGGTCAAGGCTGGTGAGCGCGATCTCGAACAGGCCGCGCGCCTGTTCCTGCACCGTGCCCGAGAGCCATTGCTCGACCTTGTCCGCGCTGTCCTCGCGCAAGGGGTCGAGCGGACCTCCTGCAGTCAACGCAGCATCGATGGCGCGGCGCCGGTCGGCCGCAGCGGGCCAGCGGCTGCGCAAGGCCCCGCGCGCATCGCGCAAGGCCCCCGCCAGTTGGCCGAGCGACTGCGGAAGCAGCGTTTCAAGGCGCAGGCGCAAGTGCTTGGCCAGCCCCGCCGAGGCCCCGCCGGTCCCGAAGGCCACGAGGACCGGCGTGCGGTCAAGGATCGAGGGCACCGTGAAATCGCAGAGCGAGGGCCGGTCGGTGACGTTGACGAGCAGGCCCGCCCCCCGCGCGCGGCGCGCATCGCGCGCGGCAAGCTCTTCCTCCTCGTGCGCGATGAAGACCAACCGCGCGCCGCGCAGCAGCCCTTCGCGAAAATCGTCGATCACAAGGCCGCCCGCCCGCTCGACCAGGCGGCGCTTGGCAAGAGCGGCCTCGCCGCGTCCGAGGACGAGGACGGGCCGGTCCCGGACGGCGTGGAAGAGCGGCAGATTGTCGATCATCGCCGCTCCTTACCAAGCCAGCGCGAGGGGCTCAATCAGACGAGGAAGTCCGGCACGCTCTCGGCCGCGAGGATCGTCTCGGGCTCGATCCGACCTGCAACCAGCGCCCAGGCATCGCCATCGACCATGACTTCGGGCACCAGCGCGCGGCTGTTGTAGGTGTTGGCCATCGTCGCGCCATAGGCGCCCGCGGTACGGAAGACGACGAGATCGCCCGCCTTGACCACGTCGACCTCGCGGTTCTTGGCAAAGGTGTCCGAGCTCTCGCAGATCGGACCCACGACATTGGCCGTGAAGGTCTCACCAGTCGGCTTGACCGCGGCAAAGTCGTGCCAGGCATCGTACATCGCCGGACGGGCAAGGTCGTTCATCGCCGCATCAACGACGATCCAGGGCGCGGAGGTCCCCTCCTTGACGCGGATCACCTCGGAGACGAGCACGCCCGCATTGCCCGAGATCACGCGGCCCGGCTCGAACATGACGGTCACGTCCCAGCCCTTCGTCACCTCGACCACCATCGCGCCGTAATCGGCGGGCGTGGGCAGGCTCTCGTTGCCCTTGTAGGGAACGCCGAGACCTCCGCCCAGGTCCATGTGGGTGACCGAAAGGCCCTGCGCGCGCAGCTCCTCCATCAGCGCGCCCATCTTCACGAAAGCCTGGCGCGAGGGTTCGAGGTCGCTGATCTGGCTGCCGATGTGGACGGCAAGCCCGCGCATGTTGAGGCCCTCGAGCGCGGAGAGGCGCGCGTAGATCCCGGCGGCGCGGTCATAGGAGACGCCAAACTTGTTCTCGGCCTTGCCGGTCGAGATCTTCTCGTGGGTGCGCGCATCGACGTCCGGATTGACGCGCAGCGCGCAGGTGGCCGTGGCGCCGAGTTCGGAGGCGATGGCCGCCAATTCGACGCCCTCTTCCTCGCTCTCGAGGTTGAACTGGCCGATCCCGGCCTTCACCGCGGCGGTCAGCTCGCGCTTCGACTTGCCCACGCCCGAGAAGACGATGTCTTCAGCCGGCATTCCGGCGGCCAGCGCGCGGTTCATCTCGCCTTCCGAGACCACGTCCGCGCCATAGCCTTCCTTCGACAGCAGGCGCAGCACGGCCAGGTTCGGGTTCGACTTCACCGCGAACGCGATGTGCACACTCGGCAGGCCCGAGAGCGCCTCGCGAAAGACGCGGGCGTGGCGCTCGAAGGTCGCGCGCGAGTAGACGTAGACGGGGGTGCCGACGTCGCGGGCGATGTCGGCGAGCGGCACCTGCTCGGCGCAAAGCTGGCCGTCGATCAGCTGAAAATGGTCCATGGGTGTCCTGTCGGAAAATTCGGTGTGGGCCCGCCACCGGGGCGGGCCGCTGCATGAGTGAGGCGTGGTTACTGCGGATCCACCGCGCGCTCGGGCGGGGGAAGATCGAAGGGATCGTCCTCGCGTTCCTCCGAGCGCGTGCGCAGCTCGACGCTGCGTTTGGGAATGGCGATGGTCGGGATGGTGAGCAGTTCGCGCGGCGCGGGTTTCTGCGCCCGCCCGTACGGCGCCGGAGGCAGGCTCGCGCCTTCCTTGACCGCAAGATCCGCGCGCTGGCCGCAGGCCGCCAGCGCCGCCAGGACCAGAAGAGCCGCTACGTTGCGCATTCCCGTGTCTCCTCGCCTGTCCTCAGGCCATGCCGAGCGCGGCGCGGGCCTCGGCCACGCGCGCGCGCACCTGGTCGGGCGCGGTGCCCCCGTGCGACATGCGCGCGGCAACCGACGCCTCGACCGAGAGCGCCTTGAATACGCGCTCGTCGATGCGGCTGTCGATCTCTTTCAGGTCTTCAAGCGGCAGCTGGTCGAGCGCGACGCCGCGGGCCTCGGCCAGCTTCACCGCCGCGCCCGTGATGTGGTGCGCCTCGCGGAAGGGAATGTCGCCCTCGCGCACCAGCCAGTCGGCAAGGTCGGTCGCGGTGGCAAAGCCCATCTCGGCGGCCTGGCGCATGCGCTCGGTCTTGAAGTCGCTGTCGGCGACCATGCCGGTCATCGCCGCGATCGAAAGCGCGAGCAGGCCGTGCGCCTCGAAGACGGGCGGCTTGTCGTCCTGCATGTCCTTGGAATAGGCGAGCGGAAGGCCCTTCATGGTCATCATCAGGCCGGTGAGGCAGCCCGCGATGCGGCCCGCGTGGCCGCGCACCAGCTCGGCGGCGTCCGGGTTCTTCTTCTGCGGCATGATCGAGCTGCCGGTCGAGAGCGAATCGGCCATGCGCACGAAGCCGAAGGGCTGGCTCGCCCAGATGATGAACTCTTCGGCGAGGCGCGAGAGGTGCAGCGAGCACTGCGCCGCGGCCATCAGGTAGTCGAGCGCGAAGTCGCGGTCCGAGACGGTGTCGAGGCTGTTCGCGGTCGGCCCATCAAAGCCCAGCGCCTTTGCGGTCATCGCGCGGTCGATGGGGAAGCCCGTGCCCGCGAGCGCCGCGGCGCCCAGCGGCGAGCGGTTCATGCGCACGCGGTTGTCGGCCAGACGCGAACGGTCGCGCGCGATCATCTCGTAATAGGCCATCAGGTGATGGCCCAGCGTCACGGGCTGCGCGGTCTGGAGGTGGGTAAAGCCGGGCATGATCGAGGCCGCGTGGGTTCCGGCCTGCGCCACGAGCGCCTTCTGCAGCGCCTCGAGCCCCGCGTCGACCTCGTCGATCGCCTCGCGCACCCAGAGCTTGAAGTCGGTCGCGACCTGGTCGTTGCGGCTGCGCGCGGTGTGGAGGCGCCCCGCGACCGGGCCGATCAGTTCGGCCAGACGCGATTCGGTGGTCATGTGGATGTCTTCGAGGTCCCAGTTCTCCGGAACGCCGTTCGCTTCGTACTCGGCGGCGACCTGGTCGAGACCCTCGGTGATCGCCTTGGCATCCTGCGCAGTCACGATGCCCTGCGTGCCCAGCATCGCGACGTGCGCCTTGCTTGCCGCGATGTCCTGACGCCACAGTGCCTTGTCGAAGGGAATCGACGCGTTTATCTCGCGCATGATCGCCGACGGTCCTTCCGCAAACCGTCCGCCCCACATCTGGTTGGAGCCCCCGCCCGTGCCATTGTCCAAATCGCTCACGTCGCTCGTCCTGTATTCGTTTGCCGGGTCCTGTGCCCTGCTGCTCGCGGGCTGCGATAGGCAAAGCGCACCCGACGCGCAACCAACAGCTTCGCAGGCTCCGGCAGGCGGGGGCGCCGAGGCGCCCACCGTGCCCACAGCGCAGGGCAAGCTGGACCGTTCGCACAAGGGCGAGCCGATGCCCGTGATTGCGCTCAGCGACCCCAGCGGCGAAAGCCTCGATCTGACTTCGCTCAAGGGCAAGCCGGTGCTGGTGAACCTGTGGGCAACCTGGTGCGCGCCGTGCGTGGAGGAACTGCCCACGCTCAACACCCTGATCGGGCGCGAGGACGACCTGGGCGTCACCGTCCTGCCCATCTCGCAGGACGCGGGCCAGAGCGGCAAGGTCGTCGAGATCCTGCGCCGCCGCAAGCTCGACAACATCGAGCCCTGGATCGACGAGCAAGCCGACCTCTCCTTCCAGTACGGCGGCAACCTGCCCGTCACGATCCTGTTCGACGCCAAGGGCAAGGAAGTGTGGCGCTGGACCGGCGGCAACGACTGGACCAGCGCGGAGGCCCTGAAGCTGATCGCCGAAGCGAAGTCGTAAGAAGACAAAGGCGAGACTCCGAGGGCCACCGCCCTCGGATATCCTCGTCTTCCAACACTTTAGCCCCCGCAGAAATAGACGCCCGAAATCCGGCGCCAAGGCGGCGGCCAAAGTGGTACAAGCGGGCCATGCTGTTCGATCTTCCCGATGACGCGGCGCTCTATGCCGCCCTGCTTGCCCGCGATGCGCGCTTCGACGGGCAGGCCTATGTCTGCGTTGCGACGACGGGCGTGTTCTGCCGCCTGACCTGTCCGGCGCGTAAGCCCAGGCCCGAGAACTGCACCTTTCGCCCCACCATCGGGGAGTGCATCGAGGCGGGTTTCCGGCCCTGCAAGCGCTGCCACCCGCTGGAAGCCGCCGCCAGGGCCGAGCCCGTGATCGAGACGCTGCTGGCCGCACTCGACCGCGCGCCCGCCCGCCGCTGGAGCGAGGGCGACATCGCCGCCATGGGGCTCGACGCCTCGACCGTGCGGCGCGCCTTCAAGCGCCATTTCGGGATGACCTTCCTGGAGATGGCCCGGCAGCGCCGGGTGCGCGAAGGCTTCACCACGCTCGCCGAGGGCGGCAACGTGATCGAGGCGCAGCTGGAGGCCAGCTTCGAATCCCCCAGCGCCTTTCGCGCCGCTTTCGCACGCCTCCTGGGCTGCGCTCCGGGCGAGCTCGTCCACGGCGAGGGGCTGCTGCGCGCCAGCTGGATCCCGACCCCGCTGGGCGACATGATCGCGGTCGCCTCCGCGCATCACCTGCACCTGCTCGAATTCGTCGACCGCAAGGGCCTGCCGGCCGAGCTGAAGAAGCTTCAGGCCGGAACCAACGCGCGGATCGGCATCGGCGCGCTCGGGCCCATCGAGCAGGCCAGCCAGGAGCTGTCCGCCTACTTCGCGGCGCAATCGGGCACCTTCGAGACCCCCATCGCCATGGCCGGAACGCCTTTCACCCGCCAGGTCTGGGAGGCGCTTCGCACGATCCCCCCCGGCGAGACCCGCAGCTACGGCGAACTTGCCCGCCAGATCGGGCGCCCCAGCGCGGTGCGCGCGGTCGCAAGGGCCAATGGCGCGAACCAGATCGCGCTGATGATCCCGTGCCACCGCGTGATCGGCGCGGACGGCTCACTCACCGGCTATGCAGGCGGCCTGTGGCGCAAGCAGCGCCTGATCGAGATCGAGCGCACGTTGCGCGAAAAGAGGACGGCCACCTCCCGCGACGAGGCCGCCTGACCTCTCAGAACTCGGCCCAATCGTCCTGCACGGCGAGGTTGCCCTGCGTCATCGGCGCGGGGGACGGTGCGCGCGCCGGGCCGCGCACGGGCAGACGCTGGACATTCGCCCCGCCCATGCCGCCACGCGCATGGGCGCCAAGATCGAAGCGTCCGACGAGCTGCCCCATACGCTGGGCTTCCTGCGCCAGGCTGCGCGAGGCGGCCGTCGATTCCTCCACCAGCGCCGCGTTCTGCTGGGTCGTGGTGTCCATCTGGCCCACCACCTGGTCGACCTGGCCGATGGCATTGGCCTGTTCGTTCGCCGATTCCGCGATACGCCCGATCATGTTCGCCAGCTCCCCGGTGCGCGTGACGATCTTGCCCAGCGCCTCGCGGGTCTGGCCCAGCATCTCGACGCCGTTGTGCACCTCGCCGCAGCTGGTCTGGATGATCCCGCTGATCTCGCGCGCGGCCTCGGCCGAACGCTCGGCCAGCGCGCGCACTTCGGTCGCGACCACCGCAAAGCCCTTGCCCGCCTCGCCCGCACGCGCGGCCTCGACCCCGGCGTTGAGCGCCAGGAGGTTGGTCTGGAAGGCGATGCCATCGATCAGGGTGACGATCTCGGCCATGCGTTGGCTCGACTTGGAGATGGCCTCCATCGCGGTGCTCGCGCGAACCATGATCTGGCTGCCATCCTCGGCCTCGCGCTCGGTCGCCTGCGCGTTGTCGCGCGCGTCCTGCGCCACGCGGGCGGTGTCCGAAACCGACTCGCGCAGTTCGCGCACGGCCGCGGCCGACTGCTCGAGCGCCGCCGCCTGCGCGGTGGTGCGTCCGGCCAGATCGTCGGCGGCGCTGGCGATCTCGCTCGCGCCATTGTTGACGTTGTCCGCCGCGCCTGCGACATCGCCCAGCACCGTGGCGAGGCTCGTCACGGTCTCGTTGAAGTCGACGCGCAAGCGCTCGTAATTTTCCGGGAAGCGCGTGGTGATCGCGCAATCGAGCTTGCCGCCCTTCAGCGCCTCGAGCCCACCGGCCAGTTCCTCGACGACGACCCGCTGCGCCTTGGCCGCCGCCTCGGCGCGCTTGCGGGCACGCTCGGCAACGGCCTCCTTGATGGCCTCCAGCGCGCGGGCGATCGCGCCGATCTCGTCGCGTCCCTCGCGCCCGGGCACGGCACGCTCGAGGTCGCCGCGCGCCATGTCCTCCATCGCGCGCGTCAGCCCGGCGAGCGGGCGCACCACGCGGTTGGTCATCACTACCAGGACGAGGACGCAGGCCGCGCCGATCAGGACCAGCAGTCCGACGATCCAGTTGAAGGAGCTTGCGACCGTCGCCTTGCCCTCTTCGCCCGCGGCGTTGCCGATCTCCACGTTGTAGGCGAATTCCTCCTTCACCAGCGAGTCGAGACGGTAGCCCAGCGGCTTCAAGTCACGGTTGTAGAGCCCGGTCGCCTCATCGGTGCGCAGGCCCATCGAGGCCGAGCGCACGCCCTGTACCTCGCGCTTCCATTCGTTCCAGGTCGTCGTGAGCTGGCTGAAGAGCTTTTCCTCCTCGGCGTCGGACACCAGGTTCCGGTAATGGGAGAGCCGCGCGTCGGTCTCCTTGAGCGTCGTTGCAAGTTCCTCGTCGATGCGGCGCGTCTCGCTGCGCGTATCGGCCAGGATGTGCTGCGAGATGAGGATGCGCGCCTGGGCCTGGTGCTGCGCGACCTCGCCCAGGACCGACAGGCTGGGCACGGTGTTGTCCGAGGAATAGGACAGGCTATCGCCCAGCCCATCAATGAAGCGCAGCGCCATCGCCCCGCTCACCAGCGCCAGGGCGCCGATGAGCAGCGTCGTCACCAGAGTGACCGTCCGAATCTTGAGATTGCCCAGCAGTACCATCGCGATGTCCGTCTTCCCGCCACGCCCTGTCGTGACCCCGGCGCGGGTACCACGCGCCCTTGAACAAAGCCCTGAAGCCTCGCCCCCGCAGGAATACGCACGTCCCGAAGACGCTCCGAGCCCCCGCGGCCCTGGACGGGCCACAAAACCCCATTGACCAAACGACCAAACCGGTGCAATCGGACCTGCCTTCGCGGGTGTAGCTCAATGGTAGAGCAGCAGCTTCCCAAGCTGACGACGAGGGTTCGATTCCCTTCACCCGCTCCACCGGCAGCATACATGGCTGTCGAAGGCTGCTCGCCGGTTGCGAGCGCGAGGATAGAGGCAAGTCTGCCGGAAACCTCAACGTTAACCCCGCGCTCCGCATCACGAGGGTAGAGTATGACCTGATCAATCAGGCTGCGGATGATCGTTTGTGCTTGTAACGTCGTTTGCTCATCGCTTGTCAAGGAGCGGGTGAGGTCCATGACCTGCTTGCGATAGGTCTTCGCAATCTCCGGGTGAAGCGCGATCACCGGCACTGCGGCAAGCTCCGAGAGTTCAAGTTTGCACCGCTCCCGGGCCTGCTGGGCTTTTGCCAAGGCGGATTTGATCTCGTCAAATTCCGCTCCGTTGGCGATGGCATCCACCAGTCGCTGAACTTTCCTGCCCTCTTCGTCGATTTGACGCTCGAGCTTCCGTCGACGAGCAGCTTGGTCGGCTGTGCGGCGTGCGAATTCCTGATGGTACTCGGTTACGAAGGCCTTGACCAAATCGGGATCGAGCATTCTCTCCTGCAAGCCTTTCAGAACGCGTCGCTCGAAACTCGCCGTAGTTATGGATTTCGAGTTCGTGCACCCCCGTCCATTGCGGTGGCCGGAGCACCCCCATCGTTCCTTGCCGAAGACGATCCATCGCGCACCACAGATTCCGCAGACCCCCAGCCCTGACAACAAGCGCTTCGGCAGCTGTTGCCGAGAGAATGGCGTTCCGAAACTTTGTGCTCGCCTTTCTTGAACAGCTTGTCAGAGCTCCTCGGGAATGATCCGAAGCTCAGGCACGTTCTCGATCACCCATTCGCTCTCAGCGTTAGGTCTGATCCGAGTCTTTCTGGAAATTGGGTCGATTACCTTGCTTGTCCGATTATGAATCAGCTCGCCCCGGTACAACCGGTTCTGCAGAATGCCGTTCCGCCGCTTCCGATCGCCCGTCAGAGTGTTTGCCAACCATGGTCCACCACTTGGCCCCGGTATATTATCTCGATTCAGACGCTCTGCGATTGACCTCGGACTAGTATTAGCCGCGAACTCGCGGAAAATGCGCAGGAGGACATCTGCCTCTTCGATTTTGATCTGTCGAAGACCACGTGTCAGTGAGCCGTCAGCCGCCAGCTGATTGGCGACTTCGTAGCCATAGGCTCGGCCTGCGGGTATTCGCCCGCGCTGCACCGCCCCACGCTGGCCTCTTCGGATCTTGGCACCCAGGTCCTTGCGGTAATTGGCATCCATCAAGCCTTTGAAAACGGCTGTGATCTCGGTCACCTCTCCGTCCGAAAGCGTAATACCAAGGTGCATTGATCAGTACCCATGTGCCCATTGGCGCATTCCGATGGACATGATGCGCCAGGGCTGATCGACGAGCTTGTTCCATGCGAAGCAGCAGTGGTCGACGATGTCGTCGTAGGATTTGAAGATGCGGTTCGACAGCCAGTTGTCGCGCATGAACTGCCAGACGTTTTCGACTGGGTTGAGTTCGGGGCATCTCGGCGGCAGCGGCATCAGGGTGATGTTGGGAGGCACGACCAGTTCGGCCGATCCGTGCCATCCGGCCTGATCGAGCAGGAGGACTGCATGCGCGCCTGGCGCGACGTGGAAGGCAATTTCCTCGAGATGCATGCTCATTGCCTCGCTGTTGCAACGGGGCATGACGATGCCGGCGGCCTTGCCTTCGGCGGGACAGATCGCGCCGAACAGCCATGCCGAGGAGCGACGCTGGTCCTTCGGCGCCGATGGCCGGGTTCCGCGCTTCGCCCAGCGCCGGGTAAGCTTGGTCTGCTGGCCGATGCGGGCCTCGTCCTGCCACCATAGCTCTATCGGCGTTCCTCTCGGAGCCGCCGCTTGATTTGCGCCAGACGGGCGCCGAAGTTTTAAAATCGACGATGTCATCGCGCTTCTGGCCACGATGGCGCGGCCGGGCCGAGAGCTTGCGATAACCCATCGCACGAAGCTCGCGCCCGAGAGTGTGGCGTGTGACCGACAGCTCGAACTCGTCCCAGACCCACAGCGCCAGGTCAGCAAGCCGCCAACGCACGACGCCATGCGCCGCGGGGATCGGCCCCGCCTCGACGATCTCGGCGAGCCGGGCGCGCTGCTCGTCGTTCAGGATCGAAGCCCGCCCCGGAGCTTTGCGCGTTGCCAGACCGTCGGGACCTCCGTCGTTGAACCGCAGAACCCAGTCGCGCACGATCTGCAGCGTCACGCCGGCAATCTTCGCCGCTTCGCTGCGACTGCCGCCGTCCAGGATCAGCGCAACAGCCAACAGGCGTCGGACCTGATCGGCATCGCCACTTCGTCGTGCAAACCCTCGCAAATCCGCCGATGTGTAGTCAGATCGAACCCCAATCGCTGCCGCCATCGCAAGCCTCCATGTGCCTGCCATGATGAATCAGAAAATCACCAGCTTGGAAAGCGAGGACGTGAGTCAGCCTCAGCGCGCCTTGGTATGACGCTGGACAAGCTGATCCTGCAGGAAGCTGCCAAGGGAAACTTCTGAGCCCCGCGCGGCGGCGGCGCTGCATCGAGCAAGTACGACGAGATCTGCCGATCCGGTTGTCCGAGCGACGGATATGCCGGGTGCTAGGGCAGCATCGATCGACGCAGCGTAAAGTGCCGCGTGGGGCGGATGACGAACAGGCGCTGACGGAGGACATCATCGCCTTGGCGAAGCAATATGGTCGCTATGGCTATCGCCGGGTGACGGCGTTGCTGTGCCATGCGGGGTGGACGGTGAACCACAAACGGGTCGAGCGGATATGGCGGCGCGAGGGACTGAAGGTTCCGCTGCGCCAGCCCAAACGGGGACGCCTGTGGCTCAACGACGGATCATGCGTCCGCCTGCGGCCTGAGTATCCGGGGCATGTGTGGGCCTACGACTTCGTCGAAGGGCGCACGCACGATGGCCGCAAGTTCCGTATCCTGACCATCATCGACGAGGCCAGCAGGGAATGCCTGGCGCTCATCGTTGCACGGCAGCTCAAGCATGAGGATGTTCTGGCGGCTTTGGCTGACCTGTTCATCTCATACCAAGGCGCGCTGAGGCTGACTCACGTCCTCGCTTTCCAAGCTGGTGATTTTCTGATTCATCATGGCAGGCACATGGAGGCTTGCGATGGCGGCAGCGATTGGGGTTCGATCTGACTACACATCGGCGGATTTGCGAGGGTTTGCACGACGAAGTGGCGATGCCGATCAGGTCCGACGCCTGTTGGCTGTTGCGCTGATCCTGGACGGCGGCAGTCGCAGCGAAGCGGCGAAGATTGCCGGCGTGACGCTGCAGATCGTGCGCGACTGGGTTCTGCGGTTCAACGACGGAGGTCCCGACGGTCTGGCAACGCGCAAAGCTCCGGGGCGGGCTTCGATCCTGAACGACGAGCAGCGCGCCCGGCTCGCCGAGATCGTCGAGGCGGGGCCGATCCCCGCGGCGCATGGCGTCGTGCGTTGGCGGCTTGCTGACCTGGCGCTGTGGGTCTGGGACGAGTTCGAGCTGTCGGTCACACGCCACACTCTCGGGCGCGAGCTTCGTGCGATGGGTTATCGCAAGCTCTCGGCCCGGCCGCGCCATCGTGGCCAGAAGCGCGATGACATCGTCGATTTTAAAAAAACTTCGGCGCCCGTCTGGCGCAAATCAAGCGGCGGCTCCCGAGAGGAACGCCGATAGAGCTATGGTGGCAGGACGAGGCCCGCATCGGCCAGCAGACCAAGCTTACCCGGCGCTGGGCGAAGCGCGGAACCCGGCCATCGGCGCCGAAGGACCAGCGTCGCTCCTCGGCATGGCTGTTCGGCGCGATCTGTCCCGCCGAAGGCAAGGCCGCCGGCATCGTCATGCCCCGTTGCAACAGCGAGGCAATGAGCATGCATCTCGAGGAAATTGCCTTCCACGTCGCGCCAGGCGCGCATGCAGTCCTCCTGCTCGATCAGGCCGGATGGCACGGATCGGCCGAACTGGTCGTGCCTCCCAACATCACCCTGATGCCGCTGCCGCCGAGATGCCCCGAACTCAACCCAGTCGAAAACGTCTGGCAGTTCATGCGCGACAACTGGCTGTCGAACCGCATCTTCAAATCCTACGACGACATCGTCGACCACTGCTGCTTCGCATGGAACAAGCTCGTCGATCAGCCCTGGCGCATCATGTCCATCGGAATGCGCCAATGGGCACATGGGTACTGATCAATGCACCTTGGTATAAATATTCGCGCGCCGGCGAATGTAACTCGTTCGAATATCTCGAGGGCGTCTCGCTGATGACGGGCAAGCCGATCTGTCGCTTCCGTTAATATCTGATCGGCTTGTCCGGCTTCCACTACCTCCAGCATCGCTGCGAAGCCTGGGCGAACATCGGCTTTGATACCGGCTGCGCCACTGATTGCCTCGTCTTTGAATTCGCCAATGACTTCCCAACCTTCGCGGGCGCACCTATTCCTCAAGTCCTGCAGTTGATCATCTGTCGAACGCGGATTTTGGAGGCCGGTGCTGTACCTTGCATACAGAACTGTCTTCGGCCGCTGCAGTCCGGGCAAGCAATTTCGCCAGTTCAATGAGTTCAGCGTCGATCATCATGCCTTTCCCTCATCAGCGAAATTTGGATGACCTTGAAAAAGCCCCTGTTCTTGCGCAGAGCCGTAATTGTCTGCCGCAGCGGCTTGCAACCACTCAACGACATCGGCCGTCAGAGCGAAGAAGCCACGTCGCCCGGAAACTTTGAAAATGTGAAGATGAATATGGCCGCGCCTGCGGGCTTGTCGAAGGGCCGCCAAGTTTGCGAATCCAAGTGCGCGCGCCAAAGTCGTATTTCCGATAATCGGCCTATGGCGATCAAACATGTCGGCCGCTAGTTGAATTCGCTTATCCATGGTATTCTTGTCCAACACTGTTGCACTAGCACTACTTTGGCAGAAGTTTGATTTTCGGGATTCCCATGTCGCTGAATGCGTGATTCATGGGGAGCCAGCTTTGATGGAGGCTGGCGATGGAAGAGGCGTGGCAGGCGGATCTTGAACGGTGGCTTGCGCCATATCTGGAAGCCTTGGGGAACAAGACTCGCCGTAGAATGTGCCCGGCCTATATCGCCGGTCTGATCGGGCCCGGCGATCGCAAGAGCATCCAACCCATGGCAGCCCGTTCGGATGCGATACCCTACGACCGGCTACATCATTTCATCGGGGCTGGCTTATGGGACAGCGCCCCACTGGAAGCGACCTTGTGGAACCAGGCGGATGAATTGGTTGGCGGTGAGGGAGCCTGGTTGATCATCGACGACACCGCCCTGCCCAAGAAGGGCAAGGCTTCGGTTGGCGTCGCGCCCCAATACGCCACGGCGCTGGGCAAGAATGCCAACTGCCAGACGATGGTATCGGTGACACTGGCCTCGGGCGAAGTTCCCCTCATGTTAAGCTTGCGGCTGTTCCTGCCGGAAAGCTGGACGAGCGATGCTGCGCGCATGGACAAGGTTGGCGTGCCTACGCCCTTGCAGGAATACCGCACCAAGCCAGAGATCGCGATTGAGGAGATCGATCGCATTATCGCTGCCGGGGTGCGCTTTGGCTGCGTGCTGGCCGATGCGGGTTACGGGCTGTCGGCTCCGTTCCGGCAGGCACTGAGTGCGCGTAGCCTTTGCTGGGCGGTTGGCATCCCCCGGCATCAGAAGGTCTATCCGGCCGATGTGCAACTGATCTTCCCAGTCGCAGGACGCGGTCGCCCACGGGTGCGACATGTGCCCGACGTCAAATCCATGGCCGCGCACGCAATGCTCGAAGGCGCGAAGTGGCGACAGGTCAGTTGGCGCAAAGGAACAAAGGGACGGCTGACGGCCCGCTTTGCCGCCATGCGCGTGCGCATTGCCGATGGTGCGCCTCAACGGATCGGCTCTGCCGGGGCCCAGCACATGCCGGGCGAGGAAGCCTGGCTGGTTGGTGAGCATCGCTCGAATGGCGAGCGCAAATACTATCTCTCCAATCTGCCCGGCGACACCCCGATCAAGGCTCTCGCCGGTGCGATCAAGGCGCGCTGGGTTTGCGAACAAGCGCATCAGCAACTCAAGGAGGAACTCGGCCTCGATCACTTCGAAGGACGATCCTGGACCGGGCTTCACCGCCACGCCTTGATGTCGATGATGGCCTACGCCTTCCTGCAATCTCAAAGGCTCGCTCAGGCGGGGCGAAAAAAAAAGAAACCTCGGTCCGCCTCCCCAACCCACCTTGCCAGCAGTGCGGCAGGCCATCCTTGACCGCCTGTCTCGCTCACCGCCGGGGCATTGCCCTCACTGCGGATGTTGCCTCATCAGACGTCCCAGTAAACTTCTGCCAAAGTAGTGCTAGGCTCAGGATCTGTAATTGCAGAGCTAGGCGGTGCGATCCCTTGAGGGTTTCATGGATCTGTCCGCACTGGCCGAGCCGGAAGCTGGTCGTGCTGTATCGGGTCTCACAGAGGCGAACGTTGCATTGACTCGACGCGGGCTTGTTGACCCATCTGAGCACCTTCGCAGATCGTCCGTCCCTGCGTTCCCTCGCGGGACACCGCCCTCGGATCAGCTTTGACGCTTCACCGCTGGCAAACACATTCTACCCTACCTCATGCCTGGAACAAAGTGCCGTCGCGCAGCATGGCGTGCATGATCACCGCGAGGCGGCGTGCAAGCGCGACGCGGGCCTTCTTAAGACCTCGGCGCTTGGCGATCTTCATGGCCCATGTTTTCAGAGCAAAGGTCTCGCGGCTGCGGGTGAGGATCGAGTTAGCCGCCTCGTAGAGCAGCTTGCGCACCGTGCCATCACCCTGTTTGGTGATCCGGCCCGTCCAGTCGAGTTCGCCCGATTGGTGGCGTCTGGGCACCAGGCCGAAGTATGCGCCGGCATTGCGGGATTGTCGGAAGCGGCCTGCCTCATCCACCGCCGCAGCAAAGGCGGCGGATGTCTGCACACCAACGCCTGGGATGGTCATGAGGATCTCGCAGGCTTGAGACTGGCTGGTGATGACGCGCAGCCGGCGATCCATTTCCTTGATCTGCTCGACCAGTTCAGCGCGTACAGCCAGCAGAGATACAATGGCCTCGCCCAAGCCGGGAATGTGGGCAGCCTGCATGATCCGCTCAAGGAATGCCTTCCCCTGTCCCGGACCGGGGCGATAACCGAACGTGGCGCAAAGACCGCGGATCATGTTGTCGAGCCGCACACGTGCTTCGACCAGATGGCCACGCGCGGTGATCACGCTGCGCACGCCATGCGCTGCCGGGGATTTGACGTGCACCTCCTTGTAGAACCCCGTCCGCGCCAGTTGTGCGAGCCCGGCGGCATCGTGCGGGTCGGTCTTGTTCGCCTTCATCGCCTTCAGGCTCTGGTGCGCCTGGCGGGCATCGATGCATACGATCGGCACGCTGAGTTCGCGTAGGCCCAGGCAGATCGCCGGCGACATGCGCCCCGTCTCGATCACTGCACGCTCGATTGGGCCGTAGCGCTCCAGCATCGCCGCGATCGCCTCCGGAGAACTCTCCGTTTTCTCCGACACGAGCTTCCGACCGTTTTCGTCAACGATGCAGACCTGCGTGCTTTCCATCGACAGGTCCAGTCCGGCATAATGCTTCATGGCTGCTTCCTTCCTTCAAGATTCGACAACCAGAAGTGTGCGCCTCAACCGAGGCCCGAGGGAAGCAGCCGCAATTACACGATGACTCGTTGATCAAAGCCAGAAGAGGACAGTGGCTGCGAGAGCGAGGGCTGAGAAGAATACGGTCGGGCAGCGGTCGTAGCGGGTTGCGACGCGGCGCCAGTCCTTGAGGCGACCGAACATGATCTCGATGCGGTTGCGACGCTTGTATCGACGCTTGTCGTATTTGACGGGCATCGAGCGGGATTTCCGGCTAGGAATGCAAGATTTGATGCCCTTTTGCTCAAGCGCGTCCCGGAACCATTCGGCATCGTAGCCCCGGTCGGCCAGCATCCACTGTGCCTTTGGCAAGTCATCGAGCAAAGCCGCTGCGCCGGTGTAATCGCTGATCTGGCCCGCCGTAATGAAGAAGCTCAAAGGCCGTCCGTTGGCATCGGTGACGGCGTGGAGCTTGGTATTCATGCCGCCTTTGGTCCGTCCGATCAGGCGTCCGAGATCCCCTTTTTTACCCCAAGGCTGGAAGCCGTGCGGTGGGTCTTGAGATAGGTCGCATCTATCATGACGGTCTGGGGTTCGGCCCTCTGGGCGGACAGACCTTCCATCATCCGGCTAAACACGCCCATCTCACCCCACCGCTTCCAGCGATTGTACAAGGTCTTGTGAGGCCCGTACTCCCTGGGTGCATCACGCCAACGCAAGCCGTTCCGATTGACGAAGATGATCCCGCTCAGAACGCGCCGATCATCGACACGCGGCTTTCCGTGACGCTTGGGAAAATACGGCGAAAGACGCGCCATCTGCTCGTTCGTCAGCCAATAAAGGTCGCTCATCCTCAGTCTCCTCGCAGAGCCTGAATCACATCACGGCATGCCAATCAATGGGTCCTGAGCCTAGTAATTCATTTATTTTCAATAACTTAATTTTGCAATATTTCAGCTTATCGCCCCCAACATCCTCGCGACGATCTCGGCAATCTGCCGGGCAAGAAGTGGCGGGACCGCGTTGCCAACCTGCACGTATTGCTGGGTACGGTTCCCCTCGAAGAAGTAGTTGTCAGGGAAGGTCTGCAACCTCGCTGCTTCACGAACCGTCAGACTGCGGCACTGCATGGGATCGGGATGGATGAAATAATGCCCATCCTTCGAGATATGGCTCGTCACCGTGGTTGACGCTCGCCCCCAGGCCTGGACCCTGAACCGATCCGCGAACTTGCCCGATTCCCAGTTGCCGTGATCGGGCGCCAGCGCCTTCGGAAACTCCCCTGCCTTGGGCGAACGCTCGAACACTTCAGCGAAAGCCGCTGCGAATGCGTAGCGCGCGAGATCTCCTTCCATGTGCCCTCTGCTCTCGTGGTTGGGCAGGGTCGTCGGCGCATCCTTCGAGATCCAGGCACCGAGCGCATTGTCCTTCAGGGGCGTCACGATTCTGCTCGTTCTGGGCAGGATCTTCTCGCGTGACGCAAGCTCCATGGCGCAATCGAGCAGCCGCATCTGGACATCGGCAAGCCAGTCACCATCCTCACGGCATGCGGCAGAAGCCGACCGCAAGGCCCGGATTGCAGCCTCGACCCAGGCGCCCGGACTGTCTCCGCCACGGCTCAGCCCGCTGCGCAGCTCCGGCATCCTCGAAATGGCATCCCTCACTGTCACCTGTCGATCGACCGGCTGGAGGCGGAGACCAGCCTTCATGCTGTCCGGAAGTACGTCGGCAATATCCCTCCTGAGTCCAAGAAGGATGACACGGTGCCGGCATTGCGGGATGCCGAAGTTCTCGCTTCGGATCAGATGGCCCGGAAGCCCGCCGCGATCATCGTCAACCAGCGGAAAGAGCACGTAGCTTCCAAGCCCACCGCCAGCTGTTTCCAGGTCAGCCAGCACCTTTTCGATGATCCGTTCGCCCGCGACCCTGGCAGAGAGCAACCCCTTGACGTTCTCCATCACGAAGGCGGCCGGCTGCAGGCGCTGAAGAATGCCGATATATTCCCGATACAGGAAATGGCGATGATCTTCGGCCGGATCGTATCCTGCGATACCCTTGTTTCGCGCGCGCCCCACCAGCGAATAGGCCTGACACGGTGGACCACCGATAACGACTGTGCGCACACCCTTCTCGCTCTCGACCAAACTCAACCTCTCGTCGAGTTCGGCGGCTGCCTGCTCGGATCCCAGCTCGAGCATTGCGGTTTCGGCGACAGCGCGCGCCCACTCGTCCGGATGGGCGTCGATCAGGTCCTGTTTCGAAATCTGCCCAGCCAGATACCTGTCGTAGTCTTCGGGCGGGCTCTCGAACTGCCGGAAAAACGACCTCAGGCGCAGAGTGGCGAAGGCTGAGGGCTCCTTCTCGACCGAAAGCGCGATCGGAAACACGCGGTCGCCATCGCCGTTCCGGATTGTCGAGAAGCCTTCTGCAAGACCTCCAGGGCCAGCAAATAGGTCTATAGTCTTGTAAGTGCAGCCCATAGCGACGATCATTCTCCTTTGAAGCCGCCTGATACCAGGTTGCCCGAACAGTGCCAGGGGTAGAATTGGTCGATATCGTTGATCCCGAGACCAGGTCGCTAATGATGTCCCGGATTCGCGGGCGGAACACCAGGCCGGAACTGGCCTTGCGCCGTGCACTTCATGCGGCAGGCTACCGATATCGACTTCATCGCAGAGACCTGCCCGGGAGCCCGGACCTCGTCTTCGCGCAATACAAGGCAGTCATCTTCGTGAATGGCTGCTTCTGGCATCGCCACAGCGACTGTCGATTTGCGACGACACCGGCAACGAGAACCGAGTTCTGGCAGCAGAAATTCGATGCGAATGTTGCGAGAGATCGCCGGAACAGAAGTCAACTGAGGATTGCGGGCTGGCGAACAGGGATCGTCTGGGAATGTTCACTCAAGGAATCTGGCGCTCAGAAAGTGGCGTCGAAGTTGGCTGACTGGTTGAAATCGTCCAGCGATCTTCTTGAAGTCTGAATGCGGCGATTGTCGAGACGGCATCGTCCTGCCTTCGCGAGCCAGTACGTTCACAAAGGGATAATACTCAAGCTCGTCGCGAATTGCTGTCGGCTCCTCATCCGGCACGCCTGTTAGGCCATGGTCGGTATGCAAGGTAGGGCGGATGCCATCCTGGAGCCCTTTGAGCGGCGCCTTGAGCGATGAACCTACGACACCGGCCGATGCCCGAGAGCCGTCGGCGCAGGGAACTGGCAGCCCCACACATTTCATGTGACAAAGCACTGAAAAAATACATTTATTTCCTGAACGATCGGCTTTGTCGCAGCCATCGGCTCTACCGCCCCCCCCAGTTGGATACCGCCAGCGCTACGGATAGAGTTTTCTGATGCGATTTCCTCACACGGCCGACTGGCAGCTCGGGAAGTCCTTTGGGCGTTTCGACGATCAAACCTGTCCGGCGCCGGGGGAGGCGCGGTTCGATGTGATCGACACAAGCTCTGTTGAACGGCCTAGATCGATACATCTCGGACGAAACAGCCGAATTCGGGATCTACCCAAGTAGCCTAGCAAACACCTTTGGGGGTATGATTGGGGGTATGCTGCGCCATGCGCCATTTGGATATGCCGGAATATTAGGACTTACAGCACACTTTGCGATTCCCTTCACCTCCAATTTCCCCTCAATCTATGGAAAATCTGAACTCGCCATGCGCGGGCGTGCGGTGGGTAGCGGTCAGCTTTCGCGCAGGGCGGCGGGGAGCATCTGGACGAGATCGCGGGCGAGAGCGGCGGCTTCGGGGTGTTCCTCGGCAAGGCGATCGCGGTGGAGGAAGATGAGGCGGCGGCGCACGACGGGCCCCGTGAGCGCGACAACGGCGAGGCGCGCGGGGTCGTAGCCGCGCACGTAGAGACGCGGCATGACCCCGACCGCGAGGCCGCTGGCGACAAGGCCGAACAGCGATTCCATGTGATCGACGCGGTAGTGGCGCGAATGGACGATGTTGGCCTCGCGCATCGCCGCGGTACTGATCTCGCCGATGCTGCCGGAGCGGAAGTGGACGACCTCGAGCCCGGCAAGTTCCGCCCAGGTCACGCTGCCGCGCGCGGCAAGGGATGCTCGGCGCCGAGCACGAGGGCCATTTCGTCCTCGATCAGTGGGGTGCCCGAGAGGCCCTCCTCGATCAGCGTAGTCGCGCAGATCGCCATGTCGAGCGCGCCGCGCTGGAGCCCGGTGATAAGCGTATCACTCGTGCCATCGGTGATGTCGACGCTGATCGCGCGCGCGTCCTGATCGAGCCCGGCGACGAACTGCGCCAGCGCCGGGAGCGCCGAAGGCATCGTGCCGATCCGCACCGTCGTCGTACGGCGGCGCAGCGTGTCGTTCATGTCCCGGAAGGCGTTGTCCGCCGTCGTCAGGAGGCGCCAGGCGTGGGGCAGCAGGGCCTCGCCCGCCTCGGTCAGATTCACCCGGTGAGTCGTGCGCTCGAACAGCCGTACACCGAGAATCGTCTCCACCTGTCGGATAGAAGCACTGAGCGCCGGTTGCGAAACCGCCATTGCCTCGGCCGCCCGGCTGAAGTTGCCCGTCTGGCTCAAGGCCACGAAAAAGCGCAGTTGCCGGATCGAAATCGGCATGTGCGGCGGGGAGTTAGCCACAGGCCCCAAGGGCGGTACGGCGGGCGTGGACATGGCTAGGCGGGACTCCGGGCGGCACGGCACGGCCCTTCTTATAATACGGAATTATAGAATGATAAATATAAACAGTTTCCCCTGATAACCGGGCCACCATAGGGTCCCACCCATCCAGACCGCCGGTGCGAAAAAATGAGGGTTCCGGCGGCCCGTTCCATCCCCCATGCCGGGTCTGCCATGGGAGTTCGGGTGGCACGGGAGATCCCGCAAGGGGTCCGAAGTTCTTTCCAGGGGGTCAGTCATGTCGTCTGTTGCCAACACCGTTGGGTCCATCTTCGCGCGCCGTCGCAGCGCACTTCTGAGCGCCACCTTCCTGGCGCTCGTGCCCGCCGCCGGTGCCGCGCAGGATCTTGCCGCCGCACCGGCCGAGGGCGCTTCGGAAGCGATCGTCGTCACCGGCTCGCGCATCCGTTCGCCCAACGCGACCAGCGTCAGCCCGATCTCGACGGTCGGCGCCGAGGACATCTCCGCGCGCGGCGCCACGCGTCTTGAGGACCTCCTCAACACCCTGCCCCAGGTCTACGCCGACCAGGGTGGCGGCAACCGCGGCGGCACCGTGGGCGCCAGCGGCACTGCGACGATCAACCTGCGCAACCTGGGCAACCAGCGCACGCTCGTCCTCATCAACGGCCGCCGCCTGATGCAGGGCGATCCCGCCCGCTCGGCCGCGCAAGCCGCCGACATCAACAACGTCCCCGCCGCCCTGGTCGAGAGCATCGACGTCGTCACCGGCGGCGCCTCGGCGGTCTACGGCTCGGACGCGCTGGCCGGTGTCGTCAACTTCCAGCTCAAGCAGAACTTCGAGGGCCTGCAGTTCGACGGCAGCACCGGCGTCTTCCAGCACGACAACGGCAACGCGATTGCCTCGGTCGCCGAAGCGGCGGGCCAGCGCGTGCCGACCGGCAGCACGGTCGACGGCTTCCAGACCAGCCTCGCGCTGACTGCGGGCACCAACTTTGCCGACGGGCGCGGCAACATCACCGCCTTCGTCAACTACCGCAAGATCAACGGCGTGGGCACCGATTCGCGCGACTTTGCGACCTGCAACCTGCGCGCCAACGCGACCGGCTATGCCTGCTCGCTCTCGTCCACGACCTACCCGGCGCAGTTCCAGCTGACCGATCCGGCGACGGGCACCACGCGCGGCAGCTACACGCTGGGCGGCGAGGGCTTCCGCCCCTACCAGAGCTCGGACGGCTTCAACAACGGCAACACCTACGACCTGCAGGCCCCCGACGAGCGCATCAACGCCGACATCATGGGCCACTTCGAGATATCGCCCGCAATCGAGGTCTACGGCGAGTTCATGTACATGCGCGACAAGGCGGACATCCGCCTCTCGCCCACCGGCATCTTCACCGTGGCCGAGAGCATCAACTGCTCCAACCCGTACCTTTCCGCGCAGCAGCAGGACCTGATGTGCAACTCGGTGGGCCTGGGTCCGCAGGACGATGCCACCGTCAACGTCTCGATGCGCAACGCGCCGGGCGGCTCGCGCCACGACTACACCAACCACACCTCCTACCGCGCGGTGGGCGGCCTTCGCGGCGAGTTCGCGCCGGGCTGGAGCTATGACGCCTACGCCCAGTACGGCCGCACCAACTATTCCTCGCGCCTGACCGGCGACATCTCGCTCGACCGCTTCGCCAACGCGCTGCGCGCCGTGCCCGGAGCCAATGGCACGGTCGTGTGCGAGGGCAGCGACCCGGCCTGCGTGCCCATCAACATCTTCTCGCCCACCGGCGTGACCGAGGAAGCGCTGGGCTACGTGCAGGGCACCTTCACCCGCACCGGCTTCACCGAAGAGAGCATCGTCAGCGGCTCGGTCACCGGCGACCTCGGGCTCACCCTGCCCTTCGCCGCGAACCCGATCAGCGTCGCCTTCGGTGCGGAATACCGCAAGGAGCGCATCGGCTTCACCCCCGACACGCACTATTCCAGCCGCGATGTCGCGGGCAACTCGGGCGGCGAATACCCGATCTCGGGCTCGTTCGACGTCAAGGAAGTCTATGGCGAAATCCGCGTGCCGCTGGCCGAGAACCGCCCCTTCCTCGAGAGCCTCGCGCTCGAAGGCGGCATCCGCTACTCCAACTACTCGACCGCAGGCGACACCGTGGCCTGGAAGGCCGGGGCGGAGTGGATGCCCGTCAACGACGTGCGCCTGCGCGCCAGCTTCCAGCACGCCGTGCGCGCGCCCAACCTGGTCGAGCTCTACGGTCCCCAGCGCGTGAGCACCGCGCGCCTCTCTGACCCGTGCGAGGGCGCCAACCCGGTCGCCACCTTCGAGGCCTGCGCGGCCTCGGGCGTGACGGCGGCGCAGTACGGCTCGATCGCTCCGGCGGCAGGCCAGCTTTCGGGCGCCCTTGTCGGCGGCAACCCCGACCTCAGCCCGGAAAAGTCGAACACCAAGACCTTCGGCATCCAGCTCACGCCTTCGTTCCTGCCGGGCGTGACGCTGACCGCGGACTACTTCGACATCAAGGTCGACAAGCTGATCACCACGATCCCGGCGACGATCACGCTCAGCCAGTGCATCGAGGCAGGCACCTTCTGCGAGCAGATCGAGCGTAACCCGGCGACCGGCTCGCTGGTGACGAGTGGCTACGTGCTGACCACCAATGTCAACGCGGGCTACCTCAAGACCACCGGCATCGACGTCTCCGCCTCGGCCCGCCAGGACCTCTATGACCTCCTCGGCGCGGACCTGGGTCTCGTCTCGGTCACCTTCTCGGGCACGCGCACCAACAAGTACGAAGTCGAGATCGTGCCGGGCACCCAGCCCTACGGCTGCGACGGCTACTTCGGCGCGACCTGCGGCCAGCCGATCCCGACCTGGCGCCACCGCGCGCAGTTCGACTGGACGGCTCCGGGCGGCGACGTGAAGCTCGCCACCACCTGGCGTCACATCAGTTCGACCCGCAACGACCGCGCGAGCGATGCCGACTTCCTCTCGGGCAGCTACCAGCCCTACGACGGCAAGCTGAAGGCAATGGACTACATCGATTTCGCCGCCAGCTTCTTCATCGAGGACAGCTACACGCTGCGCCTGGGCGTCAACAACGTGTTCGACCGCGATCCGCCGCTCACCGCCAGCACCAGCGGGCAGACCTCGAACGGCGCGTTCTTTGCGGGCATGTACGATTCGCTTGGCCGCTATCTTTTCGCCAGCGTCACGGCCAAGTTCTGAGCCTGGCCACCTGAACTTCCCGGACGCGTCCCCCTCCCCCCATCCGGCGCGTCCGGGGGGCCCTCTTTCCGCTCCTGTCCAGGGAAACGCGTGACATGACGAAGATCCTCCCCACCCTCCTTGCCGCCGCAGCGCTGGCGATCGCCCCCACGGTCCCGGCGCTGGCGAAGGACGCGGCCGCCCCCACGGCTGCGCCCGCCTCTGCCCCCACGGAGGCCTCGCAGGATGGCAAGGTCCGGATCTTCTTCGACAACGACTTCCTTGGCCCCGGCCAGAGCAACATCCAGTCGATGATCCCGCTGCTGCGCGATCCCCGGGTGGACCTCATGGGCGTGGGCGTGGTGACGGGCGATGCCTGGATGACCGAGGAGACGCAGCACCTCCTGCGCTTCCTGGAGATCGCCGGGCGCACCGACGTGCCGGTTCATGCCGGCGCGAAGATGCCCCTGCTGCGCACGCAGGCGGAAATGGCCAACTGGGAAGCGCGCTATGGGCGCATTCCCTTCAAGGGGGCGTGGAGCACGCCCCGTCCGGGTCGCACGTACCACCCGGAAGACCCCGACCTGGTCCCCCCCATGCCCGAGGGCATGCCCAGCGTCGCGGTCGCCGACACGGGCGCGGTCGACGCGCTCGTGTCGGCCGTGCGCCAGCACCCCGGTGAGATCACGATCGTCTCGGCCGGCCCCCTCACCAACATCGCGCTGGCCCTTCGAGTCGCACCGGACATCGCGACGCTGGCCAGGGAGATCGTGATCGAACCGGGCAAGCTGGACACCGCCCTCGGGCGGGCCACCGGCAACACCGACTATTCGACCGACTTCAATTTCCTGTTCGACCCCGAGGCCGCGCACATCGTGCTGACCGCCCCCTGGAAGCGCATCACGCTGGTCGGCAACGTCAGCTCCAAAGTGAAGGTCACGCCCGAGGTCGCCAAGCGCATCGGCAAGGCCGGAACCCCGGTCGCGACCTACTTCGAGACCTACGCCCGCCTCGGCCAGCCGCTGTGGGACGAGATCACCGTCGCCGTCGCCATCGACCGCTCGCTCGTCACCGAGGAGCTCGTCGTGCGCATGGACGTCGATACCATGCCCGGCATGCACTACGGCGAGCCGCAGGTGTGGAAGGACGACATGGCCCCCAATGCTGGCGAGCGCCCCGTCCACCTGATCCTGGGCATCGACGAGGCGCGTTTCCTCAAGGACTTCATCGCGCAGGCGCAGCAGTGATCGCAGGCTTCCTCGAACGCCGCTTTGCGCTGAGCGAACGCGGCACCACGCCCGCGCGCGAGACGCTTGCGGGGCTCACCACGTTCCTCGCGGCGGCCTATCTCATCGTCGTCATTCCCTCGCTGCTTTCGAGCGGCGGCATGGACCGCGCGGCGGTGACCGCGGGCGTCATCCTCGTCATGGCCATCGGCAGCCTGGCCATGGCCTTCTACGCCAACCTGCCCTTCATCGTGGGTCCGGGCATCGGCGGCTCGGCGATCCTGGGCATCACGCTCGCCCAGATCGAGGGCGTACCCTGGCAGACCGGCCTTGGCATCGCGGCCTTCTCGGGCATCGCCTTCATCATCCTCACGCTGACGGGCGCGCGCGGAATGGTCGTGCGCATCATCCCGCCCCAGATCAAGCTGGGGCTGGGGGCCTCGATCGGCCTGTTCATCGCCATGCTCGGCTGCCGCGATGCGGGCCTCGTCTCGGTCGACGTCGCGCGCCATGCGCTCAAACTCGGTGACTTCGGCCAGCCCGGCCCTGTCTGCGCGCTCATTGGCCTTGCCGTTGCCATCGCGCTCCAGGCCCGCCGCGTGCCGGGCGCCGTCCTCGCCGGTATCATCGTCGCTGCGCTCGTCGGCGTGCCGCTGGGCCTGACCCGCTTCGACGGCGTGTTCTCGCTGCCCCACTCGCCCGCGCCGGTCACCGGCAAGGTCGACATGCTGGGCGCGATCAGCCTCGTTGCGCTGCCCTACATGTTCACCTTCTTCGCCTCGGAGTTCTTCTCGACGCTGGGCACCACGCTCGCCATCGGCGGCAAGGCGGGCCTCACCGACACGGAAGGCAACCTCCCGCAGATCGAGCGCCCGTTCCTGATCGATTCGCTCGCCGCCACGCTTGGCCCGCTCGTCGGCGTTCCGGGCGGCACCGCGCTCGTCGAATCGGCCGCCGGCGTCGAGGCGGGCGGGCGCACCGGCATGACTCCGATGGTCGCGGCCATCCTGTTCGCCGCCACGCTCCTCGCCATGCCGCTTGCCATGGCGATCCCGCGCGAGGCCACCGCGCCCGCGCTGATCCTCATCGGCATCGCCATGATGGGCACCATCCGCCAGGCCCCGGGCGAGGACACGATCTCGCTCTTCGCGCCCATCGCGATGATGCTGCTCACGCTCATTTCCAACAGCTTTGGCACCGGCATCGCCGGAGGCCTGCTCGTCCACGTCCTCGTCGAGGTGCTGGCGGGGCGCTGGCGGCAGATCCCTGTCGGCCTCTTCGTCCTCAGCCTTCCGCTCGGCTACTACTTCTACACCGCAGCCACGCTCCACTGACGCAGGCCTGCGCCGCATACCGGGAATAACCCATGCCTGAGACCCCTCCCCCCTCGGTCGCCCCGCTGGCGATCGGCTGCGTCCCCGCGTCCCCGATCGGGCGCGACGTCGATGCGGCCTTGCGCGCCTTCTTCGTGGCGATGCCCAAGGTCGAGTTGCACTGCCACCTGCTGGGCACCGTGCGCAAGGAGACCTTCCTCGACCTCGTCGCCAAGTACGACGCCCCGCTCGAACGCGCCGAGATCGAGGCCTTCTACACCCGCGGCGAGCGCCCGGTCGGCGTGCTGCGCGTGCTGCGCGCGCTGGAGGACTACCTCCTGATGACGCCCGAGGACCTGCGCCGCATCACCTACGAGTACCTCGAGGACGCCGCGCGCGAGAGCGTGCGCCACGCCGAGTTCTTCTGGAACCCCACCGCCACCATCCGCGATGGACGCCTGCCCTACGCCAAGGCCGTCGCCGGTATCCTCCAGGGCATGGAGGAGGCCGAGGCGGACTTTGGCATTTCCTCGCTCCTCACCCCCTCGATCGACCGCGAGGCCCCGGCCGAGGAAGCCGTGTTCATGGTCGAAGAGATGATCGCCCATCCCCACCCCAAGGTCGTGGGCATCGGCATCGACTACCGCGAGGACAACCGCCCGCCCGAGATGTTCGCCAAGGCCTACGCGCTCGCCAAGGAACACGGCCTTCGCACCACCGCGCACGCGGGCGAATTCGGCATGCCCTGGACCAATGTCGCGATGGCTATCGACACCATCGGCGTCGACCGCGTGGACCATGGCTACACCATTATCGACAACCCCGAACTGGCGCAGGACTATGCCGCGCGCGGCCTCGTCTTCACCATCGTCCCGACCAATTCCTACTACCTGCGCACGCTCGACCACGAGCGCTGGGCGCTCGACCATCCGATCCGCCGCATGGCCGAGATGGGCCTCAAACTGCACCCCAATTCCGACGATCCCACGCTCCACCAGGTGACGCCGGCCGGGGCCTGGCAGCTGCTCTACAGCCACCTGGGCCTCGAACTGTCCCAGCTGCGCGAAATGATGCTGAACGGGATCGAAGGCTCGTGGGCGAGCGAGGATCAGCGCGCGCAGTGGAGTGCGACCTGGCCCGGGGAGTTCGACGCGTTGCTGGCGCAGGTGCGAGGGGTTTAAGAGGGATTTTCAAGGGGCCATCGCCCCTTGACCCCAAAATCGGCGACCTGGGTTTTCGCAGCCTGCACAGCGTGCGGGACGTGAGGGCTCGTATCAGAAGATTTTAGAGGGGCTTTGCCCCTCAATCTTCCAAGCCCCAGACTCTCCCATCTCCACCAACTCCGCGCGAATACACTGCGCCAGACAGTTCGGGGAGCCCGAGGGCAATGACCCTCGGATTCTCTCTCTTCTACTCAACCCACCTCATCAATCCGAACCAGCAAAGCCTCCAAAGCAACCTGCTGCCCCTCACGCACGGCCAGTTCGCCCACCACGCCATCGAACGGCGCGACGAGGGTGTGCTCCATCTTCATGGCTTCGAGCGTCACGAGCTTCTGCCCGCGGACGACTTCCTCGCCCTCGGAAACGGCCACCGCGATGATCCGCCCCGGCATCGGCGCCAGGATCGCGCCCGAGCCTGCGCTCGCGCCATGGGCGCCATCGCGCCGCCAGTGGGTCAGCTGCCAGGCCTCGCCGCGTTCGGCGAGCAGGACGGCCTCGACCGGGTCCTCGCTCCCGCCCTCGAAGGCGATTTCGCACGGCTCGCCATCCAACAGGAAGCGCGCATTGCGCCGGGGCGCGGCGTTGAGGCGAAAGCCCAGCAACGGATCGGCCGGGACGAGCGCGCGCGCGGCGGCTTCCAGCGTCTCGGCCGAGGGCGCTGAGGGCTGCGCCATCTCTTCACCGTCGCGCGCGATGAGGCCGGTATCGACCGTGCCTGCGACGAACTCGGGATGTTCGAGCGCGCGCACGAGGAAAGGCGCGTTGCACTTCACCGGCCAGACCGCGCTCTCGGCCAGCATGTCGCACAGCCTCTCGCGCGCTTCCTCGCGGCTCTCGCCATGCGCAACCAGTTTGGCGATCATCGGATCGTAATGCGGTGAGACGGTATCGCCTGTCTCCACCCCGGTTTCGATCCGCCCGCCCGGCGCGTCCCCGAATTCGAGCATTTCCAGCCGCCCGGTGCTGGGCAGGAACCCGCGCGCCGGGTCCTCGGCGTAGAGGCGTGCCTCCATCGCCCAGCCCGAAATGGAGAGGTCCTCCTGCGCCGCTGGCAGCGGCTCCCCGCTTGCCACGCGCAGCTGCCATTCGACGAGATCAACGCCAGTGATCTCCTCGGTCACGGGATGCTCGACCTGGAGGCGCGTGTTCATTTCCATGAACCAGATCTTCTCCGCATCAAGCGGCCCCGACCCGTCCGCGATGAACTCGATGGTTCCCGCCCCCACGTAGTCAACCGCCTTCGCCGCGCGCACGGCGGCGGCGCACAGCGCCTCGCGCGTGGCCGGGTCCATGCCGGGTGCGGGCGCTTCCTCGATCACCTTCTGGTGGCGGCGCTGGAGCGAGCAGTCGCGCTCGAACAGGTGGACGACGGACCCCTGCGTATCGCCGAAGACCTGCACCTCGATGTGACGCGGGGTGGCGATGTATTTCTCGATCAGAACGCGGTCGTTGCCGAAGCTGGAACGCGCCTCGCGCTGGCATGAGGTGAGCGCGTCGGCGAAGCCCTGCGCCTCCTCGACAAGACGCATGCCCTTGCCGCCACCGCCCGCGACGGCCTTGATCAGCACCGGATAGCCGATGGCCTCGGCCTCGCGGGCCAGCCGCTCGGGCGACTGGTCTTCGCCCAGGTACCCCGGCGTCACCGGCACACCCGCCTTTTCCATCAGCGCCTTGGCCGCATCCTTGAGGCCCATCGCGCGGATCGAGGCGGGGGACGGGCCCACCCAGGTCAGTCCGGCATCGAGGACGGCCTGCGCAAGGTCCGCGTTCTCGGACAGGAAACCGTAGCCCGGATGGATCGCATCCGCGCCCGCAGCCTGTGCCGCGGCGAGGATCTTGTCCCCGCACAGGTAGCTTTCGCTGGCAGGCGCGGGACCGATCGCCACCGCCGCGTCGGCCATCTGGACGTGGAGCGCCTCAGCGTCCGCATCGGAATGGACCGCGATGGTGCGTATCCCCATGCGCTGCGCGGTGCGGATGATCCGGCAGGCGATCTCGCCCCGGTTGGCGATAAGCAGCGCGCCGATCACGGGTGACGCTCCGGAAAGCCATGGCGAGTGTGGAGCGCGGCGAGCACGCTTTCGATATCGCCCGCAAAGCCGCCCTCGGCAAAGGCCAGCGCGGGAAGATCCTGGTGCGCTTCGCCCAACCGGTCGATCACCGCCGCACGCGGACGCGGCCAGGGCACGCGCACCACCTCGATTCCGGCCGCGCGCTCGGGGAAGAGGGCGAGCAGCCCCTCCACCGTCACGCAGTCCTTGCAGTAGAAGCGCCGCACACCGCCCAGCGCCGGGTCGGCCCAATCAGTGTCGAGTACGTAGAGAGTGTCCTTGGCCATCGTCATCATCACATCCTGAACACGCCGAACTGCGGCCTTGCGGGAAACGGCGCTTCCAGCGCGGCACCAAGCGCGAGGCCCAGCACGTCGCGAGTCTGGGCCGGGTCGATCACGCCATCGTCCCACAGCCGCGCGGTCGCATAATAGGGGTTGCCCTCGGCCTCGTACTTGGCGCGGATCGGCGCCTTGAAGTCCTCGGCCTCCTCCTCCGACCAGCTTTTCGCGTCGCGGTGGACGGTGGCGAGCACCGAGGCGGCCTGCTCGCCCCCCATCACCGAGATGCGCGCGTTGGGCCAGGTGAAGAGGAAGCGCGGGTCATAGGCGCGCCCGCACATGCCGTAGTTGCCCGCCCCGAACGAGCCGCCGATGATGACGGTCAGCTTGGGCACCTGCGCGGTCGCGACCGCCGTCACCAGCTTGGCGCCGTGCTTGGCAATCCCTTCCGCCTCGTAGGCGCCGCCGACCATGAAGCCGGAAATGTTCTGGAGGAAGAGGAGCGGAATGCCGCGCTGGCAGGCCAGCTCGATGAAGTGCGCGCCCTTCTGCGCGGATTCGGAAAAGAGCACGCCGTTGTTGGCGAGAATCGCAACCGGAAACCCGTGAATATGCGCAAAGCCGCAGACAAGCGTGGCGCCGAACAGCGGTTTGAACTCGTGAAATTCCGAGCCATCGACCAGCCGCGCGATGACCTCGCGCACTTCGTAGGGCGCGCGCACGTCCTCGGGGATGAGCGCGTAGAGGTCCTCGGCGGGGTAGAGCGGATCGCGCGCCGCGCGGCGCTCCACGTTGGCGCGCTCGCCCGGCCCCAGGTGGCTGACGATGTCGCGCACGAGCGAGAGCGCGTGGGCATCGTCGTCGGCGAGGTGATCGGCAACGCCCGAGGTCCGCGCGTGCAGTTCGCCCCCGCCCAGTTCCTCAGCCGAGATGACTTCGCCTGTCGCCGCCTCGACCAGCGGGGGACCGGCGAGGAAGATCGTGCCCTGCTCGCGCACGATCACGGTCTCGTCCGACATCGCGGGCACATAGGCGCCGCCCGCCGTGCAGCTGCCCATGACCGAGGCGATCTGGGCGATGCCCGCCGCGCTCATCTGCGCCTGGTTGAAGAAGAAGCGGCCAAAGTGGTCGCGGTCGGGGAAGACCTCGGCCTGGTTGGGCAGGTTCGCCCCGCCCGAATCGACCAGATAGATGCACGGCAGGCGGCAAGCCTTGGCGATCTCCTGCGCGCGCAGGTGCTTCTTGACCGTCATCGGGTAGTAGGTGCCGCCCTTCACCGTCGCGTCGTTGGCGAAGATCATGCAGGTGCGCCCGGAAACCTGCCCGATCCCCGCGATGATCCCGGCGCCGGGCACCTCGTCCTCGTAGAGGCCGTTGGCGGCCAGCTGGCCGATCTCCAGAAACGGCGCGCCCGCATCGAGCAGCGCTTCGACGCGGGTGCGCGGAAGCATCTTGCCGCGCGCCTCGTGGCGTTCCCGCGCCTTTTCGGAGCCGCCCAGCGCGGCTTGCGCCACGCGTTCGCGCAGATCTTCGACCAGAGCGCGGTTGTGCCGGGTGCGCGCCTGCGCCTCCGGGGCGCTGGAATCGAGCGTCGTGGGCAAGACCGGCCCGCTCATCGCAGCGCACTCTCATTTCGCAAACGCGACATCATCCTGTTCCCGTGCCTAATTTATTTTCGCGCATGGTGGCACAGGACAAACGCGCCGCGCAAGGCAAAGGTTGCCCTGTGCGACGGGTAACGGGGGGGCGGTATCAACCCCCGAAGCCGCCACCTCCGGGCGTTTCGATCACGAAGACGTCACCCGGTTCAAGGTCCACCCTGGCGGTGGGGCCCAGCTCCTCGACGGTGCCGTCGGCGCGCTCGATGCGGTTGATGCCCGCCGCACCATCGGCGCCGCCGGCCAGCCCGAAGGGCGCAACCTTGCGGCGCTGCGAGAGGATGCCCGCCTGCATGGGGGCCAGGAAGCGCACCCGGCGCACCGCCCCATCGCCCCCGCGATGCCGCCCTGCCCCGCCCGAGCCGGTACGGATCGAGAATTCCTCCAGCAGGACCGGGAAGTTGGTTTCCAGAACTTCCGGGTCGGTCAGCCGCGAATTGGTCATGTGGGTCTGGACCACACTCGTCCCGTCGAAGTCGGGCCCCGCGCCCGAACCGCCCGCAACCGTCTCGTAGTACTGGTGCGCGGCATCGCCGAAAGTGAAGTTGTTCATCGTACCTTGCGCCGCCGCCATGGCGCCCAGCGCGCCGAACAGCGCATCGGTGATCGCCTGACTGGTCTCGACATTGCCCGCAACGACCGCGGCGGGCGCAACCGGGTGCAGCATCGAGCCTTCGGGCACGCGCACCGCGATGGGCCGCAGGCACCCCTCGTTCATCGGCACCGGATCGTCGATCAGCGTGCGCACCGCATAGAGAACCGCCGCGCGCACCACCGGCAGTGGCGCGTTGAAGTTGTCGGGCAGCTGGGGCGAGGTCCCGGCAAAGTCGATGACGGCGCTGCGCGTGTCGCGATCAATGGTGACGGCAACGTGGATCTGCGCGCCGTTGTCCATCTCCAGCACGAAGGTGCCGTCCGTCAGGCGCTCGATCAGACGGCGCACGGCCTCTTCGGAATAGGCCTGGACGTGGCCCATGTAGGCATCGACCATCGCGCGGCCCTGCTCGCCTGCAATGCGGCGCAGTTCCGAGGCCCCGCGCCGGCACGCGGCCAACTGGGCGCGCAGGTCCGCGATGTTCTGCTCGATCGCGCGTGAGGGGTGCGGGCCGGAGGCCAGAAGGTCGCGCATCGCCGCCTCCTCCAGGGTGCCCCTATCGACAAGGAGGACGTTGTCGATCAGCACGCCTTCCTCGTCCAGCGTGCGGCTGCGCGGCGGCATCGATCCCGGGCTGATCCCGCCGATATCGGCATGGTGCCCACGCGCGGCGACGAACCAGGCGGGCGCGTCATCGCCATCCTCGGCGAAGACCGGCATGACCACGGTGATGTCGGGGAGGTGCGTGCCCCCGTCATAAGGCGCGTTGAGGACATAGGCGTCGCCCGCCCGAATGCCGCGCCCATCCGCCGCGTTCCCGCGCCGCTCCAGCACGGTGCGCACGGATTCGCCCATAGAGCCCAGGTGCACCGGCATGTGCGGGGCGTTGGCGATGAGGTTTCCAGCCGCATCGAACAGCGCGCAGGAGAAATCGAGCCGCTCGCGGATGTTCACCGAGCGCGCCGACTGCTGCAGCGCCGCGCCCATTTCCTCGGCAATCGCCATGAACAGCGCGCCCATGATCTCGAGCCGCACCGGATCGCGCTCGGTGCTGGCAGAAAGCGCGGATTGCTGCGGCGTGCTGCGCGACAGGATGAGATTGCCGACGGCATCGACACGCACCGACCAGCCCGGCTCGACAACAGTGGTGGACACATCGTCGACGACGAGCAGCGGGCCCGAAGCGGTAAACCCCTCGGCAAGATCGCGGCGGTGGTAGAGCGGGGCCTGATGGCGCGCGCCGCCGGTCCACACCGGCACCGTCTCGGCCGCCGCGCCCGAGGTCGCCGGGAGCGGCATCACCGCGCCGCCGCCCGCATGGCCGCCCGCGACCGCCTCGACCCGCAGAGTCTCTGCAACGAGATCCTCGCCCGGCGCGAAGCCGAACAGGTGGTCCCAGCCCTCGTGGAAGGCCGCGCGCATCTGCGTGAGATCGCCGAGCGGCACCGAAATCGTGCTCTCGCTGCCGCGCGGGCGGATCGCGAGCGAGGCTTCGAGCGCGATGGTTCCTTCGGGAACGCCCTGCGCGGCAAGGTCCGCGCGCGCAGCCGCGCCCAGTGCGGACACCGCCTCATCGAGCGCGGCCTGGCTTTCGCCCGCGAGGTCGAGACCCAGCGTGCGCTCGTGCAGCACGCGGCGGTCGGCGAGGCCCATGCCGTAGGCCGAGAGCACCGAGGCCAGCGGGTGGCACAGCACCGTCGTCACCCCCAGTGCGTCGGCGACCTTGCAGGCGTGCTGCCCGCCCGCCCCGCCGAAGGTCACCATCGCCGCGCGGGTGACGTCATGGCCCCGGCGCAGCGAGACCGTCTTGATCGCGTTGGCCATGTTGGCGACCGCAATTTCCAGGAAGCCCTCGGCGGCCTCCTCGCGGGTGAGTTCGCGCCCCGTCGCCGCCTTTGCCTCCGCCAGGATCGCGTCCATGCGCGCCTGCGCGGCCTCGAGCGAGAGGGGCTCGTCGCCCTCGGGGCCGAAGACGTGGGGGAAGTGCGCGGGGCGCAGCTTGCCCAGGAGCAGGTTGCAGTCGGTCACCGCCAGCGGACCGCCGCGCCTATAGCAGGCCGGGCCCGGCACCGCGCCCGCGCTTTCCGGACCGACCAGGAAGCGCGCGCCGTCAAAGGCGCAGACCGAGCCGCCGCCCGCGGCCACCGTCTCGATGCGCATCATCGGCGTGCGCACGCGGTTGCCCGCGACGCGCGTCTCGCTGTCGCGCTCGTACGCGCCTGCATAGTGCGACACGTCGGTCGAGGTGCCGCCCATGTCGAAGCCCACGACTTCCCCGAAACCGGCCTCCTTCGCGATGGCCGCCATGCCCACGATGCCGCCCGCAGGCCCGGACAGGATCGCGTCCTTGCCGCGCAGCATGCCGCCCGTCGTCAGCCCGCCGTTCGACTGCATGTAGAGCGCATCGACATGAGGCCCGAGACCGGCTTCGAGCCCGTCGATGTACCGGTCCAGCACGGGCGAGAGATGCGCATCGACCACGCTGGTATCGCCGCGCGCGATGAGCTTGATAAGCGGGGCCACCTCGTGGCTGACCGAAACCTGGGCAAAGCCGATTTCCTGCGCGAGCTGGGCCAGCGCGGCTTCGTGCTGCGTGTGGCGATAGCCGTGCATGAGGACCACGGCGATGGCGCGAAACCCGTCCGCGAAGGCCGCTTCGAGCCCCGCACGCGCGGCCGCTTCGTCCAGCGGGCGATGGACCGTGCCATCCGCGCCGATCCGCTCGTCGATCTCCAGCACCTTTGCGGCCAGCGGATCGGGCAGAGCGATGTGGCGCGCGAAGATGTCCGGACGCTCCTGCGTGCCGATCCGCAGCGCATCGCCAAAACCGCGCGTGATGGCGAGCAGGACCGGCTCGCCCTTGCCTTCGAGCAGCGCGTTGGTGGCGACCGTGGTGCCCAGACGCAGCTCGCTGGGCGGGAGATCGCCCTCCTCGACACCCGTCAGGCGGCGCATCGCCTCGACCGCCGCGTCTTCGTAACGGCCCGGGTCCTCGGACAGGAGCTTCAGCCGCTCGAACCGCCCGTCCGGCGCGCGCGCCACCACGTCCGTGAATGTGCCACCGCGATCGACCCAGAATTGCCAGTTGTCCGTCATGGGGACCTACATGGCGACCAAGGGGGGAAAGCGCAAATCAAGGGGGAAGAAGGAGAAGCTTCAAGGGGCCATCGCCCCTTGACCCCGGAACCGTCCTGGGCAGTTCGAGCCTGGAACGGAGCGGATGAAACGTGAGGATTGCGGACAAAAATAGAGGGGCAGAGCCCCTCAATCCCTATCGAGACGAGACCTCTCACCCCCGAGCCACGCTGTCCGGCCCACCTGCGCTCGACAGTTCGGGGAGCCCGAGGGCAATGGCCCTCGGATCGATCCTTGTTCTTCTACCTAAATCCCCTCGCAAGGTACCGCTCGGCCAGCCCAGCCAGGAACAGCGCGCCCCGGGGCAGCACGCTCTCATCGACCATCATCCGGGTCGAGTGGATGCCGCAGCACTGGCTCCAGTCATCGCCTTCGGCCGCCACGCCCAGGAAGAACATCGCGCCGGGTGTCTTCTCCAGCACATAGGCGAAGTCTTCGGCGCCCATGATGGGGTTCGCCAGACGCTCGAAAGTGTCGGCGCCGAACAGATCCCGCGCCACGCCTTCGCCGAAATCGACCGCGCGCGCGTCGCACACGGTAACGGGGAAGCCCTCGATGATCTCGACCTCGGCGGCAAGGCCGTGGGCACCGGCGATCCCGGCGGCGAGCGCGGTCACCTCTTCGCGCAGGCGTGCCCGGTTGGTGGCCGAGAGCGAGCGCATCGTGCCCAGCATGTCGACATGGTCGGGAATGACGTTGTGCGCGCTGCCTGCGGTGATCTTGGAGATGGTGACGACGACCGGGTCGAAGACCGAAAAGCGCCGCGCGACCATGGTCTGGATGGCGGCCACGATCTCGCAGGCCACGGGCATCGGGTCCATCGTGTCGTGCGGCATCGAGGCGTGTCCGCCCCGGCCCCTGACGGTGATCGCAAGCTGGTCGGCCGAGGCCATCAGCGGCCCTGCCCGCCCGCCGATCATGCCGTGGCGCGCGTTGGGCATGATATGGAGCGCGAAGGCGGCCTCGGGCAGGGCGCGGGCCGTGCCGGGACCACCCAGGAGGCCGTCGTCGAGCATGTAGCGCGCGCCGTGCCAGCCTTCCTCGCCGGGCTGGAACATGAAGCGCACCTCGCCGGTCAGCGTGTCCGCCTTTTCCGCCAGCAGCCGCGCCGCGCCCGCCAGCATGGCGACGTGGGTGTCGTGCCCGCAGGCGTGCATCACGCCCGGAATGGTGGAGGCGAATTCGAGCCCGGTTTCCTCGGGCATGGCGAGCGCGTCCGTATCGCCGCGCAGGAGTACGCTGCGCCCCGGTCCCGCGCCCCCCTGCAAGGTCGCGACAAGGCCCGTGGTCGAGGGGCCCTCCTCCCATGCGAGCGGCAGGTCGGCCAGTTCGGCGCGGATCTTGTCGCGCGTCAGGGGCGTGTGGAGGCCCAGTTCGGGCTCGGCATGGATCGCACGGCGCAGGGCCACGATGCGCTCGGAAATGGCGGCGGGGCAGTCCGCCTCGAGGAATACGTTCATGGCGCCATGATACGCACGGCGCGCAGGGTGTCGAGCGCTGCTGCGAATCAGGAGGCCGCCGCGGCGGCTTTCTCCTCGCGCTCAAGGCGGCGCAGCGTGCGCAGCGCCAAGCCACCCATGAACAGGTACGAGCACGCCCCGCCGATGGCGACGCCCCAGGCGACGCCCGTCGATCCAAAGCCGATCAGGAAGATCAGGCTGATGCCCATCGCGATGAGTGCGACCACGCGCGCGAAGAGCGAGAGGTTGGCCCGCCCGGTCGAATGCAGCACCGGCTCGAACGAGACGCTGGCCAGATCGAAGCTGGCGCCGATGGCGAGCGGAACAAGGATCGCCGCGCCCTGCTCGAAATCGTCGCCACCGATGAGCTGCAGGAGGTACTTGCCCGCCACCAGCGCGAGGAGCACGACAACCAGCGCCGCGCCGCCCGCGATCTTGCTGGTCTGGCCGACCAGCTTGCGCAGTTCCGAAGCCTCGGACGAGGCGCTGACGTGGGCGACCTCGGCGTAGACCGAACGGGTGAGCAGGGTCGAAAGCTTGCTCATCGCCTGCGAGAGCTGCGAGGCGAGGCGGTAGAGACCGGCCGCGCTCGTGCTGACCCAGCCGCCCACGATCAAGAGCGGGCCGTTCTTCATCAGCGCGTCGATCGAGGAGCCGAAGTAGGAGACGAGAAAGAAGTGGGCGAGCCCCTCGTTCTCGCGCAGGGCCGTGCCCAGGCGGCAGAAATTGGAAAGGCGGATACCCTCCGGGCACAGCCGGCGCGCGACGATCCAGTAGAGTGCAGCCTCCACGATATCGATCGCGGCCCAGGCGAACAGGAAGCGGGCCACGCTGGGTCCTGTAAACCAGATCACCAGTGCGGCGAGCAGGCGCCCGGTGGGCACCACCGCCTCGACATAGACCGCCGCATCGAAGCGGTTGAGCGCGCGCACCACGCCCGTGGGCGCGGAGACGAGCGCCCAGAGCGAAGCGCAGCAGAACCAGAAAGCGACATTGACGTAGGCCTGGTTCAATTCGAGCATGTGCCCGAAGCCGAAGATCGCGACCGCCGCAACCACGGTGCCGAGCACCGCGCCGATGGCATCGAGCCCCCCGCTCAGCATGGCGAGACGGCCAAAGCGGCCCCATTCCTTTTCATGGACGTGGGCACTGCCGTAGCGCACGACCACCCGCCAGGTCTGGAAACCGGTCAGCGCGATGATCGCCTGCGCGGTTCCGAAGATGAGCGAGAAGTGGCCAAAGTCCTTCAGGCCCAGGGTGCGCGTCAGGATGGCAAGATACGCGATGCTGCACACAGCACCGAAGCCCTTGCCGCCCAGCAGCCAGGCGGTGTTACGAAGGATCCGCCCCAGCGAAGATTCGGTCTTAGGGCGGTTGGGTTTGGCCGACATTGGCGGGCATGTGGACGAGCGCGCGCCGACTTGCAAGCTGTCGATACACGCCCCGCGCGCAATTCAACGCGAAACGGCGCGTTTGCCTTTCCCTTCGCCGCGCCGCGCGCTAGAGGCCTAGGCCTCCCCAGCAGACCATATAGTGACCCCCATGATCGAACATGCCATCCTCCTGAGCGCCGGCCAGGGCTCGCGTCTCCTCCCCCTCACCGCCGAACGCCCCAAGTGCCTAATCGACTTTTCGGGCCGTTCGCTGATCGCCTGGCAGATCGAGATGCTGGCGCGCGCGGGGATCAAGCGGATCGACGTCGTCACCGGCTTCATGACCGACATGCTCGAAGCCCACCTCGCCACCATCGAGGACCCGCGCGTCGAGATCACGGTGCGCTTCAACCCCTTCTTCAAGGTCGCCGACAACCTGGGTTCATGCTGGATCGCGCGCGAGGCGATGCGCGGCGACTTCGTGATCCTGAACGGCGACACGCTGGTCTCCGAGGACATTGCCCGCGCGGTGCTGGCCGAACCCAACCCCTGGCCCATCGCGGTCACCGTCGACGTCAAGGCCGAGGGCTACGACAGCGACGACATGAAGGTCGAACGCACCCCCGAGGGGCGCCTCGTCCATATCGGCAAGACGCTCACCGCCGAGCAGTCGAACGCCGAATCGATCGGCTTCCTGGCCTTCCGCGGCGAAGGCGCAGACCTCTTCCGCGAAACCGTGCGCAAGGCCATGCGCACGCCCGAGGGCGTGCAGCACTGGTACCTCAAGGTCATCGATTCGATCGCCCCCACCGGCAAGGTCGGCACGCTCTCGATCGAGGGCATGGACTGGGCCGAAGTCGACTTCCTCAACGACATCGAGATCGCGACCCAGCTCACCGACCAGTGGGCCGCCTGATCGCGCCAGCCGGGACGTCAGAAAGATAGGTGATTCCGAGGGCCATCGCCCTCGGGCTCCCCATCCTGTCGAGCGCATGCGGGCCTGCCATCGGGCCGCGGGGTTGAGAGGATTCGGATTGGAGGAGGATGAAGGGGCTTTGCCCCTTCTGTTTTCCACGCGCGCCTTCGCACCTGTTGCGCTGCGCTCCTCGCGCAAGCTCGCCAAGCCGGTTCCGGGAGCCCGAGGGCGATGGCCCTCGGATCTCTCTTGTACCTACGAAATGTGACCCCGGCTCAGGCCCAGAGCGCCTGAAGCGCGGCGCGCATCGCGTCCGGCTCGTCGCCTGTCAGCTTGTGCGCGTCGCCCAGCGCCGGGGGGCCGGGCCAGCCCGCGTCGGCAAAGGCGATCCCCTGCCATTCGCGCGCACCTTCGTAGCGGGGAATGACATGGAAGTGGACCTGCGGGTCCACCATCATCAGCATGAGGTAGTTGAGCTTTTCATAGCCCGAGAAGGTGGCGAGCGCGGCCTCGATGTCGCGCGTGATCTCGGCCAGTTCGGCGTGCGCGCCGGCTGGCAGGTCGCCAAACGCAGTCGCCGTGCTCCTGGCGGCCAGAACCAGGCTGCCAAGCGTAGGCTGGGCGGGCCGGACAAGCACCACCCAGTGCTCGTAGGCCTTCACTTCACTGGCCGGGTAACCGAATTTCTCGAGCGTCGCGTGCATCGTCAACCTTCCGCCAACCAGGAGGTTATCTGGCCCCCGCGCGCCTTGTAGACAAGGGCCTGGACCAGACGCACCGCATGGATCGCACAGCTCAGCCCGGTCCACGCCGCGACCACGGCCAGACCGATGTCGGGACGCGCGAAGAGCATGGCGACGAAAAGGATCACCATGTTGGGATTGCGCCGTGCGGTAATCAGGCGGAACCAGCTGTCGAAGCGCGTCCACACGTGGATGTGGAGCCCGCCCGCCATGCGCATGAAGATGCCCTCGATCGCGCGCTGGACCCAGTAGCCCAGCTGGATCACGCCCTGGATCCACCAGAACGTGGTGTCATCGTAGGCCAGCCCCCAGCTGGCGAGGCCCGTCGCCCACAGCCACCACCAGAACGGGGGATGGATGAGATCCATGCCGTGGTCGAAGACGTTGCCCCAGGCCGAGGAGGTGATCGTGCAGCGCGCCAGCTTTCCGTCGACGGTGTCGAGCACCATGAACACGAGGCCCGTCGCCATGCCCGCCCAGTAGTGGCCGTAGGCGAAGAGCACCGTCGCGACCACGCAGAACACCGCGCCCACGAAAGTCACCATGTTGGGGGTCACGCGCCAGCGCGCGCAGATGCGGGTGAGCACCAGCGCCCATTCGGGCCAGAGGTACTTGGTCAGGATATCGGTCACGCCCTTGTAGGCGCCGAAATAGCTGGCCCTCTCGATCGCGCGCACGTTGTCGGAGCGCAGCGGCATCAGGAAGGGCGTCTCGCGCTTGCGCAGCTGCTTGTTCTCGATGGTCGGGCCATCCTCGAAGGCCAGGACCTGCAGCCCCGGGAGGGCAAGCCCCTGCCCCGCCTCGCCGCGCATGGCCGCCGCGAGCGCGGCCGCTTCCTCGCCCGAGCGCGCATGGGCGAGCGCGGGCACGCCGCCCAGCGTCAGCACCATGCCCGGATGCGCGAGGACATGGCGAAACCAGGAGGGGTCCCAGGCGAAATCGGCATGGGCCAGGATCGTACCCGACTCGGGCGTCGCAGCGGAAACCTGCGCGGCCAGTTCCAGACCCGAGGCACGCGCGATCCGCCCCACCCGCTCCGTCACCGAAAGGCCCCACAGGACCACGTCGTTGTGCCCGACGACGACCGCCACCGTCGGGCCACCCACTGCATTTTCACCTTGTGCCATGACTGGCCCCTACTGCGAGTTTCACAGACTGGCAATCCACGCGGCGGGCCCGCCGCCACGAGTCGGCGCATAGACAGCACGCCGGGCCTGCCGCGGCGCGGGCGCAGACTGTCGGGGGGCCTGACGGGACCGCATGCCCCCACCATTTCGTGCCTTCCAGGCATCACTTGGGCGCAAAACAGCCATCAATATGTCACACAAATATGTCAGAGCGTATTTCGGGATGATTTTTTCCGCGTGAGTCCCTATGTGGAGCGCGTGAACGGATCAATTTACGAATTTGAAGCGATGCCGCGTTTCGGCAATCGCGTGCAGCGCCCTTCGCGCACAGCGGTCGCCCGTGCCCGGGCCGGACGCGCCGTGCCGCTCGTGGGCATCATCCGCAATCCGCGCAGCCACCGAAACAAGGGCAAGGCCGCGGAAATGGCGGACTGCTCGAATATCCTGACCGAAACCCCGCGGGACCGCAAGGCCCTGCTCGACACGCTGGGCGAATTCGCCCGCCGCGGGATCGACTATCTCGTGATCGACGGCGGCGATGGCACCGTGCGCGACGTGCTGACCTGCGGCACCGAAATCTTCGGTGAAGACTGGCCGCGCCTGATCGTGCTGCCCAAGGGCAAGACCAACGCGCTGACGGTGGACCTGGGTCTTCCCGGCGAATGGTCGCTGACCGAGGCGCTGGCCGCGGCCCACAAGGGCAAGACGGTCACCCGCCACCCGCTGCGCATCACCTCTGCCGACGCGGCCGACACCGGCCTTGCCGCGGTTCAGGGCTTCATTCTGGGTTCGGGCGTCTACACGCTGTGCACCGAAGCGGGCCAGGAAGCGCACCGCCGCGGCGCGTTCAACTCGCTGGCGGTGGGCATCTCGATCCTGTCGGGCATCCTCCAGGCGCTCTTCGGCCGCGAGGCCAACACCTGGCGCCGGGGCACGCCCACGCGCCTCATCGACCGCATGACGGGCCGCGCGCTGCCCCATGCCGGAGCCAGGCGCGGCAGCGGCGAAACCGACCGCCGCTTCCTCACCATCGCCACCACCTTCGAGCGCTTCCCGCTGGGCATGCGCCCCTTCGGGCGCAAGGTGGCACCGGGCCTCAAGCTCCTCGTGCTCGACCGCGCCAGCCGCCTCGTACTGGGCCTCGCGCCGCTGGTGATGATGGGCCTGGGCGGACGCCTGCTGGGCCGTCATGGCCTGCACCGCTTTGCCACCAGCGACGTCGACATGGACATCGAAGGTCCCTTCATCCTCGATGGCGAGGCTTTCCCGGCCGGGCGCTACATCATGGACGAAGGCCCGCAGCTGACCTTCGTGGTGCCCTGAGCCCACCCAGCGCGCGCCATCGGGCGCAGGCATTTTCACCCCTTTCTCCATCTGTCTTGATTTCGAGGCGTCCTTGCCTGAGCATAAGGACATGAGCGTAGACCTCCTGGGGCGGATCCGGACCGCACTCGAACGCCCGGTGGAACCGGCCGTGGCGGCGTTCGCGCACCGTCTGGCCGCGCAGTCCCCCGTGCCCGTGCTCGCCGTGCTGTTCTACGGCTCGAACCTGCGCACCGGCTCGCTGGAGGGCGTGCTCGACTTCTATGTCCTGACCGACACCCCGCAGATCGAGAAGATCTGGCCGCGCGTCAGCTACCACGAATGGCGCTGCTCGCCCGCCGACACCGCGCCCGACGGCACCGCACTGCCGGACGCGGACCTGCGCGCCAAGGTCGCGACGATGCCGCTCGAGACCTTCCGCGCGGCCGCCGCCGGAGAGCGCCTCGACACCACCATCTGGGCCCGCTTCGTCCAGCCCAGCGCGCTGGTCTGGAGCCACGACCGCGCCGCCTCGCGCGCCGCCGGAGAGGCCGTCGCGGGCGCCGCGAAAACCGCCGCACGCCTGGCCGTTGCGCTCGGCCCGGACAGCGGCACGCCCGAAGACTACTGGCGCGCGCTGTTCCGCGCCACCTACGCCGCCGAATTCCGGGTCGAAAAGGCGGGGCGCGAGGATTCGATCCTCTCGGCCAACCGCGAGCATTTCGACGGCCTGCTCCCGCTCGCCCTTGTCGCGCAGGGGATCCCCTTTGCGCGCGGCGGGCCGCAAGGCACGATCCGGCCCGAGCTGGATGCGGCGGCGAAGGCCCGTATCCTTGCCTGGTGGCAGCGCCGCCAGCGGCTGGGCAAGCCCTACAACGTGCTGCGCCTGATCAAGGCCTCGACCACGTTCGAAGGCGCCGCGCGCTACGCCGCCTGGAAGATCGAGCGCCACACCGGCGTGCCCGTCCTTGTCACGCCCTGGCGCGAACGCCACCCCGTGCTCGCCGCGCCCAGCGTGCTGTGGAGCGTGTGGCGCGCGCGCAAGGCCGCAAGTCTCGCGGCCGCCAACTCCCCCAACGATACGGACGACCGCGCCGCGTGACACTCTCGCAAGGTTCTCCCGCCCCCGCTCAGGCCCGCCCCCTGAGCGCGCTCGTGCTGGCCGGTTCGCGCCCGGGCGCGCCCGATCCGGTCGCCAGCGCCGAAGGGGTCGCGCACAAGGCGCTGATCGAGATCGACGGGCAGCCGATGCTCGCGCGCGTGGTGGCCGCCCTCAAGACCGCCGGAATTGCGCGCGTGGCCGTCATCACCAGCACGCCCGAAGTGAACGCGCTGGCGCAGGATCTGGGCTGCGAAGTCCTGCCGGCCGAGGCAGGCCCCAGCGCCAGCGTCGCGGCCGGATTCGCGCACCTGGGCGCGCCGATGCTCGTCACCACCGCCGACCACGCGCTGCTCGACGCGCAGTGGATCACCGATTTCGTCGCGGATGCGGGAGAGGCGGCGGACGTCGCGATCCTGCTTGCACGGCGTGAGGCGGTGGAAAAGGCGCTGCCCGGCAGCAAGCGCACCTGGCTCAAGATGGCCGACGGCGCCTGGTCGGGCTGCAACCTGTTCCTCCTCGCCCGTCCCGGCGCGCAAGGCGCGATCGAGACCTGGAAAGCGGTCGAGGCCGACCGCAAACGCCCCTGGCGCATCGCGCTGCGCCTTGGCCCCGGCATCCTCCCGCGCTTTGCGCTGGGACGCCTGACCATGGCCGAGGCGATTGCCCGGCTCGGCGGCAAGATCGGGGTGGCCGCCGTGCGTGTCGCCGCGCGCGACGGCCTTGCCGCGGTCGATGTCGACAAGCCCTCGGACCTTGCCGACGTGCGCGCGATTCTTGCCGCGCGGAAGAGCAGATAAGCAGAAAGATGGTTTGCCGAGGGCCATTGCCCTCGGGCTCCCCGAACTGTCGAGCGCAGGTGTGCCGGATGCCGGGCCGCGACAAAGGAAGGGGACTGTTGGATTGAGGGGCTTTGCCCCTCTCTTTCATGCCTGCTGGCTTAACGCTTCGCGCGCGGCAATCCCGGCACGAAGTGCGCAAGACAGTAAGGGGGTCAAGGGGCGATGACCCCTTGAAAAGAAACCTTTTTTACACCCCTCACATGTACTTCATCTGCACCCGGATCGACTTCACCGTGGAGCCGACCTCGACGCCGACCTTGGAGTAGCTCGGCTTGCCCAGGTTGAAGATGTTGATCGAAGGGTTGTTGGACATGGCACCGCCATCCTCGCTGATGTCGGTCTTGCCGTTGCCGTTGAGGTCATGGCGCACCGCCACCCCGTACGTGCCCGGGCCGGGAACAGGCAGGCAGAAGGTCATCGTGCCCGCCTTGGCCGGAACCTCGATGCGCGAGAGCCAGCGGCCCTTTTCGAGCCAGTCGGCCTTGGTCGCGCGGTAGGACTGCACGCGCATGTTCCCTTGCGAGGCCTTCACCCCGTCGACCGTGACGAGCAGGCCCGGCCCGCTCGCGCTCGTGCACTTGCGCAGGTTGTTCGCAATCTCGTTGCGGTACTGCGCGGATGCGGGCGCCGCGCCTGCCACGGCCACGAGGCCGACCAGCGCAAGGGCACCCATTCTACGTCGAATCATGTCGATCCAATCCTCAAGACAACTCGTTTTTCCGGCGCTCTGTCCTCACTTCGGACAGGACCGCGCCTGCACAACCGGCAGGCCTTGAAGCAGGTTCCTAGGCCCGGCGCGCTGAATAGGCTCTGAATTTCAAGCATTCCCGTCACGCAGCCCCCTGCATGGGCTTGCGCGCGGGGCGAAAGACGCTATCCGCGCGTCGATCCGGATCGGAGGCAAACCCCACATCGTGTGTGGAAAACGGCCCGATCCCGCCTTGTCGCCCCAACATGGGGTGCCGTATCTGGATGGCTAGAGGAGTTTCACGAGATCCATGACCACGCCGCTTATTTCCCCGTCGATCCTGTCCGCCGACTTTGCCCGCCTGGGCGAAGAAGTGCGCGCGATCGATGAAGCCGGGGCCGACTGGATCCACGTCGATGTCATGGACGGCCACTTCGTGCCCAACATCACGATTGGCCCGGCCGTGGTCAAGGCGCTGCGCCCGCAATCGGCCAAGACCTTCGATGTCCACCTCATGATCTCGCCGGTCGATGCCTACCTCGAAGCCTTCGCGGACGCGGGCGCGGACATCATCACCGTCCATCCCGAGGCCGGCCCGCACATCCACCGCACGGTGCAGACGATCAAGAAGCTGGGCAAGAAGGCCGGCGTCTCGCTCAACCCGGCAACGCCCGCCAAGATGCTCGACTACCTCATCGACGAGATCGACCTGGTCCTCATCATGAGCGTGAACCCCGGTTTCGGCGGGCAGAGCTTCATCTCCAGCCAGCTGCGCAAGATCGAAGCCGTGCGCAAGATGATCGAGAAGTCGGGCCGCGACATCCAGATCGAGGTCGATGGCGGCGTCGATGCCGTCACCGCGCCGCAGTGCGTGGCCGCCGGTGCCGACGTGCTGGTCGCTGGGTCTGCCACCTTCAAGGGCGGTCCCGACCACTACGCGGCCAACATCCGCAGGCTCAAGGGCCTCGACTGAGCACGGTGCGGCGCGATTTTCCCATCGACGCCGCCGCGCGCAACCAGGAGCCCCCTTCGGCCGTTCCGCTACCGGCTGACGCCGCCGAGCCGGGCGTCGAGGAGGGCTCCATGTACAAACCCACAGAAGACAGCGCCGCGCGCCGCGTGGATCCGCCTCTGGGAGATACATCCGTGCCCAAGGGTGCCGAGCCCCCCGTCGTCGGGGCCGACCAGTCCGAGACCGGCCGCGCGCTTGCGCTGGTCGACTTCGCGGCGCCCACCGTCAGCGCGGGCGAACGCCTGATCCGCTTTGCCTACAAGCTGGGCGTGCCGGGCACGATGCTGACCGCGCCCATGGGCAAGAAGGCCCGCATGCGCCTGCTCGCCACCGTGCGCGGCACCGTCCCGGGCGACAAGGCGGCCGGCACGGCCCTTCGCGCAGGCCACTTCCTCGTCCATGGCGCGCGCACGCCGATCACCCAGGTCGATTTCGGCGGCGCGGCGCGCGTCCCCCCGCCGCTCGAGCGCACCGTGCACAGCTTCGCCTGGCTCGCCGACCTCGAAGCCTGCGGGCCCCGCGAACAGGTCGCCCCCGTGGCCGAGCGCATCCTCACCTCCTGGCTCCAGGCCAACCCGAAGGCCCCTGCCAAGACCGGCAAGGCCAGCCGCGGCCCGGCCTGGACGGTGGGGCACACCGGCGCGCGCCTGCTCAACTGGCTGGTCCACGCCCCGCTCATCCTCTCGGGCGAAAAGGCGCTGCGCGTGCGCATGCTGCGCCACATTGCCGAGACCGCCCGCTGGCTCGACCGGCAGGTCCACCACGCCGAGGATTCGCTGGGCGCGGTTGCGGGCTGGTGCGGCCTTGTCGCCTGCGGCCTGCTGCTGCCCGAAGGCCGCCCGCGCCGCCTCTACGGCGAAGCCGGACTGATGAAGGCGCTGGGCGAGCTGATGGGCGATGACGGCGGCGTCCTCTCGCGCAGCCCGCTCGCGCAGATGGAGGCGATCGCCCTCCTCGTGCGCCTGCGCAACTGCTACCAGGCCACACGGCGCGACAGCACCGAGGCGATGGAGCACGTCATCGAAATGCTCGTGCCCCCGCTCCTCGCGCTGTGCCACGGCGATGGTTCGCTCGGCTCCTGGCAGGGCGGCTGGGCGGTCCCGGCCGACACCGTCGACGGCCTCGTGGCGGCCAGCGGCGTGCGCACCCGCCCGCTGCGCGACGTGCGCCAGTGGGGCTACCAGCGCGTCGCCGCACACAAGTCGATCCTCCAGTTCGACACCGCCCCGCCGCCGATGCCGCGCGACGGGCGCTTTGGCTGCGCCTCCACCCTCGCCTTCGAATTCTCGCACAACCGCCAGCGCATGATCGTCAACTGCGGCGGCGCAGCGAGCGCGGGCGGGCTCGTCCCCGCGCGCCTCGACCAGGGCCTGCGCGCCACCGCCGCGCACTCCACCCTGACGCTCGACGATGCCAATTCCACCGCCATCCTCATCAACGGCGCGATCGGCCAGGGTGTTACCGCCGTCGATGTCGACCGCAAGACGATGGAGACCGACAGCGGCGCGCGCGCGACCCGGCTCGAGGCCAGCCACAACGGCTATGCCCAGCGCTACACGCTGACCCACCGCCGCATCCTGATCCTGCGCGACGACGGCACCGAGCTGCGCGGCGAGGACATGCTGCTGCCTTCCGGGCGCAAGGCCAAGCGCGGCAAGGTCGGCTTTGCGATCCGCTTCCACCTCGCGCCCGAGGTCACCGTCGCCCCCACCGAGGACGGCCAGGGCGCCGCCCTCGTCCTTGCCGACGGCAGCTACTGGCAGTTCCGCGCGGGCGCGGGCTCGGTAGAGATCGAGGATTCGCTGTGGGTCGATGGCCAGGGCCGCCCCCAGGCTACCCACCAGATCGTCCTCCAGGGCCTCGCCTCGCGCGGCGGCGGCACCTTCAGCTGGCTCTTCAAGAAGATGGGCTGAACCCTCACGGGTTCTTGACGATGGTAAGAGAGGACGAATCCGAGGGCCATCGCCCCCGGGCTCCCCGAACCCTCCCGCCAGGCGCACGCCGGCGACGTCCGCCCATGCCTTGCCGCCTTGCGGCTTGCGCCCCCTTGTGGCCGCTCCACCGCGGATTCCACTCCCTCCTGAGCGGAAGGGCCGGATCGATAATGTCCCGTCAGGTGCTCCGGCGTGCACGGGACACTCGAAGAATTCCGAGAAATGCAACGCCCTTACACGCGCAATTAACCAGCTTGGGCCCAACGGTTCTCAGCGCCCCACCAAGAATGGATCAACACCGGCCCATGCTTCACAAGACTCTCGAACCTGACCTGACGCCTGCCGATATCGAGGCACTCGAACATCAGGTGGGCCGTATCGTGCTGTCAGGTGATGGCGCGATCCTGCGCGTCAATGCCCGCTGCCTGGCCATGTTCGGGTATGCCGGGTGGGATATGGTCGGCCGCAACCGCTCGGTCCTGCTGCCGGTGAACGCAGGCCAGAGCGAGGATGAAAGCGAATCGGATCCGATCGGACAGGCCTTTGCCTCCGGCGAGGTCGTCCATGCGGATATCGCCCTCAAGCGGCGCGACGGCGAACCCTTCTGGGCCGAAGTCTCGTGCACGCCGGTATGCGACAAGGCCAGCACGGTTCACGAAGTCATCGTGCTCCTGCACGATGTCACCCGCCGCAAGACGGGCGCGGTGGACCATGCCGGACAGATCGCTGCCATCAACACGTCGCAGGCGGTGATCCATTTCGACATGGACGGCCACGTCCTTCATGCCAATGACCGGTTCCTGCAGGCGACGGGCTACGCGCTGGACGAGATCATCGGGCGCCACCACCGCCTGTTCGTGGAGGCCGGGGAAGCGCAGAGCGAGGACTATGCGCAGTTCTGGAGAACGCTGCGCGAGGGGGGGCATACCTCGGGCGAATATCGCAGGCTGCGCAAGGACGGGTCCTCCGTCTGGCTGCGCGCCACGTATAACCCGATCCTCGATCTGGAGGGGCGTCCCTCCAAGATCGTCAAGTACGCGGTCGATGTGACCCCGGAAAAGAAGCAGACCGCCGATTTCCACGGACAGCTGGCCGCCATCGACAAGTCGCAGTGCGTCGTCACGTTCGCGCCCGATGGCACCATTCTCGATGCCAACGACAATTTCCTCGAGGCCGTGGGCTACACGCTGGAGGAGATCGAAGGCCGCCATCATCGCCTCTTCGTAGAGCCGGCCCATGCGCACAGCCTGGAATACGAGATCTTCTGGAGCGACCTGACCGAAGGGCGCCATCGCAGCGGAGAGTTCCGCCGCCTCGGCAAGAACGGGCGCGAAATCTGGTTCCAGGCGATCTACAGCCCGGTGCTCGATCAGGATGGCAACCCCTTCAAGATCGTCAAATATGCAACGGCGGTCACGCGCGAGAAGCTGCGCCAGGCCGACCATCAGGGGCAGATCGCGGCCATCCACAAATCGCAAAGCGTCGTGACGTTTGACCTTGATGGAACGATCCTGGATGCCAACGACAACTTCCTCGAGCTGACCGGATATCGCCTGTCGCAGGTGCGCGGACGTCATCACGAGATGCTGGTCGCCCCGGAGGATCGCGAAAGCCCCGCCTACCGCAAATTCTGGCAGGAACTTGCCAGCGGCCAGTACAAGAGCGGCGAGTTCAAGCGCGTCGGCAAGGATGGTCGCGAGATCTGGATTCAGGCCTCCTACAATCCCATCCTCGACATGAACGGGCGCCCCTTCAAGGTGGTCAAGAACGCCGTCGACATCACCCAGCAGAAGCTGCGTCAGGGGGACTACGAGGGGCAGGTTGCGGCCATTCACCGCTCGCAGGCGGTTGTCTCCTTCGACCTGGACGGCACGATCCTGGAGGCGAACGAGAACTTCCTCGCGCTGATGAAGTACGGCCTGGACGACATCGTCGGACGCCATCACAGCATCTTCATCGACCCCGAGGACGCCGCCGGGGCCGACTATGCGCAGTTCTGGTCCGCGCTGCGCGAGGGGCAATACATGTCCGCCAAGTTCCAGCGGGTGGCGCGCGATGGCTCGCCGGTCTGGATCCAGGCTTCCTACAACCCGATCTACGATCTTAACGGACAGCCCTTCAAGATCGTCAAGATCGCGACGGATATCAGCTCCGACGTGGCCCGGGCCGCCGACCTCAGCCGGGCGCAGCGCGAAGTGCGGCACGATCCCGCGACCGGCCTTCCCAACCGGCTGGGCCTGCGCCAGTTCATGCACCAGGTCCTCAACCGCAACGACAGCGAGCTGGCGCTGTTCTATCTCGACCTCGATCACTTCAAGCCCATCAACGACACCTTCGGGCACGATGTCGGGGACTTCGTGCTGCGCACCGTGGCCGCACGGCTGCAAAGCGAAACGGGCGAAGGGCAACTGGCCGCGCGCATCGGCGGGGATGAGTTCGTGGTCGCCGCCACGGACCTTGCGCGCGCCGATATCGAGGAACTGGCCGAGCGCCTGATCCACGCAATCTCACAGCCGATTGCCCATGGCAACCGGACGCTGGAAGTGGGCCTGTCGATCGGGATCGCCCAGACCCCGCACGACACGCTGGAGGAGGATGAACTCTTCCGCTTTGCCGACGTTGCCCTCTACCGTTCAAAGGGCAAGCAACGCGGCACCTACACATTCTATGGCGAAGATCTTGGTACGGATACGCAGGACGAACGCCATCTCGCCCAGGAAATGCTGTTCGCGATCAAGTCGCGCACGTTCGAACTGACGCGTCATACCAAGGCGCGCTGAGGCTGACTCACGTCCTCGCTTTCCAAGCTGGTGATTTTCTGATTCATCATGGCAGGCACATGGAGGCTTGCGATGGCGGCAGCGATTGGGGTTCGATCTGACTACACATCGGCGGATTTGCGAGGGTTTGCACGACGAAGTGGCGATGCCGATCAGGTCCGACGCCTGTTGGCTGTTGCGCTGATCCTGGACGGCGGCAGTCGCAGCGAAGCGGCGAAGATTGCCGGCGTGACGCTGCAGATCGTGCGCGACTGGGTTCTGCGGTTCAACGACGGAGGTCCCGACGGTCTGGCAACGCGCAAAGCTCCGGGGCGGGCTTCGATCCTGAACGACGAGCAGCGCGCCCGGCTCGCCGAGATCGTCGAGGCGGGGCCGATCCCCGCGGCGCATGGCGTCGTGCGTTGGCGGCTTGCTGACCTGGCGCTGTGGGTCTGGGACGAGTTCGAGCTGTCGGTCACACGCCACACTCTCGGGCGCGAGCTTCGTGCGATGGGTTATCGCAAGCTCTCGGCCCGGCCGCGCCATCGTGGCCAGAAGCGCGATGACATCGTCGATTTTAAAAAAACTTCGGCGCCCGTCTGGCGCAAATCAAGCGGCGGCTCCCGAGAGGAACGCCGATAGAGCTATGGTGGCAGGACGAGGCCCGCATCGGCCAGCAGACCAAGCTTACCCGGCGCTGGGCGAAGCGCGGAACCCGGCCATCGGCGCCGAAGGACCAGCGTCGCTCCTCGGCATGGCTGTTCGGCGCGATCTGTCCCGCCGAAGGCAAGGCCGCCGGCATCGTCATGCCCCGTTGCAACAGCGAGGCAATGAGCATGCATCTCGAGGAAATTGCCTTCCACGTCGCGCCAGGCGCGCATGCAGTCCTCCTGCTCGATCAGGCCGGATGGCACGGATCGGCCGAACTGGTCGTGCCTCCCAACATCACCCTGATGCCGCTGCCGCCGAGATGCCCCGAACTCAACCCAGTCGAAAACGTCTGGCAGTTCATGCGCGACAACTGGCTGTCGAACCGCATCTTCAAATCCTACGACGACATCGTCGACCACTGCTGCTTCGCATGGAACAAGCTCGTCGATCAGCCCTGGCGCATCATGTCCATCGGAATGCGCCAATGGGCACATGGGTACTGATCAATGCACCTTGGTATCAGCTGCGTGTCGGCAGCGATGGCAAGGTGATCATTGCGGTCGAGCCGCGCTGGAATCACCCGGAGCTTGGCCGCATCGGTCCCGATCGCTTCCTGCGCGTGGCCGAGCAGAGCGGGCTGATCGTGCCGCTGGGCGACTGGACGCTGCAGGCCGGATGCCAGATGGCCGCGCGCTGGCCCGGGGCGACGGTCGCCATCCCGCTCTATCCCAAGCAGTTGCTCGCCAGCGATGTTCCGGAAATGCTCAACTTGGCCTTGCGCGAATGCGGGGTCAGCCCCGAGCGGGTGGAGCTGCACCTCGAGCGCGGGATGGCGCGGATCAACCCCGACGACCTGCAGGAACAGTTGGCCGAGCTGCGCGACATCGGAGCGACACTGGTGATGGACAACCTGCTGATGCACGAGGACGCACTGGTCACCCAGCAGGGCTGGCGCGTGGACCGTGTCGTGGTGGACCGTCGGCTGCGCAACCTACTGCTGCGCCGCTCCAGCGCGCTCGCGCCGCGCCTTGATGAAGCCCTCGCCGCAGCCAGCGCAGCCGCGCCGGGCCATCAACGGGTCGAGCTCGACGCCACGGGCGACCTGCTGACCTTTGCCCTGCTCGACGACGCCGAAGACAACGACCTCACCATGGCGCTGAGCCAGACCCGCGGAGACCACCTCCAGCTTCAGGCCTAAGGCACCTGGGAATGTTGAGGCTGGGCGAGCTGCAATTCGCCCAGCTTCGTCTCTGGGCCGGTAGGAGACTGTCCGGTTTGAAGCCGGGCAGCGAGGATAGTCGACGCCGGGCGCAATCACCAGAGTCGATTGTTCTAGCTTAGGTCTGAGCGACATCTGAGCCATCTCCCCCGGATAGAGGTTGTCAAACGTCCCATGCTTCGTGACGAGCGGCTTGATAGAACGTTACGCACGCCCCCTTCGGACACTGTCCGAGCTTCTGACGCTGCGGCTCAAGAATATCGACTAAACTTTGGTAATAGGCCTTCTCACCGGCGTAGGCCTCGGCCTGAGACGTCAGTTCTAGATGGCGTCGGTAGACCCAACTCAGCGCATCGGCGACCTGCACTAGCGAGGAATGATCTGACTTGATTGCGAACGCAGTATTGATGATCTGGTCGAAGCGATCCTTCGGCCTACGTTCCATCCAAACGCTCTTGCCGCGCTTCGTGCCCCGGTATTGATACAAGCCGTCATACCACTCGCTACACTTGTAGAGACCGTCGGAGAGGTTCGCCATCTCCTGCTTGTTGTCGTCCATTATAAAGACGGTGAGGCCCTTAGCATTCGCCACCCCTTGCATTTTCTTCTGCACCAGCGAGGAGACGAACATCGCGCTAGCAATCCAGTAGCTGTTCGCGAACGGATGGCCATGACCGGCAGCGACCGCCGCGTCGAACCGTTCGTAAGAGAGGGCGATCCCGTAGACCTTACCACCATTTGCAACGGCGAGTTCACATATCTCGCGTAGGAAGTCCTTGCGCTGCTGGGCGGGCACTTGTTTCCAAGCGCCAGCACCGTTGATGAAGCGCTTCGTCTTGAGATCGCCGCGTGCGCCAGGATGCTGGGCAAAAATAGCCTCGAGCTTCGCATCGAAGTCTGCCGTCTTTTTGCGCAACTTGTAGGCGTCGACCATTAGCCCTGACATTACGAACACGTCGCCCTGATCACGCGCCCCGCTCTCGTCGACATAAATGAACTTCATATAGCCTTCTTCCCTCTAGCTTATTCGCCGGCCACGACTGGATTGGTATGAACCGCAAGGCGGCTGTCCGAGATAGTTTTGTCGTAGCGATCAACGAAATCGACGCGCTTCTCTGTGTCGCTGTTGTAGGTTTCCAGCCATTTCACTAGCGCAGCGCCGTAGGCTTTGATGAGGCCATAGAAACTGAAATAGTGGATGCCATCACGCTCATGAAAATCTTTAGTGCCCACGGAGAAGGAAATCTGACGCACCTTTTTCTTGCTGACCTCGCGCGAATTCAGGTTGGTCATGTGAAGTAGGCCATTGCGCATTTCCCATAGTTCCTTGGGCGTAATACCAAGGTGCATAGATCAGTACCCATGCGCCCATTGGCGCATTCCGATGGACATGATGTGCCAGGGCTGATCGACGAGCTTGTTCCATGCGAAGCAGCAGTGGTCGACGATGTCGTCGTAGGATTTGAAGATGCGGTTCGACAGCCAGTTGTCGCGCATGAACTGCCATACGTTCTCAACAGGGTTGAGCTCCGGGCATCGTGGCGGCAGCGGCATCAGGGTAATATTGGGAGGCACGACCAGTTCGGCCGAACCGTGCCATCCGGCCTGATCGAGCAGGAGGACCGCATGCGCGCCCGGCGCGACGTGGAAGGCGATTTCCTCGAGGTGCATGCTCATCGCCTCGCTGTTGCAACGGGGCATGACGATACCGGCGGCCTTGCCTTCGGCGGGACAGATCGCGCCGAACAGCCATGCCGAGGAGCGACGCTGGTCCTTCGGCGCTGATGGCCGGGTGCCGCGCTTCGCCCAGCGCCGGGTGAGCTTGGTCTGCTGGCCGACGCGGGCTTCGTCCTGCCACCACAGCTCTATCGGCGTTCCTCTCGGGAGCCGCCGCTTGATTTGCGCCAGACGGGCGGCGAACCTTTTTTAAAATCGGCAATGTCATCGCTCTTCTGGCCACGGTGGCGTGGCCGCGCCGTGAGTTTGCGGTAGCCCATGGCGCGAAGCTCGCGCCCAAGAGTGTGACGTGTGACCGACAACTCGAACTCGTCCCAGATCCACTGCGCCAGATCGCACAGCCGCCAGCGCACCACGCCATGCGCTGCAGGAATCGGCCCAGTCTCGACGATCTCGGCAAGCCGCGCGCGCTGCTCGTCGTTCAAGATCGACGCTCTCCCCGGAGCCTTGCGCGTTGCCAGACCGTCGGGACCTCCCTCGTTGAAGCGCAGAACCCAGTCGCGCACGATCTGCAGCGTCACTCCGGCAAACTTCGCCGCTTCGCTGCGGCTCCTGCCGTCCAGGATCAGTGCAACAGCCAACAGACGCCGGACCTGACCGGCATCGCCACTTCGTCGCGCAAACTGGCGCAAATCCGCCGATGTGTAGTCAGATCGAACCCCAATCGCTGCCGCCATCGCAAGCCTCCATGTGCTCGCAACGTCGAATCAGATTTTCATCCGCTTGGGAATCCCCGGCGTGAGTCAGCCTCAGCGCGCCTTGGTATAATGCCAAGGTGCGAAATGTCCGCATAGGACGTGAGCCATTTCTCAAAGATGCCCTGCTTGTCGCCGTATTCGATGTAGGCGATGCTATCGATGGCGCTGAGCAGCAGCTTCATCGACGAGACATAAAGCTTCGCGTTGAACGTGAGTTTGATAGCGAGGAAATAATCATCATTGATAAGCTGGCTGAGGTCGATCGTATTGCCTTTGGTGTATTTTATTATCCAGTCGGGCATGCTAACGCCATCAGTCATGTCCTCGCGCAGATAAATATCCGGATCACCAATAGCGCCTGAGAAGCGCACTTGCGGGATATTGTTGACGACCTGCGTGGCAACATGAAGCGGCTGTTCCCCTGCTCCAAGGGCGATGAACACTGGATCGTAGAGCCAATGGCCTTGGCCAAGGCGCATCCTTGCGTTGTATTCGTCTATCGTGAATGTTGTGTCCAATTTGAACTTTTTGGACGCATGGAGGTCCGCTTGAACTCGGCCTTGGAGGAACGTGACGGCAGCTTCATCGTCCATTTCGACTTCATGGGTAGCGTAGCGGATCGCGCAGCAGACGTTGCCTTCCCACATCAGAAAGATATTGTAGATCACTTCTTTCATGCCTCACCGCTCTATTAACCCCATAAGATGGACACGATAAGCGTGAGTAGCTGATGATGGCTAGCGGGGGCGCATCACATTTCCAGCTATTCGCGCTCCCCCTCCACAAAGCGGAACGTCAGATTCCTGGCGTGCCAAATCGGCCAACGAACGGCCGACAAGGGCGCGTAGCTGCGCTCCAACAGGACTTTCGCTGGTCCGGGAATGGCCGCTTTCCTGCAACGCTTCCTCTGAAGCCGACCGTCGCGAGGGTCCCAAGCGCAGGCTTCACCCCGCGCCCTGCCCTGTCCGATTCCGGGAGCGCGAGGGCGATGGCCCTCGCATTGGCCTTGCTTCGTTTCTGTGCGGCTTTGGATTTTGCTTTCCTACACACGGGCCCTTGTGCGAGACGGGACGGATGCGGTCGCACGCCTCACTCTCCCTTTGGAACCGAACGTTTTTTGAAGGTGACACGCGGGGGCCGGTGACACCCCCTGGACCGTGTCACCTGTGTCAACTTTGTGTCACCCTGTCCGCCCTTCGGGTGCGGACGCGGCCTTGCGGGCCACTTTTTGCCGCACGTACCCTTGCTCCTGTCCCGTCCGCGGCCTAAGGGCGCGCGCAAAGACTTGACGCCCTCTTCTTTGCAAGGAAGCCTTTCGACCATGAGCGATACTGTCCAGATCCGCCGCGCCCTGCTTTCGGTTTCCGACAAGACCGGGCTTGCCGAACTGGGCAAGGTCCTTGCCGATCGCGGCGTCGAGCTGGTCTCGACCGGCGGTACCGCCAAGGCGCTGCGCGAGGCGGGCCTGACCGTCAAGGACATCTCGGAAGTGACCAATTTCCCCGAGATGATGGACGGCCGCGTCAAGACGCTGCACCCCAAGGTCCACGGTGGGCTCTTGGCCGTGCGCGACAACGCCGAACATGCCGCCGCGATGGCCGAGCATGAAATCGGCGCGATCGACCTCGTCGTCGTCAACCTCTACCCCTTCGAGGCGACTGTCGCCAAGGGCGCGGACCGCGACACGATCATCGAGAACATCGACATCGGCGGCCCCTCGATGGTGCGCTCGGCGGCCAAGAACCACGCCTACGTCACCATCGTCACCGACCCGGTCGACTACGAGGGCCTGATGGTCGAACTGGAGGCCACCGACGGCGCCACCACGCTGGCGTTCCGCAAGCTGATGGCCGCGCGCGCCTTTGCCCAGACCGCCGCCTACGATTCGATGATCTCGCAGTGGTTCGCCTTTGCCGACCAGGGCCAGGAATTCCCCGAGATGCTCGCCGTCAACGGCCGCCTCTCCACCACCCTGCGCTATGGTGAGAACCCGCACCAGAAGGCCGCGCTCTACACGCCGGTCGGCCCCTACACCAAGGGTCTTGCCCAGGCCGAGCAGATCCAGGGCAAGGAACTCTCCTACAACAACTACAACGACGCCGACGCTGCCTTCGAACTCGCCGCCGAGTTCAAGGGCCAGAAGCCCTCGGTCGTCATCGTCAAGCACGCCAACCCTTGCGGCGTTGCCCAGGGTGACACGCTGCTGGGCGCCTGGAACGATGCCCTGGCCTGCGACGATGTCTCGGCCTTCGGCGGGATCGTCGCGGTCAACCAGACCCTCGATGGCCCGACCGCCGAGGCGATCTGCCAGATCTTCACCGAAGTCGTCGTCGCCCCCGACGCGGACGAGGACGCGCGCGCCTTCTTCGCCAAGAAGAAGAACCTGCGCCTCCTGCTCACCGGCGAACTGCCCGACCCGCGCCGCGGCGGCCTCAACGTGAAGCCCATCACCGGCGGCCTGCTCGTCCAGGGCCGCGACAACGGCGCCATCGGCTTCGATGACCTCAAGGTCGTCACCGAGCGCGCGCCCACCGACGCGGAACTCGCCGACTGCCTCTTCGCCTGGACCGTGGCCCGCCACGTCAAGTCAAACGCCATCGTCTACGCCAAGGACGGCGCCACCGCAGGCATCGGCGCAGGCCAGATGAACCGCCGCGACTCCTCGCGCATCGCCGCGGTGAAGGCCGCCGAAGCGGCTGAAAAGTTCGGTTGGGACAAGCCGCGCACCCATGGCAGCGCGGTGGCCTCGGACGCCTTCTTCCCCTTCGCGGACGGCCTCCTCGCCGCCGCCGAAGCTGGTGCCAGCGCGATCATCCAGCCCGGCGGCTCGATCCGCGACGATGAAGTGATCGCGGCGGCCAACGAGGCCGGTCTGGCGATGGTCTTCACCGGAATGCGCCATTTCCGTCACTAAGACACCGACACGCCGGGGGCCGCTGCGAACATGACCTTGCTCTGGCTCGGCCCCCTCGTGACGCTCGGCTTCATGGCCGGGTTCCTGATTTCGGCCATCCTGCTGCGCATGGGGCGCCTCTCGCGCCCGGCCAGCTGGATCGCCGCGCTCGGCCTTCCCTTCGGCTGCGCGACCTTGCCGGTGCTGATTCTGGCCGCGCTTTCGCTCTTCGAAATGCTGATGGAAACGCACAGTCCTTCGACAGGAATGTGACAAGTTCCCGCCGATTTCCTCGCCCTGCCGCCCACATGAAACAACTCATCGTCCGGTCAACGGATGATGCCCTTTATTCACTCGACGGTCAGCCGTTTTGGGACAAGAGGGCGCGGAAGAAACCGGCGGCCCGCGCCGCCAGAACCTCTGACCCGAACCTTTTAGATTGCCTGGATACCCTATGCGCCTGCTCAAGACCCAATTCGCCCGCTTCTTCGCTCTCGGCTTCGCCGGTGGGGCCGTGCTGGTGTTCGGCGTCATGGGCATCGACACCGGCACCTCGCTTTCGGACTCGATGGTCCCCCCGGCCGAAGCCGCCACCACGCGTTGAGGCACGCCGGACGCGGCGCACAGCCGTCCGGACTCACGGCCCCACCCGACATTGCGAAGCGGGGCCGAATGGCCCATATTGGAAGCATGGGCACCGATCTTCACGACGACTGCGAAATCACGCACGGCCACCACGAGCACAGCGGCGAAGGCCTGAAGAGGGCGGCGCGCGACGTGCTGGTATCGGCGGGTGAGCAGTGGACCGACATGCGCGCGGACGTGTTCGCCTCGCTGGCCGAACGCACCACGCCCGCTTCGGCCTATGACCTCGCCGAAAGCGTTTCGGCGCTGCGCGGCAAGCGCGTAGCCCCCAACAGCGTCTACCGTATTCTCGACCTCTTCGTGCGCACGAACCTGGCGCGCCGGGTGGAAAGCGCGAACGCCTACATCGCCAATTCGCATCCCGGCTGTCGTCACGACTGCATCTTCCTGATCTGCGATGCCTGCGGCGAAGTCGTGCACATTGATGACGACGAACTGACCGGCGCGCTCATCAAGGCCGCCCGCGACAACGGTTTTGCCGACGTGCGTCCGGTCGTCGAACTGCGCGGAACCTGCGCCTCATGCAGTTGAAGCGCTCTCTTTTCCCAGTGCCAACTTGAAACGCCCGCCAATTTCTTGACTTTTCCTTGGCACAATCCTTACGGACGGCCGTTAGGACCCGATGGCTCCGAAGTCGATCAGATCGACATGCCCGCCGCACACGTGTAAGGCTAACCTGATGAACGCCAGCTCGGCAACGCCCCTCCTCGATACCGTTTCCACCCCTGAAGACCTGCGTGCGCTTGCGCCCGGCCAGCTGCGCCAGCTTGCCGACGAGTTGCGCACCGAGACGATCTCGGCCGTGGGGCAGACCGGTGGGCACCTGGGCTCGGGGCTCGGCGTGGTCGAACTTACGGTCGCCTTGCACTACGTCTTCGACACGCCCGTCGACCGCCTGATCTGGGACGTGGGCCACCAGGCCTATCCGCACAAGATCCTGACCGGCCGCCGTGACCGTATCCGCACGCTGCGCCAGGGCGGCGGCCTCTCGGGTTTCACCAAGCGCTCCGAGAGCGAGTACGATCCCTTCGGCACCGCGCATAGCTCCACCTCGATCTCGGCTGCGCTCGGCTTTGCCATGGCCAACAAGATCAAGGGCGTGGCCGGACGCGGCATTGCGGTGATCGGCGACGGCGCGATGAGCGCAGGCATGGCCTACGAGGCGATGAACAACGCCGAGGCCGCGGGCAACCGCCTGATCGTGATCCTCAACGACAACGACATGTCGATTGCACCGCCGGTCGGGGGCCTCTCGTCCTACCTCGCGCGGCTTGTGTCCTCGGGCAAGTTCCTGGGTCTGCGCGAGCTTGCACGCCGCTTCGCCCGCCGCCTGCCGCGCCCGCTGGCGCAGGCTGCCCGCAAGACCGACGAATACGCCCGCGGCCTCGCCATGGGTGGCACGCTGTTCGAGGAACTGGGCTTCTATTATGTCGGCCCGCTCGACGGCCACGACCTCGATTCGCTGGTTCCAGTCCTCGAAAACGTGCGCGATGCGGGCGAAGGTCCGATCCTGCTCCATGTCGTGACGCAGAAGGGCAAGGGCTACCAACCCGCCGAGGATGCCGCCGACAAGTACCACGGCGTCCAGAAGTTCAATGTCGTCACCGGTGAGCAGACCAAGGCTCCCGCCGGTCCGCCCAGCTACACCGGCGTCTTTGCCAAGGCGCTGGTTGCCGAGGCCGAGAAGGACGACACGATCTGCGCGATCACCGCCGCGATGCCCTCGGGCACCGGGCTCGACAAGTTCGCCTCCTCCTTCCCCGAGCGTTCGTTCGATGTCGGCATCGCCGAACAGCACGCCGTGACATTCGCAGCCGGTCTGGCCGCACAGGGCATGCGTCCGTTCTGCGCGATCTACTCCACCTTCCTGCAGCGCGCCTTCGACCAGGTCGTGCACGACGTCGCGATCCAGAACCTGCCGGTGCGCTTCGCCATCGACCGGGCCGGGCTTGTCGGGGCAGACGGCGCCACCCACGCAGGGTCGTTCGACATCACCTACCTGGCGACGCTCCCCAACATGGTCGTCATGGCCGCTGCAGACGAAGCGGAACTGGTCCACATGACCCACACCGCCGCGCAGCATGACAGTGGCCCCATCGCCTTCCGCTACCCGCGTGGCAACGGCGTGGGCGTGGAACTGCCCGAGACCCCGCTGCGCCTCGAGATCGGCAAGGGCCGCGTGGTGCGCGGTTCGGCGGAAAAGGGCGGCAAGGTCGCCATTCTCTCGCTCGGCACGCGCCTTGGCGAAGCGCTCAAGGCCTCCGACACGCTGGAGGCCAAGGGCCTGCCGACGACGGTCGCCGACATGCGCTTTGCCAAGCCGCTCGACACCGACCTCATCCGTCGCCTGATGCTGAACCACGAAGTGGTCATCACGCTGGAGGAAGGGTCGATCGGCGGCCTTGGTGCCCACGTCCTCACCATGGCGAGCGACGAGGGCCTTACCGATGCGGGCCTCAAGATCCGCACCATGCGCCTGCCCGACGTCTTCCAGGACCAGGACAAGCCCGAGAAGCAGTACGACGATGCCGGCCTCAACGCGCCGCAGATCGTCGACACCGTGCTTTCAGCGCTGCGCCACAACAGCCAGGGCGTGAGCGAAGCGCGGGCCTGAGCGAAAGAACGAAGGATGAAGTTCCGAGGGCCATCGCCCTCGGGCTCCCCATACCAATCTACCTCACCTTAACCCGCTATTCTGGTGGAGAGAGGTGAGCTCGCCCATTTGGGGGTCAAGGGGCGATGGCCCCTTGAATCATTCGCCTTCCTTCAATGCGCGTAGATCATCCTGCGCGTCATTCCCCCATCGATGACGAACTGCTGCCCGGTGATGAAGCCCGCCGCATCCGAGGCGAGGAATTCGACAGCCCCGGCGATATCGGCCGGCACGCCGATCCGCCCCACGGGATGCTGCGTGCGATCAATGGGCCGATGTTCGGGTTCGCTGCGCGCGCTGGCCTTCTGCCAGTCGGCCGTCTCGATCCAGCCCGGCAGGATCGCGTTCACGCGAATGTCGGGGCCAAGGCTGATGGCAAGCGCGTGGGTCATCGCGCATAGCGCGCCCTTGGCCGCCGCGTAGGCCTCGGTATCGGGTTCGGACTGGAGCGCGCGGGTGGACGCCATGAGGACGATGCTTCCCTCCCGCGCGCGCAAGGGCGCGACCGCCCCCCGCACGGCCAGGAACGCCCCTGTCACGTGGCTGTCCTGCCAGCGCCGCCACTCCTGTAGCGAAAGCTCCTCGATCGGCCCGGAGACCGGATCCGCGATCCCCGCGTTGGAAACGAGGAGATCAAGGCCGGCATTGTCCGTCCACCGCGCGACCTGCGCAAAGGCGTGCGCCATGCCATCCTCGTCCGCCACATCGACGGCCTGGGTCAGAAGCGGCTGACTGCCGCTCTCGGCCGCGAGGTCGGCCAGCGCCTCGTCGTCACGGTCGAAGGCAGCCACCTTCCACCCTTTGCCAAGGAGATGGAGGACCACCCCCTTGCCGATACCCTGAGCGCCGCCCGTCACAATCGCGATCCGCATGGTGTCCTCGTGTGTCCCTTCGTCGTTTCAGGGGATGAACGCCTGCGGAGCGCGAAAGTGTCGCGACGGCCAGCTTACCAGCTGTAGGCCTTGGGCAGGTAGGTGCGATCGAGGTCCTTGTAGCGTTCGCGCAGCCGTGCCTGGTGGCTGTCGAAGGGCTGCTTGACCCCGTCGATGTAGACCGCCTCGGGCGCCGAGGAGAGCTCCAGCGGATCGCCGTCCCAGATCACCACGTCGCCTACCGCACCAGGTGCCAGGACGCCTTCCTTGCCCCCCATGCCGCTGATCTCGGCCGGGATCGAGGTGATCGCGGCAAAGGCCTGCGCCCAGGTGAGGCCAGTCGCTCCCGGCAGCTTGGTCAGCGCCACAAGGTTCCCGGCCTGCTCGGCCGCGCGGCGGGGCTGGTTGTCGCCCACGAAAAGGCCAATGCCGACCTTGACGCCCGCCTGGACCATGCGCCCGACATTCGACTGGGTCGCGCCCAGCACCTCGAACTGCTCGGGCAAGTCACGCAGCGGCATGGTCAGGACCGGGACGCCCGAGGCGGCGATCTCGTTCGCCACCATCCAGCCCTCGCTCGCGCCGATCAGCACGAGTTTGAGCGCGGGAAACTCGCTCTTGAGCGCGAGCACGGCGCGAATGTCCGAAGCGCGCTCGACATGGACGTAGAGCGCCTGTTCGCCCGAGAGGACAGGTGCGAGAGCCATCGCATCGGCATGAGTCAGCAGCGCATCGGAGGCCCGTTCGGCGGAAGCCGAAGCGCCTGCAAGCGCCTTCGCCTCGCGCAGCGCATTGCGCAGCGTGACGTGCGCGGACATGCGGCTGCCCCCGGCCTCGCGCGCGCCGCCTTCGCCCAGGACCACGAACTGGAAGGCGCGGGGCTTGTCGACCAACCCGGCATCCGCGCCCAGATCGATGAGTGCACCCTGCCCGGCAAAGATCGCGTTGCCCGGGAACGGCGTCACGCTGGCGCGCGTCACCCCGCCTTCGCGGCTGACCGCGATATGCTCGTTGGCCGGGTTCAAGGCGGGCACGACATCGAGGCTGGCGTTGAACGGGCTCTTGTCGGCCGAGAGATCGTTGCTGTCGCCGACCGCCTGCACGTCCCACAGGCCCATGTCCGAGACCGCCGCGAAGATGCCGGGCGTCACCCACTTGCCGGTGCCGTCCACAGTCTCGACCCCGGCCGGGACCGCGACGCCCACGCCTGCGGCCACGACCTTGCCCGCCTGGACAAGAACAGTCGCACCTTCGACGGGTTCGCTGCCATCGCCCTTCGCCAGCGTGGCGTTGGTAACGGCAAGGTTCTGCGCGGACGCGGCAAGCGGCGCGGCGATGGCCGCCAGGCTGGCGGCAAATGCGAGGATACGGCTCATTTCACGTCTCCTTCACCGGGCTGGCCAAGTTCGAAATCGCTGACCGGACGCATCCGGGGATTGGTGGCATCGAACAGCATCGCGCCGTCGATCCAGACCTTTTCCGGGCGGGTGTAGACCGAGAGCGGATCACCGTTCCACAGGACGACGTCGGCCATCTTGCCTTCTTCCAGACTGCCGGTCTGATCGGAAATGCCCGCCGCCTTGGCCGCGTTGTAGGTGAACCAGGAAATGACCTGGGCATCGGGAATGTCGATCCCCATCCGGCGCCCGGCACCTTGCGCCTTGGCCGCCGCCTGGTTGAGGCGCTGGATGCCGTTCTGGTCGTCCGAGTGGATGACCACGCAGGCGCCTTCCTTGGCGATCAGCGCGGCATTCTCGGGGATGCCATCGTAGGCCTCCATCTTGAACCCGTACCAATCCGCCCATACCGCCGAGCACACGTCCGCCTCGCGCAGCATGTCGGCGATCTTGTAGCTCTCGACCGCGTGGTGGAAGGTGGTGACCCTGTAGCCCGCCTCCTTCGCCATATCCAGCACGAGCGCCATTTCCTCGGCCCGGTAGCAGTGGTTCTGGACGAGGATCTCGCCCTTCAGCACGCCCTCCAGCGTTTCCTTGGCAAGGTCACGCTTTTCGTGGTCGCCCTCCATGTAGGCTTTGGCGTCGATCCACGTCTGGCGATTGACCGCGAAGTTGCCCATGCGCGTGGACGGCTTCATCCCGCGCGAGCCGTAGACGCGCTTGGGATTTTCGCCGCAGGCCATCTTGAGCGAATAGGGCGCGCCCGGGAACTTCATCTGCTGCACGGTGATCGCGGGCACGTTCTTGAGCATGACCGAGCGCCCACCCATGAGGTTGGCCGACCCCGGCAGGATCAGGAGCGAGGTCACCCCGCCGTTCGCCAGCGCGCGGCTGAAGCCCGGATCCTGCGGCCAGACCGAATGCTCCGCCCAGACATCGGGCGTCGTCGGCGCGGTGGCCTCGTTGCCGTCCGAGTTGGCATCGACACCGGGCGAGGCGTAGTCGCCCAGATGCGAGTGCGCGTCGATGACGCCCGGCGTCACGAACTTGCCCGTGCCATCGATGCGGTCGTAGCCTTCGGGGATGGCGAGGTCGGAGGCACCCACGGCCACGACCTTGCCCTCGGCAAAGAGCACCGTGCCGTTGTCGATCCGGCCGCCACGCCCGTCATAGACGGTGGCGCCCACCAGCGCCGTCGGGCGCCCGGGATAGGCCCGGTAAGTCGAGGCGTAGGGCACCTCGCGCGACGCCTCGGCGTCCTTCTCCTTCTTCTTCGCCTGCGCGCCCGGCGCCAGCGTAAGCGCGAGGGTCAGCGCCAGTGCGCTGCTCCACCGCCCGATCTGCGACGTCATCCTCATGTGTCATGCCCCTGCTTGAAAGAACTCCGGCCCGATCATCGCTGACCGGGCCGGAGGGTTGTGTCCTTAGTTCGGCTTCACCTCGGGGTGAACGCCGCCTTCCTGGGCTTCAAGGCCCGCCTCGCCCTGCCCGGCAAGGTCGTCCACCGCGCTGTCGTCGCGCAAGCTGTCGAGGTGCATGAGGCGCTTGACCAGCGGGCTGAGGACGAGGACGGCCACGCCGATCCCCACGCCATACCAGCCCACCGTGTTGTAGACGCCCAGCACCAGTTCCTTGCCCGCTTCGCCGCCTTCGAGGCCATCGCCGCCTGCCGCCTGCGAGATGAGGCCCGCCGCAAAGTTGCCCGTTGCCGAGGCAAAGAACCAGGTGCCCATGATGAGCGAGGCCATGTGCGCGGGCGCCAGTCGGTTCATCGCCGAAAGGCCGACCGGCGAGAGGCACAGCTCACCCGTGGTGTGGAGAAGGTAGATGAGGAAGATGAAGAGCACCGGCACGGCGTTGTCCATTCCCGCAGCCTTCGCGCCCCAGACGAGAACGAGGAAGCCAAGACCCACCTGGATGACGCCCAGGCCGAACTTGAACGGGGCCGAAGGCTCGAACCCGCGGCGGCCCAGCATCGTCCAGATCCCGGCGAAAAGCGGGGCCAGAAGGAAGATATAGGCCGCATTCAGCGACTGGAACATCGAGGCAGGCGCCTCGAAGCCGAGCATGTTGCGATCGACCTCACGGTCGGTGAAGAGCGAGAGCGAGTTGCCCGCCTGCTCGAACAGCGCCCAGAACACGATCGAGACGAAGATCAGGAACAGCGCGGCAAAGATGCGGTCACGGTCATGGCCGGGCAGCTTCACGACCGAATAGAGGATCACGCCCAGGACCAGAATGCCACCAAAGACGCCGAGCAGCGTGCCGACCACGGCCTGGTTCTGGACCAGCCACCAGCAGGCCAGCACGGCCACGAGGCCCACGCCGTAGAGCGCCCATTCAAAGCCCTTCGACAAGGGCTTGGGCGCTTCGCCGCGGCCCATCAGGAGCGGCTTGAAGACGACGAAGACGACAAGGCCGAGCAGCATGCCCACGCCCGCCGCACCAAAGCCGTAGGACCAGCCGTAGACCTCGCCCAGGTAGCCGCACAGCAGCGAACCGAGGAAGGCGCCTAGGTTAATGCCCATGTAGAAGATGGTGTAGGCCGGATCGCGGCGGGCATCGGTGCGCGGGTAGAGCTGGCCGACGATCACCGAGATGTTCGCCTTCAGGAAGCCGGAGCCCACGATGATGAAGGCGAGCGCCAGCCAGAACACGTTGAGGCTGGCCGCATCCTGTCCGCCCGAACCTTCAAAGCCCATCAGGAAATGGCCGAATGTCAGGAGTATAGCGCCGTAGGCCACGGCCTTGCGCTGCCCCAGGTAGCGGTCGGCCAGATAGCCACCCAGCACCGGGGTGATGTATACGAGCGCGGTGTAGGCGCCGTAGATGACACCCGCTTCCCCGTCCGAGAAAAGCCAGTGCTTGGTCAGGTAGAAAATGAGCAGCGCGCGCATGCCGTAGTAGGAGAAGCGCTCCCACATCTCGGCAAAGAACAGGACGAAGAGGCCTTTCGGATGCCCCAATATGGTGCCGCGGGCATCCCCGCTTTCGGCATAGTGTGTCGCCATCGACCCCGGAATTCCCTTGATTGATCGTGTTGTTCGGCCCTGTGCGCCGCGCAGCAAAGGGGCGCGGGCCGCGTATGACGGGCGAGCCTAGCGCCAAAACGGTCATTGTGAAGGGGGGACCTTGCCTCGTGCACACCCATGTCACGGCGCGAAGGCCCGCGATTCGGCCTGGAAATGGACGGGCAAAGGTTAGGCGTTGCGTCATGCGCCACGAAATGTCATTTTCCCTTTCGACGCGGACGTTTGAATACGCAATTTTATGATTCGAAGGGGTGCGGTCCTTTTTTCGGGCCGCTGTTGGAACCAGTTCCGGAACGTCCGGCATGGTCGGACCCGGTGCAATTGGGGGATGCAATGATCAGATCCGAACTGCTGCAGGCACTCGCCAAGGAAAATCCAGAGCTGCGCGCCGAAGACGTGGAAAGTGCGCTCGACACCTTCTTCAACGAGATCGGCCAGCGCCTCGCCGACGGTGGACGCGTGGAACTGCGCGGTTTCGGCGCCTTCTCGACACGCCACCGTGACAGCCGCGTGGGCCGCAACCCGCGCACCGGCGAAAGCGTGGAGGTCCCCGAAAAGCGGGTGCCCTACTTCAAGCCGGGCAAGGAAATGCGCGCGCGCCTCAACGTCACCTGAACGGGCCGGGCGCGCCGCCGCACGCCGGGCTTCGGGCGCGCCGGCCAGGTCCTCGCAAGTTCCCCGTTGCCGCCGGCCCCGCGATCTGCCAGATCGCTGCCCACGCCTGTGCGGGCGTGGCGGAATGGTAGACGCCGGGGACTTAAAATCCCCTGATCCTTGATCGTGCGGGTTCGAGTCCCGCCGCCCGCACCACACGCCTGTCCGGGTTGGCCGAGCGCGGCCTGCCCGTGGAGCGCTCCATTCGATGCCTGCTTTCGATCCTCACGTTGCCCGGATCTGACCGGCTACTAACTCCGCGCCATCTGGCCGCGCTGGCCCAGTGCCCGCGTCGGCTCTGGCTGGAGGTCCATCACCCCGAGTTGGCGCGAGCCACGCCCCACTTCGAGAGCGCGCCCTTCGACATTCACGAACTTGCCCGCGAGCAGGAAGGCGCCGGCACGCGCCTTGGCCCGCACCACAGCCACGAAACGGCGCTGCGACGTACCCGCCAGATCCTGGCCGCTGGGCATCCGGGTCCTATCTTCGAGGCCCGCTTCGACCACGAAGGCTTCGTAGCCGATGCGGACCTGCTCATCCGCGATCCCCTGGCGCCGGGGCGCTGGCGGCTCCATGCCGTCCACAGGACCACCAAGCCCAAGCCTCAGCATGTCGCCAGGCTGGCGGCCCAGATGTGGATCGTCGAGCAGTGCGGGTTGCCGATCTCGCGCGCCCGGATCCGCCATATCGCCCCCGACTTCGTGCTCGACACGCCGGGGGAGTATCGTGGCCTCTTCGCCGACACCGACGTCACCGCCTCCGCGCGCGCGCAGCAATCCGACATGGCCGATCTGCTCGGCGAAGCCCGCCGGATCGTCGCGGGACTCGAACCGGACTGCCCGACCGGCCCGCATTGCCGCAAGCCTGCGCCCTGCCCCTTCGCCGCGCATTGCCAGGCGCTGGAGGACGCGCCGGAATGGCCGGTCACGCTGCTTCCGGACGGAGGCGGGCGCAAGTGGGCCCGCAAGGGCGTGTGCGACCTTCTGGAACTTGACGCCGCGACCATGGCCAAGCCACGTGAGGCCCGCATCGTGGCGGCCACCCAGAGCGGCACACCGTTTCATGACGCCCAGGGCGCGCGCCGCGCCATGGCCTCCTGGAGCTGGCCACGCGCCTGGCTCGATTTCGAGACGATTGCCGCCTCGGTACCGCTCTGGGCGGGCACCCGGCCCTACCAGCAGGTTCCCTTCCAGTTCTCGCTTCACCTCGAGCAGGCCGATGGCACGATGACCCACCATCAATACCTGTGCGTCGATGGCAGCGACCCGCGACCGGGCTGCGCCGAGGCGCTGGCGCGCACGATCCCACCCAACGCGACCATCATTGCCTACAACGCCGGGTTCGAGCGCGCGATCCTGCGCGCGCTGGCACGCCAGGTCCCTGCCTTCGAAGCCCCCCTGATGGCGCTTGCCGAACGCACGGTCGACCTGCTCCCCGTCACCCGCAACCACTGGTACCACCGCGACCAGCGTGGCTCTTGGTCGATCAAGGCGGTGCTGCCCACGATTGCCCCGGAACTCGCTTACACGCAGCTTGCCGTTCAGGACGGCGCGATGGCCCAGGACAGCTTTCTGGAAGCCAGTTCGCCCACCACCTCGCCCGAGCGCCGCCGCGCGCTGGAAGAGGCATTGCGGGCCTATTGCACCCGCGACACCTGGGCGATGGTGATCCTGGCCAGACGACTTGCCGCTCCACAGGAAGGGAACGCGAACGATTAAGGGCCGCCTCGGCTTGCGAAGGTTGGGACCATACCTGATCCCGCCATGATCCCCGCGCATTGCCAGCGCCCACACCATCGGTAGAGTGGCTCCGGAATGGGCGCGCCGTTCCATCCGCACCGCGAGGCGCGCGCGTCCGAAAACACAGGGGGCCCTGCCGATCTCATGACCATACAGCACGTTCTTTCGGCACGCGGCCACGCGTCCCCGCACCCACGTACATCTGCAATGGCGCGTGCATGGGGCGTTGCCGCTGGCCTCGCAGCCCTTGCGCTGGCACCCCTGCCCGCCGAGGCGCAGGACTATGACATTGAGGCCAGCCGCCTCCTCGCCAGCCCCAGGTTCGAGGCCGCCAGGCAATCGCTCGCGGCCGACTACGACACCATTGTCGCCGATCTCATCACCCTGACCGAGATCGAGGCGCCCCCGTTCAAGGAGGCCAGGCGCGCCGCCGCCTACGCGCAGATGCTGAAGGCCGCCGGGCTCGAGAACGTCCAGACCGATGCCCAAGGCAATGTCATGGGCCTGCGCAAAGGATCGGGTGGTGGCCCGCTGATCGCGGTCGCCGCACACCTCGACACGGTTTTCCCAGAGGGTACCGACGTCACCGTAAAGCGCGAGGGCAATCGCCTGGCGGCCCCCGGCATCGGCGATGACACCAGCAGCCTGCCGGTGCTCCTCGCCTTCATCCGTGCCATGGACAAGGCCGGATACACGACCAGGGCCGATATCCTGTTCCTGGGCGATGTGGGCGAAGAGGGCCCGGGCAACCTTCGCGGCATGCGCCATCTCTTCAACGAAGGCCCCTACGCAGGCAAGATCGATGCCTTCATCTCCTTTGAGCCGGGCAAGGCCGGGCGCATTACCCATGGCGGCATCGGCTCCAGGCGCTACACGGTGACTTTCAAGGGGCCCGGTGGGCACAGCTACGGCGCCTTTGGCCTGGTCAACCCGGCCTACGCGATGAGCGATGCGATCACCCAGTTCGCCAGGATGCAGGTGCCCGCCTCGCCGAAGACGACCTACAGCGTGGGGATCGTCGAGGGCGGCACCTCGGTCAACTCGATCCCCTTCGCAACGACGATGACTGTCGACATGCGCTCGGAGAGCGCCGAGGAACTGGCAAAGGAGGAAGCCGCCTTCCTCGCCATCCTGCCCGGCGCCGCCGCGCGCGAGAACGCCGCGCGCTCGACCAAACAGGGCGAGATCACCTATGAGACAACGCTCATCGGCGATCGCCCGGTCGGCCTCACCGCGCGCTCCGCGCCGATCGTCGAATATGCGCGCGCCAGCAGCGAGGCGATGGGCTTCCAAGTCCACTACGGCAGCAGTTCGACCGACAGCAACCTCCCGATGAGCCTGGGCATTCCCGCCGTCACGCTGGGCTCGGGCTTCACCACGCACCGCGCGCACTCGCTCGATGAGTACCTCGAACTCGACCGCGAGAACGACCTTGCCAGCATGAGCGCCGGGCTCGCCACGCTGCTGCTCCTCGCCAAGGCAGACTAGATCCCAGGACACCCGGCGCCACGAAGCACAAAAGGGGCGATTCATGAAACTGATCCGCACGCTGGCTCTGTTCACCGCGAGTACGGCCCGGACCACGACAGCCCCGAACACGCCCGCCCTGGCCCAGGACCGGCCGACCTGCCAGGACAGCGAATGGGCGGGCCGATCTCGACGCGCGGTTCGCCCATAACCGGAGCGTGCTGGCGCTCGTCGACGCCACCAGGCTCGCCGCCTGGCGCCTGCGCCGGGCCCAGGCCACGGGCCGGACGGACGAGGCAATACTCGCCCCCATCGCACAGCGCCTGCTGACCTCGACGCCGCGCTGGGCCCGGTGACCCCGGCCGAGCTCACCGCCTACCTTCAGGGTGCGCCCGCTCTCCCCGAGAGCTGAGGTCGCCCCTCCCGCCATGGCGTGTGCAAGGCTCGGCGCATAGCCAGAGGACGCTCCTGGTCGGCTTCAAGGTGCTCTGATCCCCCCTCGGATGGGCGGGACCGCAATTTCGGGCCTCGTCTCTGACGCCCCCGCTCGCTCGGGAGGACCTGGCAACGAAGGGTTCGTACGACGCACCAGTTCTTGGAGAAAAAGGCAACTTCATTACATTTTTATGGCAATTTTGTTCGCATCACTACGCCCACGAAAAACCTAGAGGACATCCTGCAGATCAGTTGACAGACGCAATCGAACTTGAAAGAGCAACGAGAGCCGCTCCCCCGCAAATATTGCGTCGCACAATGCAGCCTTCTTGCACCCGATCACATTGTTGCAGTTTGTTTCTGCAATACCGATATCTTGTTGGAGTAATTCGGCCAAAGGATACATTTTTTATTTAAAACCAAAGCGTTGCATGATTGCAACGCCTCACAAATATATTGCTTCAACGTTTCCAAAAGCATTGAACGTCCTTTCCCTGCCCGCCAACAGGCAGCGCTCATGGCTTTCGCGTCTGCCGATCGCGGAGCCCTGCAACCGAGCCGGATCCCCCAGCGCCCCCACGCTGTCCGGTTCCAAGGGACAAGGACAACTACGTGACACCCACTTTCCGGAAGGCCGCGCTGCGCGGCGCCACCAGCCTGACCGCTTTCGCCCTGCTGTGCGGCACCGCCCAGGCCCAGGACGCCACCGCTCCGGCTCCGGCCGCCAGCGAAGGCGCCGACGATGTCATCATCGTCACCGGCTCGATCACCCGCAACCCGGCGGCCGCCACGGCCTCGCCGGTCGTCTCGATCACCTCGGACGATCTTGAGAAGCGCGGCATCAAGACTGTCGCCGACACGCTGCAGACGCTGACCGCCAACAACGCGGGCACGATCCCCGCCAGCTGGTCGGGCAACGGCTTCACCACGGGCGCCACCGCCCCGTCGCTGCGCGGCTTCAACAACGCCTACACGCTGACGCTGTTCGACGGCATGCGCACCGCCTACTACCCGCTTGCGGACGACGGCCAGCGCAACATCGTCGACATCAACTCGATGCCCGGTTCGATTGTCGACCGCGTCGACACCCTGCTCGACGGCGCCTCGGCGACCTACGGCTCGGACGCGATCGCGGGCGTGGTCAACGTCATCTCCAAGCGCCAGATCCAGGGCCTGCACCTCGATGCCTCGATGGGCGTCTCGCAGCGCGGCGACGGTGACGAGCAGCGCATCAACGGCACGTATGGCTACGGCGATCTCGACGACCAGGGCTTCAACATCTACGCGAACTTCGAATACCAGAAGAACGCCGCGATGGATCTCTCGGCCCGCAAGGGTCCGTGGAGCACGGCCGACCAGTCCTCGATCTGCGGCGGCCCGACCGACGGCTGCCTGACCAACAACGTGCGCAACGGCATCCAGGCCGACGGCGGCTACGGCGGCATCCAGTCGACCATCGTGCCCTTCGTCCAGCCTTTCACGCAGGACGCCACGGGCGCCTACGTCGCGCAAGGCGATTACCAGATGCTCAACCCGAGCGCAGGCTGCGGCCGCCTGAACGCGCTCACGCTGACGCCGGAGCAGCAGCAGAACGCCACCGTTGTCGGCACCCCCTCGGTGGTCTGCCAGCAGGACCTCACCAACGACTACGAAGCCTACACCGCGCGCACCAAGCGTATCGGTGGCACGCTGCGCGGCACGGTGCGCCTGAACGACCTCACCGAGGCGTTCCTGATGTTCAACTACTACAACGTGACCACCGCGAACCGCATGGCCCCCTCGGGCTGGACCGGCCGCACCGCGGCGGGTGGCGATCGCGTCACGATCAGCCAGATCTACCTGCCCGCCTATGTCTGCGCGAACGGCGTGGGCACGCTGTCGGGCGAGGCCAACAACATCCTGAGCGGCACGGGCTGCGATGCCAGCAACGGCACGCTCAACCCGAACAACCCGTTTGCCGCGCAGAGCCAGTCGGCCCGCCTGCTCGGCATGCCCGACATGCCGCGCTACACCTACACCAACGCCAAGACCTACCGCATCTCGGGCGGCGTCGACGGCTCGTTCGGTGACGGTTGGGACTACATGATCGGCGCGACCGCTTCGGAAGTCACGCTGGACGTCACCAACACCGGCTACATCAACGCCCAGGGCCTGATGGACGCGGTGGCGCAGGGCACCTACAACTTCATGGATCCCTCGGCCAACTCGGCCGAAGCCATCCAGGGCGTGTTCCCCGACCAGCACAAGCGCGCGACCTCGAAGCTGGCGCAGGTCATGGCGACCCTCAGCAAGGACGTGTTCGAGCTGCCGGGCGGCATGGTCAACGTGGCCATCCAGGGCCAGTACCGCTACGAGTCGATCAACAACCCGAGCTCGAACGCCCCCAACGACGTCAACCCGGCGGATCGCTACTATGGCATCAACGCCATCGGCGTGAAGGGTCACCGCGACGTGTGGTCGGCGGCTTACGAAATCTCGGTTCCGATCGTGGACGAATTCCGCGTGAAGGCCGACGGCTCGTATGACCACTACTCGACCGGCCAGGAAAACTTCGCGCCCAAGTTCGAGGCCGAATTCCAGCCGATCGACGAGATCAAGCTGCGCGGCACGTTCACCAAGGGCTTCCGCGCCCCGAACCTGAACGAATCGTTCCAGCTGCCTTCGACCGGCTACATCACCTCGACGATCAACTGCAGCAATGCCGCGTTCCAGTCGTTCTGTGACGCACACGCCAGCAACCCCGGCTACTACGAGGGCGGCTACAGCGTGGGCATCACTTCGGCCGGCAACCCGGACCTGAAGTCCGAGAAGTCGACCTCGTACACCTTCGGCGCGGTGATCCAGCCGACCCGCAACATCACGCTGACGGTCGACTACTGGCGCACCAAGATCAAGAACCTGATCACCTCGGTGAACCCCACCGATGAGCTCTACGCCGCGTACTACGGCAACAACGGCCAGGTGAACATGCCCGGCATCACCGTGACGCAGGGTGCGCCCGATCCGGAGAACCTGGGTGCACTTCCGCTGATCGGCGAAGTCGGCAGCTCGTTCCAGAACGCGAACTCGATGCTCGGCAAGGGTATCGACGTCTCGGGCTCGGCCTACTTCGGGCTCACCGACACGATCACCTGGCGCACCAACGCCACGGCCTCGTACCTGATCCGTCTGCAGCAGGACATCGACGGCACGATCAACCGCTTCGACGGTTCGCTGGGTGGCTGCAACTGGACCTCGTGCTCGGGCGCCCCGCGCTTCCGCGCTTCGTGGCAGAACACGCTGGACTTCGCCGACACCACCAGCGTGACGCTCACCGCGTACTACACCAGCGGCTATTCGAGCACCGCGTCGGATGCCGGCGGCACCTACAAGGACTGCGAAGCCAGCGCGGCGGCCGGTCAGCTCGTGACCTACCCGGACAGCGGCCGTGCCGTGCAGTGCCATGGCCCCAGCACCTTCAACCTCGACGGCCACGCCGAGACGAAGATCGCCGACGGCAAGTTCACGCTCTACGCGGATGTCATGAACATCCTCGACGGCAAGCCCAAGTACGACCCGAACGCTGCCTACGGCATCTACAACTTCAACGCCGCGTGGCAGGGCTCGCTCTTCATGGGCCGCTACTTCCGCATCGGCGCGAAGGTGGACTTCTAAGGCAACCCGCGTCTCGTCCGGCGGTCCGGTCCCTTGTGGACCGTCGGACAGGACGGCGCCCGTCGTCCGGTTCCCCGCCGCGGTTGCCCGAAACCCTGACCGCGGCGCATCCTCCCGCCGGACCGACCGGGCCCCGAGAAGGGGCGGCCTCCCCACGAGGCCGCCCCTTTTTCGTGTCCGCAAGCCACGCACATGTCCGTAGGCTGCCGCTTGCGATCCGCTAACCCTATCCGACCTAGATTGCCTCTCCAGGCCGCTTGATTGGCTGGCTAACCGAATGGCCGGAAGGAGATCGGATGGTCCGTGCCCTGTTCCCCGCGGCATCGCGGGCTAGAAGCGAGAGCCTGGTCGAGGCGCCGCCTGGTGCCCCCAGCTCACCCTTCGGGCGGCGGGCGCCGCGCGAGCACGTAGAGATGCTGGCGCGCTTTCGCCGCACCATTTCCAGCAGCACGGTCATGCTCAAGGATCTGACCCCCTATGGCGCCCGGATCGAGGGCGTGGAGGGGCTCGAACCCGACGAAGCGGTGCGCCTCGCCCTGCCCGGCCAGCGCCCGGCCCTCGCCTTCGTCGCCTGGTCCAACGCGCATTGCGCCGGGCTGGAGTTCGCAGAGCCGCTCGACCTCTATGTCTACGGAGATCTCGTGCGGCGCTACGCGCTGCCCGGAGAGCGGGACTGACCCGCCCACGATGGGCCGCGCGCTCAGGTCACGACCGGTTCGAGGACCTGGAGCGTGCCCGCATCGGCATCGAGGCGCACCTGGCACCCCACCGGCACGCTCGCCTGCGCGGCCATGTGACCGATCGAGAGCCCCTGGAAAGCCGGAATGCCAAGCCCGCCGAAATGCTGGTCGAGCACTTCGTAGATCGTGAAGTTGGAATAGCCGGGCCCCGGGTTGCGGCAATTGGTGCACTGGCCGAAGACGACGCCCGCCAGGCCTTTGAGAACACCGGCCAGGGCAAGCTGGGTCAACATGCGGTCGATCCGGTACTCGGACTCGTTGGTGTCCTCCAGGAACAGGACGGCGCCGCGCATGTCGGGAAAATAGGGCGTACCGACCAGCGCCGAAAGCACGCTGAGATTGCCGCCCAGAAGCCGACCTTCCGCCTGCCCGCCCGCAAAGACGCGCGGGCCCCGGCGACCTCCGCCCAGGCTGGGACCGGAGTAGCCTGCCACCGAGAGCGTGGGGGTCGCGCCCTCGAAGGCCAGCGCGCGCCAGCTTTCCCAGGCCACGGGCGGCCAGCTGGCCGAGGCATTGGGGCCATGCAGGCTGGGCGCGCAGCCATGGGCGGCCAGCGCGGCGTGGAGCGCGGTGTTGTCGCTGAAACCGGTGAAGAGCTTGGGGTGACGGCGCAGCGCGGCAAAGTCCAGCCGGGGCAGGATGCGCGCGGTGCCCCAGCCGCCGCGCACGGCCATGACGCCCTTTACGCGGGGGTCCTGCCAGGTTTCCATGAAGGCGGCCGCGCGCGCCGCGTCCTCCCCCGCAAGATAGCCCGCCCGCGCGGTCAGATTGGGCGCGAGGATCGGCTCCAGCCCCATCGCGCGCACCGCCTCGGCGATTTCCTCGATCCCGAACCGGTCGCCGATGAAGCCCGCCGGCGCGACCAGCCCCAGCCCGTCGCCGGGCCGCAGGCGCGGGGCGCGGAGCCTTTCGCCCCTGCCCGCGTTGTCCTTCGCATGCGCGCGATCGGCGACGGCAGATGGGAGACCCGAAAGGGCAAGCCCCCCGGCCAGGGTCGCGACGGTTTTCAGGCATTGACGTCTGGACTGCATGGTGTGGCACCCTAGCCACGCCCCGCGGCGGCGTCTCGGCAAATCTCTCGACGGACCGGCCTTCCCGGTCCATGGATAGGCAAATGACAGAAGAAGAAAAGAAACTCACCGACCGCCGCTTCTACAAGGCGGAACAGGAAGCCACCTTCGCCGGCGAACAGACCGGCACCCTGCAGACGCAGCACCCGGCCTACCAGCTGGCCTTCCAGGACACCGATTTCCTGCTGCGCGACGAACTGCGTCCGGTCCGCTTCCAGCTTGAACTGCTCAAGCCCGAGATGCTGCTGGAAGAAGCCAACATCGGCTCCACCCTCGTCATGTACGGCTCGGCCCGCATTCCCTCGCCCGAAAAGTGCGACGACGTGCTCGCGAAGGCCTCCAGCGACGAGGACAGGAAGGTTGCCGAGCGACTCGTCGCCAAGGCCAAGTACTACGAGGAAGCGCGCAAGCTCGCCCGCATCGCCAGCCAGTGCGGCCTGGTGGAAAAGGGCATGCGCCAGTTCGTCGTGTGCTCGGGCGGCGGCCCCTCGATCATGGAGGCGGCCAACCGCGGCGCGCACGAGGTCGGCGCGGAATCGCTGGGCCTCAACATCGTCCTCCCGCACGAGCAGGCGCCCAACCCCTACGTCACGCCGCGCCTCTCCTTCCAGTTCCACTACTTCGCACTGAGGAAGATGCACTTCCTGCTGCGCGCCCGCGCGGTCGCCGTGTTCCCGGGCGGCTTTGGTACGCTCGATGAGATGCTGGAGATGATCACCCTCATCCAGACCGGCAAGATGAAGCCGATCCCGGTGCTCCTCTACGGACGCGAGTTCTGGGAAAAGGTCATCAATTTCGAGGCCTTGGCTGAGGAAGGCGTGATTGCGAGGAAGGACCTCGACCTGTTCACCTGGTGCGAGACCGCCGAGGACGGGTGGAAGGCGATCCGTGCCTTCTACGATCTCGACTGCGGGTAAGGCAGGGCAAGAAAAGGACGTATCCGAGGGCCATCGCCCTCGGGCTCCCCGAACTTGTCGACTTCACCTTGAGAGCATGACCTTGGCCGGGAAACGAGAGGTCACCCATTCCGGGGTCAAGGGGCGATGGGCCCTTGAAAGAATCCTATCGGACCGCCTGGTGCCCCATCGGGCCATGCCCGGCGCCCAGCCCCGGGGCCGCGCTGAGGGCGCGGCGCACGAATTCGCGCGCGCCTTCGACCGCCTCGGGCAGCGACAGGCCCTGCCCCAGGCCCGTCGCAATCGCGCTCGAAAGCGTGCAGCCGGTGCCGTGGGTGTGGCGGGTGACAATGCGCGGTGCGCGCCAGATGACCGGGGCCTCGCCCGGCACCATCAACCGGTCCTCGACCACGTCGCCTTCGGCATCGCCGCCCTTGGCAAGGTAGGCCACGCCTAGCGCTTCCAGGGCCGCATCGCCGCCCAGGGCTTCGAGTTCAGGCACGTTGGGCGTCGTCAGCGCGGCGCAGGCCATGAGCCGGGAGAAGGCCGCGATCGTTGCCGCATCGGCCAGCACCGATCCCGATGTCGCGACCATGACCGGATCGAACACGACAGGCACGCCCAGTTCCTCCAGCCGCGCGGCCACCACGTGCGCGATCTCGGCCGAACCCAGCATGCCGATCTTCACCGCATCGACCCCAATGTCGCTGACGCAGGCATCGATCTGCGCGCCCACCATCTCGGGCGAGAGCGCGACGACGTCGGTCACTCCGCAGGTGTTCTGCGCCGTGATCGCGGTGATCGCGGTCATGGCGTAGCCGCCCAGCATCGTGATCGTCTTGATGTCGGCCTGGATGCCCGCTCCCCCTGAGGAATCCGAGCCGGCGATGGAAAGAATACGAGGAGGTGTGGTCATGGCCTGAGGCTTGTCACTTGGCCTTGTAGCGGCGCACCTTGGACGGCGGCGCGGCGTCGTGGTGCTTCTTGGCGCGGGTCGGGCGGTCGGTCAGCTCGCCCCCGCATTCGGGGCACAGGTCATCGAGATCCTCCGCGCATTCCGCGCAGTAGGTGCACTCGAACGACCAGATGAAGGCGCCGGGCGCTTCGGCGGGAAGATTGGCGCCGCAGCGCGCGCAATCGGGACGCATTTCCAGGGCCATCAGCCGGCTACCTCTTCAATCGCAGTGCAGATCGCGGCGACCACCGCCTCGACCTTGGCGGCATCGTCGCCCTCGGCCATGACCCGGATCACCGGTTCGGTGCCCGAGGGACGGATGACAAGGCGGCCCTCGCCGCGCAGCGTGTTCTCGGCCTCGGCGATGACGGCCTGCACCCGCGCATCCTCCAGCGGCTTGCCGCCTGCAAAGCGCACGTTGCGCAAGAGCTGAGGGACCGGATCGAAGAGGTGGAGCACCTCGCTCGCCTTCTTGCCCGACTGGACCAGCGCAGCGAGCACCTGGAGGGCCGCCACGGTGCCATCGCCGGTCGTCGCATGGTCGAGCAGGATCATGTGGCCCGACTGCTCTCCGCCCACATTGAAGCCGCCCGACTTCATGCGTTCGAGCACGTGCCGGTCGCCCACCTTGGTGCGCTCCAGCGTCAGCTCAAGGCCCTGGAGGTAGCGCTCCAGGCCCAGGTTCGACATGACCGTGGCCACCACGCCCCCGCCGCGCAGCTTGCCGCGCGCGGCCATCTGTGTGCCGAGCAGCGCCATGATCTGATCCCCGTCCACGACCTTGCCGTTCTCGTCGACGACGATCAGCCGGTCGGCATCGCCATCGAGCGCAATGCCGATGTCGCAGCCGCCCGAGACGACCGTCTCCTGCAAGAGGTCGGGATGGGTCGAGCCGCAGGCCTTGTTGATGTTCTTGCCGTTGGGCGTCACGCCCACCGTCACCACTTCGGCGCCCAGTTCCCAGAACGCGGATGGGGCGACCTGGTAGGCCGCGCCATTGGCGCAGTCGACCGCGATCTTGAGGCCATCCAGCCGCACCGTATTGGGCAGCGAGGCCTTCACGGCGTGGATGTAGCGCCCGCGCGCGTCATCGATACGCCGCGCCCGGCCGATCTCCTCGGCATCGGCAAGCTCCAGGTCCTCGCCCAGCATCTTCTCGATCGCCAGTTCGTCGGCGTCGGAGAGCTTGAAGCCATCGGGGCCGAAGAGCTTGATGCCGTTGTCCTCGTAGGGATTGTGGCTGGCCGAGATCATCACGCCGACATCGGCGCGCAATTCGCGGGTGAGCAGCGCGACCGCGGGCGTGGGCATCGGGCCCAGCAGGATCACGTCCATCCCCACGCTGGTGAAGCCGGCGGTCATCGCGTTCTCGAGCATGTAGCCCGACAGGCGCGTGTCCTTGCCGATCACCACGCGGTGGCGGTGGGTGCCGCGCTGGAACAGCTTGCCCGCTGCCTGGCCGACCTTGGCGGCCATCGCGGCGGTCATCGCGCCCTGGTTGGTGCGGCCGCGAATGCCGTCGGTTCCGAAGAATTGCTTGCTCATGCCTGTCCGTCACCTGCCGTGCGTCTTGCAAATTGCCATGCCGCGCCGGGCTGGTAATGTCACCCCCCTCGCCCGTCCTTTCACCCGGATGCGCCTTTTCCTACCCCCTCCAGACACGACCAGGGACCTTGATGACCGAGCCTTCCAGCGCCAGCCGCATGCCCGAGATCCGCGTTCCGGGTCTCCTCACGCTGGGCGGCCTTCTGGCCGGGCTGGCCGCGGGCGCCCTGTTCAAGGGGTCGGCACCGCTGCGCGATATCCTGATTCTGGCAGAGCCGCTGGGCGACCTGTGGCTGCGCGCGCTCAAGATGACGATCCTGCCGCTGGTCGCAGGGCTGCTGTTCACCGGCATCGTCGAGACCGCCGCGGCCGCGCAGGCGGGCACCATGGCTCGCCGCACGCTCGGCCTCATCGTGGGCGTGCTGGCGGCCAGCGCCTGCCTCGGCGGCCTCCTGATGCCGCTTCTCCTGCGTCTGTTTCCCGCCCCCACGCTCGATCTTGCAGGCCACGGCGAGGCGCCCGAAGCCAACCTCCCCGGCCTTGGCGATTTCCTCGGCTCGCTCGTCCCCTCCAACGTGCTGGGCGCGGCGGCCGAGGACGCGATGCTGCCGGTGATCGTCTTCGTCGCGCTTTTCGCACTGGCCTCCACCCGCCTCGCCGAAGAACCGCGCCGTCAGCTCGCCCTCCTGTTCGAGGGGCTTGCCGGCGCGATGATCGTCGTCATCGGGTGGGTGCTCAGACTGGCGCCGCTCGGCGTCTTTGCGCTCGGCCTGTCGCTTGCCGCGCGCACCGGCGCGGCGGCGATCGGCACTCTAGGCCACTACATTCTGCTCGTCGGGGCGCTGGGCGCGGTGTTCCTGCTGACCGCCTATCCGCTCGCGGTGCTGGTCGGGCGGCGACGGATCGGTGCCTTTGCCCGCGCGGTCCTGCCCGCGCAGGTCGTGGCGGTTTCCACCCAATCCTCGCTCGCCAGCCTGCCCGCAATGCTGGCCGCCGCACGCGCGCTGCGGGTTCCTGCCACGGCAGCCGAATTTGCGCTGCCCCTCGCAGTCACGCTGTTTCGCGCGACGGGCCCTGCGATGAACGTCGGCGTCGCCGTCTACGCCGCGCAGCTCGCCGGGTACGAACTTTCGGCCAGCGCCATCGCGGCGGGTGTCCTCGTCGCCTTCGTCACCACCTTCGGCACGGTCTCGCTTCCCGGCACGGTCAGCTTCATCGCCTCCACCGGGCCGATTGCCGCCGCGATGGGCGCGCCGCTCTGGCCGCTTGGCATCCTTGTCGCCGTCGAGATGCTGCCCGACATCATGCGCACGCTGGGCAACGTGACGATGGATGTCGCGGTGACGACGGCGGTGGCAGGAGAAGAGAGAGGCGAAGGCGATGCCGCGCCCGACGCGCCCACAGTCCACTAGGACCCAGTGCCTAAGGCTCCAGTTCGATGTCCCAATACAGCCAGTCGCGCCAGGTCTCGTGCAGGTAGTTGGGCGGAAAGGCCTTTCCGCGGTCCTGCAGCTGCCAGCTGGTCGGCTTGATGGGCGCAACCATGGGCGGCATGTTCGCCTGCTTGGGCGTGCGCCCCCCCTTTCTAAGGTTGCAGGGCGAACAGGCGGTGAGGATGTTCTCCCAGCTCGTCTTTCCGCCCAGACGCCGCGGGACCACGTGGTCGAAGGTCAGGTTGTGCGGCGATCCGCAGTACTGGCACGTGAACTTGTCGCGCAGGAACAGGTTGAAGCGCGTGAAGGCGGGAAACTCGGAGGGTTTGACGTAGTCGTGGAGCGCGATCACCGAGGGGATCTGCATCGTCCAGCTGGGGCTGCGCACCGCCCGGTCGTAGCACGAGACCACGTCCACCTTCTCCAGCACCACCGCCTTGATCGCGGTCTGCCAGGGCCAGACACTGAGCGGGTAATAGGAGAGCGGCGTGTAATCCGCATTGAGAACGAGCGCAGGGCAGTCCGAAAGACTTCGGGAGGGATCATCCTCCGCGCTGCGGAAACGGGCCGCGCGCTCTATCAGCTCCGATCTGAGCATGGCCTCCTGTCGCAGGCCGTGATGACAAGTTCATGGCAGCACATGAAGTCTTTTGCAGCACTTGCGCGACTCGGCGTCAAGTCCCCTATGGTACAGCCCTGCCGAAATGCGACGAACACCTGCGCGCTGATCAGAACAACATCTTCACTTCACGAGCCTTTTTCATGACCCGTACACGCTTTGCGCCCAGCCCCAACGGCTCGCTTCACCTGGGCCATGCCTATGCCGCCATCGTTGCGCACGATCTGGCCCACGAACGCGGCGGAGAATTCCTCGTGCGCATCGAGGACATCGACGGTGCGCGCAGCCGCCAGGAACTCGCCGAGGAGGCGCTGAAAGACCTTGCCTGGCTGGGCCTCGCCTGGGACGGACCGGTGCGCATCCAGTCGCGCAACGTCACCGCGCACGTGGCCGCGGGCGAGCGCCTGAAGGCAATGGGCCTCCTCTATCCCTGCCGCTGCACCCGCGCCGAAATAGCCGCAAATGCCACCCGAATGGGACCCGATGGGCCGGTCTACCCCGGCACCTGCAACCACCGCGCCCTCGATCCCGAAGGCGCGGCCTGGCGCATCGACATGGAGGCGGCGATCTCACGCGCCGGGCCCCTCACCTGGGAGGACGGACGGGCCGGTGTGCAGCTGGCCGATCCGGCGCCCTACGGCGATGTCGTGCTGCTGCGAAAGGACCTTCCGGGCAGCTACCACCTCGCCGCCACGCTCGATGATGCCGCAGACGGTATCACGCTCGTGACGCGAGGCATGGACCTGTTCGGCGCCAGCCACATCCACCGCCTGCTCCAGGCCCTGCTCGCCCTGCCCGTGCCCACCTGGCACCACCACCCCCTGCTGGTCGAGCCGGACGGGCGCAAGCTGGCCAAGCGGCGCGGCTCACCCTCGCTCGCCGACCGGCGCCGCGCGGGCGAAGATGGCCCCGCACTCGCGGCGGCCCTGCGCGCCCATGCCTTCCCCGCTGGCCTTTCGCTGGGCGAAGGCGTAGCCTGAGGCCATGAGCACTCTACTCGTCATCGTCATTGTCGCCCTGATGATCGCAGTCGTGATCAGCCTCGTGCGCGGAATCATCGCGTTCCTGAACAGCACGAAGGAGGACCTCAACCGCGATCCCAACGAAACCGGCCCCTCCAAGAACCAGCAGATGCAGAACCGCATGATGTTCAACCGCATCAAGTACCAGGCCGCCGCGGTCCTGGTCTGCGCGCTGCTTCTGGCCTTCACGCGTTAAGCCCCGCCACCTTTTTTCCAGGAAGCGATCCGACAGGCAGTTGCCCTTCCTTTGGGTGGTGCACGCGCCTTGGCCGCGCACTAGGAACAGCGCCCCCGGCGAGAGAGAACCATGGTCAAGCTCAACAAGATCTACACCCGCACCGGCGATGACGGCACCACCGGCCTTGTCGACGGATCGCGCCTGCCCAAGCACGCGCGCCGCATGGAGGCCATCGGCAGCGTCGACGAGGCCAACAGTGCGATCGGCCTCGCTGTCTGCGCGCTGGCGGCCGAGGATGCGCACGCGGCCAGTCTCACCCGCATCCAGAACGACCTGTTCGACCTTGGCGCGGACCTTGCAACCCCCGGCGAGGACTTCACCCCGGGCGAGATGACCCTGCGCATGGTCGATGCCCAGGTCGACTGGCTGGAAGGCGCCATCGACGCCGTCAACGCCGATCTCCAGCCGCTCACCAGCTTCATCCTGCCTGGGGGCAGCGAAGCGGCGGCCCGCGTCCACATCGCGCGCGCGCGCTGCCGCAGCGCCGAGCGCTGCGCCACCGCGCTGGCGGGGGAGGAGCCGGTCAACCCGGCCGCGCTCGCCTATCTCAACCGCCTGTCCGACTACCTCTTCGTACTCGCCCGTGCGCTGAACGAGAACGGCGCGCGCGACGTATTGTGGGTCCCCGGACAGAATCGGTAAGACGCACAGAGATAATTTCCACAAGGCCCCGGACCTGCGCGTCCCTGTGGCCAGACGTTCGAGAGGGAGCACACAGCGTGCAGACAGTCGGTATCATCGGTGCAGGGATCATGGGCACGGGCATTGCCCAGACCGTCGCGGGCAAGGGCATGGACGTGGTCCTGACCGACGTCAGCCTCGAGGCGGCCGAAAAGGGCAAGGCCAAGATCGGGAAGAGCCTGGCCCGCCTGATCGCCAAGGAAAAGATCACCCAAGGCGATGCCGACGCGCTCCTCGCCCGCATCACGCCCACCGGCGATTACGCAGCGATGGCCGAATGCGACCTCATCATCGAGGCCGCGACCGAGCGCGAGGACATCAAGGCCAAGATCTTCGAGGCAGCGGGCAAGGTACTCAAGGACGGCGCGCTCATGGCCTCCAACACCAGCTCGATCCCGATCACCCGCATGGGGGCAGGCACGATCGACCCGGCCCGCTTCTGCGGCCTGCACTTCTTCAATCCGGTGCCGGTCATGGGCCTGATCGAGGTGATCCCGGGCCTTGCCACCAGCGCGGACACCGTCGCGAAGATGAAGGCCTTTGGCGAGAAGTTGGGCAAGACCGTGGTGCTCGCGGGCGACGAGGCCGGCTTCGTGGTCAACCGCGTGCTGTGCCCGATGCTCAACGAGGCGATCTGCGTGCTGGGCGCGGGCGTTGCCAATGTCGCGGACATCGACGCGGCCATGAAGCTGGGCGCCAACCACCCGATGGGCCCGCTCACGCTCGCCGACTTCATCGGCCTCGACACCCTGCTCGAGATCATGAAGGTCCTCTTCGAGAGCACCGGCGATCCCAAGTACCGCCCGGCCACGCTGCTCCAGAAGTACGTCGAGGCGGGGTGGTATGGCCGCAAGAGCGGTAAGGGGTTTTACGACTATTCGGGCGAGGAGCCGGTTCCCACGCGTTGAAAGAACAAGAGGAATCAAGGGGCCATCGCCCCTTGACCCCATACCGGGTGACCTCGCCTTTCTCGGCCACCCTGGCGCGCGGGCGGTGAGGCCTCAAGTTCGGGGAGCCCGAGGGCGATGGCCCTCGGAATCTTCCTTTTCCCTTCCTCCTTGCCCCGCACGGGGAACGCGACTCGCATCCGCTCCGTTACAGGTGGCAAAGGAGATATCCGATGGCCCAACGTAACGACGATTTCGCCCCCGAGACGGTCAACTCCGAACAGGCCGATGCGCCCATGCAGGCCCAGGAAGTGGCCGAGCAGGCCCTGAACCACTCGACCTCGGTGCTGGGGCTCGAACAGAGCGAGAAGCTCTCCGCCAGCCTTGACGGCGCGAACGCGCAGGACCTGGTCGATCACATGCGCCAGATGGACACGAGCGGCACCATCGACATGTCCGCCTACGCGGGCGAGGAAGCGATGGATGACCTGGAAGACCGCTACGGCCGCGAAAGCGCCCCCGAACCCGATCTGGCATCCGACGGCAGTTGAGGCTAAAGCCTCACGCCAGAAACACGAAAATCAATCGGGAGAGGTGGGCGTTTCCTTCGCCCAAGGGTTCTTATGCTTGCCATGCGTTTTGGCGACAGCTTCCGGCTTGTCGCGCCCCCCGTCTTCGGACGCCGGGACAGTGCAATAGGCGGTCAGCAGCACGCTGGCCGCCCAGAACAGAGCGTGCCAGCGGCTGCGGAAGACGCGAGTGAGGCGCGGACCGAGGAACATCATGGCCCCCTTGTGGGTCTTCCCGGTTAATCCTCGGTTCCCGCCTCGCGCTTGAGATCATAGAGAATTTCCAGCGCGTCGCGCGGGGCAAGCGCGTCGACATCCATGTCGCGCAGCTTTTCGCGCAAGCTGTCGCAGGCCTCTTCGCGAGCTTCTTCGGCGGCGGCGAACAGCGGAAGCTCGCCAAGGCCAGCGGCCAGACCACCCGTTTCCGCGCGGCCCTTTTCGAGCTTTTCGAGCACCGACTTGGCCCGGCTGATGACCTTGGGGGGAACACCCGCAAGGCGCGCGACGGCAAGGCCATAGCTGCGATCCGCCGCGCCTTCGGCCAGTTCGTGCAGGAGCACCAGTTCGCCCTTCCATTCGCGCGCGCGCACATGGTGGAGCGAAAGCGCCTCGCAGGTTTCGGCAAGGCGCGCCATCTCGTGATAGTGGGTCGCGAAAAGGCAGCGGCAGCGGTTGGTCTCGTGGACCGCCTCGGCGACCGCCCAGGCCAGCGCGAGGCCATCGTAAGTGGATGTACCGCGCCCGACCTCGTCCAGAATCACGAAGCTGCGCTCGGTCGCCTGCGAGAGGATCGCGGCGGTCTCGACCATCTCGACCATGAAAGTCGAGCGCCCGCGCGCCAGGTTGTCCGAGGCCCCCACGCGGCTGAACAGGCGGTCCACCAGACCGATCCGCGCGGCGTCCGCCGGCACGAATCCGCCCGCCTGCGCGAGCAGGACGATGAGCGCGTTCTGGCGCAGGAACGTCGACTTACCACCCATGTTGGGCCCGCCGATCAGCCAGAGCCGGTCGTGGCTGGCGAGACGGCAGTCGTTGGCGACGAAACGCTCGTTCTGCGCCTTGAGGGCCGCTTCCACCACCGGATGGCGGCCGCCCTCGATTTCCAGCGAGAGCCCCTCGACCACTTCGGGTCGCGCCCAGCCCCCTTCTGCGGCGCGCTCTGCCTGCCCAGCGGCAACGTCAATGCGCGCGAGCGCGGCCGCGGTGGCCGCGATCACTTGGCGTGCAGCGACGGCCTCCTCGACCAGCGCCTCGAAATGCGCCTCTTCGGCCGCGAGCGCATGGGCGCCCGCCTCGGTGATGCGGCTCGCCTCCTCGTGCAGCGCCAGCGCGTTGAAGCGCATGGCGCCGGCCATCGTCTGGCGGTGGGTAAAGCCGCTCTCGGCCTGCATCAGCGTGTCGGCGTGGCGCGAGGGGACCTCGATGAAGTAGCCCAGCACGTTGTTGTGCTTGATCTTGAGCGCGGTAACGCCCGTATCCTCGCGGTACTTCGCCTCGAGCGCAGCAATCGCCTTGCGCGCGTTGCCCGAGGTGACGCGCAGTTCATCAAGGCTGGCGTCGTAGCCTTCGGCGATGAAGCCGCCCTGCCCGCGTTCGGTCGGCGGCGCGGAGACGAGCGCGCGGGTGAAATGCTCCACCATTGCGCCCCAGCCCGCGACATGGCCGCCCAGTGCGGGGAGCAGGCTGTCGAGCAGCACCGGCAGGTCCGCGCGGCCAGCAAGGCGCCCGCCGATGGAATGCGCTCCGGCCAGACCATCGCGCAGCTGGCCCAGATCGCGCGGCGATCCGCGCCCCGCGACCACGCGGCCCAGCGCACGGCCCACGTCCGGCAGCGCGCGCAGCGCCGCGCGCAGGTCCTCGCGCAGCATCGGGTCCTCATGCAGCCAGCCGACCAGTTCGAGACGTGCCGAAATCTCAGGCCGGTCGGTCAGCGGCGCGGAAAGGTCCTCAGCCAGCTGGCGTGCGCCCGCGCCGGTCACGCAGCGGTCGACCGCGTCGATCAGGCTGCCCTTGCGCGAACCTTGCGCGGATTCGAGGATTTCCAGGCTCGCGCGCGTGGCCTCGTCCATTGCCAGCGTCGCCTCGCCCGAACGCGCCTCGGGCGGAAGCAGCAGGGGCAGCGCACCGCGCCCGACATGGTCGAGATAGGCAATGAGACCACCGGCGGCGGCCAGCATCGGGCGGGTAAAGGCCCCAAAGCCGTCGAGCGTGGAGACCCCGTGGATGCCCTTCAGGCGCTCCTCGCCGCCCTCGGAGGAGAATTCATGGCCCGAACGCCCGATTGCATCCTCGGGCGCCAGCTCCCAGCCGTCCTGCACGACCAGTTCGCGCGCGCCCAGACGTGCAAGGCTTGCAAGAAAGCGATCAGGTGCACATTCCTCAAGCACCATCTGCCCGGTCGAGATATCGCAGGCGGCAAGACCGATCGCGCCGCGCACCTCGCAGGCCGCGGCCAGGACGTTCGCCCGGCGCGGTTCGAGGAGTGCTTCCTCGGTCAGCGTCCCTGCCGTCACGAAGCGCACGATATCGCGCGCGACAAGGGCCTTGGAGCCTCCGCGCTTCTTCGCTTCGGCGGGCGTCTCGGTCTGCTCGGCGATGGCCACGCGGCAGCCCGCCTTGATCAGCCGGGCAAGGTAGCTTTCGGCCGAATGGACCGGCACGCCGCACATCGGGATCGGGGTTCCGTTGTGCTCACCGCGCGTGGTGAGTGCGATATCGAGAACTTGGCTTGCGATTTTTGCATCTTCGAAGAAAAGCTCGAAGAAGTCCCCCATACGGTAGAACAGCAAGCATTCGCCAGCCTCCTCGCGAAGCGCGAGATACTGGGCCATCATGGGTGTTGCGCCGGAACTCATGGCGCTGCGTTAGCCCCGCTCCCCGGGGCTTGTGAAGCGCAAGCCCCTTGCCTTTCCCCTATCGCGTCCCGGATTCTTTCGTTATCGGCCCTCGCTCATCCGGGAGAAATTCATTGTCCGAGAAAAGCAAGGTCCAGTTTACCGAGCGCGAGGCTCTGTTCTACCACCAGACAATCCGTCCGGGTAAGATCGAGATCATCGCCTCCAAGCCGATGGCAACGCAGCGCGACCTGTCGCTCGCCTACTCGCCCGGCGTCGCCGTGCCTGTCCAGGCCATCGCCGACGATCCGCAGAAGGCTTACGACTACACCGCCAAGGGCAACCTGGTCGCGGTCATCTCCAACGGCTCGGCCATCCTGGGCATGGGCAACCTGGGCGCGCTTGCGTCCAAGCCGGTGATGGAAGGCAAGGCGGTCCTGTTCAAGCGCTTCGCCGACGTCGACTCGATCGACATCGAGCTGAACAGCGAGGACCCCGAGGCCCTCATCGAAGCCATCGCGATGATGGAGCCGAGCTTTGGCGGCATCAACCTTGAAGACATCAAGGCGCCCGAGTGCTTCATGATCGAGCAGACCCTGCGCGACCGCATGAACATCCCGGTCATGCACGACGACCAGCACGGCACCGCGATCATCACCGCGGCCGGTCTCATCAACGCCTGCCTCATCACCGGCCGCAAGATCGACGAGATCAAGGTCGTGGTGAACGGCGCGGGCGCGGCGGCGCTCGCCTGCACCTCGCTCATCAAGTCGATGGGCGTGCGCCACGACAACGTCATCATCTGCGACCGTTCGGGCACGATCTACCAGGGTCGCACCGAGCAGATGGACCAGTGGAAGAGCGCGCACGCGGCCAACACCGAAGCGCGCACGCTGGAAGAGGCGCTGGTCGGCGCCGACGTGTTCCTCGGCCTCTCGGCCGCTGGCGCGCTGCCGCCCGAATACGTCAAGAAGATGGCCGACGAGCCGATCATCTTCGCGATGGCCAACCCCGTTCCCGAGATCAATCCCGACGAGGCCAAGGCCGTGCGTCCGGACGCGATCATCGCCACGGGCCGTTCGGACTTCCCGAACCAGGTCAACAACGTGCTGGGCTTCCCCTTCATCTTCCGCGGCGCGCTCGACGTGTCGGCAACCGCGATCAACGAAGAGATGAAGATCGCGGCGGCAACCGCCATCGCCGAACTGGCGCGCGAACAGGTCCACGAGGACGTCGCGGCGGCCTACGGCGGTGCGGTGCAGCAGTTCGGCCGTGACTACATCATCCCCGCGCCCTTCGATCCGCGCCTGATGGAAGTGGTGCCTGCCGCCGTCGCCAAGGCGGCGATGGATTCGGGCGTCGCGCAGCGCCCGATCGAGGACTTCGACGCCTACCGCCTGCAGCTCAAGGGCCGCCTCAACCCGACCACCTCGGTGCTGAGCTCGGTCTACGCGCAGGTCCGCGCGAACCCCAAGCGCGTGATCTTCGCCGAAGCGGACAACGAAGTGGTGCTGCGCGCCGCGATCCAGTACCGCGATTTCGGCTACGGCGAACCGATCCTGGTCGGCCGCACCCAGAACATCCTCGACCTCATGGGCGAGCTGGGCGTGCCCAACCCGGAAAGCTTCCACATCGAGAACTCGATGGTGTCGGACCACGTCGCCCCGATGGTCGAGATGATCTACGCGCGCCTCAAGCGCCGTGGCTATCTGGAACGCGACGTGCAGCGCATGGTCAACACCGACCGCAACACCTTCGCCTCGGGCCTGCTCAAGATGGGCGTGGGCGATGCGATGATCACCGGCATGACGCGTCCCTTCGCGCAGTCGATGAAGAACGTGCGCCGCGTACTCGATCCGGCCCCGGACAAGCTGCCCTTCGGCATGCACATGCTGGTCGGCAAGAACCGCACCGTGTTCCTGGCTGACACCACCATCAACGAGCGTCCGAGCGCCGAGGAACTGGCGATCATCGCCACCGAAGCCGCTTCGGTCGCCAAGCGCATGGGCCATGAGCCGCGCGTTGCGTTCCTCTCCTACTCGACCTTCGGCAACCCGGAAGGCCAGTGGGTCGAGCGCACCCGCGATGCCGTGCACATCCTCGACGAGCGTGACGACGTGCCCTTCGAGTACGAAGGCGAGATGGCCCCCGATGCCGCTCTCAACCCCAAGATCATGGCGCTCTACCCGTTCTGCCGCCTCTCGGCTCCGGCGAACGTCCTGATCATGCCGGGCCTGCAGTCGGCCAACATCTCGGCCAAGCTGCTGCGCGAGATCGGCGGCACGACCTCGATCGGTCCGATCCTGCTGGGCATGGAAAAGCCGGTCCAGATCGTACCGATGACCGCGATCGCGCCCGACGTGCTGACGAGCGCCGTGCTCGCGGCCGCCGGCATCGCTGGCTGAGGTCACAGCAACACCGCCGCACAGGGCCGCCTTCCCGGACGGCCCTGTTCCCGGCGACACCTGACCAAAAGGCCCCGGCAGGACCCTCCTGCCGGGGCCTTTTTGCAACGCCTGGCCTGCGAAGTGCCGTCCGGCGCCCGAACGCGGCCTGATCGGCGCGAATTTCAATTGACCCGCCCCGGGTCCATCCTAAAGGCTGGCTCACGCCGCGCCATGGGGACGCGGACGTGTATTGGAGCTGCGGATCGAAGGAGGTGCCCCCGTGTGGCAGTGGTTTACAGGGAACACGCAGGTCGTCAGCGTCGCTCTCAGCTTTGCCATGCTGATCGTCTGGGTGATCTACCTGCAGCTGCTCCTGGTCCAGTTCCGGGGCACCAAGCGCTCGACGATCCTCATCACCCGCGCGGCGGGCCGGGGCATGCGCAGCCGCTGCCTCGTCACCAACATGAGCAGCCAGCCGCTCTACGTCTCCAGTCTCATCGCGACAGTCCATGTGCGCGGGCGCCAGATCGAACTGGCGCTGACCGACCTGCGCGAACTGCCAGGCGATCTGGGCGAAGACCCGCGCTCGATCATGGGCCAGGGCAGCCTTGCGACCGGCCAGTTCATGAACATCGGCCACTTCGATGACATCGTGCGCACCCTGCTCGACGCCAACGAGGAAACCGACGTGCAGGAAGAGGAGGTCGACCAGTTCGACCTCACCGTGGTCGCGCTCTACGCGCTGGAGGACCTGCCCGTGGGCGCGACGCGCAGCTTCCACTTCGAACGCAACGTGCCCAAGGGCCCGCGCGTCCAGCCGCTCAGCATCGCCACCGACCAGATCCGCCAGCGCCGCCGCCGCCGCGATCTGCTGAACAAGGTGCAGCAGTACCTCTGAGGTACGAAGAGGCAGAAGCAGGAAGACATTTTTCAAGGGGTCATCACCCCTTGACCCCCAAACGGGCGACCTCACCATTTCCAGGCCACGTGGCGCGAGATCCGTGAGGTCGACAGTTTGGGGAGCCCGAGGGCGATGGCCCTCGGAACCATTTTTTTGCTTTTCCGCTCAGCCCTTGCGACGGTAGCGGAAGTACCAGACCTCGTGCTTGTAGACCGCGCGGGCCTTGGCCTCGTAGCGGGTCTCGGGCCAGCCGCCCGGGCGCTTCTGGAAGTCGAGGGGCTTGTCGCAGAGCCATTCGAACTGGTCGGTGTGGCGCTGCATCACCATCAGCGCATGGCGCAGGTAGATGGCGTGGTCGGTGCCGAAGCGGAACTCGCCGCCGGGCTTCAGCTTGGCCGCGAACATGTCCACCGGACCATCGTTCATCATGCGCCGCTTGGCGTGGCGCGCCTTGGGCCAGGGATCGGGGTGCAGCAGGTAGAGGAACGAGAGCGAAGCGTCGGGAATGCGTGCGAGGACTTCCAGCGCATCGCCGTGGTGGATGCGCACGTTGCCCAGGGGCGGATGCGCGCCGTTGTCGCCCGCAACGTGCATCAGCGCCTGCGCGACGCCGTTGATGAAGGGCTCGGCGCCGATGAAACCGTGGCCGGGCAGCATGTCGGCCCGCGCGGCCATGTGCTCGCCGCCGCCAAAGCCGATCTCGAAGTGGAGCGGGCGATCATCGCCAAACAGCCCCTCGGCCGTGATCGGCCCGTCCTCGGGCATCGAAATCTTGGGCAGGAGGTTGTCGACAAGGCCCTGCTGGCCCGCACGCAGGGGCTTGCCCTTGGAGCGGCCGTAGAGGCGGTTGAGAGTCGTGGGATCGCCGGGTTTGTGCGCAGTCATGGGCCGCGGCACTGGCAGGCAAGCGCGTGCGGGTCAATATTGCACGTGGTGGGCGGGGCAGCTTGGCCTCGCTTTCCCGGTGCAGGGCGGATGATAGAAGAGAAGAAGAAGGAAGTCCTGATTCAAGGGGTTATTACCCCTTGACCCCCAAATGGGCGACCTCACCTTTCTCAGGCCATGTGGCGCGATAACCCTGAGGTCGCCAGTTTGGGGAGCCCGAGGGCGATGGCCCTCGGAATCACCTTTCTATCCTTGTCCGCACATGGCTTCGTGCCTTGAATCCACGCAAAGGACGAATTGCACGCACGCCCCGGCCCGGCCATACCTCCCGGATCAGCCCGCGCCGACCGCCTCTCCCAGAACCGGACCTTTCCCCATGCTCTCCGCCATCTTCCTCCTTCTTGCCTGCCAGCTCGTTGGCGAGGCGCTGCACCGGATCACCGGGCTTGCGCTTCCCGGTTCGGTCATCGGCATGGTGCTGCTGCTGGGATGGCTGGCGCTGGTGCGGCGCGAGCGGCCGACGCTGGGCGCGGTCAGTGGCTGGCTGACCGCGCATCTCTCGATCATGTTCGTGCCCGCCGCGGTCGGCCTCATGCAGGAAGGTCCTGCGCTTGCCCGCTATGGGCTGGGGCTCGCGCTCGCGACCGGGGTCTCGACCGTGCTGACCATCGTCGTCACCGCGCTGGTGTTCCGTTGGGCGCTTCGCCGCTTCACCCCGGACGAAGTCGGCAAGCGCCCCGTGCAGCTTGCGGAGCCCGGCGCATGAGCGCTCTCGCCGGTCTTCTCGCTACCCCGCTCCTGTGGTTGGCGGCGACACTGGGCGTCTTCGAGATCTTTGAGCGCCTTTCCCAGCGCTCGGGGCGTCATCCGCTGTGCCACCCGGTGCTCTGGACCACGCCGGTGCTGATCGCGCTGCTCTGGGCCACGGGGACACCCTATGCCGACTACCAGGCCGACACCTTCCTCCTCAGCTTCCTGCTCGGCCCGGCCGTGGTCGGTCTCGCCGTCCCGATCTGGGCGCAGCGCGAGCGCATCAAGCGGCTTGCCGTGCCGATTGTTCTGTCGCTCGCGGCAGGTGCGGTCACCTCGATCGTCAGCGCGGTCGGGATTCTCTCCCTCTTCGGGGCGCCTGCCGACATTCTCGCCTCGATTGCTCCACGCGCGACGACGACGCCGGTGGCGATGGCCATCGCCCAGCAGCTGGGCGGCGTGCCCGCGCTGGCCGCCTGCATCGTCCTGTTCGCCGGGATCGTGGGGGCGATGGTGGCCACCCCGCTCCTCAACGCAATGAAGTTCGACGACTATCGCCCGCGCGGCTTTGCCCTTGGCGTTTCCGCGCACGGGTTCGGAGCCGCACGCGCATTCCAGGTCAGCGAGACAGCAGGCGCCTTTGCGAGCCTGGGCATGGCGCTCAACGCGGTGATGACGGCGGCCCTGCTCTCGCTCCTCGCCGCGCTGCTCTGATCCTCCCCGAATCGCGAAAAGCGCGAATCGAAACGGCCGGCAATTCCCTCAAGGAACGCCGGCCGTTTCGATTCGGTCAGATCAGGATGCGGGTGCGCTCAGGCGACTTCCTGCATCTCGTCCGGATCGCGCAGGACATAGCCACGGCCCCAGACGGTCTCGATGTAGTTGGCCCCACCGCAGGCATGGCTGAGCTTCTTGCGCAGCTTGCAGATGAAGACGTCGATGATCTTCAGCTCGGGCTCGTCCATGCCACCATAGAGGTGGTTCAGGAACATTTCCTTGGTCAGCGTGGTGCCCTTGCGCAGGCTGAGCAGCTCCAGCATCGCGTATTCCTTGCCGGTCAGATGCACCCGCGCGCCATCGACCTCGACGGTCTTGGCATCGAGGTTGACGACCAGCTTGCCGGTGCGGATGACCGACTGCGAGTGCCCCTTGGAACGGCGCACAACCGCATGAATACGCGCGATAAGTTCTTCGCGGTGGAACGGCTTGGTGACGTAGTCGTCAGCGCCGAAGCCGAACGAGCGGACCTTGGAATCCATTTCCGAGATGCCCGACAGGATGAGGACCGGGGTCTGCACCTTGGCCACGCGCAGCTTCTTGAGCACGTCGTACCCGTGCATGTCGGGCAGATTGAGGTCGAGCAGTATGATGTCGTAGTCGTACAGCTTGCCCAGATCGAGGCCTTCCTCGCCCAGGTCGGTCGAGTAGATATTGAACCCCTCGGCCGTGAGCATCAGCTCGATCGCACGCGCAGTGGTGGGTTCGTCCTCGATCAACAGAACTCGCATTGGGTGATCCCCTTGTTGCCCTTATGTGCCGACCCTATCGGCTCCCGGTGTAGACTGCGGTAACCGCTTCGCAACGGACCTTGCCGAGAATTAACCATAGGTGGGATGAAGGTTAAAGGTTAATTTGCCGTAAATGCGGACGCGAAGTGCAGACTATGGAAAGATTCTTAGTCGTGCCACCGCACATCCCCACGGTAACCAAAACGGCGAAGTGCCCTTCAGGTTAAGGGGCGCACCTTCATTTTCCTTTCCACGCGAGCACGGGGCTTCGCGCGGTCGGCCTTCACCTGTGACGTACCGACCCGCCCAAGATAGCTCCACAGGCCGCACTGCAGGCCGATCACCATCAGGATGAAGGGCTGGAAAGCGATGCCCACGAACAGGGAGCCGACGAGGTAGGACACCTGCGAGAGCTGGAGCGCATTGGCAAGCGGGGCCACCCAGGCCTCCTCCGGCGCGCTCCGCTTGCGGTAGCGGCGGCGCAGCGCCTCCATCTGCCACAGCCCCGAAGCCTGGAGCAGCAGCCACAGGAACAGGCCGGGATAGCCCTGTTCGCCCAGCATCTCGAAGTAGCTGGAGTGGTAGGCGCGGCCTGTCTCGACGACATGCTCGCGGCGCACGGTCGTCACGTCTCCACTCGTGTCATGCACGACCGTGTCGTATTCGACCCGGCTCGCGAGGTAGGCCTCGAAACCACCGCCCAGCGGGTTCTCCCGTACGTAGTCCCAGGTCCACTTCCAGACCCCCAGCCGCGTGCCTGCCGACTGGTCGGCCTCGTGGTTCTCGATCGTGTTCATGCGCGCGACGAAGGACTGGGGCAGGAAGGGAATCGCGGCAAAGGCGACCAGCGTCATGCCCGCCAGGATCAGGACCCGGTGGCGCGCGGTGCGCAGGTAGAGGATGCATAGGGCCGCAAGGCAGACGAGGCCGGTGCGCGCCTGCGTGCCCACAGGGATCAGGCAGCACGCGAAGATGAGCGCCACCGCGAAAGTCCAGGCCCGCCAGTCGGAGGGAAAGATCGTCGAATGTCGCGCCAGCCACAGGATGATCGGGATGATCGCGATGGCCACGCACGAGAGGATCGAGCCTTCATAGAGGCCCGTGTTGTTCTCCACGAAGATGCGCAAGGTGCCATAGCCGCCACCGCCCAGCGCGGTCTTGATCCCCCCATCGATGATGAGCGCGCTGGCCGCCAGCACCATCACCAGTGCGGCGGCCTCGATGCGCAGGCGCGTGCGCAGGGTGAGCGGGAGGAAGATCGCAAAGACCAGCGCCTTCCACACCCAGCTCCATTTCTCGAGCGCGGGCAGCGGATAGTCCGCGCGCAGCGTGGTCATCGCGCAGTAGGTGAGCAGCGCCAGCATCACCCCCTGACGCCAGGTGAAGCGCGTCCCCTCCTTCCCGTCGAGCGCCAGCCAGCCGCCAAAGGCCGCAACGAAGGCAATCAGCGAAGTGGGGATGACCGAGAGGAACCCCCAGGAAATGATCTGGGGCGCAACGATGTCGATGTAGAGATAGCACAGCACCCACAGGAACGGGCGGCGCAGCCCGGCCAGCAGAAGCGCGACAAAGAAGCCGGTGAAGGCGAGGTTAAGCACCGGGCGCTCCCGGGCGCGGCGCGCGCGCATCCTCTTCGGACTGCGGCTCGGTAGCGGCGCCGGGAACGCGCATCCCCTGCCCACCCGGGGCACGACGCGGCGCTGGGGGTTCGCCCTCGCGGTCGAGATCGGGCCGCTGCAACAGGCGCCACACGGCCAGCGCGATCAGGCCGTGGGAGAGGGCAAGGGCAAAGATGTCGACCATCGCAAAACCTGCTAAGGCGCCCGGGTTGACGCCGCGTTAAGCGTTGTCCTGTAGCAAACGAGCGCCATGAGCACACGCCCGCCCCGCATCCTGCACGTGCTGGACCATTCGCTGCCCCTGCAAAGCGGCTACACCTTCCGCACCCGTGCGATCCTGAAGGCACAGCAGGCGATGGGCTACGAGGTGCGCGGCGTCACGGGGCTGCGCCACAAGGCCGGAGACACCCCAGGTGACACGGCGCCTGAAGAGGCCGATGGCCTGCTCTTCCACCGCACCCCCGGGACCGCCAAGGGCCCGCCGGTCTGGCGCGAGGCGCGCGAAATCGCCCGCTTCCACACCGGGATCGAGGCCGCGATCGCGGCCTGGCGCCCGGACATCCTCCACGCCCATTCGCCCGCGCTGTGCGGCGCCGCGGCGCTGCGGGCCGCCCGGCGCCACGCGCTCCCCCTCGTCTACGAGATCCGGGCCTTCTGGGAAGACGCCGCGGTAGGCAACGGCACGGGTCGCGAAGGCTCGATCAAGTACCGGCTGACCCGCGGCCTTGAAAACCATGTTGTTGCCCGCGCCGATGCAGTGGTGACGATCTGCGAGGGCCTGCGCGCTGATCTTGCCGGGCGCGGCGTGCCCGCCGACAAGATCACGGTCATGCCCAACGGCGTGGATCTCGACCTCTTCGGGACGCCTGCGCCGCGCGACGAGGCACTGGCCCGGACGCTTGGCTTCCAGCGCGCGGACGGGCGGCCATGCCCCGTCATCGGTTTCATCGGCAGCTTCTACGATTACGAGGGGCTCGACGACCTCATCGCGGCCATGCCCGCCCTGCTCGCCCGAGAGCCCGACGCACGCCTCCTGCTGGTCGGCGGGGGCCCGCGTGCCGAGGCGCTTGGCGCGCAGGCCAAAGAGTCTCCGGCCGCGCACGCAATCCGCTTCGTGGGGCGCGTTCCCCACGCCGAGGTCGAACGCTACTACGCGCTGTGCGATGTCATGGCCTACCCCCGCAAGCGCAGCCGGCTCACCGACCTCGTCACCCCGCTCAAGCCGCTGGAAGCGATGGCCCAAGGCAAGATCGTCGCGGCCAGTGACGTGGGCGGACATCGCGAACTGGTCACCCATGGCGAGACCGGCGTGCTCTTCGCGCCCGATGATCCACAGGATCTGGCGCGCGCGCTTGCCGAACTGCTCGGCGCGCGCGATAGTTGGGAACGCCTTCGCACCGCGGGCATTGCCCATGTGCGCCGCGCGCACGACTGGTCCGCCAATGCCAGGCGTTATCAAGACGTTTACCAAATGCTGTCACCAGTGGTGGCGCAACATGGGCACTAGAACGCGATCGGTTCCGCGATTCCCGGCCCGATAATCACTCCTGGGGGTGTGCGACGTGGCCGATAAGATGCGCAAGACCAAAGGCGGAAAGCCGCCGATCAGCCAGCATCCGATCTTCCCCGCCATCATCGCGCTGTGGTGCGGCGCGCTGGCGGGGCTGTGCAGCATCGCGCTGCGCCCCGCCGTGGTCGAGCAGGCGATTCTCGCCACCGGCCTCGACACGCTCGTACCCATGGCCGCGCCGCCGCTGGGGGCCACCTTCCGCATCGCGCTTGCCCTTGCCATGACCGGGCTCGGCGCCCTTCTTGGCGGATTCCTGGCCCTGCGCATCGTGCGCCCGCGCCCGTCTGCCCGCGCCCATGCCCGCGCCCACGTGGATCGCACCGAAATGGCTCGGGACGAAGCCCCCGCCAGCACACGCGCGCCTGCGGGCCGTCGTCGGGCACTGGCCAACATGGAACTGGAAACCGCGAGCGCCCAGGAAGCGAGTGCAGAGACCGCCGAGGCCTTGGAAAATAGCGCGCCCGAGGCTCCCAAGGCCCCCGCGCAGTTCGAGACGATCGTTGCGCCTGCATCTGCCGCAGCGCCCCTTGAAGAAACCGGACGTGGCGAAATCGCCGAAGGCATCCTCGACATGCGCGAGTTTGATCTCGAGGCCTATCTCGACAATGCACAGGCCCCCGCTGCCGAGCCGGACGTGATGCCCGCCCCCCGCGAAGCCGAAGCTGAAGCCCCAGCCGCGACCGCTGTCGCCCCGGATGCGCCTGTTGCCCTGGAGTCCAGCGTGTCCCCGTCGCGCCCCATCCCGCCCGAGGCGCAGGTCTTCCGGACAGGCACCCCGTCCGCCTCTGCGCCCGAGGCCGACGTACCGGCAGCCCCCGGCCAGCGCCTGTTCGACGCCTATTCGCAAGCTATCGCCGCAAGGACCGCGGCCCCTGGCTTCTCGCTGCTCCCGCACAAGGATGAGGAAATCGACGAAGGCACAGAGACTTTGGACGAGATTCCGACCGTGTCCGAGGCCGTCGCAACGGACGAACTGCGCAGCGCCCAGACCGCTCCGGCCCAAGCGCCCGATGTGCTGCCCTTCGCCGCAGCCGCCATGGCCGAATTCACCGCAGGCGCAGGCCCGCGCAGCGGCGCCGAGCGCATCGCCGCGCGCGAACTCGATGAACTCTCGCCGATCGAGCTGCTCGAGCGCCTCGCCCTGGCGATGACGCGCCGCCGCGAGACCGAGGCGCTGGACCCGGCCCCGGAGACATCGGACGAACCGACCCCGGCGCCGTCCACGAGCGGCCCCGCCATCCCGGAGCCCTATTCGCCGGAAGCCGCCACCGAGGCACCGCCACTACCGACGCCATCGGCCGCAGAGGAGGCAACACGCCCGCAGGTCGAAGCGCCCGAACCGGCCCCGGTCGCACTGGCCCGCGGCCCCTTCGCCGCGCCGAACTCCGAGGCCACCCGCGAGCCTGCCACGCACGAGGCGGCACAGACGACTCCCGAAGAGGCGTCCGCCGCAAAGCCGGGCCTGCCCGCCGCCATGCGCGGGATCGACTTCGATGCCTTCGAGGACGAGGACGACGAGGCGCTGCCTGACTACATCCCGGCCCGCCACATCCGCGCACCTGCGCCCCCGTCTGCACCGGCCCCGTTCGCGGCGCCCGCCGGTCTTGCCCCCGCAGAGCCCGAGGAAAACGACGCCGAAGAAGAAAGCGTGCTTGAACAGGGCTACTCCTCGCTGCTGGGCCTGTCGCGCCCGAGCGAAGCTGCGCCGTCCTTCGTGCGCGTCGAGGAACCCGACGACCACGACGAGATCGAACCGGTCGTGATCTTCCCGGGCGAAGAGGCGCGCAGCCAGACCGCCCGCGCATCGAGCGAGGCTCCGCGTCCCTTCGATGCGGCCCCAGCCGGAGGGTCCGAACCCCTGGCCTTCCCGCGTCAAATGCAGGCCGATGCCTCCCTCGCGCAGTCCCGCCCCTTCGATGCCCCCGCGCGCGAAGACGCAGAAGAGACCGAGAAGGCCCTGCGCGCGGCCCTCGCCACGCTCCAGCGGATGAGCGGCGCCGCCTGATCGCTGGAGGGGCAGCGGAGGCAATCGCCTGCCTTCTGTTCCCCGAAGCGGGTTCCGCTCCGCGGACACTTGTATCACCAAACCATTGCGACAGTTCTCAAACGCTGATTCTTGATAACAAAATGGCCTAAAATCGGCGTCAATTGGAATTTTTCATCCGTCGAGGCCCGAAGTCGGTTGCAAAACCGCCCCTCAATCTGCATGGGGACCGTGGGGTCACTATGTCGCTCAAGAGCGGCGCTCGATTCGTGCGCGCTGCGCGGGCGAAGCGGGTTTTGCGACCCCTGACAAAATGACAGGATGGGTATTATCGATGGGATTTCCTAAGCCCCAGGGCCTTTATGATGCGCGAAATGAACATGACTCCTGCGGTGTGGGCTTCGTAGCCCATATCAAGGGTGAGAAATCGCACGCCATTATTACCCAGGCTCTGGAGATTCTGAAAAACATCGACCACCGCGGCGCCGTGGGTGCGGACCCGCTGCTGGGCGATGGTGCGGGCATTCTCACGCAGATTCCCGATCAGCTTTTCCGCACGTGGGCCAAGGACAATGGCCATGAGCTGCCCCAACCGGGCGACTACGCCGTGGCGATGTGCTTCCTGCCCCGCGACGAGGCTTCGCGCGACTTCGTGGTCTCGACCTTCGAGAAGTTCATTGCCAAGGAAGGCCAGCGCCTCGTGGGCTGGCGCGACGTGCCGGTCACGCTCGACGGCCTGGGCAAGGCGGTTCTGGAATCGATGCCGGTGGTGCGCCAGTGCGTGATCGCACGCGACGGCGACTGCCCCGACCAGGACGCGTTCGAACGCAAGCTGCTGGTGATCCGCAAGCAGACGCAGAACCCGCTGCACAAGCTGGCCGAAAAGAACGACCTGCCCGGCCTGACCGAGCTCTACATGCCCAGCTTCTCGAGCCGCACGATCGTCTACAAGGGCCTGCTGCTGGCAACCCAGGTCGGCTCGTTCTACGACGACCTGCGCAATCCGGACTTCGTCTCGGCGCTCGGCCTCGTGCACCAGCGCTTCTCGACCAACACCTTCCCGAGCTGGCGCCTTGCGCACCCCTACCGCTTCATGGCGCACAACGGTGAAATCAACACCGTGCGCGGCAACGTGAACTGGATGAACGCGCGCCGCCGCACCATGGAAAGCGACCTCCTGGGCGCGGACCTCGACAAGATGTGGCCGATCATCCCGCACGGCCAGTCGGACACCGCGTGCCTCGACAACGCCTTCGAACTGCTGCTCGCGGGCGGCTACTCGCTGGTCCACGCGATGATGATCCTCATCCCGGAAGCCTGGGCCGGCAACCCGCTGATGGACGCCAAGCGCCGCGCCTTCTACGAATACCACGCCGCGCTGATGGAGCCCTGGGACGGTCCGGCCGCCGTGGCCTTCACCGATGGTCGCCAGATCGGCGCCACCCTCGACCGCAACGGCCTGCGCCCCGCGCGCTTCCTCGTCACCGACGATGACCTGTGCGTCATGGCCTCGGAAAGCGGCGTCCTGCCGATCGCCGAGGAGCGCATCGTGCGCAAGTGGCGCCTCCAGCCCGGCCGCATGCTGCTGATCGACTTCGAAGAAGGTCGCATCATCGAGGACGAGGAAATCAAGTCCAAGCTCTCGGAGGAGGAACCCTACGAGAAGTGGCTCGACAAGGCGCAGTACAAGCTCGCCGACCTTGACGTGATCGAGCCCGAACTGGCCGAGATCCCCGCGCCCACCGGCACGCTTCTCGACCGCCAGCAGGCCTTCGGCTACACGCAGGAAGACACTCAGCGCTTCCTCGAGCCGATGGCCATGAACGGCGATGATCCGATCGGCTCGATGGGCACCGACACGCCGATCCCGGTCCTGTCGAACAAGGCCCGCCTGCTCTACGACTATTTCAAGCAGAACTTCGCGCAGGTCACCAACCCGCCGATCGACCCGATCCGCGAGGAACTGGTCATGAGCCTCGTCTCGATGATCGGTCCGCGCCCGAACTTGCTTGGCCACGATGCCGGAACGCACAAGCGTCTCGAAGTCAGCCAGCCGATCCTGACCGACAAGGGTCTGGCCAAGATCCGCTCGGTGGAAGCCGCCCTTGACGGCGCCTTCCGCACCGAGACCATCGACATGACCTGGGACGCCGAGAGCGGCGCCGCGGGACTTGAGATGGCGATCAAGGAAATGTGCTGGGCGGCAACCGAAGCCGTGCTCGCGGACAAGAACATCCTGATCCTGTCCGACCGTGCGCAGGGCCCGGACCGCATTCCGATGCCTGCGCTGCTGGCGACCGCAGCGGTGCACCACCACCTCGTGCGCCAGGGCCTGCGCATGCAGACCGGCCTTGTCATCGAGACCGGTGAAGCCCGCGAAGTCCAGCACTTCTGCGCGCTGGCCGGCTATGGCGCCGAAGCGATCAACCCCTACCTCGCCTTCGAGACGATCGAGGAAATGCGGGTCCGCAAGAAGCTGCCGATCTCGGCCGACGATGCGGCCAAGAACTACGTCTACGCCGTGGGCAAGGGCATCCGCAAGGTGATGTCCAAGATGGGCATCTCGACCTACCAGTCGTACTGCGGCGCGCAGATCTTCGACGCCGTGGGCCTCTCGAGCGAGTTCATCGAGACCTACTTCGCAGGCACCGCGACGACCATCGAAGGCGCTGGCCTGGCCGAAATCGCCGAAGAGACCGTGCGTCGCCACGCCGAGGCCTATGGCGACAACCCGATCTACGCGGGCATGCTCGACGTGGGCGGCATCTACGGCTCGCGCGTGCGCGGTGAAGACCACGCCTGGACCAGCGACAACATCGGCAACCTCCAGCACGCGGTGCGCGGCAACGTGCCCGCCAAGTACAAGGAGTTTGCCGAGAGCATCAACGACCAGTCGGCCCGCATGCTGACCATCCGCGGCCTACTCGACTTCAAGCTGGCCGACACGGCCATTCCCATCGAGGAAGTCGAACCGGCCAGCGAGATCGTCAAGCGTTTCGCCACGGGCGCGATGAGCTACGGCTCGATCTCGTGGGAAGCGCACACCACGCTGGCGCTCGCCATGAACCGTATCGGCGGCAAGTCGAACACCGGTGAAGGCGGCGAGGATCCCAAGCGCTTCAAGCCGCTGGAAAACGGCGACACGATGCGTTCGTCGATCAAGCAGGTTGCCTCGGGCCGCTTCGGCGTCACCACCGAGTACCTCGTCAACGCCGACGACATCCAGATCAAGATGGCGCAGGGCGCAAAGCCCGGCGAAGGCGGCCAGCTGCCCGGCCACAAGGTCGACAAGGTGATCGGCAAGACCCGTCACTCGACCCCGGGTGTGGGCCTCATCTCGCCGCCGCCGCACCACGACATCTACTCGATCGAGGACCTTGCGCAGCTCATTCACGATCTCAAGAACGTGAACCCGACGAGCCGCGTTTCGGTCAAGCTCGTCTCCGAAGTGGGTGTGGGCACGGTTGCCGCCGGTGTCTCGAAGGCACGTGCAGACCACATCACCGTCTCGGGCTACGAGGGCGGCACCGGCGCTTCGCCGCTGACCTCGCTGACCCACGCGGGCAGCCCGTGGGAAATCGGCCTGGCCGAGACCCAGCAGACGCTGATCCTCAACAACCTGCGCAGCCGCGTCGCTGTCCAGGCGGACGGCGGGCTGCGTACGGGCCGTGACGTGGCGGTCGCCGCACTCCTGGGTGCCGACGAGTTCGGCTTTGCCACCGCGCCGCTGATCGCGGCCGGGTGCATCATGATGCGCAAGTGCCACCTCAACACCTGCCCGGTCGGCGTTGCCACGCAGAACCCCGTTCTGCGCGCCCGCTTCACCGGCCAGCCCGAGCACGTGATCAACTACTTCTTCTTCGTCGCCGAGGAACTGCGCGCGATCATGGCCCAGCTGGGCTTCCGCACCATCGCCGAGATGGTCGGCCGCGTCGACAAGCTCGACATGAAGAAGGCGATCACCCACTGGAAGGCCAAGGGCGTCGACCTCTCCCGCATCCTCTACCAGGCACCGCTGGGCGACAGCCCCTCGCTGAACTGGTCGGAGCGCCAGGACCACGGCCTCGAGAACGCGCTCGACAACGCGCTCATCGCCGCCGCGGCCCCGGCCTTGGAGAACGGCGAGGCCGTGCGCATCGAGAAGCCGGTGATCAACGTCAACCGCACCGTGGGCGCGATGCTCTCGGGCGAGGTGGCGCGTCGCTACGGCCATGAGGGCCTGCCCGACAACACCATCAACGTGCAGCTGACCGGCGTTGCCGGCCAGAGCTTCGCGGCCTGGCTCGCCCATGGCGTGACGCTCGACCTCGTCGGCGATGCCAACGACTACGTCGGCAAGGGCCTGTCGGGAGGCCGCGTGATCGTGCGCCAGCCGGACAACGTGAAGCGCGTTCCCACCGAGAACATCATCGTCGGCAACACCGTGCTCTACGGCGCGGTCTCGGGCGAGGCGTTCTTCAACGGCGTGGGCGGCGAGCGTTTCGCGGTCCGCAACTCGGGCGCCATCGCGGTTGTCGAAGGCTGCGGCGATCACGGCTGCGAGTACATGACCGGCGGCGTGGTGATGGTTCTGGGCAAGACCGGACGCAACTTTGCAGCCGGCATGTCGGGCGGCATCGCCTACGTCTACGACGAGGAAGGCCGCTTCAAGGACCTGGCCAACACCGCGATGGTGGATCTCGAAAGCGTCTCGGCGACCCCGGACGAGGACGAGGGCACCGGCCGTCCGCAGCAGCGCACGGTCAGCGTCAACGACCTGGGCATGGGCGACATGCTGCGTCACGACGCCGAGCGCATCCGCGTCCTGCTGGAACGCCATAAGCTGCACACCGGCTCGAGCCGGGCCAGCGAACTCCTCGACAACTTCGAGGATGCGCTGGGCAAGTTCGTCAAGGTGATGCCGCGCGACTACGCCAAGGCGCTCAAGATGCTCGAAGCCGAGCGTCTCGAAGCCGCCACGGTCGCGGCGGAATAAGTTCGAAGGAATATAGAAGACATGGGCAAGGAAACCGGCTTTCTCGAGCTTGACCGCCAGGACCGTACGTACGGACCCGTCGACGAGCGTCTGAAGAACTACAAGGAGTTCGTGGTCCCCCTTTCGGCGGAAACGCTGAAGGGGCAGGCCTCACGCTGCATGAACTGCGGCGTGCCGCACTGCCACACCGGCTGTCCGGTGAACAACATCATCCCCGACTGGAACCACCTGGTCTACGAGGACGACTTCCGCAACGCGCTGCAGGTCCTCCACTCGACCAACAACTTCCCCGAGTTCACCGGCCGCATCTGCCCCGCTCCGTGCGAGGCAGCCTGCACGCTGAACCTCATCGACGAGCCCGTCACGATCAAGTCGATCGAATGCGCGATCGTCGACAAGGGCTGGTCGGAAGGCTGGATCACGCCGAAGATCCCCGAGGCGAAGACCGGCAAGTCGGTGGCGGTCGTGGGTTCGGGCCCGGCGGGCCTCGCCTGCGCGCAGCAGCTGGCGCGCGCGGGCCACTCGGTCACCGTGTTCGAGAAGAACGACCGCGTGGGCGGGCTGATGCGCTACGGCATCCCCGACTTCAAGATGGAGAAGCACCTCATCAACCGCCGCGCCGCGCAGATGGAAGCCGAAGGCGTGACCTTCCGCACCTCCACCGAAGTGGGCGTGAACGTCTCGGTGAGCTCGCTCAAGGAAAACTACGACGCGATCGTCTTTGCCGGCGGCGCCGAGGATGCGCGCAAGCTGCAGATCCCGGGCGCTGAACTGCCCGGTGTGCGCCTTGCGATGGAGTTCCTCACCCAGCAGAACAAGCGCAACGCGGGCGATGATGAACTGCGCGCCGCACCGCGCGGTTCGCTCACCGCGACCGGCAAGAACGTCATCGTCATCGGCGGCGGCGATACCGGTTCGGACTGCGTGGGCACCTCCAACCGCCAGGGTGCCAAGTCGGTCACCCAGCTCGAGATCATGCCCAAGCCCCCGGTCCACGAGGACAAGGGCATGTCCTGGCCGTTCTGGCCCCTGAAGCTGCGCACTTCGAGCAGCCACCAGGAAGGTGCGGAGCGCGAATGGGCCGTGCTCACCAAGCGCGTCGTCGGCGACAACGACGTCAAGGGCCTCGAATGCGTCCGCGTCGAGTGGAAGGACGGCAAGATGGTCGAGGTCGAGGGCAGCGAGTTCACGCTCGAAGCCGACCTCATCCTTCTCGCCATGGGCTTCGTGGGCCCCAAGAAGGCCGGCATGCTCGACCAGGCCGCCGTCGAGCTCGACGCGCGCGGCAACGTCAAGGCCGACACCCAGGTCTACCAGACCTCGGACGAGCAGATCTGGGCCTGCGGCGACATGCGCCGTGGCCAGAGCCTCGTCGTCTGGGCCATCCGCGAAGGCCGCCAGTGCGCGCGCGCCGTCGACGAGGCCCTGATGGGCGCGAGCGAACTGCCGCGCTGAGACAGGGCCACACGGCAACCGAGATACGAAGGGGCGTCCGCAAGGGCGCCCCTTTTTTCATGGCTCCCGAAAGCGTTGCGCGCGCCCTGTGCGACCTCCTGGCATCTTGCCGGTTCCTGCCCGGCTCCCCCGCAAAGTCGCCTAGGTGCGCCTTGGCGCCCATTTCACCGTGCGCCGTTACCTCCTCTTCGCGGCAGCCCGGCCACGGGCCGCCTGCAAGGACGCGCGCCGGGATGCGCAGAAGGGATGGAGCGAGACGGTGATCAAGGACCAGACCCGGAAGGCCGGACGCGGGCTCACCACGCTCGTTGCGCTCGCCGTGCTGCTGACCGGCCTTGCCGTCTACATGATCCGCTTTGGCGGTCCGATCGAGCGCAAGCACGCCCTCCAGAACGAGATGCTGGCCGACATCCTGCCCCCGCCGGCCTTTGTCGTCGAACCCTACCTCCAGGTCACACAGGCCACCGCCAACCCGGGGAAAGCCCCGCTCGTCCTTGACGAGCTGGAGCGCCTCGAAGGCGAATTCCGCGAACGCCAGGCCTATTGGCAGGAGAACGAGGTGCCTCCCGAAGTGCGCGACCAGCTGGCCCGCGTGATCCGGGTCGCGGACCATTTCTGGCGCATCGTCGATGGCAAGTTCGCCAAGGCCGCCAAGGGCCGCGACCGGGATGCCATGTACTGGATCCAGGAGCGCGAACTCTCCCCCATCTACGACCGCCAACGCCACGAAGTGCTCAAGCTCGTCGCCCTCTCGCGCGCCTTCACCACGGCCGAGATGCGCACCGACACCTGGATCACCGCCGCCTGCCTGCTGGCCAGCGCTCTCATAGCGCTGCTGCTGGCGGCCGCCATCCCCTATGCCGCCCGGCTGATCGACCGTAGGATCGTCACCCCTCTGGAGAACGCCAGCCGCAGCTTCGGACACCTCGCCTCAGGCGACTTCGACATCGTCATCGAAGGCACCGAGCGGCGCGACGAGTTCGGTACGATGGCCCGCTCGATGGACGTCTTCCGCCGCGCCGGGATCGAGAAGGCCAGCGCGGACGAGGAACAGCGGCGCGTGGTCGAGAATGTCTCGGTCGGCCTCCACAAGCTTGCGGGCAAGGACCTCGAATACCGCATCACCGAACCCTTCCCGGAAAGCTACGAGGCGCTGCGCACGAACTTCAACGAGGCCGTCTCCGCACTGTGCAAGGCCATGGGCACCGTGCGCGTCGGGGCCTCCAGCGTGATGAACGCGATCTCGGAGATTCGCGCGGGCTCGGACGACCTTGCCCAGCGCAACCAGCAGCAGGCCGCGAGCCTGGAGGAAACCGCCGCGGCCATGGCGCAAGTGACCGACCGCATCCGCGAATCGGCAGGCACCGCCGCCCAGGCGCAGGAGGCCATCACCACGGCCCACGACGAGGCCAGCGAAGGCGGCGAAGTGGTCCGCGCCGCCGTCTCCGCGATGTCCGCCATCGAGACCTCGGCCCGCGAGATTTCGACCATCATCGACCTCATTGATGGTATTGCCTTCCAGACCAATCTCCTGGCCCTCAACGCCGGGGTCGAAGCCGCGCGCGCAGGCGATGCGGGCAAGGGCTTCGCGGTCGTCGCCAACGAGGTGCGCGATCTCGCCCAGCGTTCGGCCGACGCGGCGCACCAGATCAAGGAGCTCATCACCAAGAGCAGCGCGCAAGTGGAAGGCGGCGTCGAGCTGGTCGGCGAGACCGGCACCCGGCTCGAGGCCATCCTGGCGCAAGTGAGCGAACTGCGCAGCTTCATCGCGCAGATGGCCACCTCGGCGCGCCAGCAGGCGAGCGACCTCGATCAGGTCAACACCTCGGTCGGCGAAATGGACCGCATGACCCAGCAGAACGCGGCCATGGTCGAGGAAACGACCGCCGCGACCCGAAGCCTGGAAAGCGAAGCGCGCGGCCTCAGCGAACTCATGGCGGGCTTCCGCACCCGCATGCGCGAGGACCGCCCCGAGATCGCGGGACAGGGCGAGCCCTTGCGGCGGACCAGCGCGGCGGCCTGAGCGGCCAGAAAGAAAGAGATATCCGAGGGCCATCGCCCTCGGGCTCCCCGAACGGTCGACCTCACCTTGCGCACGCCAGATTGGCTGAGAAAGGTGAGGTTGCCGATTCCGGGGTCAAGGGGCGATGGCCCCTTAAGATAAGAATTCTACTTCGTCGCTTACTCCGCGTGCGCCTTCACGGTGTCGGGCGCCGTATTCACCTCTTCGGCGTCGGTCGCGGTCTCGCTCGTGATCGGCACTGCGTTCACGTCGCTGTCGAGTTCCTCGCAGGCCTTGCGCACGCCGGCCGCATAGTCGGGGTGGACCTTCTCCAGGACCGCGAACCAGCGTTCCTTCACGCCCTTCGAGCACGGCCCCATGGCCTGCGCGTAGTTGGTGTAGAGGCGCTGCTTCTGCTCGTCGGTGAACATCTCATAGAGCGCGCGGGGCTGCGTGAAGTCGTCCATCTCCTGCGGGTTGCCATAGCGATCCATGTCCCCGTCGATCCGCAGCGGCGGCTCCTGCGCGCCCGCATCGGCGACCGGCCCATCGTACTGGTTGGGCTCGTAGTAGGCGTCCGGGTTGCCGAAGTCGTTGGTGAAGAAGCGCATCGCGCCGTCCTTGTGATAATGATTCACCTTGGCGGCCTTGGCGGCGTTGGCGGGCAGCGCCTCGTAGTGCGTGCCAAGGCGGTAGCGGTGCGCATCGGCATAGGAGAACACGCGTGCCTGCAGCATCTTGTCGGGCGAGAACGAGATCCCCGGCACGATGTTCGAGGGGCTGAACGCCGCGTTCTCGACCATCTGGAAGTAGTTGTCCGGGTTCTGGTTCATCTCCAGGACGCCCACCTCGATCAGCGGGTAGTCGCCGTGGGGCCAGACCTTGGTGAGGTCGAAGGGGTTGTAGGGCGTCTTGAGCGCGTCTTCCTCGGGCATGACCTGGATGTAGAGCGTCCACTTGGGGTACTCGCCCTTCTCGACCGCGTTGTAGAGGTCCTCCTGATAGGATTCGCGCGTCTTTCCGATCAGCTTCTCGGCCTCGGCGTTGGTGTAGAACTTGTGTCCCTGCTGGGTCTTGAAGTGGAACTTCACCCAGAAGCGTTCGCCAGCCGCGTTCCACATCGAGAAGGTGTGGCTGCCATAGCCGTTCATGTGCATCGGGTTCTTGGGGATGCCGCGGTCCGACATCAGGATCGTCACCTGGTGCACGCTCTCGGGCTGGGCGGCCCAGAAGTCGAACATGGCCTCGGGGCTGCGCAGGTTGGTGCGCGGATGGCGCTTCTGCGTGTGGATGAAGTCCGGGAACTTGTAGGCATCGCGCACGAAGAAGACCGGCGTGTTGTTGCCCACCATGTCCCAGTTGCCGTCCTCGGTGTAGAACTTGAGGGAGAAGCCGCGCACGTCGCGTTCGGCATCGGCCGCGCCCGCCTCACCCGCGACGGTCGACCAGCGTGAAAGCACCTCGGTCTGCTTTCCCACCTCGGAAAACATCTTCGCGCAGGTGTACTTCGTGATGTCCTTGGTCACCGTGAAAGTGCCCTGCAGGCCCCAGCCCTTGGCGTGGACAGTGCGCTCGGGGATGCGCTCGCGGTTCTGGTGGGCGAGCTTCTCCAGGAGCTGGTAGTCCTGCATCAGCACCGGCCCGCGCGTGCCCGCGGTCAGCGAGTTCTCGTTGGAAGGAACAGGGGCACCGGCGCTGGTGGTCAGGGTGGGCTTGTCGGCCATGGATGGGTCCTCTCGGCGATTGGGGGTTCGCCAAGAAGAATGCGTCAGGCCCGCAAGTGGTTGCCGCAGGGCTTGCGATCAGCCTGATCGGCTGTGTCTATCAGACGCAGCCCCAATCGATCGGCTGACGCCCGTTCTCTTCCAGAAAGGCGTTGGTACGGCTGAAATGCCCGCATCCCAGGAACCCGCGGTGCGCCGAGAGCGGACTGGGATGCGGCGCCTGCAGGATGAGGTGCTGACTTTGCATGAGCCCCGGCACCCGCTGCGCCTTCTTCTGCGCATGCGAACCCCACAGCAGGAACACGCACGGCTCGCGCCGCCCCGCAACCGCGGCCACGGCGGCATCGGTGATCGCCTCCCAACCCCGCTTCTGGTGCGAACCGGCCTGCCCCGCCTCGACCGTCAGGGCGTTGTTGAGGAGCAGCACACCCTGGCGAGCCCAGCCTTCAAGGTTGCCGTGCCCGGGCGCCGTCACACCGCAGTCGCTAGCCAGTTCCTTGTAGATGTTGACCAGCGAGGGGGGCACGCGCACGCCCCTCTGCACCGAAAAGGCCAGCCCGTGCGCCTGTCCCGGACCGTGATAAGGGTCCTGCCCCAGGATCACGACCTTGACCGCATCGAGCGGGGTCAGTTCCAATGCGCGCAGGCGGCTGCCGCGCGGGGGATAGATGGTCTTGCCACCCGCCTCCTCGGCATGCAGCCAGGCGCCCAGACGGCGCGCCTCGGGAGCTTCCAGAACCGGGGCAAGCGCGGCGCGCCAGCTTTCCGGCACCGCCTCGGCGCCTTCGGCACCGGCGTGGCTGTCCGATCCGCTCATCGCAAATTTCCTCCGCGCCCGGCAACAAGGTGGGCTTGCGCCCATTGCGCAACCGACCGGCAATCCCTAAGCACTTTCGCATCATGGCTGTCTATCTCCACGAAGAAGATCTCCCCGAGGGCGTCCTGGCGCCGGGGCCCGTTGCCGTCGACACCGAGACGATGGGACTCATCACCCGCCGCGACCGCCTGTGCGTGGTCCAGATTTCCGATGGCGGAGGCGATGAGCATCTCGTCCGCTTCGCGCCGGGCAGCGACTATGCCGCGCCCAACCTGAAGGCGGTGCTGGCCGATCCGGCGCGCCTCAAGCTCTACCATTTCGCGCGCTTCGACCTCGCCGCGATGGAGCACTACATGGGCGTGATGGCTGCGCCTGTGTTCTGCACCAAGATCGCGAGCAAGCTGGTGCGCACCTACACCGACCGCCACGGCCTCAAGGACCTGGTGCGCGAACTTCTCGGCAAGGAAGTGTCCAAGCAGCAGCAGTCGAGCGACTGGGGTGCGCCGGACCTGTCCGACCCGCAGAAGGAATATGCAGCCTCCGACGTTCGTCACCTCCACGCGATGCACACCATCCTGGTCGAGCGCCTCGCCCGCGAGGGCCGCACCGAGATGGCCCAGGCCTGCTTCGATTTCCTTCCCGCCCGCGCGCGTCTCGACCTCGCCGGGTGGCCTGACCACGACATTTTCAGCCACCAAGCGGCCTGACGCTGCAGGAACCACGCGCCCATGTCTGAGGAAGCCAGACAGATCCGCAACCGCCGCCGGCACCTTGCCGCGCCCGGCGGCTCGCACGACCGCCTGGTGGGTTTCCTGATAAAGGCCCTGCCGGCCGCGATCGGCGTGGTCGCTGCGGTGATGATCCTCGTGCCCCTCAGCCCGCGCGGCGAAGTCAGCTTCCTGCTTGATCGCAACAAGGTCGAGGTCACCGAAAACCGCCTCTCGGTCGACGACGCCGCCTACAGCGGCAAAGACGACCGGGGGCGCGCCTTCACCGTCACGGCAGGCACGGCCGTTCAGGAAAGCGCGGCCAGTCCCATCGTCGAGATGTTCGACCTCGCCGCCCAGCTTGCACTCAGCGACGGGCCCGGCAAGATCGTCGCCCCGCGCGGGCGCTACAACTACGACGAGGACCTGCTCGACGTCGATGGACCTGTCGATTTCGCCGCGAGCGATGGCTACCACATGACCGCGAACAACGTCTCGGTCGATATCGCATCCAAGCTCGCCCATGGCTCCGGCGGCGTCGAAGGTCGGGTGCCCAGCGGCACCTTCAAGGCCGAGACCATGCAGGCCGACCTCGAAGCGCGCACCGTAACCCTTGAAGGCAATGCCAAGCTGCGGATGACCCCCGGCAGCAAGCTGGAGATACCCCAATGACGTCCGTTCGCCTGCCCTCCCTTGCGCTGCGTTCGGCCCTTGCCCTCGCGCTCCTGGCAACTGGCGGCCTTGTCGCCTCCCAGCGGATCGGGGCGCAGGCCCTCGAAGGCCACAACACCGACGCCCCTGTCGACTTCTCGGCCGACAAGATCGAGCTGCAGGACCGGGAGGACCGCGTCGTGCTCACCGGCAATGTCGACATCCGCCAGGCCGGCCTGACGCTGAAGGCCGCGCGCACCGTGGTCAATTTCACCAACGCCGACCGCCTCGAGGTCCAGCGCATCACCGCAACCGGCGGTGTACGTGTGACCCGGCGCGACGAAGTCGCCACCGGCGACGTGGCCGTCTACGACTTCAACAAACGCATCATCACCATGGTCGGCAACGCCTCGCTCAAACGCGGCAGCACCGATACGCTGCGCGGCGGTCGTTTCGTGGTCGATCTCAAGACCGGCGTCTCCTCGGCCTCGGGCGGGCGCGTCAAGGGCACCTTCAACGTACCCAAATCCTCCAACTGATCCTGGCCGGCACCTTCGCCGGCACCCTCGCCGACACAGGCACGAAAAAGCCCGCCGGGTCATTGGACCGGGCGGGCTTTTTCGTGCCTGGCTTGGCTGGCGCTCAGAACGCGCGGTCGTGGACCAGGACGCGCAAGGTCAGGAAGATGATCTGCACATCGCGCATGATCGTCCAACCTTCGAGGTATTCCAGATCCGACTGCAGGCGGTTGACCAGATCCGATTCCTTGTCGGTCGCGCCGCGATAGCCGCGCACCTGCGCAAGGCCCGACAGGCCCGGCTTGAGGCTGTGCCGCTGCCAGTAGCGCAGGTCCACCTCCCAGAACAGCTTGTCGCCCGCCAGCGATCCCGTGGCGTGCGGACGCGGGCCGACGAGGCTCATGTCGCCCAGGAGCACGTTGAAGAGCTGGGGCAACTCGTCGATGCTGGTCTTGCGGATGAACTTGCCGACCGGCGTGATGCGCTGGTCATTCTTCGAGGCCGACTGGTTGCCATCGGCATCGCACAAGGCCTCGGTCATCGAACGGAACTTGTACATGTTGAAGAAGCGGTTGCCGCGCCCCATGCGCCGCTGGACGAAGAGCACCGAGCCCCCGTCGTAGAACTTCACGGCCAGCGCGATCACGATCAGAAGCGGCGAGAGCGCAAGGATGGCGCTGCCCGCGAAGGCAAGGTCGAACATGCGCTTGATCGCCCGCTCGCGAAGCCCCAGCGGCCCTGCCGAAACCAGGAGGAGGCCATGCTGGCCCGAGACTCGGGCCCCCTGCGCGCCGAGCCGCACAACAACATCGTCCAGCACTTCACCATCGACGTTGGCGCCCTTGAGCATCATCGCCCATTCCGCGCGGCGGCCGACCGGGCAGCTTACAATCACGCGGTCGATATTGCGCAGCACCAGACCGAAGCGGTCAAGCGCATCGGGGTCCTTGAGATCGGGACGCAGCCCCATTGCAGCGGCCGAAACGCGAATGGCCCCGGGGAAATCGACCTTGGGGCCGCCATCGTCGATGACCAGTTCGTTGAGCACCTGGGCCCCGCAGCGCCAGCGGACAAGCGCCCGCATCTGACGGCGCGAAATGGCCATCAGGATCATCGCCGTGACCGACCCCAGGACAAAGGCAAGACGGGGCAGTTCACCGGAGGGACGGATAAGGAACTGCACGAAAACCGCGACCGCGACCGACAGCGTCATCGCCATCATCGTGCGGGCTACCCCGGACCAGGCGTTACGCAGCGTGGTGAGGGAATAGCTGCCGTTGTAGAGGGCCAGCGTCAGGAAGATGGGAAGGACCAGCTGTCCGTAGACGAGCGCCCGCGAGAACCCGAGCTGGCCGTGAATCGCCCAGCCGATCACCGCGAAACCGATCGCGATCGCCAGCATATCGCCGAGCATGATGCCCAGGTAACACTGCAAACGCCGACGCACGAGAGCCGGTGCAACGGGGCTAACCCCTTGCTCCGGCGAAGTATTGAGCACGGCACGTGGCGCGAACGGCGCATTCATGGATTCGGCACTCCCGACAGCCAGCTTCACCTTGCCCTGCCCCCCTGCGTTAGTTCGAAGACGGTAATGCTGCAGTGCAATACGTATAGTCCCCATGGCCACCAAGTAGCAATCGAAAAACCTTAGACGGTTCTGCTTGCGCGTTGTTTTGTAGATCCTATCGCCATTCGAGCAATTCGCACGAGACCATCGGCCAACAAGAGCTCCGAATCCTGACTATTGGACAGGAGACTCTGGTGCAGTGCAACAAGACGCGACACGAGACGGTCGAGACGCGGGCCGCGCCAGACCCGCAATTGCTGCGCCAGGGCCGGTTTGTCTTTCCAGAATACCCGACGCGCCTTGGCTTCGGCTTCGAGTAAAGCGCCGACGTCGCCGTTCGTTCCCAATTGGGCATTGAGAGCGGCCAGTTGAGCCACACGCCGCTCCAAGGCCAGCAACAGTCCCACCGGATTGATCTGCAGGTCGTGCATGCGCTTGAGTTCGGAGGCGAGAAGCTCGCGCTTCCCCCCCAGGATCGTATCGACGAGCGGACCGAAGGCATCGTCCTCGGTCGAGGCGCCGATCGCATCGAGGGCCTCCATCGTCACCGCCTGCGGAGCCTCGGGCACGGCATCCAGATAGAGCGCCAGCTTCTCGACCTCGGAACGCGCAAGCCGCGTGTCGAGCCCTGCCGCACGGGCAATGCGCTGGGCAACCTCGCTCCCCATCTTGAGCCCCGCCCCGTTGGCCAGCGTGCGCACCGTGGCGGTCACCGAGGCGAGATCGGGCGGATAGAACATGCCCACCAGCGCATCGCCGCGCCCGGAAAGCAGCTTGGCCGTGCGCGACTTGTCGGTCGCGCCGGTCGCCACGATCAGGACCGGGCAGCCCTCGACCTCGTTCTCGATCAGGGTCTTGACCGCATCGTGTGCTTCGTCGCCCTGCGCGCGCACGTAGATGTGGCGGGTGCCGCCGAACAGCGAGGTCGAGCGGGCCTCGTCACCCAGGCGCACCGGATCGCGGCGCAGTTCCGCTCCGCTCATCTCGATACGTTCGCCCGGGTCGTCCAGAAGCGAGACGATCTTCGCGGCCGCATCGCTCGCGCCCGATTCGTCGGGCCCACACAGGAAGAACAGCCGGGCCTCACGCGCGACCCGGGCCGCGACCGAGGCGAAGTCCTTCTGGGTGGCCTTCACGGGACCTTAGGGACGTGCATCGTCGCGCAGGCGCAGCGCGAGATTGGTCACGATACGGTCGGCGACGTCCTTGGCCAGGTTCTCCAGCGCGCGCTGTTCCGCGGCGATGGTGGCGTAGTCGGACGAGACCACGTCGATACCCGCATCCGAGCCCGCCGTCGCGTCGACGACGATCTCATCGCTGGCCGTATCAACAAGCTGGAAGCGCGCACGCAGCGTGCGCCGTTCGCGCCCGATGGTGTCATCCGAAAGGAGGCCGAAGCCTTCGAGCTGGTCGTCAAGGCGCACGTCAAGCCGGTAGCGCGGCGTGGTGCCGGCCGGCGGCTCGCCCATCTTGTCGATCAGCGCGTTGCGCACGAGCCAGCCCGCGCGCCCCTCGATCGCGGCGACCTGGATGTCGGAGAGGCCGCGCGCGACTTCGCCGCTGCCACCGCCCGCGTACATCGGCGAGAGGCCGCATCCAGCCAGCGGAACGGCCAGCGCAAGCGCGGCCGCAAAGGCGCGAAGGGACCTCACGCGACGATATTGACCAGACGATCGGGCACGACGATTACCTTGCGAATTTCAGCGCCATCGATCGCACGCTGGACCTTCTCGCTGGCCAGCGCAAGCGCCTCGAGGTCTTCCTTCGACGCGCCCTTGGCAACCGTCAGCGTGTCGCGCAGCTTGCCCTTGACCTGGACCGCGATGGTGACCTCGTCCTCGACCAGCAGCGCCGGATCGACTTCGGGCCACAGCGCCTCGGCGACGAGACCCTTGCCGAACGTGGCGTAGGCTTCCTCGGCCAGGTGCGGCATCATCGGCGCGATCAGCAGCAGGAGTTCGCGGATCGCGGTGGAGCGGCTTGCCGAAGGCTTGGCCTTCTCGACCGCGCCGGTCAGCTCGTAGATGCGCGCGACGGCCTTGTTGAAGCCGAGCGATTCGATGTCCTCGGCCACCGCCGCAATCGTCTGGTGCAGCTTGCGGTCGAGCGCCTTGTCCTCGCCTTCCGCCGAAGCGTCGAACTGGGCAAAGAGCCTCCACAGACGCTGCACGAAGCGTGCGCAGCCTTCGATCCCGGCTTCCGACCAGGGCAGGTCGCGCTCGGGCGGGCTGTCGGACAGCATGAACCAGCGGATCGCGTCGGCGCCGTAGGTCGCGACGATCTCGTCGGGATCGACCACGTTCTTCTTCGACTTCGACATCTTGATGACCTTGCCGACCTCGATGGCCGAACCGTCGGCCTTGAGCGTCGCGACGCGCTTGTCACCCTCTTGCCCCACATTGATCTCGGAGGGCGCGAAGTAGACGTCGCGTCCGCCTTCCTTGCGCGAGTAGACCTCGTGCGTGACCATGCCTTGCGTGAACAGGCTCGCAAACGGCTCCTTCACGTCGACAAGGCCGATGCGGGCCAGCGCGCGGGTCCAGAAGCGGGCGTAGAGCAAGTGCAGGATCGCGTGCTCGATGCCGCCGATGTACTGCTCGACCGGGAGCCACTTGGCGATGGCCTCCTTGTCGAAAGGCTTGTCGCCGGGCTGGCTGGCAAAGCGCAGGAAGTACCACGAGCTGTCGGCAAAGGTGTCGAGCGTGTCGGTCTCGCGGCGCGCCGCATGGCCGCACTGCGGGCAGTCGACATGCTTCCAGGTCGGATGCCGTTCGAGCGGGTTGCCCGGCGTCTGGAAATCGACGTCTTCGGGCAGCGTTACGGGCAGGTGCTTCTTGGGCACCGGCACCACACCGCACACCTCGCAGTGGATGAACGGGATCGGCGTGCCCCAGTAGCGCTGGCGCGAGATGCCCCAGTCGCGCAGGCGCCACACCGTCTTGCCTTCGCCCCAGCCGCCGTCCTGGGCACGGCGGATGACTTCGGCCTTGGCCTCGGCCACGCTCATGCCGTTCAGGAAATCGGAGTGGACGAGCACGCCGTCCCCGGCTTCCGCCTCGCCCGCGAAGGGCGCATCGGCATCCTCAGCCTTGGCCGCGACAACGCGCAGGATGGGCAGTTCGTACTTGGTCGCGAACTCGAAGTCGCGCTGGTCGTGGCCCGGAACGGCCATGACCGCGCCGGTGCCGTAGTCCATCAGCACGAAGTTGGCGATGAAGACCGGAAGCTCGGCGCCGGTAAAGGGGTGCTTCGCGGTAATGCCGGTGTCGAAGCCCAGCTTCTCGGCGGTTTCGAGCTCGGCCGCGGTGGTGCCCCCGCGCTTGCACTCGGCGATGAAGTCCTGCGCCTCGGCACTGTCCTTCGCCACGCCCTGCGCAATCGGGTGATCGGCGGCAACAGCCACGAAGCTCGCGCCGAAGATCGTGTCGGGACGGGTCGAATAGACTTCGACGCTGCCGCCGTCCGAAAGGTCGAAGCTGAACTGCAGGCCTTGCGACTTGCCGATCCAGTTCTCCTGCATCGTGCGGACCTTTTCGGGCCACTTGTCGAGGCTGCCCAGCCCCTCGAGCAGTTCATCGGCGAAGTCGGTGATCTTGAGGAACCACTGGTTCAGCTTGCGCTTCTCGACCAGCGCGCCCGAACGCCAGCCGCGCCCGTCGATGACCTGCTCGTTGGCGAGCACGGTCATGTCGACCGGGTCCCAGTTCACCGCCGATTCCTTGCGATAGACAAGGCCGTGCGCGTACATGTCGAGGAACAGCGCCTGCTCATGGCCGTAGTAGTCCGGCTCGCAGGTGGCGAGTTCGCGCGACCAGTCGAGCGCGAAACCCAGGCGCTTCAGCTGCGCCTTCATGTTGGCGATGTTGTCGCGCGTCCAGCCGCCCGGATGGACGCCCTTTTCCATGGCCGCGTTCTCAGCCGGCATACCGAAGGCGTCCCAGCCCATCGGGTGGAGCACCTCGTGGCCGCGCATGCGCTTGTAGCGCGCCAGGACGTCGCCCATGGTGTAGTTGCGCACGTGACCGATATGGATGCGGCCCGAGGGATAGGGGAACATCTCCAGGACGTAGCTACGCGGCTTCGTCGAGGTGTCGTCCGCCTTGAAGCACTGGGCTTCGTCCCACGCTGCCTGCCAGCGGACATCCGCCTGCGCCGGGTCGAACCGCTCGGTCATTTCAGTCTGGTCTCCTGCAAGGACCCTTGCGGCCCTTGCGTTCTTTCATGGGGGAGGCCCCCACGCAGGGGACCTTTCGAAATTCGGGTTGGGTCGGCGAAGGGCCGGATCAGCCGCCGACCGAATCGCGGCGCAGGTCACGCGCACGGGTCAGGATCACGTTTTCCAGCTTCTGGACGGTCGCGGCCTGGACCGGAGCCCCCACCCAGGCGTCGCCTTCGCGGATCTGGCGGGCGGCCGAGACGCGCAGCGCATCGGCGCGCAGGTCCTGGTCGAGGATGGTGACCGAGACCTTCACGCGCTCGCTCGGCTTGTCCGGGTTCACGTACCAGTCGGTGATGATCACGCCGCCATTGCTGTCGGACTGGACCAGCGGCATGAACGAGAGCGCATCGAGGCTCGCGCGCCACAGGTAGCTGTTCACGCCGATGGTGGTGACATGCGAGGGCGCCAGCGCGCCCGACACGTCATTCTTCTTGCCGCCACAGCCGGCCAGCGCGAGGGCCGCGACCACGCATACCGCGGCGGTCATCGTCTTGCGCGGGGCGAAAAGGCCGAATTCAGTGCTGCCTGTCATTTTACTTCCCGGTTCCTGGTCTGTGTCGGCAGGGATCGGCCCAGAGGTTGGCCCTGCGGTCCCCGACATGTTGCATTGCCTCTATAACCGCCATTGCCTCGGAGCAAGAGCGCCCTTGCCTTTGATGCTGCCGCAAACGGGACAGCCCAGGCCGTGGGCGAGCCTGGATCTGGCGCCCTGTAGAGCCGCTGGCAGGTAAACCCGCGATGAATGGTGGCCTGTCCTCGGCCTTGGCCTCCCTCTTGAGCCACGCCGGTGCGATCACCATTTCCCCTTCCGGCTCAGACTGTGTTAAGAAGAATCGTGCAAGACCAAGACGCCATGATCATGGCCAGTGCGCTGGCCACCACACGGGAGTGCCTCGACGTGACCGCGCAGACCCCTGCTCCACCCCCGACAGAAGCCCCGGCCGCTTCGCGCGGCGGTGTGCGAGCCGGTGCCCTGCTGGCAGGATCGGTCGGTCTGCTCGCGCTGCCCAGCGCAGTCATGGCCTTTTCCGCGTCGTTCCATGGCGAGGATCCGCAAGGCGAAAGCCTGGGCTCGCTGGAATCGCAGGCCTCGGGCGAAACGCTCTCGCGCGCGGTTGCCATGCGCTCGCTCGCCAAGGGCGGCGAATTCGCCTTCACCCCGGCCGGTACCCCGCATCGCCCCGAACGCTCGGTGCTGGTGGTCGTGCGCGACGATCCGGTCGCGGCCAAGGCGATCATCGTGCGCGGACGCTATCAAGCGCCCAAGGCGGAAAGCCCGCGCGCAGCCGCCAATCCGCAGATCGCCGCCAGTTCGTTCAGCCTGGGTACGTCGCGCGGGTACCAGAACTTTGCACAGGACCTCGTCAAGCCTTCGGAGAAGCGCTCCGTGGCCGCCCTGCCCGACCTCCAGTCCTACAGCCTGACGCCGGGCACCAGGGAGGAAAAGGAATCGCGCTTCACCCCCCGCATCTCGATCGACGAGAAGCGCGCGGCGGGGCGTGCCCCCCGCACCTTCGCGGGGATCGAAGGCGAGGTGGACCTGGGCGGCGCCTACCGCGTGGCCAAGAACCTCAACGTCACGGCGGGCGTGCGTTACTCGCAGGACCGGGAACGCCTGCAGCCGCTCACCGATGGCCGCCAGGACAGCCAGGCGGTCTATGTCGGAACCCAGTTCAGCTTCTGACACTATTGCTAAATTGTTGAAATGTGACCGCTAGCTGCCTGTAATTCGCAGGCACGCAAGCGCAGTTGCACTTGTCGCACCCTTAATTCGCCAGGGCGAATGCAAATATCGCCACACTGAGCTTGCCGCATTCCTATTCCTTTCTTAGCAATGTGCTTGGTGGATGCACACGAAAGCGAAAGGCTGAATATGGCACGCGTTGCGATTGTTACTGGCGGCACCCGCGGTATCGGAGAGGCTATTTCCCTGGCTCTGCAGGACAGGGGCCACAAGGTTGTTGCGAGCTACGCAGGCAACGATGAAAAGGCCAAGGCCTTTACCGACAAGACGGGAATCCCTGCCTACAAGTGGGACGTGGGCGACCACGAAGCGACGCTCGAAGGCGTGGCCCGGGTCGCCGAGGAAGTCGGTCCGGTCGACATCGTCGTCAACAACGCGGGTATCACCCGCGACGGCGTGCTCCACAAGATGAGCTTCGAGGACTGGAACGAGGTGATGCGCATCAACCTCGGCGGGTGTTTCAACATGGCCAAGGCCACCTTCCCCGGCATGCGCGAGCGCAAGTGGGGCCGCATCGTCAACATCGGCTCGATCAACGGCCAGGCCGGCCAGTACGGCCAGGTCAACTACGCCGCGGCCAAGTCGGGCATCCATGGCTTCACCAAGGCGCTCGCCCAGGAAGGCGCCAAGTACGGTGTCACCGTCAACGCGATTGCGCCGGGCTACATCGACACCGACATGGTCGCCGCCGTGCCCGCACCGGTGCTGGAAAAGATCGTCGCCAAGATCCCGGTCGGCCGCCTCGGCCACGCCTACGAGATTGCCCGCGGCGTTGCATTCCTGTGCTCGGAAAACGCCGAGTTCGTGACCGGCTCGACGCTGTCGATCAACGGCGGCCAGCACATGTACTAAAACACCAGGACGGGCGACCTCACCTTTCTCAGCCAAGGCGGCGCGCGGAAGGTGAGGTTGCCGGGATGGGGAGCCCGTGGGCGATGGCCCTCGGCAATCCTCTTTCCCCGACCTGGACTCAGGACATCCAGTATCCAACCACCTTCCAGCGCCCCTCTTCCGGGCTGAGCGAGACGGTCTCGATCACGTTCGCCTTATGGGCGAACGCGCTCTGGAACTTGACCACCTTGAGCCCGCTCGGCGGGCCGGGCACGGCCTCTTCGCCCAGCAGGCGGCGGGTGACGACCTCGCCGAGCGGCGGGCGCACCTGGCCCGCAAGGCTTGCCCAGCGCGCGGCCGTATTCTGAGCCTGGAAGGCCTCTCCGGTTTCGGCCCAGCTCTTTTCCCATTCGCCTTCGTCGACAAGGTGCAGCCAGGCGCGCGCCGAGGCGACCGGCGCGCTCTCCACGCCGTGCGCCTCGGGTGCGGATTGAAGGGAGGCGGACGGGGACAGCATCAGAAGAGCGGCAACAAGGGCAAACGACATGGCAAGGACTCCACCGAGCGCCCAGACAAGAAGGGACCGGGTCTTCGAAGCGCGTTTCGGCTCCTCCCGGTCTGCTGTGCGATCCGGGCCGGGCGCAGCCCCCATTTCCGTGTCCCCTTGCAATTTGGGGGTCGAGTCCGCTCCCAGCCCCTCTTCGCGATCCAGGAGCAGACGGGCGGCCTCCCGGCTGCTCGAGACCGCCATCTTGCGACGCGCGTTGCGCAGGCGCTCGTGAATCGTGTGGACCGACAATTCGAAGTGGCGCGCCAGCGACTTGGCGTCATGCCCGCGCGCCATCAGCCGCAGCGTTTCCTTCTCCCGCTCAGTGAGGGCCGCGTACCCGTCCTGAAGGTCCCCTTCTGCCATGATCCCATCTGTCTCCACGCGTAATCGCAATCACTTGCCCCGCAAAGCCTAGGGAGCGAACCGCATACAGGGCACCCCAAAAAAATCGTAGGCGGCCCGGGGGCGTGCCCCTATTGCAGGGGGATGGTCTCCCCCTTTCACCCGCCCGTCAAACGCTCGGTGGAAATCGCCGGACACAAGACCTCGATCAGCCTGGAACCGGTGTTCTGGGACGCGCTGGTCTCGGCCGCCGAGGAAGAGCGCGTGCCGATCAACGCGCTTGTCGCGCGCATCGACCTCGAACGCGCGCAGGCCGAAGTGCCTCCCGGCCTTGCCAGCGCGATCCGCGTCTGGCTGATGCTGCGCTTTGCAAGTTCGGTGACCCCGCTTGAAGAGTGAGGAGACACGGGAATCAGAAGAATAGTTCCGAGGGCCATCGCCCTCGGGCTCCCGGAACTGTCCAGTTCACCTTCCGCGCGCACCCTTGGCTGGGAGCGGTGAAGTAGATAGTTCCGGGGTCAACGGGCAATGGCCCCTTGAATCCGGCTTTCCTTCTCTCTTCGCCTTCCAACGCCCCAACGGGAAAGGGGCGGACAGCCTTTCGGCCCCGCCCCTCGGGTACGCTGCATCAGGGACATGCACGTGTAATCAGTAGTTGGCGACCGCGTCGCTGGCCGGGAAGGTCTCGTCGAGCGCTTCGTCGGTCTTGGACCACGTCCTGGGCGTGGTTTCCATGTTCGCGGCACCGGCATCGCGGACCTTGGGCGTCTCGCCCTTGTCCTTCTGCGTGTACTTGTAGAACGCGTAGCCTGCCGCACCGAGCGCGGCCATTCGCATAAGGCCCATTGTCCAATCTCCTCTCAGGCGCCCTTGCGGGCGTTTGATGGGAAAATGCACAAGGGGCCCGTGCGGTTCCTCAATCGGCGCCGATACGTTCAATCTGTGCGCCGAGCAGCGCCAGTTTCTCTTCCAGACGCTCGTATCCGCGGTCGAGGTGGTAGAGGCGGTGCACCTGGGTCTCGCCCTCGGCGGCCAGCCCCGCGATCACAAGACTCATCGAGGCGCGCAGGTCCGTCGCCATGACCTCGGCGCCGGTCAGCGTGTCGACGCCATGGACGATGGCCGTGCGGCCCTTGGTCTCGATATGCGCGCCCATGCGGTTGAGCTCGGGCACGTGCATGTAGCGGTTCTCGAAGATCGTCTCGGTCAGAACGCTGGAGCCTTCCGCCTTGCACAGAAGCGCCATGAGCTGGGCCTGCATGTCGGTGGCAAAGCCCGGGAACGGGGCGGTCGAGAGCGTAACCGGACGCAAGGGGCCATTGGCCGCGACGTAGAGGCCGTCCTCACGCGGCTCGACAAGCACGCCCGCATCGCGCAGCGCCTGCACGGTTGCTTCCATATCCTCGATCCGCGCGCCCTTGAGGAGGACCTCGCCGCCCGTGATCGCCGCCGCGCAGGCATAGGACCCCGCCTCGATGCGGTCGGGCATGACCATGTAGGTCGCCCCATGCAGGCGCGGCACGCCATGGATGGTAAGGTCCGACGTGCCGATGCCCTCGATCCGGGCGCCCATCGCGGTGAGCAGATTGCACAGGTCGACGATTTCCGGTTCGCGCGCGGCGTTGTGGAGCGTCGACTTGCCCTTGCACAGGACCGCAGCCATCAGCGCGTTCTCGGTCGCGCCGACCGAGACCACCGGGAACGAGAAGCGTCCGCCCGGAAGGCCGCCCTCGGGTGCAATCGCCTTCACGTAGCCCGCCGCCATCTCGATCTGCGCGCCGAGCGCTTCGAGCGCCTTCAAATGCAGGTCGATCGGGCGGTTGCCGATGGCGCAGCCACCGGGCAGCGAGACAGTCGCCTCGCCCATGCGCGCCAGCATCGGGCCGAGCACCAGGATCGAGGCGCGCATCTTGCGGACCAGATCGTAGGGGGCAACCGTGCTGGTGATACGGGTGGCCTGCAGGGTCATCACCCGGCCGAAATCCTCCGGCCGCGAGCCCGCGATGGCCGTCGAGATGCCGAACTGGTTCATCAGGTGCTGGAAGCCGTCGATGTCCGCGAGACGCGGCAGATTGCGCAGCGTCAGCGGCTCCTCGGTCAGGAGGGCGCAGGGCAGCAGCGTGAGCGCTGCGTTCTTGGCGCCGGAAACGGGAATAGTGCCGGAAAGGCGTTTGCCGCCTTGAATAACGATCTTGTCCATCCCCACCCATTTAGCGTGATTTGGCGCGCCAGCAAGCGCGCAACCATTGGCCGCTTCATGTGTTTGTGGAAGGGCTTGGTTGCACTGCAGCGCCGAAAACGCTTTAATTGCTTTGCAACATCTGAAGGGTACTGCGAGGTCCATGACTGCCAACAACTTCCGAAAGCCAGTCCGCAAAGCCGTATTCCCGGTGGCCGGACTTGGAACCCGCTTCCTCCCCGCAACTAAAGCCATTCCAAAAGAGCTTCTCCCCGTCGTAGATCGCCCGCTTATTCAGTATGCGGTCGACGAAGCGCGCGAAGCGGGTATCGAGGAATTCGTATTCGTGACTGGTCGCGGCAAGACCGCGATTGTCGAGCACTTCGATACGGCCTATGAACTCGAAGCCACGATGAGCGGTCGTGGTAAATCACTCGAACCGCTCGAGCCCACGCGCATGAAGCCCGGCAACCTCGTCACCGTGCGCCAGCAGGTGCCGCTGGGCCTGGGCCACGCGGTCTGGTGCGCCCGCGCGGTCACCGGCGATGAACCCTTCGCGATCTTCCTGCCCGACGAACTCATGTACGGCTCGCCGGGCTGCATGGCCCAGATGATCGAGGCCTACAACGAAGTCGGCGGCAACCTGGTTTCGGTGCTGGAAGTGCCCGAGAACGAGGTTTCCAGCTACGGCGTCATCAAGCCCGGTGCGGTGAATGGAAAGCTGACCGAAGTGAAGGGCCTCGTCGAGAAGCCCAAGGTGGAAGACGCGCCCTCCAACAAGATCGTCTCGGGCCGCTACATCCTCCAGCCCGAAGTCATGGGCCTGCTCGCCAGCCAGGACAAGGGCGCGGGCGGCGAAATCCAGCTGACCGACTCGATGGCCAAGCTGATCGACACCCAGCCCTTCCACGCCGTCACCTTCGAGGGCCAGCGCTTCGACTGCGGCTCGAAGCTGGGCTTCGTCGAAGCGACGCTCTCGATTGCTCTCGACCGCGAGGACATGGGCGAGGACGTTCGCGCGATGGCCAAGCGCATCCTGGGCTGATTGGCCCGGACCTTGCTGCAAAAAAGGGCGCTGTTCACACGAACAGCGCCCTTTTTTGATGTGCCAGACAGAGATATCCGAGGGCCATCGCCCTCGGGCCCCCGAACTGGCTGCCGCATCTTTCTCCCGCCCAGCTGGCTGGGGAAGGTGAGGTCGCCCGTTCTGGGGTCAAGGGGCAATGGCCCCTTGAAATGGAACCTTACTCAGAAGCCGGAATGACCTTGATCCCAAGCGGCGCGGCGCCGTTGACGATGGCCACGAGGCGGTCGATGTTAGGGTGCGCACCCGGATTGGCCTGGGCGTCCTCGACCATCTCGGCGAAGATGGCGAGGCCATGGTCCGCGGCCTTGGCATCAAGCGTCCCAAATTCCTGCTGGAGATACTGGTAAAGCGCCAGCGAGCCCTTCTTGCCGGGCGCATTGGGGATCGTGTCGAGCACGGTCCCGGTCCCATCGACGAAGTCGATGCGCTCCACGCCCTCGATCGAGGGAAGCTGGGCGAGGTTGTCCTTGAAGGTGTCGGTGGGGGTAATCATCGGCGGCCTTTCCGCAAGAATTCGTCAGGGTTCAAGGCCGCGCCCGTAGCAGCGCCCTGCCCCGCCGACCATCCTTGGCGGCCAGCTTCGCGCCAGACGGTTACTTGCGAACCGGATCGGCGAGGCGCCCCATGATCGCGGCGACATAGGCCTGGGTCTCGCGGATGCGGGGAATGCCACCCGCCTGCGCCACCCGCCGGGGGCCTGCGTTGTAGGCCGCAAGCGCCTTCTCGATATCCCCGCCGAAGGTGTCGAGCTGCTCGCGCAGATAGCGCGCGCCGCCCTCCAGGTTCGCGTGCGGGTTGTCGGCATCGACGCCCATCTGCTGCGCGGTCCCCGGCATGAGCTGGGCAAGGCCGCGTGCACCCGCGTGCGAGCGGGCCCCCTCGTTCCAGCGGCTTTCCTGCCAGACCACGGCTTCGAGAAGCGCAGGGCTGATGTCGTACTTGGCCGCAAGCTGCGCGACATGCGCGCGCCAGCGTTCAGGCCCGGCCGCATCGAGCGCCTGTGTGAGCGAAGCCTGGTCGATGGCGAGCGCGCCCTCGTCCAGGGCCAGATCCGGCTCGGCGTTCGGCTGCGGGCCACCTGCCACCCACTGTGCGCCCGACTGCCCGACCTCGAGCACGTCGGCCTGCGCGGGAAGCGCACTGAACACAGCAAGACCGGTGGCGCCTGCCACCAGTGCGAATCGCTTGCCGCGATGCCGTGCCCACCCGTGTTTCATGCCCTGTTCCTTACTCCAGGAACGCGGCGGCGGACAGGCTCTTTGCAGCCCACCCGCCGCGCGCCGTCAGTCGAGCTTCAGCGCCGCGCGAATGGCGTCCCAGGCGACCAGCTTGAAGTTCTGGGCATGGGGCGCGTTGTCGCCGTCCTGCGCCATGAACAGGCCGCCCGGATACTTCGGGCCGAAGTCACCCAGCGCAACTTCGATCCCGTCGGTCTCACTGGTGCCGCCAAGTTCACCGCCGTTGATGCGGAAGCGCCCGGCGTAGACGCCATCGGGCAGCGTGAAGACCGCATAGGCGCTGTCGCCCTGGCTGGAGGCGATGAGCCAGGCCTTACCGTCCTCGCCGCGCGCCAGGGCCAGGCCCTCGACATCGTCGACAAGACCGTCCCTGGCCCCGACTTTCGCCAGCGCCTCGGGCACGAGCGTGGCCGCGCCAAGCGCGACCTGCCAGATCCCCACGTCCTCCTCGGCGAGGTAGAGCGTATGGGTGGCATCGTCGATCACGCAGCCCTCGGCCTGCGTCGCGACCTTGACCTCGCGCGTGAAGGCGGCGCGGATACGACCATCCGCCTCGGTGAGCGCGCTCTCGGCCACGGTCCCGTCCTTCATCACGACGTAGGCGCGGGCCAGTTCCCCCTCGCCCAGCGGCGCGCCCATGCAGAAGCCATAGGCCTCCATCGCGCGGTGCCCCGATGCAAGGAAGCTCTGCGTTCCCAGGTCGCGCAGTTTGCCGGTCGCCGTATCGAGCCAGAACAGCGCGATGCGCGGCTCGGCCTCATCGCCCCGGTCGCTGGCGGCCACCAGCACCGCCGTCTGCCCCGAAGCCAGAGTGACCTCGCGCAGGTCGACGTTGTTGAGGCGGCCCGCAGCGGCAAAATCGCGCACCTCGCCGTCCAGCCCATAGACGTAGAGACCCGCCTTCTTGTCGGTGCCCAGCACCAGACTTGCGGCCGGATCGCCCCGGTTGCGCCAGATGGCCGGGTCATCGGCCGCATCGTCGTTGACCGTGCCCACCGGCTTCGTCTCGCCGCTAGCGGGCACCTCGACGGCGGGGAGCCGCACGGCCGGTTCCTCGGGGGTGGTCGCACAGGCGCCAAGCAGAAGGGCCGGGAGCAATGCGCCCGACCCCTGCTTCACGATCATGCTGAGAGTCGTGAAAGATGTTCTCATCAGAAGTTCACCCGTGCACCGAACTTCACCGTGGGACCATACTTCTCGAACTGCAGCAGGCGCTGCGCGCCGGCAAGGTTCTGGTAGGCGAAGTACTTGGCGTTGTTGATGTTGATGACGTCGAGCGTGAGGCGCACGTTCTCGGTGACACGCACCTTGCCCGAGAAGTCGAGCTGGAAGTGGTTGTCGACGTAGCGGTCCTCGGTCACGTCGTCGCCCACCTCGTCGAGGTAGCGATCGCGGTAGGTGCCCGAGAAGCGCAGGTTGAGCGGGCCCTTCTGGTAGCCCAGCACCGCGTTGAAGGTGTTCTTCGAGGTGCTCGGCAGCGAGATCGAACGCCCATCGGCCAGCTCACCCTTCGAGTGGGTGTAGGTGTAGTTGACCTGGGTCAGCAGGCCGTCGAAAGGCGCGGGCAGCATCGAGAAAGCCTGGCTGTAGCTGGCCTCGAAGCCCACGATCTCGGCGGTCTCGCCGTTGAGCGCGGTGCGGAACTCGTCGTAGGTGCGGCCCTCGTAGGTGTAGTCGTCGAAGGTCTGCGTGTAGGTGTAGTTGTCGATCGACTTGTAGAAGCCGTTGAAGGTCAGCGCGCCGTTCGAGGAGAAGTAGTACTCCACGCCCGCATCGAAGTTCCACGACATGAAGGGCTGAAGGTCGGGGTTGCCGAACTCGGCCTCGTTGTCCTCGTTGACGATGTTGCGCGGAGCCAGCTCGGAGAACTTGGGGCGCACGAGGCTCTTC